>NZ_VWXF01000007.1:0-262403 GCF_011752615.1 Candidatus Pantoea multigeneris
TGCCGCAGACGGTGGTGCAGTTCCGCTACGACGCGCTGGGACGCCGGACGGAGAAACAGGTGCACTACGTCAGCCGCAACCGGTCGTGGCATCCGGTGGTGCCGCTGCCGGCGTCTTACCGGGTGCGTTTCGTGTGGGACGGCCTGCGGATGGTGCAGGAGATACGCCGGGACGGGAGTACGACGTACGTTTACAGCGACACGGACAGCTACGTGCCGCTGGCCCGCATCGATACGCCGGACAGGGCGCGGGAGTACACGCGGATTTACTGGTATCACACCCGGCCGGACGGGACGCCGGAGCAGCTGAGCGACAGCAACGGGGAGGAGGTGTGGCGCATCGTAAACGACGCCTGGGGCCGGGTGGACACGGCGTGGGGCGAGATAAACTCGGCGGCGGTGCGGGAAGACAACCTGCGGATGCAGGGCCAGTACCTGGACCGTGAAACGGGGCTGCACTACAATCTGTTCCGGTACTACGACGCGGACAGCATGCACTTTATCAGCCCGGATCCAATCGGACTGGCGGGTGGTCTGAACCTGTATGCGTATGCGCCGGATCCGGTTAACTGGGCGGATCCGTGGGGTCTTTCTAAATGCCCAACAGTAACTTGTGGTCAAAATGGTGAAGTTCTGACAGCGAGAGCAACAGTTTCACCTGCAGATTTAAAAACTGGCACAGGAATTAATGCCAGTGCGCGAGCTGCAGCCAGAGCTATGGGCTTCCAGACAGATGATGCTGGGCATATTTTAGCTAAAGCTCTTGGTGGGCAAGGTGGGAAAAATAATGTATTCCCTCAGTTAGCCTCGATTAATCGTGGTGATTATAGAATGTTTGAAAAATCCGTGAGGGATTATATTGGACAGAAAGGAGCTGTTGACATTGAATGGACATTTAAATATGCAAATGGAGGGACGCGGCCAACAGGTATAAAATACGAAGTTTTCCAAAATGGTAAGAAAGTTCTTGGGCGTGTTTTTAATAACTAATGGTGTATATGATGAATGATATTAACGGAGCAAAAGAAACGCTAACCACCTTTATTTTTGAAATGAATAAATGGGAGGTGGAAAGCTATGGTCTTCTGGCCGAGGGTGGAACGGATGAGATTAAAAATAAAATAAAAATTGAGTTGGACTCTATATTTAATACATATTGTACCTTGAGAGACAGAAAGCAAGGTCGACAAGTATCTCTTTCATGTAGTGAGCCGCCGGAATATTCACTGGATGAAGAAATAACCAGCGCCGCGATTGCTAAAAATAAAGCAATTATTGAAACGCAGCAAAAAACTGGGTTCGAGAATGTTTTTAAATACACTCTTAATCATACAGCTTTAGGATGGCGGATAGATAAAAAGGAGCGGTTCAGTGAATTTGAAAGTAAGTGGGTTAAATATAATATTTGATAAGTTAATTAATCATTAAATTGTAACGTTATTATCAACGACGCCTGGGGCGAGCTGAACTCGGCGGCGGTGCGGGAATACAACCTGCGGATGCAGGGCCAGTACCTGGACCGGGAAACCGGGCTGCACTACAATCTGTTCCGGTACTACGACGCGGACAGCATGCACTTTATCAGCCCGGACCCAATCGGGCTGGCGGGTGGTCTGAACCTGTATGCGTATGCGCCAGATCCGGTTAACTGGGCGGATCCGTGGGGGGTGAGTAAGTGTAACTCTCCAAATGGGTATAAAGCGGGCGATGTAGATCCTCATGGAAATTTATCTCCCGGAGCTAATCGTGCGATGGGACATAAAAATAGTAAAGCAGATGGCTTTGTTCAAAGTCACCACCCTATACAGGATGCATGGGCTAAGAAAAGAATCAGTGGATATCAAAGAAATTCAGCGCCAGCAACGTTGTTAAAATCATCATCTGGAAGTCCTCACGCAATCATTAGTGCAGCCCAGCGAGCCAGAAGAGCTTCAACAGGAGAATGGGATACAACATTGAAGCAAGAATTTAATATAATTTATAAAGAAATGCTTGATGCAGGCGTTCCAGAAGCTCAGGCCCGGAAATCACTTATTGATGCATGTAAGTATTTTGATGGTGTCAGAGAGAGTAATCTTGGTAATTATTTCTTTGATATTTGGTTTTTCAAAAACAAAAGAGGTGGACTATGGTTGGTGTTAATGTCTTAAAAGAGATAGAGGGTTTAGAAGAAAAGTTGAATGTAAAACTCCCTTTTGTTTACAAGAGGTTTTTGTGCGAAGAGGTTAAAGATATTGATTCTTATGAAGTCGAAAGTAAGAAAGGTGATTTTATTTACATATTTAACTTCAAGGACCTTCTTGAAAGGAATGAAACGTATACTATTCAAGATGTTGAACCGGATTGTCTAATGATTGGCCAGGATGGGGATCTTGGTTATTTTATAAGGTTGGATAATGAGAGTGATAAAATTTACAGCTTAGATTTAGGCGCTTTAGGTAGTTTGGCAATGGATGAAGAGGCTAGTGATATATACGATTTAATAAAGTAGTCATTTTCATCTAATAAGGGTCGATTATTATTTGAGCTTGTCGACCTTTATGTTTTTTATTGTGTTTTTATTAATTTTTTTTGAGGTAATTCTACCAATTCACTGATAGTGTTTTGTGTTGAGGTGATATTCAATATCTTTATCATGAACTTCCATCAATTTTTTTAGTACGATTATGATAGAGCCACTGGAATGCAGCGCCATCTGAACGGGTAGAATGGGAACACCGCACACTACCTTGCACTCCCATCCTTCCGCACTCCGCGTTTTATCACATACCTGCATGGCCATTGTGGCCTGCTGTCGCCGGGACGGTGAACTCCACCGTTTTACTGTCGAGTGGCTTGTGGATGGCATTGGCCAGAATCAGCGTCACTTTATGCTTACCGGGCGTCAGTCCGACCAGAATAATCGGTTCGCCGCTGGTGTCAGCCCAGTGCCACGGATTGCCATCAACAATGACATGCAGATGGCCGATGCGTGGTGTCACTTTCAACGCATCTGGGCCAAATACCGGCTCAATGCGCAGGTTTTCGGTGCGGTACTGAATAAAAACGGCCCCTTTGCTTAACGGGCCGGGCAAAGGCGGATCGACAATCAGTTTAGCCGGAGGCTGAGGCTGTGCCAGTGGGGCAACCGCAGCGGGGCCGAGAACATCGGCGGCGCTTAACTGGCTGAGATCGGCTGACGATGCGGCGAAGGTGCTGAGAGAGAGCAAGCTGATGAGCAGGGATTTGTACATGGTCTGGCTCCAGAGAGGTTTGGGTCTGGGGCTATCTCATCAGCTTGATGTATCTGGTATTTGTCTGGCGGTCGCATTTTTGCATCATGCTGTATCTGCCAGCGGCAAGATACAGACAGGTACAAACCCTAGCGGACTGGCGGAGTAAACCAGGCGGATTTAAAGTCAAACCAGCCCAGGGTATTCATTCTTACGCCGCGCATACTGCGCTCTCCTTCCAGCCGCAACCAGTGGTGAAACAGTGGGTGCAGATAGTTATTTTCCACCAGCGTTTTGCTCCACTCTGCCAGGGGCAATTGTTGATGATGCCAGCGCGTCAGATCAGTTTCCCAATCGATGGGCAGGCAGTGGCGCAGCAGCGGCAGTTCATAAAGCTGGGCAAAGACGGAATATTCCAGCGGCAGGGTAAAGTTAACGCTGCCGAGCCAGATATCGCTTTCTGCTTCTCCCGCGTGCCACTCTTCATAACTGATTTCACGGACCTGAAGGCGGACACCATGCTGTGCTAACAGTGGGCGTAGCGCGTCAGCAATGCCCTGATGTTCAACATGATGGCTGTACCAGGTCAGCGTCAGGCTATCCAGCCCAACCGGCTTGCTGACCTCCGCCAGATCGCGCCGATGATGCCAGCGTGGCAGCAGTCCCCAGGCGGGGAACCAGTAACGTTGATAGCCAACACCAGCGTGGTTAAGCATTGAAACCGGGTTGAGCAGATAGCTAATCCAGCGGCGGATAGCCGGATCGCGCCCGACCAACGAACGCTGGTCGAACAGCAGAAAATAGCAGCCCTCTTCGAGCCGGCTCTCCTCTGATTTTTCACTCTGACTCGCCCCTTCCAACCTTACGCCGGAATAGACCAGCTCATCGCTGATTTCAGGCAGCACCCAAAAGCTCACGTCATCAATCAGCGCCCGGTAGCCAAAATAGTCGTCAAATGCCTGAATTTTCAGATGGCTGCGCTGGTTGCTGCTGATGCGATAGGGGCCTGTGCCAATCGGTTCACGGGCAAAATGGCGTTGATCCTGCCACTCTTGCGGCAAGATCATCGCACTGCTGCTGGCCAGCAACCAGGGGAGCCAGGCATCGGGTTCGCTCAGCGTGATATCCAGCGTCCAGGCGGCGGGTGAGTGGATGTGACGAATATGCTGAAACAGCGGCTGCGCCTGAGCACGCGTCAGGCTGCTGATAACATCGGTCATGTCCAGTTCGCGACCATGGTGAAAACGGATCGCCGGGCGTAAATAAAAGCGCCATTCCAGCGGCGAAAGTTGCTGCCAGTGATGGGCAATATCTGGCTCAATTTCCCCCTTTTCCTCATTTACCTGGGTCAGTGTGCTGAAGATTTGCCGCGCCAGATGGGTTTCAGACCGGCGCAGCGGGGAACCCGGTAACAGGTTGAGCATCGGGCGATAGTAAAGAATGCGCAGAATATGTTTGCCCTGGCGAAAGCTGCGGCCAAGGTGGGCCGCAATCATTTGTCGCACCTGCTCTTTATCGCCAACCAGTTTGACCAGCTGATCGATGCGATCCTGCTCCAGCAGATCTTCCGCTCTCTGGTTCTGCAACGCCAGCCCGGTGTAATGGAAGCTCAGTAGCGAACGTTTACCGCGACCCGCTTCGGCTTGCCAGGTGAGCCAGCCCGCTTGCTGCATGCTGTTGAGCAGATTACGCATATGGCGGCGCGAACAGTGCAACAACAGGGCTAAATCGCTGAGTGTGGTTTCCTGAGCTTGTCCATTGCAGCTTTGCCACAGGCGAATAAATTGCTGCTTCAGGCGTGACGAAGGCATAAAAGAGGAACTCCATGTAAATAATTCTCAGTTTTATTTACCCTATATCTGCGGCGCACTCAACGCCACCCGCAGTGTGGGTATTCCGTAAGATGCCCGTCTGGTGCATTTTTCTAGTGTCAATGGTTTCTCAATGCGGGCTTTTTGATTACCCTGAGAAACCCCTATCGGCGGGTTCATGTTTTCCATTTAAGGGACTATTCATGCGTGTGTTACGCGGTATCAATCCGCTCTATCTTGCCTTTATGTTGGTATCTTTCGTCAGCGGCGTGGCCGGGGCTTTACAGGCACCGACGCTGAGTCTGTATTTAACGCGTGAAGTCGCGGTTCCCCCCTTCTGGGTCGGCCTGTTTTTTACCGTTAGCGCGGTGGCGGGCATTGTCGTCAGCATGTTGGTGGCAAAGCGTTCTGACAGCATGAAAGACCGACGCAAGCTAATTTTGTTTTGCTGCGCGATGGCGGTCGCCAATGCGCTGGTGTTTGCGTTTTCACGTCACTACCTGACCCTAATTACCCTCGGCGTGTTGCTCACTTCTTTGGCGAGTGTGGCGATGCCGCAGATTTTTGCTTTGGCGCGCGAGTACTCTGACCGTGAAGCCAAAGAGGCGGTGATGTTCAGTTCCGTAATGCGTGCACAGCTGTCGCTTGCATGGGTTATTGGGCCGCCGCTCTCCTTTATGCTGGCACTGAATTATGGCTTTGTGACGCTTTATTTGGTGGTGGGCGTGATGTTCTTGATCACCATGTTGCTGGTCGGATTCACGCTCCCTTCGATTACGCGTGAACCGGGGCTGATGCAAAGCGGCGGGATGCCCGTTAGCGGCTGGCGCAACCGTGATGTGCGTTTACTGTTTATTGCTTCGGTGATTATGTGGACCTGCAACACCATGTATATCATTGATATGCCCCTGTATATCAGCTCAACGCTGCAACTGCCGGAGAAGCTGGCAGGCGTGTTGATGGGACTGGCTGCGGGCCTGGAAATTCCGGTGATGCTGTTGGCGGGGTACCTGGCAAAGCGTATCGGCAAACGCAATCTGGTGCTGATTGCATTGGCGGCGGCGGTGCTGTTCTACATCGGCATGGTGTCATTGACGTCACGTAACGCACTGCTCTATTTGCAGCTGTTTAATGCGGTGTTTATCGGCATTATTGCCGGGATTGGGATGCTGTGGTTTCAGGATCTTATGCCGGGTCGGCCTGGTGCGGCGACCACCATGTTCACTAACTCTATCTCCACCGGGATGATTTTAGCCGGGGTAATTCAGGGCGTGTTGAGCGAACAGTACGGCCATGTTTCGGTGTACTGGTTAGCGCTAGTGATGGCGATAGTGGCATTTGCGCTTTCGACGCGTGTGCGCAACGCGTAACGGATGTTGCGATGATTCTCTCCCTCGGATAAGGGAGAGAATCAGATGACTCAGCGGAAAAATGCGGGCTGATGTTGCTCGTATTGGGCAATAGCCTCTTCGTGCTGCAAGGTCAGGCCGATGCTGTCCAGCCCGTTTAACATGCAGTGGCGATGGAAGCTGTTAATCTCAAACGGATAGGTCTTATCCCCGGCAATGATCGCCTGAGCTTCGAGATCAACCGTAAAACTCACGCCGGGTTCAGCGGCGGCAAGTTTAAACAACTCATCCACCTGGTCTTCACTCAAACGCACGGGTAGCAGTTGGTTATTGAAACTGTTGTTATAGAAGATGTCGCCAAAGCTCGGGGCAATGACGGTATGGAAACCGTAATCGGTCAGTGCCCAGGGTGCATGTTCGCGCGAGGAGCCACAACCAAAGTTTTCCCGCGCCAGTAAAATGCTGGCACCTTTATAGACCGGCAGATTCAGAATAAAGCTCTCGGTCGAAATGGTGCCTGCGTCATCTTCATACCGCCAGTCGTGAAACAGATGGGTACCAAAGCCGGTGCGTGTCACCTTTTGCAGAAACTGCTTCGGCAGAATCGCATCGGTATCGACGTTGGCTGCATCTAACGGCAGTACTTTGCCGGTCTGACGGACAAATTTGTTAGCCATGGTTTACGCTCCTGTCGTCAAATCACGGATGTCAGCAAAGTGACCCGTGACAGCTGCGGCTGCGGCCATTGCCGGGCTGACCAGATGCGTACGGCCCCCGCGCCCCTGACGTCCTTCAAAATTGCGGTTACTGGTAGAAGCGCAACGCTCGCCAGGTTGCAGGCGGTCGTTATTCATCGCCAGGCACATTGAACAGCCAGGCAAACGCCACTCGAAACCGGCATCGAGGAAAATTTTATCCAGGCCTTCGGCTTCCGCCTGCGCTTTTACCGGACCTGAACCCGGCACCACCATAGCAACGACGCCTGGTGCGACTTTACGCCCTTTCGCCACCGCAGCGGCAGCACGTAAATCTTCAATGCGCGAGTTAGTACAGGAACCGATAAAGACTTTATCAATGCTCACTTCGGTCATACGGATGCCGGGATGCAAATCCATATAAGCCAGCGCTTTCTCTGCTGAGGCACGCTCAATCGGATCGGTAAATGAAGCCGGATCGGGAATCGGTTGATCAACGCCCATCACCTGGCCGGGGTTGGTTCCCCATGTTACCTGCGGCGCAATGTCGGCTGCGTTCAGCGTCACGACCGTATCGAATACCGCATCGGGATCGGAACGCAGCGTACGCCAGTATGCGACGGCCTGCTCCCATTTCTCACCCTGTGGCGCGAACTGACGACCTTTCAGGTAGGCGAAGGTGGTGTCATCCGGTGCAATCAAACCGGCTTTGGCACCCAGCTCAATGGCCATGTTACACACGGTCATACGGCCTTCCATACTCAGCGCTTCAATCACCGGACCACAGAATTCGACTACGTGGCCAGTACCGCCTGCCGCAGTGGTTTTGCCGACAATCGCCAGTACGATATCCTTCGCGGTAATGCCAGGTGCGGCGGTACCTGTGACTTCGATTTTCATCGATTTAGCACGTGTCTGCTTCAGCGTTTGCGTGGCTAATACGTGTTCAACTTCGGAAGTCCCGATGCCAAACGCCAGCGCACCAAAGGCACCGTGGGTCGCAGTGTGTGAATCACCACAGACAATCGTCATGCCGGGCAGGGACAAACCTTGCTCTGGCCCCATCACGTGCACAATGCCTTGATAAGGGTGGTTCAGGTCATACAGCTCGACCCCAAAAGCGGCGCAGTTTTTGATCAGCTCTTGCATCTGAATTCGCGCCATATCACCGGATGCGTTGATATCGCGCGTTTGGGTCGAGACGTTGTGGTCCATGGTCGCAAACGTTTTTGACGGTTGGCGGACCGGACGTCCCTGCGCCCGCAAGCCATCAAAGGCCTGCGGGGACGTTACCTCATGGACCAGGTGGCGATCGATGTACAGCAGTGGTGTTTCTTCTGGAGCTTCGAAAACGACATGTGCATCAAATAACTTCTGGTATAAGGTCTTCATTATTTTATTTTTCCTCAGTGATGAAACGGGCAATGATGCTGCCCATTTCATCGGTACTCACTGCCGGGCCGTTGCCTGCTAAATCGCGGGTGCGGTGACCAGCTTCCAGTGCCTGAGTAATCGCGTGTTCGATGCTATCAGCAGCGGCATCGGCATTCAGGCTGTAACGCAACAGCAGGGCCAGCGAGCGGATCTGGGCAATCGGGTTGGCAATGTTCTGTCCCGCGATATCCGGTGCAGAACCGCCGGCCGGTTCATACAGGCCAAAGCCCTCTTCATTCAGGCTGGCTGATGGCAGCAAGCCCATTGAGCCGGTGATCATCGCGCACTCATCAGAGAGAATGTCACCAAACAGGTTAGAGCACAGCACCACATCAAACTGAGACGGGTCTTTAATAAACTGCATCGTAGCGTTATCGATGTACATATGGCTCAGCTGCACATCAGGATACTCTTGCGCAATTTCCGTCACGATCTGACGCCATAAAATCGAGGTTTGCAGCACATTCGCTTTATCGATAGAGGTTACAATGCCACGGCGTTTGCGGGCAGATTCAAAAGCGATGCGCGCGATGCGTTCAATCTCAAAACGGTGATACACCTCGGTGTCGAAAGCACGCTCGTGTGGGCCGCTGCCTTCACGGCCTTTTGGCTGACCGAAGTAAATACCGCCAGTGAGCTCACGTACCACCAGAATGTCAAAACCACGCGCTGAAATATCGCTGCGCAGCGGTGAGAAAGATTCCAGACCTTTGTATAAAGAGGCTGGACGCAAGTTGCTGAACAGTTTGAAGTGCTTGCGCAGGGGCAGCAGAGCACCACGCTCTGGCTGCTGATCTGCTGGCAGGTGTTCCCACTTCGGGCCACCTACTGAACCGAAGAGAATCGCGTCTGCTTGTTCGCAACCGCTGACGGTTGCTGCTGGCAACGGTTCACCATGACGATCAATGGCGATGCCGCCCGCATCATATTCGCTGGTAGTGATACGCAGGCCAAAGCGTTGACGAATAGCGTCCAGTACTTTGTGCGCCTGCGCCATAACTTCCGGGCCAATGCCGTCACCTGGAACGACCGCGATATGGAATGACTCAGACATGATTACACCGTTTCCTTTTTGTCAGCGTTAGATTTGCGTTGCAGTTCAATCTCAACTTGTTTTGCACGCCAGATGTTGTTCAGGGCGTTGACCATCGCTTTCGCGGAGGACTCGACGATATCCGTCGCCAGACCTACACCGTGGAATTTACGGTTGTTGTAACCGACGACGATGTCCACCTGGCCCAGCGCATTTTCGCCGTGACCTTTGGCCGTGAGTTTGTAGTTCACCAGCTCGGCATCAAAACCAGTGATGCGGTTGATGGCCTGATAAACTGCATCGACCGGGCCGTTGCCGGTGGCCGCTTCAGATTTTGCTTCTTCACCGCAGCCCAAATTGACGGACGCAGTGGCAGTGATGCTGGAACCCGACTGGACGTTGAATTCGTTCAGCTCGAAGTACTCTGGCTCTTCGTTCTGCTTGTTGATAAAGGCCAATGCTTCCAGGTCATAGTCAAAGACCTGACCTTTCTTATCGGCCAGTTTCAGGAAGGCGTCATACAGCGCGTCCATGCTGTATTCCGTCTCTTTGTAACCCATCTCTTCCATGCGGTGTTTCACGGCGGCACGGCCAGAACGGGAGGTCAGATTCAGCTGGATTTTGTGCAGGCCAATCGATTCTGGCGTCAGGATCTCGTAGTTCTCGCGGTTCTTCAGAACGCCATCCTGGTGAATACCGGAAGAGTGTGCGAAGGCACCAGAGCCGACAATCGCCTTGTTAGCCGGGATAGGCATGTTGCAAATCTGGCTGACCAACTGGCTGGTGCGATAGATTTCCTGATGCTTGATGTTGGTATGCAGGTTGATGATCTGCTGGCGGGTTTTGATCGCCATGATCACTTCTTCCAGCGCACAGTTACCGGCACGTTCACCCAGGCCGTTGATGGTGCCTTCGACCTGGCGAGCACCTGCTAAAACACCCGCCAGCGCATTGCCGGTCGCCATGCCGAGGTCATCATGGGTGTGTACGGACAAAATCGCTTTATCGATATTCGGTACGCGGTTCAGTAACTGGGTGAAGATGTTGGCGTATTCGGCTGGCAGGTTATAACCCACGGTGTCCGGGATGTTGATGGTGGTAGCACCGGCATTGATGGCCGCTTCCACGACGCGACACAAGTCATCAATCGGGGTACGACCACCGTCTTCACAGGAGAATTCCACGTCATTGGTATAATTACGTGCACGCTTGATTGAGGCACAAGCGCGGTCAATCACGTCTGGCAGGGTGCTGCGCAGCTTAGTGGCAATGTGGCCCGGTGAAGTGGCGAGGAAAGTGTGAATACGGAACGCTTCAGCGACGCGCAGCGCTTCATATGCTGCATCAATATCTTTGTCCACACAGCGTGCCAGAGCCGCAACGCGACTGTTCTTCACGCTGCGAGCGATGGTCTGAACCGACTCAAAATCGCCAGGCGATGAGATAGGGAAGCCCACTTCCATCACATCCACGCCCATGCGCTCAAGCGCCAGTGCAATTTGCAGTTTTTCTTTGACACTCAGGCTGGCCTGTAAAGCCTGTTCGCCATCGCGCAGAGTGGTATCGAAAATAATGACTTGCTGGCTCATGGTAATCTTCCTTATGCGTTAACTTCACCGTGCAACGAGCATAAAAAAACCCGCGCAAGGCGCGGGTTTCTTAACTTCAGCAGGTCCGAATCAGTGTTTAATTCCGCCCACAAGTCTACCGCGCAAACTAAGTGCGTTTAGTAGTAGAACTAGTAGACGAAATGAATGGAACATTGATTCGGGCCTCGTAAATTTTGTGCTGCCTATATTGGTACTGCAAACGCAGAGTGAAGTCAACCTAAAAACCAGGGTTAATTGTTTTGGCTCACAAGGAAAAAATCCTGTGTTTACCGTGCGGTACAGAGTTATGAAAAGGGGACTAACACGCGTTCAGGAACAGGAAGGAATCACAGCGATAAGTTTATCTTATGTATATGATAATTAAGTTTTTTATAGAGTATGGCTGAGTGGCTGACGCAAGGGTAATTCCCGTGATGATAGAATAATCTCACGCCATTGAATGATTTATCAGAATAATAACTTAAGAAATTAATCGTTTGGTAACATTGTAGTCTGAGCCTCTTCCCGATAACTTTTTGCTAATTCTTATATCACGCTAAAAATAAAATTTTTGGCAGCATTTTATTCTGTGAATATCACTCGTCATTAGTTTAATCCGCGCTCTGTTAGTCAGGGGCGTAGTGGCTTTAAAAGTGATGTTACGCCAGGCCGCGGGTTTGCCGTTTGCCTGCTGAGTTTTCTACGGTTATGGTAATTAACCAGATCTGAAAAGATGGTCTTAGCGTAAAAATTCCCTTTATCCAGGTGGCGGAAACGATTTCTGCCACTTGAGCATAGGCATAAGTTGTTGATCTGAATTGGCGAAATAAGGTGCAACCCGTTGTCGTACGCTGGAGCAGCGTATGAAGTGGACTGCGCCTTTAAGCCGGGAGGCAAAAAATGGAGATGTTGTCAGGAGCCGAAATGCTCATCCGGTCGTTAATCGACCAGGGCGTGAAACAGGTATTCGGTTATCCCGGCGGAGCGGTGTTAGATATCTACGACGCTCTGCAAACGGTAGGTGGTATTGACCATATTTTAGTCCGTCACGAGCAAGGCGCCGTACACATGGCGGATGGCTATGCACGCGCAACCGGTGAAGTGGGCGTGGTGTTGGTTACCTCAGGACCGGGTGCAACCAATGCGGTAACCGGTATTGCCACTGCCTACATGGACTCAATTCCGATGGTTGTATTGTCGGGCCAGGTGCCTTCGTCCCTGATTGGCTACGATGCCTTCCAGGAGTGCGATATGGTCGGGATCTCCCGCCCGGTGGTCAAACACAGCTTCCTGGTGAAAAGCACCGAAGAGATCCCTACGGTACTGAAAAAAGCCTTCTGGCTGGCTTCTACTGGCCGTCCTGGCCCAGTGGTCATTGACCTGCCGAAAGACATTCTGAACCCCGCCAACAAATTGCCTTACGCCTGGCCGGAAACTGTCAGCATGCGTTCCTACAACCCTACGGTGCAGGGGCATAAAGGGCAGATTAAGCGCGCATTACAAACGCTGCTCGCCGCACATAAACCGGTGATCTATGCCGGTGGCGGGGCAATTACTTCGGCTTGCGAAGCAGAGCTGTTACAGCTGGCAGAAACCCTGAATATTCCGGTCACAACCTCGTTGATGGGCCTGGGTGTTTTCCCTGGCACACACCGTCAGTGTGTCGGCATGTTAGGGATGCACGGCACCTACGAAGCCAACATGACGATGCACAATGCCGACGTGATCTTCGGTATTGGCGTCCGTTTTGATGATCGTACGACGAATAACCTTGCCAAGTACTGCCCGAATGCGACCATTCTGCATATTGATATCGATCCGACGTCAATTTCGAAAACCGTCTCAGCAGATGTGCCGATCGTCGGCGATGCAAAGCAGGTACTGGAGCAGATGCTGGAACTGCTGGCGCAAAGCGATACCAAACAACAGTTAGATAGCCTGCGTGACTGGTGGCTGAGCATTGAAGGCTGGCGTAGTCGTCAGTGCCTTGAATTTGATCGCACCAGCGATCAGATCAAACCTCAGGCGGTGATTGAAACCCTGTGTCGCCTGACCAAGGGCGATGCCTATGTCACTTCCGATGTTGGCCAACATCAGATGTTTGCCGCCCTGTATTACCAGTTCGACAAACCACGTCGCTGGATCAACTCCGGCGGCCTCGGCACCATGGGCTTTGGCCTGCCCGCGGCTTTGGGGGTCAAACTGGCGCTGCCAGAAGCTACCGTGGTCTGCGTGACCGGTGACGGCAGTATCCAGATGAACATCCAGGAACTGTCGACAGCGCTGCAATATGGCTTGCCGGTACTGGTACTGAGCCTGAACAACCGCGTGTTGGGCATGGTGAAGCAGTGGCAGGATATGATTTACTCCGGCCGCCATTCGCAATCTTACATGGAGTCCCTGCCGGACTTTGTACGGCTGGCAGAAGCGTATGGCCATGTCGGGATCGCGATTCAGCACCCTTCAGAACTGGAAGCGAAGCTGGCTCAGGCACTGGAGACAGTGGCACAAGGCCGCCTGGTGTTTGTTGACGTTACCGTCGATGGCAGTGAGCACGTCTACCCGATGCATATTCGCGGTGGCGGTATGGATGAGATGTGGCTGAGCAAAACGGAGAGGACCTGATTATGCGGCGTATTTTATCAGTTCTGCTGGAGAATGAATCTGGCGCATTATCCCGCGTGGTTGGTTTGTTCTCCCAGCGTGGCTACAACATTGAGAGCCTGACTGTGGCACCAACGGATGACCCAACGCTGTCCCGGATGACCATCCAGACGGTGGGTGATGAGAAAGTGCTGGAGCAGATCGAGAAGCAGCTGCATAAGCTGGTTGATGTACTGCGCGTGACCGAACTGGGGCAGGGCGCCTACGTCGAGCGTGAAATCATGCTGGTGAAGCTGCAAGCCAGTGGCTATGGCCGTGAAGAGGTGAAGCGCAGCGCTGAAATCTTCCGTGGTCAAATCATTGATGTCACGCCTACGCTTTACACGGTTCAGCTGGCAGGGAGCAGCGATAAGCTCGATGCATTCCTCAACACGGTACGCGAAGTCGCAGAAATCGTTGAAGTCGCACGTTCGGGAGTAGTTGGCGTGTCACGCGGCGACCGCATCATGCGCTGACAGATCTACTGTTTAAGCAGAGAATCACATCCTAACCCGGCGAATTGCCGGGTTTTTTCTTTTCCTCGCGCCAACTCACGGCATGAACAAAAGCGGTTGCTACGCGCCGTTTTCTGCTGTTAGATGTAACAAATGTAGAATTCCCTGGACCTGGCGCGGCTATTATTGCCCCAAACGGTTCAGCGTGCCTGTGGAGTTACCGTGAAACTGGATGAAATCGCGCGTCTGGCGGGTGTGTCACGCACAACGGCCAGCTATGTCATTAATGGCAAAGCGCGGCAGTATCGTGTCAGCGAAAAAACCGTCGAGAAAGTCATGGCGGTAGTGAGAGAACATAATTACCACCCTAATGCGGTGGCTGCGGGTTTACGCGCAGGCCGCACGCGATCGATCGGCTTAGTGATCCCCGACCTGGAAAACACCAGCTATACGCGTATTGCTAATTATCTTGAGCGTCAGGCGCGTCAGCGTGGCTATCAGTTGCTGATCGCCTGCTCGGAAGATCAGCCAGATAATGAAATGCGCTGTGTCGAACACCTGCTACAGCGTCAGGTTGATGCGATCATCGTCTCGACCTCGTTACCCCCGGAGCACCCGTTCTATCAGCGCTGGATTCATGACCCGTTGCCAATAGTTGCGCTGGATCGTGCGTTGGATCGCGAGCACTTCACCAGTGTGGTGGGGGCCGATCAAGACGATGCGTTTGCTTTGGCGAATGAACTGCGCCAGCAGCCGGTGAAAGATGTCTTATTCCTCGGTGCATTGCCGGAGCTTTCCGTCAGTTTCCTGCGTGAAATGGGCTTCCGTGATGCCTGGAAAGAGGATGAAAGGCCAATCAGCTACCTTTACTGCGACAGTTTTGAGCGTAGCGCAGCCGCAGCACGGTTTGAAGAGTACCTTGAAACCCATCCGATGCCGGAAGCGCTGTTCACCACCTCGTTCGGTTTACTTCAAGGGGTAATGGATATTGCGCTGAAGCGCGAAGGGCGTCTGCCAAAAGACCTGGCGATTGCCACTTTCGGCGACCATGAGCTGCTGGATTTCCTCGAATGCCCGGTGCTGGCGGTAGGGCAGCGTCATCGCGATGTTGCTGAACGCGTTTTGGAGTTGGTATTGGCTTCTCTGGATGAACCCAAAAAACCGAAACCGGGATTAACGCGTATTCGACGTAATTTATTCCGCCGCGGTCAACTAGGTCGGAAATCCAAATGAACCACAGGGTGTAAAATTAGCGCCTGTTAAAACTTATCGCTTATGAGATAAAAAAAATTGTTTCATAAGCGGTAAAAAAACGTAAATCTGCTACGCATCAACTGACAAATTAAAAAGCCCACTAAATTTCATCCGCTTAGAACACCCACTTCACCGTTTTCCCCGTGGCAACGGGTTCTGCTGGGCAAAGATTAGGAAATCCCCTAAAATGCCGCCGCCGTCGCAGAAATTGTGATAGCTGATTTTCTCGCCTCGCTGCGTTAATTTTCGCCATTTTTTGGTCGTAGAGAATTTTTATTCCATTATTCATCAGGTTAATTTTATAGAAATCGTCTTCTTCTGATTCATTCCCCTTAAATGGACCTTTTGTCTTAACGGAAATAGTGATTTTCTCCTGTCGTTGCGGCTTGACAATGATTTCATCGGCTCCGTAAACTCTTTTAGTGGTAAAAAGTGGGATAAAGTGGTGAAAAAGGGCGGCTGAGGAGAGGACTGGCATGTTCCGAGGTGCGACATTAGTCAATCTCGACGGCAAAGGGCGACTGGCGGTTCCAACACGCTATCGCGAATTGCTGATCGCTGAGTCTCAAGGTCAGATGGTTTGCACTATCGACCTTCACCAGCCATGTCTGCTGCTTTACACGCTTCCTGAATGGGAAGTTATTGAAAAAAAGTTGTCCCGCTTATCCAGCATGAACCCCGCAGAGCGTCGAGTACAACGCTTACTGCTCGGACATGCCAGTGAGTGCCAGATGGACAACGCAGGCCGTCTGTTATTAGCCAACACGCTAAGACAGCATGCAAGCCTGACAAAAGAAGTGATGCTGGTTGGGCAGTTCAATAAGTTTGAGCTGTGGGATGAACAGACCTGGTATCAACAAGTCAGGGATGATATTGACGCAGAACACGCTGCTCAGGAGCCTTTATCTGAGCGCTTGCAGGATTTGTCGCTATAGCTATGCAGGAAAATTTCAAACACACCACCGTGCTGTTAGATGAAGCCGTAAATGGCCTCAATATCAGGGAAGACGGTATTTATATTGACGGCACTTTTGGCCGTGGCGGGCATTCGCGCCTGATTCTTTCGCAGTTGGGTGCCGCCGGGCAACTGATCGCCATCGATCGCGATCCCCAGGCGATTGCCGCAGCGGCTAAAATTCAGGATGCGCGGTTTTCCATTATTCATGGTCCGTTTTCTGCCTTGGCGGAGTACGTCGAAGAGCGCGGACTGACCGGCAAAATTGACGGTATTTTGCTGGACCTTGGTGTTTCATCGCCGCAGTTGGATGATGCAGAGCGCGGGTTCTCATTCATGCGCGATGGACCGTTGGACATGCGCATGGACCCAACGCGCGGACACTCCGCAGCAGAATGGTTACAGCATGCAGAAGAAGCGGATATCGCTTTTGTCCTGAAGGCCTACGGCGAAGAGCGTTTTGCTAAGCGCATCGCCAGAGCCATTGTTGAGCGTAACCGTCTGGACCCAATGACGCGTACCAAAGAGTTGGCGGACGTCATTGCAGCGGCAACGCCGGTAAAAGATAAGTTCAAGCATCCGGCAACCCGCAGTTTCCAGGCGATCAGAATCTGGATCAACAGTGAACTGGAAGAGATCGAAACCGCCCTGAAAGGCTCGCTGGCAGCGCTGGCACCCCGTGGCCGGTTATCCATCATCAGCTTCCACTCACTGGAAGACCGCCTGGTGAAGCGCTTTATGCGTGACCAGAGCCGGGGTGTTCAGGTTCCACACGGTATTCCGATGACGGAAGCACAGCTCAAAGCGCTGGGCGGCCGGGAGTTAAAAAGTTTAGGTAAGCTGGTGCCGGGGGAAATCGAAGTGGCCGATAACCCGCGTGCACGTAGTTCAGTGTTACGTATTGCGGAGAGAACGGACGCATGATCGGAAATGAGCGGCATAGCCTGCCCGGTGTGATTGGCGGAGATTTACTGCGCTTCGGCAAAATCCCGGTGCTGTTACTGCTGGCCGTTCTGGTTTCGGCGATCATGGTCGTTACTACGACGCATAAAACCCGTCTGCTCACCGCACAGCGCGAGCAGTTGGTGTTGGAGCGTGATTCACTGGACATTGAATGGCGTAACCTGATTCTCGAAGAGAATGCGTTAGGCGATCACAGTAGGGTCGAGCGTATAGCAACGGATAAATTGCATATGCAGCACGTCGATCCTTCACAGGAACACATAGTGGTACAGCAATAAGGAATTCCGTAACGCAATGAACAGCGCTAGCAAAACGCTGAAGTTGAAAAAACAGGAAAACAAAGCCAGCTTTATCAGCTGGCGTTTTGCGTTGCTGTGCGGCGGAATTCTGCTCGCGCTTTGTGGCCTGCTTTCGCGCGTGGCCTGGCTGCAAGTGATCAACCCCGATCGTCTGGTCAAAGAGGGCGACTTGCGCTCTCTGCGTGTGCAGGCGGTGCCTACTGCCCGCGGCATGATCAGCGATCGCGCTGGGCGTCCACTGGCGGTTAGTGTACCGGTTAATGCCGTTTGGGTTGATCCAAAAGAGCTGAATGAACACGGTGGAGTCACGGCAGACACCCGCTGGAAAGCGCTGGCTGATGCCATCAATATGCCGCTGGATCAACTCTCCACGCGCGTTAACGCCAACCCGAAAGGCCGTTTTGTTTATCTCGCCCGCCAGATCAACCCGGCGATTGGCGAATACATCAAGAAACTCCGCCTCCCCGGCGTTTATCTGCGCGAAGAATCCCGACGTTATTACCCGGCAGGCCAGGTGACTTCTCATCTGATCGGCTTCACCAACATTGATGGTCAGGGCATTGAAGGCATTGAGAAAAGCTTCGACAAATGGCTGACCGGCGCGCCGGGTGAACGTACGGTGCGTAAAGACCGTCAGGGCCGCGTGATTGAAGATATCTCCTCGGTGGACAGTCGTGCTGCACATAACCTGACGCTGAGTATTGATGACCGACTACAGGCGCTGGTTTACCGCGAGTTGAATAACGCCGTCGCGTTTAACAAAGCAGAATCGGGCACGGCAGTGCTGGTTGACGTCAACACCGGCGAAGTGCTGGCCATGGCTAACAGCCCAGCCTATAACCCTAACAATCTTGCCAACACGCCAAAAGACGTGATGCGTAACCGCGCGATTACCGACATCTTCGAACCGGGCTCGACCGTCAAGCCAATGGTTGTCATGACGGCGCTACAGCGCGGTGTGGTAAAAGAGGGCAGCGTACTGAATACCGTGCCTTACCGTATCAACGGGCACGAAATCAAAGACGTTGCGCGCTATAGCGAATTGACCCTGACCGGGGTACTACAGAAATCGAGTAACGTCGGTGTTTCACGTCTGGCGTTAGCGATGCCGTCCTCAGCGTTGGTAGAGACTTACGCGCGCTTTGGGCTGGGTAAACCAACCAATTTGGGGTTGGTCGGAGAAAGTAGTGGCATATATCCGCAAAAACAACGGTGGTCTGACATAGAGAGGGCCACCTTCTCTTTCGGCTACGGGCTAATGGTAACGCCGTTACAGTTAGCGCGTGTCTACGCAACCATCGGCAGCTATGGCATCTATCGCCCGCTGTCGATTACCAAAGTTGATCCCCCTGTTGCAGGCGAGCGCGTCTTCCCGGAGCCTCTGGTGAAGACGGTGATGCACATGATGGAAAGCGTGGCGTTGCCTGGCGGCGGCGGTATCAAAGCGGCGATCAAAGGTTATCGCATTGCGATTAAAACCGGTACGGCAAAAAAAGTCGGCCCGGATGGACGTTACGTCAATAAATACATTGCTTATACCGCAGGCGTAGCGCCTGCCAGTCACCCTCGTTTCGCGCTGGTGGTGGTCATTAATGATCCCCAGGCCGGTAAATATTATGGCGGCGCGGTTTCTGCTCCGGTGTTTGGTGCCATCATGGGCGGCGTTTTACGCACCATGAATATTGAGCCGGATGCATTACCCACTAATGAGAAGAACGATCCGGTGAATAACGGAAGTGAGGCAACAAGTGAAAGATCGTAACCTGCGCGACTTACTGGCTCCCTGGGTGCCGGACGCGCCGGCGCGTCCCCTGAGTGACATGACACTGGACAGCCGCACGGCGGCTGCTGGCGATCTTTTCGTGGCGATTGCCGGTCACCATGCTGACGGACGGCGGTTTATTCCACAGGCGATTGCTCAGGGCGTAGCGGCAGTGATTGCCGAAGCAGAAGGCGAAGCCAGCGATGGCGATATCCGTGAAATTCACGGCGTTCCAGTAATCTACCTGGCACAGCTCTCTCAGCGTCTTTCGGCGTTGGCCGGGCGTTTTTACCAACATCCCGCAGAGAAAATGCAGCTGATTGGTGTCACTGGCACCAACGGAAAAACCACGACCACCCAACTGCTGGCCCAATGGGCACAACTGCTCGGGGTCACCAGTGGTGTCATGGGAACCACCGGTAATGGTCTGTTAGGACACCTGGTGGCGACGGAAAATACCACCGGTTCGGCGGTGGATGTTCAGCACGTGTTGCAAGACTTAGCGCAACAGGGTGCTGCGCTGACCGCCATGGAAGTCTCTTCACATGGCCTGGTACAACATCGTGTTGCGGCGCTGCCTTTTGCTGCTGCGGTGTTCACCAACCTGAGTCGCGATCATCTCGATTACCACGGTGATATGCAGAGCTACGAAGCCGCGAAATGGCAGCTGTTCTCTGAGCATCAGGTCGGCGAAATGATCCTGAATGCGGATGATGAAGTCGGGCGTCGCTGGCTGGCACAGTTACCGGATGCGGTAGCCGTGACGATGGAAAATAACCTGCAATCGGGTTGCCATGGCCGCTGGTTAAAAGCCACGGACGTTGATTACCACGACAATGGCGCGCGGATTCGTTTCAGCTCTAGCTGGGGCGAAGGCGAAATTGAGAGCCGCCTGATGGGCGCATTTAACGTCAGCAACTTACTGTTGGCGTTAGCCACCTTGCTGGCGCTGGATTATCCGCTGGCTGAATTGCTTCAGGTTGCGGGCCAACTGCAGCCGGTCTGTGGTCGAATGGAAGTGTTTAACGCGCCGCATAAACCCACCGTAGTGGTGGATTATGCCCATACGCCTGATGCCCTGGAAAAAGCTTTGCTGGCGGCTCGCCTGCACTGTAGCGGGAAATTGTGGTGTGTGTTTGGCTGCGGTGGCGACCGTGATAAAGGCAAACGGCCTCTGATGGGCGCGATTGCTGAACAGTTTGCTGATGTGGTGGTGATCACCGATGACAACCCACGCAGCGAAGAACCTAAGGCAATTGTGGCGGATATCCTCACCGGTTTGCTCGATCCTGGTAAAGCCCACGTGGTGCTGGGACGCGCGCAGGCCGTCACTAATGCCGTGATGCAGGCACAGGAACAGGACATTGTGTTGGTTGCGGGTAAAGGTCACGAAGACTATCAGATCATCGGCCAGAAACGTTTTGACTACTCTGACCGCACCACAGTGGCTGCATTGTTGGGGGTGATGGCATGATTTCTATCACGCTCGATACCCTGGCTCAAATCACCAGCGGTGAGCTTTTAGGCGACAATGGTAGCTTGCAGGATGTGACGACGGATACACGCAAAGTGACGGCGGGTAGCCTGTTTGTCGCCTTGATTGGCGAGCGTTTTGACGCGCATGATTTCGTCAACGATGCGATTGCTAACGGCGCTCAGGCGCTGCTGGTCAGCCGTCGCCTTGACGTCAACGTGCCGCAGGTCGTGGTAGCTGATACCCGCATCGCGTTTGGTAAGCTGGCTGGCTGGGTTCGCCAGCAGTCGAAAGCGCGCGTTGTGGGTCTTACGGGTTCATCCGGTAAAACCTCGGTCAAAGAGATGACCGCAGCGATTCTGCGCCAGTGTGGTGAAACGCTCTACACCGCCGGAAACCTGAATAATGACTTCGGCGTGCCGATGACACTGCTGCGCCTGACGCCGCAACATCAGTATGCCGTGATTGAAATGGGTGCCAACCACCAGGGTGAAATTGCCTACACCACTGAGCTAGTGCGTCCTGAAAGTGCGTTAGTGAATAACCTGGCGGCGGCCCACCTTGAAGGGTTCGGCTCGCTGGCTGGTGTGGCAAAAGCCAAAGGTGAGATCTTCCAGGGATTACCGGCTCAGGGCACCGCCATCCTGAATGCTGACAGCAATGACTGGCCACACTGGCAGGAGAAGCTGCATGGCAAACGCGTCTGGCGGTTCTCTCCACAGGGTGAGCACAACGATTTTTATGCCAGCCAGATCCAAATTAAAGCCGACGGCACGCATTTCATCCTGCATAGCCCGCAGGGTGAAATTGCCATTACGCTGCCGCTGCCGGGGCGACATAACATTGCCAACGCCCTCGCTGCAACAGCGCTGGCGCTCTCTGTTGATGCCCCGCTCAGTGCGGTACAGGCTGGATTAAAAACGCTACAGGCCGTTCCTGGCCGTCTTTATCCCATTCAGCTCGCAGAACACCAGTTGCTGTTAGACGACAGTTACAACGCCAACGTCGGTTCGATGACGGCGGCAGCGCAGGTGTTGGCAGAGATGCCAGGCTACCGCGTGATGGTGGTCGGGGACATGGGCGAGCTTGGCGATGAAGCAGAACAGTGCCATCGCGAAGTGGGTCTGGCAGCAAAAAATGCCGGGGTGGATCGCGTACTCAGTACCGGCCATCTCAGCCATCTCATTAGTGAAAGCAGCGGCGTTGGCGAGCATTTTGCTGACAAGCCTGCTTTAACTGAACGTTTGCGGGCACTGTTGTCCGAGCATCGGGAAATAACCGTTTTGATTAAAGGTTCACGTAGTGCCGCTATGGAGCAGGTAGTACAGAGCTTACAGGAGAAAGGAACATGTTAGTCTGGCTGGCCGAACACCTGGCTACTTTTTATACTGGCTTTAACGTCTTTTCATATCTGACGTTTCGCGCCATTGTCAGCCTGCTGACTGCTCTGTTCCTCTCGCTGTGGATGGGACCGCGTTTAATCGCCTGGTTGCAGAAATTGCAGATTGGCCAGGTTGTGCGTAACGATGGCCCAGAGTCACACTTCAGTAAGCGTGGTACGCCGACCATGGGCGGCATCATGATCCTCTCCTCCATCACGATTTCAGTGCTGATGTGGGCCTATCCTTCCAACCCGTACGTCTGGTGTGTATTAGTGGTGCTGGTCGGCTTTGGCGTGATTGGCTTCGTTGATGACTACCGTAAAGTGGTGCGCAAAGATACTAAGGGACTGATTGCTCGCTGGAAATATTTCTGGATGTCAGTCATTTCCATCGGCGTGGCTTTTGCCCTGTTTGTGGCCGGTAAAGGCACTCCTGCGACACAGTTAGTGGTTCCCTTCTTCAAAGACATCATGCCGCAGTTAGGGCTGTTCTATGTGGTGCTGGCCTACTTCGTGATTGTGGGTACCGGTAACGCGGTGAACCTGACAGATGGTCTTGATGGTTTGGCTATCATGCCGACGGTGTTTGTTTCTGCTGGTTTTGCGCTGGTGGCGTGGGCCACGGGTAACGTTAAGTTCGCTGAGTATCTGCATATTCCTTATCTGCGCCATGCAGGTGAGCTGGTGATTGTCTGCACCGCGATTGTTGGTGCTGGCTTGGGCTTCCTATGGTTCAACACCTATCCGGCTCAGGTCTTTATGGGCGATGTCGGCTCTCTGGCACTCGGTGGCGCGCTGGGAACCATTGCTGTTCTTCTGCGTCAGGAATTTTTACTGCTCATCATGGGCGGCGTATTCGTGGTTGAAACCCTGTCGGTGATCCTGCAAGTGGGATCGTTCAAGCTGCGCGGACAACGTATTTTCCGCATGGCACCGATTCACCACCACTATGAACTGAAAGGCTGGCCGGAGCCGCGCGTTATCGTGCGCTTCTGGATTATTTCACTGATGCTGGTGCTGATTGGCCTGGCAACGCTGAAGGTGCGTTAATTATGGCTGACTATCGGGGCAGAAAAGTCGTCATCATCGGGTTAGGGGTCACGGGCCTCTCCTGTGTTGATTTCTTTTTAGCGCAGGGCGTTACGCCCCGCGTGATGGATACCCGTGTGTCGCCACCGGGCCTGGATCAGCTTCCCGCTGAGGTTGAGCGTTGGGTGGGTGATATCAACATTGACTGGCTGCTGGCGGCGGATCTGATTATCGCCAGCCCAGGCATTGCTCTGGCGCATCCTGCCCTGAGTGAAGCGGCTGACGCAGGCATTGAGATCATCGGTGATATCGAGCTGTTCTGCCGGGAAGCTCAGGCCCCAATTGTCGCGATCACCGGATCTAACGGCAAAAGCACGGTAACGACGCTGGTGGGTGAAATGGCACGTGCTGCCGGTTGGCAGGTGGGGGTAGGGGGCAATATTGGCCTGCCCGCACTGACGCTGCTGAAATCCCCGGCACAACTTTATGTCCTGGAGCTTTCCAGTTTCCAGCTTGAGACCACGCACAGCCTGAAAGCTGCCGCTGCCACGGTGCTCAACGTCACGGAAGATCATATGGATCGCTATCCGTTGGGAATGCAGCAGTACCGTGCGGCTAAACTGCGCATCTATGAAAACGCGCAGGTCTGTGTGGTCAATGCCGATGACGCCTTGACCATGCCGGTGCGTGGCGCAGACAAACGCTGTGTCAGCTTCGGTATCGATTTTGGCGACTATCATCTGAATCAGCAGCAGGGGAGTACCTGGCTGCGCGTTCAGGGTGAGAAAGTCCTGAACACCGCTGAGATGCAGTTAGTCGGTCAGCACAACTACACCAATGCGCTGGCAGCGCTGGCCCTGGCGGATGCCGTGGGCATTCCTCGCGCTTCTGGCCTCGCCGCGTTAACCCATTACAGCGGGCTGCCACATCGCTTCCAGCTGGCTTATCAGCACAAAGGTGTGCGCTGGATTAACGACTCCAAGGCCACCAATGTGGGGAGCACCGAAGCCGCGCTTAATGGGCTTCAGGTAGCCGGAACGTTATGGCTTCTGTTGGGTGGTGATGGCAAATCCGCTGATTTCTCACCGCTGTTGCCGTATCTGCAAGGCGATAATGTGCGTCTGTTCTGCTTCGGCCGTGATGGCGACGAACTGGCTGCGCTGCGTCCTGAAGTGGCGGTACGTACCGAAACCCTACAGCAGGCCATGGAACAGATCGCCGCTCAGGTACAGAGCGGTGACATGGTGGTCTTGTCCCCCGCCTGCGCCAGCCTCGATCAGTTCCGTAATTTTGAGCAGCGTGGCGATATCTTCACGCAACTGGCGAAGGAGTTAGGCTGATGCGTATTCCTGGTTCTGCCATCGCGCTGTGGTTTGGCATTCGCCTGAAAGACTGGGTGATGGGCCCGCGTGAAAGCGAAGACGCACCAACGGTCTTGTATGACCGTACGCTGTTATGGCTGACGCTCGGCCTGGCGATTGTGGGCTTTGTGATGGTGACCTCCGCTTCGATGCCTGTCGGGCAGCGTAACTCGGGCGATCCTTTCTACTTTGCCAAACGTGATGCGTTCTATCTGGCACTGGCGACGGGGATGGCGTTAGTCACGCTGCGCGTGCCAATGGCGTTCTGGCAACGCTACGCCAATGTGATGTTAGTGGCCTCCGTTGTCATGTTGCTGATCGTATTGGTTGTGGGGAGTTCCGTTAACGGGGCATCACGCTGGATTGCCCTTGGACCACTGCGTATTCAGCCTGCGGAACTGTCGAAACTCTCCCTGTTCTGTTACCTCGCCAGCTACCTGGTGCGAAAAGTCGATGAGGTGCGCAACAACTTCTGGGGCTTCTGTAAGCCGATGGGGGTGATGGTTATCCTCGCCGTGCTGCTGCTGGCGCAGCCAGACCTTGGCACCGTGGTTGTATTGTTTGTTACCACGCTAGCGATGCTGTTCCTGGCCGGGGCCAAACTGTGGCAGTTCCTGGCGATTATCGGCTCGGGCGTCTTTGCCGTCGTCTTGCTGATCATGGCGGAACCTTACCGTATGCGCCGCGTGACCTCCTTCTGGAACCCGTGGGAAGATCCCTTCGGGAGTGGCTACCAGTTAACCCAGTCTCTGATGGCCTTTGGGCGCGGTGAATTCTGGGGGCAAGGGCTGGGTAACTCAGTGCAAAAACTCGAGTATTTACCTGAAGCGCACACCGATTTTATTTTCTCAATTATTGGTGAAGAGCTGGGCTATGCCGGTGTGGTTTTAGCGCTGTTAATGGTATTCTTCGTCGCTTTTCGCGCTATGTCGATTGGCCGCCGCGCGCTGGAGCTCGATCAACGCTTTTCCGGCTTTTTAGCCTGCTCAATTGGCGTGTGGTTTAGCTTCCAGGCTCTGGTTAATGTGGGTGCGGCAGCGGGGATGTTGCCGACCAAAGGACTGACATTGCCACTGATCAGTTACGGTGGTTCCAGTCTGATCATCATGTCGACGGCGATAGTGTTTCTTCTGCGTATTGATTTTGAGACGCGCCTGGCGAAAGCGCAGGCGTTTACCCGGAGTGCCCGATGAGTGGTAAGCGACTGATGGTAATGGCCGGTGGCACCGGAGGACATGTGTTCCCTGGGCTGGCGGTTGCTCATCATTTAATGGAACAAGGCTGGCAGGTGCGGTGGCTGGGAACGGCTGACCGTATGGAAGCTGACCTGGTGCCGAAGCACGGCATTGAGATTGAATTTATTCGTATCAGTGGCTTACGTGGCAAAGGCCTGAAGGCGTTGATACAAGCACCGCTGCGCATCTTTAATGCCTGGCGTCAGGCGCGCCGCATTATGAAAAGCTGGCAGCCCGATGTGGTGTTGGGGATGGGCGGCTATGTTTCCGGGCCGGGTGGCCTGGCAGCATGGAGTTGCGGCATTCCGGTGGTACTGCATGAGCAGAACGGGATTGCCGGATTAACCAATAAATGGCTGGCAAAGATTGCCACCAAAGTTATGCAGGCGTTTCCCGGCGCATTTCCCAGCGCGGATGTCGTAGGAAACCCGGTGCGCACCGATGTATTGGCATTACCCCTGCCCGCTGAACGTCTGGCGCACCGCTCCGGCCCGGTTCGGGTACTGGTGGTGGGAGGAAGCCAGGGGGCGCGCATTCTGAACCAGACATTGCCGCAGGTTGCGGCGCTAATGGGCGACAACATTACGCTCTGGCACCAGTCTGGCAAGGGTGCGCAGACAGAAGTGCAGCAGGCTTACCAGCAAGCCGGGCAGCCGCAGCATAAAGTCACCGAGTTTATCGATGACATGGCTGCCGCTTATGCCTGGGCTGACGTCATTGTGTGCCGTTCTGGTGCGTTGACGGTGAGTGAAGTGGCTGCCGCAGGTTTACCGGCGATCTTCGTGCCTTTCCAGCATAAAGATCGTCAACAGTACTGGAACGCACTGCCGCTGGAAAAGGCGGGGGCGGCCCGTATTTTTGAGCAACCGCAGTTTAACGCTGAAACGGTAGCCGACACATTAAGCGGCTGGGACCGCGCAACCTTGCTGGAGATGGCGCAAAAGGCGCGGCAGGTAGCGATTCCAGACGCAACGCAGCGAGTGGCTCAGGAAGTGGTTCGCGTCGCAAAGCCTTAATCCCACCGCATGACGGTGAGTGCCGAACATCGGCACGGTAATGAATGAACAGGTAAGCAGGAAAGATGAATACACAACAACTGGCAAAACTACGCTCAATTGTGCCCGAGATGCGTCGCGTCCGGCACATCCACTTTGTTGGCATCGGTGGTGCTGGCATGGGCGGTATTGCCGAAGTGTTGGCGAATGAAGGCTACCACATCAGCGGTTCAGATCTGGCGCCAAATGCAGTGACTCAGCACCTGACTGACTTAGGTGCCACGGTGTATTTCAATCACCGCCCGGAAAACGTCACAGACGCCAGCGTGGTGGTGGTATCGAGCGCGGTAGCACAAGACAACCCAGAGTTGGTTGCCGCCCGCGAACAGCGTATTCCGGTGATTCGCCGCGCAGAAATGCTGGCCGAACTGATGCGTTTCCGTCACGGCATTGCGGTAGCAGGCACACACGGTAAAACCACGACCACAGCCATGGTCACCAGCATTTATGCGGAAGGCGGACTGGACCCTACGTTCGTCAACGGTGGCTTAGTGAAAGCCGCAGGAACCCATGCGCGTCTGGGCAGCAGCCGTTACTTGATCGCTGAAGCCGATGAGAGTGATGCGTCGTTTTTGCATCTGCAACCGATGGTAGCAATTGTTACCAATATCGAAGCAGATCATATGGATACTTATCAGGGTGATTTTGAAAACCTGAAACAGACGTTCATTAATTTCCTGCACAACCTGCCTTTCTATGGCCGTGCGGTAATGTGTATCGATGATGTGGTGATTCGCGATCTGCTGCCACGCGTTGGCCGTCAGACCACCACCTATGGTTTCAGTGACGATGCCGACGTACGCATCGAAAACTATGAACAGCATGGCGCACAGGGACATTTCACCCTGGTTCGTCAGGATAAACCGCTGTTGCAGGTTACGCTCAATGCACCAGGACGCCACAATGCGTTGAACGCCGCTGCCGCCGTTGCCGTGGCAACGGAAGAGGGCATTGAAGACAGCGCGATCTTAGCTGCGCTGGAAAGCTTCCAGGGAACCGGACGCCGCTTCGATGTGCTAGGTGAATTTGACACTGCTGCGGTGAATGGCACTGCCGGTGTGGCAATGCTGGTGGACGACTATGGCCACCACCCGACGGAAGTGGAAGCGACAATTCGCGCTGCCCGTGCAGGCTGGCCGGATAAGAATTTAGTGATGGTGTTTCAGCCGCACCGCTACACCCGTACGCGCGATCTGTTTGATGATTTTGCGAACGTCCTGTGTCAGGTCGATGTGCTGCTGATGCTGGATGTTTATGCCGCGGGTGAAGCCGCGATTCCAGGTGCAGATAGCCGGGCTCTGTGCCGCGCTATCCGTAGCCGTGGCAAAGTCGATCCGATTCTGGTGCCAGATCACGACGACCTACAGCAGATGCTGGCACCGCAGCTCACCGGTAACGATCTGATTCTGGTGCAGGGTGCAGGCAACGTGGGTCGTGTCGCACGCAAACTGGCGGATAACCGTCTGCAAGCACCACGCAAAGCGGAGGAGCGTCATGGCTGATAAAGTTGCCGTCCTGATGGGCGGAACCTCAGCAGAGCGTGAAGTCTCTCTGGCGTCAGGAGCAGCAGTGCTGGCCGGTCTGCGTGAAGCAGGCATTGATGCCCATGCGGTTGATACGCGTGATAGCTCGGTGCTGGAATTGAAGCAACAGGGTTTCACCAAAGCGTTTATTGCGCTGCATGGTCGCGGTGGCGAAGATGGCACGTTGCAGGCTATCCTGGATTTCCTGCATATCCCTTACACCGGCAGTGGCGTCATGGCCTCAGCCATCAGTATGGATAAAGTGCGTACCAAACTGTTGTGGCAGGGCAGGGGACTTCCTTCTGGTCGCTTTGTCTGGCTAACCCAGCAGCAATATGCGGCGGGACTGGATGCCGCCACAACGCATGCCATTGAAGCATTGGGTATGCCGGTGTTTGTGAAACCGGGCAGTGAAGGCTCTAGCGTGGGCATCAGTCGGGTTAACAGCCCGGAAGCACTGCCTGCGGCACTGGCAGAAGCTTTCCGCCATGATGAGGATGTGCTGATAGAAGCCTTTCTCAGCGGTGGTGAGTATACGGTCGCGATTGTTGGTGATGAAATCATGCCATCGATCCGGATTCAGACCGCCAGTGAGTTTTATGACTATGAAGCAAAATACATTTCGGACGATACCCAGTACTTCTGTCCGAGTGGTTTAAGTGACGAACGTGAGGCTGAACTGAAATCGCTGGTGGCGGAAGCGTGGCGAGCGCTGGGTTGCAGCGGTTGGGGCCGCGTGGATGTCATGATGGATGGCAACGGAGAGTTCCAGTTGCTTGAAGTGAATACGTCGCCAGGGATGACCAGCCACAGTCTGGTACCGATGGCCGCAAAACAGGCCGGTCTGCCGTTTGCACAACTGGCGGCGAGAATTCTGGAGCTGGCTAACTGATATGTCTCAGGCTGCGCTGAACGTTCGCAACAACCGAGAGCCACAGGAGCGTGCCAGCTCGGGCCGTAGTAATGGCGCCAGGCTGTTTGGCATGGTGTTCCTGTTGCTGGTGCTAGGGGTAATGGCCGCAGGCGGTGTGGTGGTGGTGAAGTGGATGAACGATGCTTCACGCTTACCGCTGTCGAAGCTGGTAGTAACCGGGGAAACCCATTACACCACTAACGACGATATCCGCCAGGCGATCCTGTCACTGGGACCACCGGGCACATTTATGTCACAGGATGTGAATGTGCTGTTGCAGCAAATTGAGCGTTTGCCATGGATTAAACAGGTAAGCGTGCGCAAACAGTGGCCAGATGAACTGAAGATCAATCTGGTGGAGTATGTTGCTGTTGCGCGCTGGAATGACCAGAAAATGGTGGATGCCGATGGCACCTCCTTCGGGATTCCAGCCAGTCAGATGGGCAAAGGAAACTTGCCCATGCTCTATGGGCCAGAAGGCAGCGAGAGCGAAGTTCTGGCGGGCTATCACCAGATGAGTGATGTGCTAAAAGCCGGAAAGTACTCATTGAAGGCGGCGTCCATGACGGCACGACGTTCATGGCAGCTGATCACCAGTGACGATGTGCGTATCGAACTGGGGCGAACGGATGTGATGAAACGCCTGAACCGATTTATTGTCCTTTATCCTGATTTGCTGCAGGAAGGGCAAAATGAGCATAAGCATGTCAGCTATGTCGATCTGCGTTATGACTCCGGTGCGGCAGTGGGTTGGATTCAAGACCCGATTGAGCCACAAGACAGTAAACAGCATCAAAACCAGGCACAGGTTAAACAACAATGATCAAGGCAACGGACAGAAAACTGGTAGTTGGACTCGAAATTGGCACCGCCAAGGTTTCTGCCCTGGTTGGGGAAATTCTGCCCGATGGTATGGTCAATATTATTGGGGTAGGCAGTTGCCCTTCCCGTGGTATGGATAAAGGCGGCGTAAACGATCTGGAATCGGTGGTGAAATGCGTGCAGCGTGCCATCGATCAGGCGGAGTTAATGGCAGATTGCCAAATCTCCTCGGTTTATCTGGCGCTGTCAGGTAAACATATTAGCTGTCAGAACGAAATCGGGATGGTTCCGATTTCCGAAGAGGAAGTAACACAGGATGATGTGGAAAACGTGGTACACACAGCCAAGTCTGTGCGTGTGCGTGACGAGCACCGCATCCTGCATGTTATTCCCCAGGAATACGCAATTGACTATCAGGAAGGCATCAAAAACCCTGTAGGGTTATCTGGCGTGCGCATGCAGGCCAAAGTGCACCTGATAACCTGTCATAATGATATGGCGAAGAATATCGTTAAAGCGGTTGAACGCTGCGGGTTAAAAGTCGATCAGCTGATTTTTGCCGGTCTGGCATCAAGCTTTGCGGTGCTGACTGAAGACGAACGTGAGTTAGGCGTTTGTGTGGTTGATATTGGCGGCGGCACCATGGATATCGCGGTGTACACTGGCGGCGCACTGCGCCATACCAAAGTTATCCCTTACGCGGGAAATGTGGTCACCAGTGATATCGCCTATGCGTTTGGCACACCGCCAACCGACGCGGAAGCCATTAAAGTCCGCCATGGTTGTGCGCTGGGTTCCATCGTAGGTAAAGATGAGAACGTAGAGGTGCCAAGTGTAGGAGGCCGTCCACCGCGCAGCCTGCAACGTCAGACGTTGGCTGAAGTTATTGAGCCGCGTTACACAGAATTGTTGAATCTGGTCAATGACGAGATTCTGCAGCTGCAGGAGCAGCTGCGCCAGCAGGGTGTGAAGCATCACTTAGCGGCGGGCATCGTCCTGACCGGCGGTGCTGCACAGATTGAAGGCCTGGCGGCTTGCGCACAGCGCGTTTTCCATACGCAGGTGCGTATCGGACAGCCGCTGAACATCACAGGCCTGACCGATTATGCTCAGGAGCCTTACTACTCTACAGCGGTTGGGTTACTGCATTACGGTAAAGAGTCACACCTTAATGGTGACACAGACACGGAAAAGCGCGCATCAGTAGGCAACTGGTTTAAACGCGTGAATAGCTGGTTGAAAAAAGAGTTTTAATTTTTGTGAAAGGAGATCATGCTGGCCTTATTTATGGTCTCCAGGCGACAGGCACATAACGGAGAGAAATCATGTTTGAACCGATGGAATTAACCAACGACGCGGTGATTAAAGTCATCGGTGTCGGCGGCGGCGGTGGCAACGCCGTAGAGCACATGGTACGCGAGCGTATCGAAGGTGTTGAATTCTTCGCTGTGAACACAGATGCCCAGGCACTGCGTAAAACAGCGGTTGGCCAGACCATCCAGATCGGGACCAACATCACTAAAGGTCTCGGTGCAGGTGCGAACCCAGAAGTGGGCCGTACCTCAGCGGAAGAAGATCGCGAAGCACTGCGGTCTGCGCTCGATGGTGCTGACATGGTGTTTATTGCCGCAGGTATGGGTGGTGGTACCGGTACTGGTGCGGCACCAGTCGTAGCTGAAGTGGCTAAAGATCTCGGGATTTTGACGGTAGCCGTTGTCACTAAACCGTTTAACTTCGAAGGCAAGAAGCGTATGGCCTTCGCTGAGCAGGGTATCGCAGAGCTGTCTAAGCATGTCGATTCTCTGATCACTATCCCAAATGACAAATTACTGAAAGTGTTGGGCCGTGGTATCTCTTTACTGGATGCTTTTGGCGCAGCCAACGACGTACTTAAAGGCGCTGTACAGGGTATCGCTGAATTGATTACCCGCCCAGGTCTGATGAACGTTGACTTCGCGGACGTTCGTACCGTGATGTCTGAAATGGGTTACGCCATGATGGGTTCTGGTGTAGCTTGTGGCGAAGACCGTGCGGAAGAAGCCGCTGAAATGGCGATTTCCAGCCCACTGCTGGAAGACATCGACCTGTCAGGCGCACGTGGTGTGTTGGTTAACATCACCGCTGGCTTTGACCTGCGTCTGGATGAGTTCGAAACTGTCGGTAACACCATCCGTGCGTTTGCTTCTGACAACGCAACCGTGGTTATCGGTACTTCACTTGATCCAGAAATGAACGATGAACTGCGTGTTACCGTTGTTGCTACGGGTATCGGCATGGATAAACGTCCAGAAATCACTCTGGTCACTAACAAGCCTGGTGCACAGCAGCCGGTTGATCATCGTTATCAGCAGCATGGGATGTCGCCACTGCCACAGGAACAGAAACCAGCGGCTAAAGTTGTGAATGATCCCGCTGCTGCGCAGTCTGGCAAAGAGCCTGATTACCTTGATATTCCAGCGTTCCTGCGTAAACAAGCAGATTAAGATTACGCTGAGAATTGGGTTTCCCCGCTCTTTGTGCTAAAGTGTTCGCCCGCTGGTAAAGTATACTGGCGGTCGGATGGGTGATATTGCGAGATACTAACGATGATCAAACAAAGGACATTAAAACGTATTGTTCAGGCGACAGGTGTCGGTTTACATACCGGCAAGAAAGTGTCGCTGACCTTGCGCCCTGCGCCGGCTAATACCGGGGTCATCTATCGTCGCACTGACTTGAATCCACCGGTTGATTTCCCGGCTGATGCAAAATACGTGCGCGACACCATGCTAAGTACTTGTCTGGTGAATGATGCAGGCGTGCGTATTTCTACGGTTGAGCACCTGAACTCAGCGCTGGCTGGCTTGGGCATCGACAACATTATTGTTGAAGTTGATGCACCTGAGATTCCAATCATGGACGGTAGCGCCGCACCTTTTGTCTATCTGTTGATGGATGCAGGTATTGAGTTGCTGAACAGCGCGAAAAAGTTCGTGCGCGTCAAACAAGCTGTGCGCGTGGAAGATGGCGACAAGTGGGCAGAGATCAAACCTTACAACGGTTTCTCTCTTGATTTCACTATCGAATTCAACCACCCAGCCATTGATGCAAGCTCTAATCGCTATCAGCTGGAATTCTCAGCGGAATCCTTCGTACGGCAGATCAGCCGTGCACGCACCTTCGGATTTATGCGTGAAATCGAATACCTGCAGTCTAAAGGCCTGTGCCTGGGCGGTAGTTTAGATTGCGCGATTGGTCTTGACGATTTCCGCGTGCTTAATGAAGACGGATTACGCTTTGAGGATGAATTCGTTCGTCACAAAATGCTGGACTCTATCGGCGACTTGTTTATGTGCGGTCACAACATTATCGGTGCTTTCAGTGCCTTTAAATCTGGCCACGCGTTGAACAACAAATTGCTGCAGGCAGTACTGGCGAAGCAGGAAGCCTGGGAATGGGCGACCTTCGAAGACGAAGCTGAATTGCCGGTGACCTTCAGAGCACCAAATCTCGTTCTGGCATAACTACCCCAGAACAACAAAAACGGTTGGTTCGACTGACACCCTCTCCGGTCAGTTATGCCAGCCGTTTTTTTATGGGTTTTCCCCACCCTGGATAATCTCTGTTCATTGTCGAAACCCTGAGCAATAAAGCGAGTTTTATTCAGCTCACGCTTTAAAGGCTGGTGTGGAAGCCCCACAATAGTGGTACTATCAGGCGCTCTGACGGGCATAATGCCGCCAGTTATGGTGGTAAATTAAACCGAAAATGGCCCGCAATATTAACGCGATGGATATTTTGTGATCGGAATTTTTCTACGCTGGCGACAATTAGGCAGACGCTATTTCTGGCCTCACATCCTGTTAGGGATGGTGGCAGCCAGTTTTGGGATGCCGGCCTGCGCGCAAAATTCTGAACCTGCTTCTGCGGCTGAACCCGCCTCCAGCAGCTTGTTTGTCGGTCGTGTACTCCAGTTTGATTATCTGATCCGCTTGCAGGAAACGGCGCGTCGACCGAATTTCTCGGTTGATTACTGGCATCAGCATGCTATCCGCACCGTTATCCGCCACCTCTCTTTTACGCTGTCTCCCGCTACGGAAATTCAGCCTGAGCATCAACTGCCGCTCGCCGCACAAAAGCTGGCGCTGATTGATTCTCTGCAAGCGCTACTGACTGTGCATCACCAGCCGTGGCCAGAAGCGACGACCTTCACTGCATTCTCAGCACCTGCTGTCAGCCATACCGTGGTTGGTTGGCATGCAAAAGTACATGGCATTCGTGCCGGGCCTGCTGCCACCCTCGTTTAACTGAACACTTCTTCCTTTATTGAATTTGCAGGCCGTAATGTACGGCTGAATTGAGAACGTATTTATCATGTTAATCAAATTGTTAACTAAAGTATTTGGCAGCAGCAATGATCGTACCCTGCGTCGTATGCGTAAAGTGGTCGATGTTATCAACAAAATGGAGCCTGACTTCGTCAAGCTTTCTGATGATGAGTTGAAAGCAAAAACCGATCTGTTCCGCGAGCGCCTGAAAAAGGGTGAGACGGTCGAAAGCCTGATTCCAGAAGCCTTTGCTACCGTACGTGAAGCGAGTAAGCGCGTATTCGGCATGCGTCACTTTGATGTCCAGCTGATTGGCGGCATGGTGCTGAACGATCGCTGCATCGCAGAGATGCGTACCGGTGAAGGTAAAACCCTGACCGCAACGCTGCCAGCTTACCTGAATGCGTTAAGCGGCAAAGGCGTACACGTTGTTACCGTCAACGACTACCTGGCTCAGCGTGATGCGGAAAACAACCGTGCCCTGTTCGAGTTCCTGGGTCTCTCCATTGGTATCAACTTGCCGAACATGCCAGCCCCGGCGAAGCGTGAAGCCTATGCTGCTGACATCACCTACGGCACCAACAATGAATACGGCTTCGACTACCTGCGCGACAACATGGCGTTCAGCCCGGAAGAGCGTGTGCAGCGTAAACTGCACTATGCCCTGGTGGATGAAGTGGACTCCATCCTGATCGATGAAGCGCGTACGCCGCTGATCATCTCTGGACCGGCAGAAGACAGCTCAGAGCTCTATATCAAAGTTAACAAAATCATTCCCCACCTGAATCGTCAGGAAAAAGAAGATTCAGATACTTTCCAGGGTGAAGGTGACTTCTGGGTGGATGAAAAAGCCCGTCAGGCACACATGACTGAGCGCGGCCTGGTCAAGGTAGAAGAACTGCTGGTCAGCCAAGGCATTATGGAAGAAGGTGAGTCACTTTATTCACCTACCAACATCATGCTGATGCACCATGTAACTGCGGCATTGCGTGCCCATGCGCTGTTCACCCGTGACGTTGACTACATCGTTAAAGATGGCGAAGTGGTGATTGTCGATGAACATACCGGTCGTACCATGCAGGGCCGCCGCTGGTCTGATGGTCTGCACCAGGCTGTAGAAGCCAAAGAAGGCGTAGAAATTCAGAACGAAAACCAGACGCTGGCGTCGATCACCTTCCAGAACTACTTCCGTATTTACGAGAAGCTGGCTGGGATGACCGGTACTGCGGATACCGAAGCGTTTGAATTTAGCTCTATCTATAAGCTGGATACCATCGTCGTACCGACTAACCGTCCAATGGTACGTAAAGATCTCTCTGACCTCGTCTACATGAGTGAAGCAGAGAAGATTGATGCCATTATTGAAGATATTCGTGAACGTACCACTAACGGCCAGCCCGTGCTGGTGGGTACGATCTCTATCGAAAAATCAGAAGTGGTTTCCGATGCGTTGACGCGTGCAGGTATCAAACACAACGTTCTGAACGCCAAATTCCACGCCCGCGAAGCAGATATCGTTGCGCAGGCGGGCCAGCCAGGTGCGGTTACCATCGCAACCAACATGGCCGGTCGTGGTACTGACATCATGCTGGGCGGTAGCTGGCATGCAGAAGTTGCCGAGCTGGTTGAGCCAACCGAAGCACAGATTGAGGCGATCAAAGAGGCCTGGAAACTGCGTCATGACGCGGTACTGGCTTCAGGCGGCTTACACATCATTGGTACTGAGCGTCACGAATCACGCCGTATCGATAACCAGCTGCGTGGTCGTGCGGGTCGCCAGGGTGATGCCGGTTCATCCCGCTTCTACCTGTCAATGGAAGATCAGCTGATGCGTATCTTCGCCTCAGACCGCGTATCTAACATGATGCGCAAACTGGGGATGAAGCCAGGCGAAGCGATTGAACACCCATGGGTGACTAAGGCGATCGCGAACGCACAGCGTAAAGTCGAAAGCCGTAACTTTGATATCCGTAAACAGCTGCTGGAATACGATGATGTAGCGAACGATCAACGTCGCGCCATCTACAGTCAGCGTAACGAACTGCTGGATGTTTCTGACGTCTCTGAAACCATTAACAGCATTCGCGAAGATGTATTCAAAGCCACCATCGACACCTATATCCCGCCGCAGTCGCTGGAAGAGATGTGGGATGTGCCAGGCCTGGAAGAGCGTCTGCGCGCCGACTTTGATCTCGATCTGCCGATCAGCCAGTGGCTGGACAAAGAGCCAGATCTGCATGAAGAGACACTGCGCGAACGTATCCTGAATGAAGCACAGCAGGCTTACGCAGCGAAAGAAGAAGTGGTTGGCGTAGAAATGATGCGCAACTTCGAGAAAGGCGTAATGCTGCAAACGCTGGATTCACTGTGGAAAGAGCACCTGGCTGCCATGGATTATCTGCGTCAGGGTATTCACCTGCGTGGTTATGCGCAGAAAGATCCTAAGCAGGAATATAAGCGCGAATCCTTCTCTATGTTTGCTGCAATGCTGGAGTCACTGAAATATGAAGTGATCAGCACGCTGAGCAAAGTACAGGTGCGGATGCCAGAAGAAGTTGCAGCCATGGAGCAGCAGCGTCGTGAAGAAGCTGAGCGCCTGGCACAGCAACAGCAACTGAGCCACGTTGATGATGAAACCGCCGCAGCCGCTGAACTGGCTGAACAGACGGGTGAGCGCAAAGTAGGACGTAACGATCCTTGCCCATGCGGTTCCGGCAAGAAATTCAAACAGTGCCACGGTCGTCTGGCCTAATTACTTCGCTGTCATGAAAAAGCCAGTCCGCTTGCGGGCTGGCTTTTTTGTTTCCGAAGAGGGGAAGGGTTGAACTGCCATTATTCTGTGAACACTTATGTTGGCTAAATAGCTCATTTACCCGGAGTGGACATGCCTGAATTTAACCCTTATCAACATCACTTTACCCCGTTTAATTCTCAGCCGCCTTTCCAGCAACAGAATCCGCAAAATGCCACTGCTGGCGGATTTCCTCAGTTTAGTTTTCCTTCGATGTCTGCCGAGTCTATTGCGGCTGAAACTGAAAAAATGGTCAGGCAGCTGTCGACCATGTATATGCAAATAGTGAAATCAGTGTATGAGGAAATAAAAAAATGGTATGCGACAATGCCAGAAGAATCAAAACAGGCATTCAGTAAGATGATGGAGGCCTTTTTACCTGGCTTCAGCAAGATGCTCTCGTCAGATATGAAGCAACAGCAGAATCAATACCATAAACTTTTTAATCAGTTTGATCATACTTTCACATCATCCCCGCCACACGCAGCAAAGACGAATAAACTTACCGAATACTTTTCCTTTGATGTAGAGGGAAATAACCGATTTTGGCAGTCAGAAAAAGAGAGCTGGACCGCAATGGCGCGAGGAGAATGCGTTATTCAGGCAAGGCAGGCAACCACCGTTGGAGATCTAACCGCAAAGGGATATCGCACGGTAATGAGGGCTGTTTTACCTCATGCCGCTCCTGATGCGCCTTTGTCGTTGAACGATGTGAAAAAAACCAACCTACCGGGTAACGGCACGCAGGCCAGTTTAGTGGATATCGGAGGCTATCTCGCCACGGATATCCTGCATTTCTCTGCCGATGATGGCAGTCAGGTGCTCTATATTCCGGGTGAGAAACCTTCTTTCATGGAGTTCACCAGCGTAACCGAACTCAATAAGGGGCTGAAAGCCATGCTTCAGGATGACATACGGCGGGATAGCCTACTGCAACATTTTCCCGCCAAAGATATGGGCAGTGGAAAAATCATGAAGGGGATCGGGGATTTTGTGCAGAAAATCTGACATGAATCAGGCGGTGAGCGTTATTTTAATACCCATAAAAAAACGGTCGGAAAAGATATTTTTTCTACTGTCGCGGATAAAGTCGCGCAACAAAGCAGTGAAGAAATTCGCGAATTAGCCAAAGTCACGGCGCAGAATACAGGGCGGATTAATCTTCACCAGCGTGTTCCGGCTGAGACGATTTTACGCGCCATTGGCGGATTGAACCATGGACTGGCCATGCATTTAATGCCAGATCAAAACGAAGCTGATATGACCGATGAAATGAAAATACAATCAGCCAGCTATATTTCTCTGTTAACCAGCCAGTTCGATCTGCCGGTTAAACCAGTATCTCAAAATGCGATCCCGACGAGCCGATATGCGCAATTTGCTGGCTACGCGCCCAATGTCACTAAGGAGGCGGAGAGTGAACTCTTTTTTGATGCCGTATCGGATCATCCCGATACTCAGCATGAAACGCCAGATGTGGAGTTGGCTGAGCCGCTACACCGCGCTTGAGAGGAAAGCGGTTAACTTTTGCGGGTGGCTACTTTAAAATCGGCTTTTACCGTTTCCAGGACTAAGCAATGAAACACCTTCAGGTTGCCGTTGGCATCATCCGCAATGCCGAAAAACAGATCTTTCTCACGCAGCGTGCTGCGACCTCGCATATGGCGAACAAGTGGGAGTTCCCTGGGGGGAAAATCGAAGCGGGTGAAAGTGCAAAACAGGCACTGCAACGTGAACTGCAAGAGGAAACCGGTATTGAGGTAACCAGTGCGAAAGCCATTGGTTCTGCCGATCACACCTACGCAGATGTACGGGTTACGCTGCATTTCTTCCTGGTGGAAGCGTGGCAGGGCGAGCCTTGGGGACGTGAAGGGCAGCCACAGCGCTGGGTTGAACAGCGAGACCTGGTTGCCGAGGAGTTTCCACCGGCAAACCATGAGCTGATAGCGCGTTTGCTTAACGACGAGCTGTAATACTCCTCGCCAGAGATGCTCAGTATTGACTGATGTCTCTGGCGCTTTACGCGTTAAAACGCGTCTTCACTCCAGTTTTCGCTGTCTGACTGGTCGCCCGCGCTAGGAATACGTTTCTCTTCTGCTGCCCATTCGCCTAAATCAATCAATTGGCAACGCTTACTGCAAAATGGACGCCAGAGGCTCAGTTCATCCCACATGACATCTTTACCGCAGTTTGGACAGGCTACGGTAATCACTTCTTCCTGCATACTTACCTCTAACAACAAGCTAATTCAAAATCGAGACGTGCCGGGACTTCGCCATTTTCGCTGTCAAATGGCAGGAAACGGATGGCGTAACGGCTCTTATGCCCTGAAATCTGTGGATAGAGCTGATCTTCCAGCACCAGCTGTAATCGCAGCAGATCGGCACCTTCGGCGTTGTCCTGGTAAAACCCATTAAGGCTGGTTTGCTTACGGAACGGGCCAGCCTGGCGAATCAGTTCCAGCACCATGGTCAGGCTGGTATTCAATGGCTCTAAGGTTGCCAGCCAGCCTGCAACCTGAACATCTCTCTGCTCTTGAGGTTGATGTAGCCAGATATGTAAGCCGGGCAGGTCAAAGCTGCAACAGCCACCGGGAATACTCAGACGCTGGCGTACCAGACCAATTAAACGATCTTCACGCAGTTGTTGCCCCATACGAGGTGCGTTTAACAGCAGCGGTGACTGGTTTTTTAACTGGTTGCGCAGCTCGTTAACACGTTCACTATCTACGCCGGGGACTTCTGCCCAGGCGCGTAATTTTTGCTGTTGGCGTTCCAGCTCTTTCAGTAACTCGGTACGCATGTCACCGCGTTCGAAAATATCCAGTAATTCGCTGAGGACACGAAACAGGGACAACGCTGAAACCGACTGGGTGACCGGCAGGCAGTCTTGCAACTGGTTAATCAGAAACTCGACGCGTAGCCAGGTACGCATTTTTTCATTCAATGGATGTTCAAACAGCACAACTGTACTCATGATCTTAATCCTGCTTCGCTGCCGCCAGCTTGAGATACTGCTGGTGCAGAGCCCTCACCTGAGGCAAAACCTCTTGCGATGACCCATTGTTATTAATGACATCATCAGCACAGGCCAGACGCTGAGCGCGCGTAGCCTGTGCTGCGAGAATACTTTTGGCCTGTTCTAAGGTCACGCCATCGCGTTGCTGTGTGCGGCTTAACTGCATATTTTCATCCACGTCCACCACCAGCACGCGATCGGCCTGGGTTTGCAGCCCGTTTTCCACTAAAAGGGGCACAACCCACAGCACATAAGGCCCGGCAGCCTGCTGTTTCAACTGTTGTGTACGGGCCTGAATTTGTGGGTGGAGTAACGCGTTAAGCCAGGTCTTCTCTGCGGGATCGGCAAAAATGATCTCCCGTAAGCGTGAACGTAGTAGAGCCCCTTGAGTATCCAGAATGTCTGCACCATAGCGATGGGCAATCGCCTCGAGGGCTGGAGCACCCGGTTGAACCACTTCACGGGCAATCACATCTGCATCGATTACGGCCACTCCAAGGGTAGCAAACGCAGTGGAGACGGTTGTTTTACCACTGCCAATTCCACCGGTTAGCGCAACGGTATAAGGCATATCACTCTCTCAAAGGGCTTATCACAGCAACGAACCAGCAATAAAGCATAGGGCCTGTTTACAAGCCTGATTAATCGGATTGTAGCGTAAATAAAGGCAAATTCGCACTCCCGTTGCTGAGATAGCCGCAGCTGAAGTGTAATTTCGTCGCAGTCAGGAGAGTAACGCAGAGACGGCGATCAGTGTAAGACGTCACCGAGGCCAAAGACGGGCAAATACATAGCAATCACAAGGGCGCCAACAATCCCCCCGATGACCACCATCATCGCCGGTTCCAGAGCGGCCGCCAGGTTGTCGGCCAAGCCTGCGGCCTGAGTTTCATGCCAATGGGCAAGGCGGTTGAGCATCTCATCCAGTGCGCCAGCTTCCTCCCCGACACGAATCAGCTGGTGGCAGAGCGGGGTGAATAGCGCACTGGACGCCATGCTCTGGTGCAGGGTGTTCCCCTCGGCAAGGGTATTTTGCAGGGTGCTGATGGCATCTCGCCAGGGAGGACTGGTCAGGGTTTTTTCGACGGCGGCCAGGCCCGTCAACAGCGTCAATCCCGACTGTTGTGTCAGTTGCAGAATCGCATAAATTTGGCTGAGCTGGCTGCCCCGCCAAAGCGGGCCAACCAGCGGCATTCGCAGCAATAACCGGTGTAGCCCCGTTTGCCAGCGCGACGAACGCCGATAGAGTTGCAAACCACCCACCGAGAGGCAAGTGAGTGACAGCAGCAGAGCCGATCCCCACTGCTGTAACCACGTCGAGAGCGATAGCACTGTCGCGGTAAAGGCGGGAAGTGGCGCGTTGAACGAGGCATACACGGCGACAAACTCTGGCAGAACAAACAGCAGCATACCGCAGCTCACGGCCAGGGCAACCAGCAGGATAAACAGCGGATAGCGCAGGGCCTTGGTGACTTTGAGCTGCAATTCACGTTGGCGTAGCTGCTGTTGTGCCAACTGCATACAGCAGTGTTCGAGCTGGCCGGTAAGCTCGCCGGTTTCAACCAGAGCGGCGTAAAGCGGCGGAAATACCATGGGCCAGCGACGCAGCGCCTCCGAGAGTGGCATTCCCGCGAGGATGCGCAGACGTAAATCCTGCAACAACGCCTGCCACCCAGGATGTTTTTCCCCCTCGCTGAGCAAGGTAAGCGCCTGCGAGAGTGGTAAACCGGCTTTAAGCAGAGTGGCAAGCTGTCGCATAACGTCAATGCGCTTTACACCTTGCCACTCCTGTTTACGCCAGCTCTTTTTACGCTGGAGCCTAACGGGCAACAGGTCTTGCCCGGCTAAGCGCTGGAGTACTTCGTGCCGGGTTGCTGCCAACAGGGTGCCGCACTGGAGCGCGCCGCGGCAATCGGCAGCCTGCCAGTGGTACAGCGCCAACCGGCTCATGCTGCTCGCCCGTTACAGGGTTTCTGGCGCATCGTTTTCCAACCCGGTGATGCGCTGCATCTCCTCAAACGAGGTTTCTCCCCGGCTCACAGCCTCCAGCCCGGACTGGATCAGGCTGTGCATCCCTTGCTGCTTTGCCAGTTGCAGCACGGACTCCAACGGCAGATCGGCATTAATGGCGTTCTGAATGCGCGGTGTTACCACCAGCACCTCAAATAGCGCAATACGGCCAAAATAACCGGAAAAGCAGTGATCGCAACCCGCGGCTCGCCAGGTCTGGAGGGTGCCCGGCCATTGTTCCGTGGGCAGATGAGCCAGAGCTTGTGCGGGCTGGCGGCAGTGCGGACACAGCCTGCGCACCAGGCGCTGAGCGATGATTAAACGCAGCGCGGAGCCAATCAAATAGCCTGGAATCCCCATTTGACGCAGGCGGGTGAGGGTTTCTCCCGTGGAGTTGGTGTGAAGGGTTGAGAGCACCAGATGCCCGGTTTGTGCCGCTTTTACGGCGATTTCAGCGGTTTCGATATCGCGAATTTCCCCAATCATGATGACATCAGGATCCTGTCGCAGTAGCGCACGTAGCACACGGTTAAAATCGAGGCCGCTCTTGGGATTGACCTGGGTCTGATTCACACCCGCAAGGGGGATCTCAACCGGATCCTCTACGCTACACAAATTTTTGCCATTCTGGTTCAACGCACTCAGGCTGCTATATAGCGTAAAGGTTTTGCCGCTACCTGTGGGGCCCGTCACCAGAATCAGCCCCTGCGGTTGCTGGAGTGCCATGTTTAACTGGCGCAGCTGGCGAGCCGGCAGGCCCAGCTTCTCCAGCGACAAGCCGCTGGACTGGCTTTGAAGCAGTCGAATCACCGCTTTTTCTCCCCCCATGACGGGGAGAGTTGCAAGGCGAAAAGAGGCGGTTTGCTGATCTATTTCACGGGTAAACTGTCCATCCTGCGGCAAGCGACGCTCGGCAATATCCAGACCAGCCAGCACCTTCAGCCGGGCAAGTAACCCACATGAAGAGACTTCTGGCATCCTCGCTACTCCTTGCAGTACACCGTCAATGCGTAGACGAATGCGTAAGCCGCTGGTCTGGGGCTCAAGGTGAATGTCTGAGGCACGACGCTGGATGGCAAGCCGCAGCAGCTGATCTAAGGCGGCGCTGGCCGTTTCGCCATGCGCCTCAGAGACGGCATCATTCGTGGTTTGGTTTTGTTGCTGGAGTTGATCAATACGCGCCTGCGGCCAGCACTCCACTTCAATCAGACGCTGGCAGGCAAAGCGCAGTGTTTCGCTCATCTCCTCCGGGACGGTATCGGCGACCGCTACACGTAAGACACGTTCATCCAGATGCAGGACCACAGCATTAAAACGCTGGCAGAGTTGATGCACTACCGTGTGGGGTTCTCTCATGGCGCACCGCCGACATCAGCAAAGCGGAACTGCTCTTCACACTGTTTACGCAGGCTTTGATTGCTGCTTTCACACCGCCGCTGCCAGTCGAGGGTCCCCTCGGTATCACTCCACTGTGGACGCATTTCGACGGTGAGCCCCTGCAGGCTCTCCTGGCCAGTGAGTTTAATATTCCCTTTCAGTACAGTAAGAGCAGAGACATACCTCGACGTCCGGGCCGCCGGGATGCCTTTATCGCCCGCCTGGCACTGATCGGGCCCACCGCTTTCGATAGCGCACAGTTCAACAGCCGTTTTGTAGGGCAGCATGGTCTGGAGCATGTCGGTCAACGCGGCGCGTTGCAGGTAGTTCTGATAGGCGGGTAGGCCAATTGCGCTGAGAATCGCGACGATCCCCACCACAATCATCAGTTCGACCAGAGTAAATCCTTGTTGATAACGCATATGTTTGCCTCCTTGTGATGAAGGCTGTCATCCTGGGGAGGAAAGGGGGCATTGAACAGGGCGTAAGGATGAAGTTGGAAAGCCGTGCGTAGAGAAAATGGGCGTGTTGCAGCAGGCCAGCATCAGGTTGCGAGCACGCACGCAGAAAAGCGCGTACTCGCAGCGGGCATTAAATAAAGCGCATGGAGAGGTCCAGCGCGCGAAGATGCTTGGTTAGCGCCCCCACCGAGATATAGTCCACCCCCGTCTGGGCGATGGCAGCCAGCGTCTCTACGGTGACATTGCCGGAAACTTCCAGCTGTGCACGGTCATCGGTGAGTTGCACGGCTTGCTGCATGTCTGCCAGAGAGAAGTTATCCAACATGATGATATCTGCACCGGCATCCAGTGCCTGCTGAAGCTCTTGCATGCTCTCAACTTCCACTTCAACCGGAACATCAGGGTGCATCCACATCGCACGTTCCACCGCCTGCTGAATCGAACCGCTGGCAATGATGTGATTCTCTTTAATCAGAAACGCGTCCGATAATCCCAGACGATGATTACTACCACCGCCGCACAGCACGGCATATTTCAGCGCAGTACGCAGTCCTGGGATGGTTTTACGGGTATCCAGTAGCTGTGCTCTGGTGCCTTCCAGCAAGGCCACATACTCCTGCACCTGAGTGGCGACACCGGAGAGTGTCTGGACGAAATTCAGCGCGGTGCGTTCTGCGGTAAGCAGCAGGCGTGCTGGCCCCTGAATTTCAAATAGCAGCTGATCGGCCACCAGCGTATCGCCATCATCGACATGCCATGTCAACGTCGTGCGCTGCCCAAGCTGAATAAACACTTCTTCCACCCAGCGTTTACCACAGAAAACACCGGCCTCGCGGGTAATGACGCGAGCATGGGCTTGCGCTTCCTCTGGCAGCAACTGAGCAGTGATGTCACCATTGGCATCAACGCTCCCGCCTAAATCTTCTGCCAGGGCGCGCTCCACCGCTTCAGGGATATCTTCTTCAATCCGGTGAATCAAGGCAGTACGACGATTGTCCGGGTCATAGCGACGCGTAGACATAGCTGGTTTACTCCGGTTATCTAAGGAATTAAGTCTGTCACCTTAGCCTGGGCTGGGCCAGGATGCTACAGGTTATGTGATTAATGTTTAGTATACTGAACATTGCCGGTGTGATGCGTGAGCCGGACAACACAAACTCTCAAGACCCTGATGTGATTCATGCTATTCTCAGCCGGGCCAGAAGGAGATAACTCATATGAAACTGGAACAGGGCTGGCTTAGCGCCGCACGCAGAGTACCGTCCCCGCATTTTAATCAACGTCCTGATGACGAAGTGCCGTCACTGTTGGTGATCCATAATATCAGTCTACCGCCCGGCGAGTTTGGCGGCCCCTGGATTGATCGGCTGTTTAGCGGCACGTTGCCTGCTGAGGCCCACCCCTATTTTGCTGAGATTGCTCATCTGCGCGTGGCTGCGCACTGCTTGATTCGCCGTGATGGCGAAGTGGTGCAGTATGTGCCATTCGATCAGCGCGCCTGGCACGCGGGTGTTTCGCAGTTTGAAGGGCGTGAAAACTGCAACGATTTCTCTATCGGCATCGAGCTGGAAGGCACCGATGACCTGCCTTACACCGAAGCGCAATACCAGGCGCTGGGTGAAGTCACCCGTTTGCTAATGCTGCACTATCCGGTTACGCCACAGCGCATTACCGGGCACAGCGATATTGCTCCGGGGCGTAAAACCGATCCGGGTCCTGCTTTTAACTGGGAGATGTATCAGCAATTATTGCAGCAACCCTTGCCGTAATTTCACTGGAGTAAGTATGACGCTGTTTACTTTATTACTGGTTTTAGGTTGGGAACGTCTGTTCAAACTGGGGGAACACTGGCAGCTAGAGCACCGCCTGGAGCCGCTGTTCCGCCGCCGTCACCATTTTTCACTCACGCGTACTCTGCTGTTATTGGTGATGGCGATGGTGGTTACCGGGGTACTTATCTGGTGCCTGAAAGGGCTGTTGTTCGGCGCAGCACAACTGGCTTTCTGGATAATCACCGGACTACTCTGTATTGGTGCCGGCTCTGTCCGCCTTCACTACCATGCCTATCTCAAAGCCGCGACTCACAATGATGAAGCGGCCCATCAGGCGATGGCGCAAGAGCTGACGTTGATTCACGGTGTGGCGGTAGAGTGCAGTGAGAGTGAATTTCTGCGTGAGCTACAAAATGCGCTGATCTGGATTAACTTCCGTTTTTATCTTGGCCCGCTGTTTTGGTTTGTGGTTGGCGGCCCGGTGGGCCCGGTATTACTGGTGGGATATAGCGTGATACGCGCCTGGCAGGGATACCTGGCAAAGCATGAGACGCCGCTTAATCGCGCTCAGTCCGGTGTGGACCGTCTGCTGCATGTCCTGGACTGGATCCCGGTACGTTTGGCTGGCGTTGCCTACGCGCTGCTGGGCCACGGTGAGAAAGCCTTGCCTGCGTGGTTTGCCTCACTGGCCGACTTCCGTCGTTCTCAGTACCAGGTGTTGACCAGCCTTGCGCAGTTCTCCCTGGAACGCGATCCCCATATGGATAAAATCGAAACGCCACGTGTTGCGGTGGCGCTCGCCAAACGGATTTCGTTGGTACTGGTCGTGGTGGTCGCGCTGCTGACGATTTACGGCACACTGGTGTAAAGCAGTAATGAGAGCATGCCTGTATCCCCGGAGATATTGCAGGAGGATACAGGCACTGGCGTGCAAACCCGTTAATCTGCCAGCAGGTGGCTGTACATACTCATCAGACGGCGCGTCACACCGTTGGTCCAGCCGAAGCCATCCTGTAATGGGTATTCACCACCGCCACCGGGGCGCGCCCGATCGCCACTGATGTCATATTTTTCGACCAGCTTGTGGTGCAATTGATAGAAGTTGTTCACGGTCGTCAGCCAGTTAACCGCAATTTCAGTTGCGAGCCGCTCTTCACCGTATTGGTTCAGCCCCTGAACGGCCATCCACTGCAACGGTGCCCAACCGTTAGGCTTATCCCATTGCTCGCCGCTCTCGACCATTGAACTGACCAATCCGCCTGGCGTTAACAGCAGGTGGCGGAGGGCAATTGCCTGCAAGTGTGCTTGTTTAGGGCTGGCAAGACCGACAAACAGCGGCACCACGGCGGCTGCGGTGAAGGCACCAAAACGTTCCCGACGCCAGTCGTAATCACGGAAGACACCCGCAGTCTTGTCCCACAGGTAGTGATTGATGGCTTTTTTACGCGTTTCCGCTTTGTTCTGCCACGCCAGCGCCGTCAGCTCTTCCCCTTTGGCGCGCGAGAGTGCGGCAATCATCACTTCCAGCTTGTACAAGAAGGCGTTGAGATCCACCGGGATAAACTGCGTGGTGCGAATGCTGGCCAGCCGTTTTGGATCGCGCAGCCAGCGGGAAGAGTAATCCCAGCCGGAAGCCGCCCCAGCGCGTAGGTCACGATAGACTTCATTGGCAGGTCGACGAGATTGCTTCGCGGTTTCCACATCTTCCAGCCAGGATTCATCACGGGGTGTATCGCGATCGTCCCAATAGCGATTGAGTAACGACCCGTTCGGCATTCTCACCACGTGGCGATAAGCCTGGTGCGGCATGAGCTCACCCGCACCGTCCATCCAGAACTGATACTCTTTCATCAACTGGTCGAGATAACGTTTCGCACCGCGAATGCCGTCCTCCTCAAACAGTTCAACCATCAGTGCAAAGACCGGCGGTTGTGAACGGCTAAGATAGTAGGTGCGGTTCCCGTTGGGCACGTGGCCATAGTTATCAATCAACCAGGCAAAGTTATCTGCCATGTGGCGCAGGAGATCGTCTCGTCCACTGTCCGCCAGGCCGAGCATGGTGAAGTAAGAGTCCCAGTAATAGGTCTCGCCAAAACGACCGCCGGGTACCACATAGGGTTTCGGCAACGGCAGTAGCGAGGAAAAGGGCATATGCTGCTGTGGCATCTTGGTTAAAACCGGCCAGAGATCGTCAATGTGTTCATTGAGGCTCTTATCGGGGTTCGAAACGTAAAAGCTTTCATTTACCCCAGGCAGGTAGAAGTGATCGTGTACAAAGCGTTTGAGATCAAACTCACTGTTTTTGCGCTGACGGCGGTAGTGAATCAGCACATCCAGCGGATCATATTTGGGTGAGCAGTCGGGAAACGTTTTGCTATCCGGGAAGATACGCGCCATCTGCACATCTTCAAACAGCTCCAGATAACGGTCGGCAGGCGTCAAGGCGTCCGGTGCGGGCAGGCCTTCGATGAGCTCGGGTTCCGGCTCTGAATCCTGCATGCCTTCTCGTTTCAGTTCGTGGGGATCGAATTGATACTCAACTTCCGCCTCACTACGAACCGGATCGACGGCTTTGTTTTCCTGGCGATAAGTATTAATGGCGGCCTCCTGAACAGTCCTGGTTGCGCAAAGCACAAATTATAGTCTGCTGATTCCCGCCGTTAACAATGCAGTTTGTCTATGAACGTAATAAAAATTGTCTATTGATCACGATTTTGCAGAAAAAACGCCGCAAAACAACGTACTGAGTGAGTTAAGAAAAAAAAGAGGTATCGGACTATTCTTGCGTGCTGTAACAGATACCGAGGCGGGTTGAAGAAAAAAAGCATTTCCTGACATAACCCTGCGTGCGTCAGGTGATCATTTTGTGCTCAGGAACCTGGGTGTTGGCAGGAAAGAGGCGTCTTTCTGTCAGAAAGCAGGCATCAATAGAAATTCTTATCGTCTACGCTTGAATTGTTAATTGCATGGCGAAAAGTTATCGTATTTTTTAACAACTCACGTTTTATCCTGTGGGAAGGTATTCATCCATGGCGCATTCATTTCCACAGGTATATTTTTAACTCAGTGAAATGCTGAATAAATTTCTGTTTCTAATCTCTCAGTAAATAACCTGCATGTTTACCCATTGCCCTGCGTCAGGCTCATAACTTTTAACATACTCATTTGTCATCAGAAAAAATCGCGAAATTAATTCTGACTGTTATAGTTTTTATACATCTGACTGTTTATGTTTCCAGTCTCGTGTTTTTCCTAAAATCTACAGTGAGCTTTTAATTAAAACGCAGTGCGTCTCGGCTGCAATTTATTGATTTTTTAGTGAAACACTTGGTGTTGCTGCTGGCAACGAGGTAAGCAATGTTTGGATTAGATGCCTTCCACCTGGCAAGGATACAGTTCGCCTTTACTGTCTCTTTCCACATCATATTTCCGGCCATCACCATCGGTCTTGCCAGCTTTCTGGCAGTGCTTGAAGGGATGTGGCTGAAAACACGCAACACAACCTACCGTGATTTGTACCATTTCTGGTCCAAAGTCTTCGCGGTCAACTTTGGTATGGGGGTAGTCTCGGGCCTGGTGATGGCCTATCAGTTCGGTACTAACTGGAGTGGTTTTTCTCAGTTTGCCGGGAGTATTACCGGCCCGCTGTTAACGTATGAAGTCCTGACGGCCTTCTTCCTTGAGGCCGGGTTCCTGGGTGTGATGCTGTTTGGCTGGAATCGCGTTGGCCCTGGGCTGCACTTCTTTGCCACCTGCATGGTGGCGCTGGGAACGATTTTCTCGACGTTCTGGATCCTCGCTTCCAACAGTTGGATGCATACCCCGCAGGGCTACATTATTGAGAATGGCGTGGTGGTTCCCGTCGACTGGTTGAAGGTGATCTTTAACCCCTCCTTCCCGTTCCGCTTGCTGCATATGTCTACGGGGGCTTTCCTTGCCAGTGCCTTTTTTGTGGGGGCTTCTGCCGCCTGGCATCTGTTGCGCGGTAATAACAACCCCGCAGTACGTAAGATGTTCTCGATGGCGCTGTGGATGGCGCTGATTGTCTCGCCGATTCAGGCGTTTCTCGGTGATGCGCATGGGCTCAATACCCTTGAGTATCAGCCCGCCAAAATCGCTGCCATTGAAGGACATTGGGAAAATCCTCCTGGAGAAGCCACGCCATTGATTCTGTTTGGTATTCCGGATATGGAACAGGAGCGCACCAAATATGCCATTGAAATTCCTTATCTTGGCAGCCTGATTTTGACCCACAGCCTGCACAAGCAGATTCCGGCGCTCAAAACCTTCCCAAAAGAAGATCGGCCAAATTCGACCGTGATCTTTTGGTCCTTCCGCGTGATGGTGGCGCTGGGGCTGCTGATGATTGGCATGGGGCTGATTAGCCTGTGGCTGCGCTTTAGAAAACGCCTCTATGAATCGCGGCCTTTCCTCTGGTTCTGCCTGTTAATGGGCCCCTCAGGATTGATTGCGATACTCGCCGGGTGGATCACCACAGAAATGGGCCGTCAGCCTTGGGTGGTATACGGGGTTCAACGGACGATTGATGCGGTGTCACTGCACAGTGGTCTGCACATGAGTATCAGTTTGCTGGCCTTTATTCTCGTGTACTGCTCGGTGTTTGGCGTGGGGTATCACTACATGATGCGCCTGATTAAAGCTGGCCCAGTGACGGGCGAAGGGAGTGAAGTTGAGCACGGTGGTCCGGGGCAACATAAAACCCCGGCACGCCCGCTTTCTGCTGCTCATCTCAACAACCGTCAGGATGAGGAACGCTAACATGGTCGACTTTTCTGTTATCTGGTTTGCCATCATTGTCTTCAGTACCCTGATGTACATCGTTATGGATGGGTTTGACCTTGGCATTGGGTTACTGCTGCCGTTCAACAAAGATCCGGTTGAGCGCGACATGATGGTCAACACGGTGGCACCGGTCTGGGATGGCAATGAAACCTGGCTGGTGCTTGGCGGTGCAGGGCTGTACGGTGCTTTTCCACTGGCTTACTCCGTGCTGCTTGACGCACTTTCAATTCCCCTGACGGCCATGCTGATTGGGCTGATTTTCCGTGGCGTCGCGTTTGAGTTTCGCTTTAAAGCCACGGAAGAGCACCGGCCGTTCTGGGATAAATCGTTTATTGCCGGTTCTCTGTTGGCGACTTTTAGCCAGGGGGTTGCCGTTGGGGCGATTCTGAACGGATTTCCGGTGGTGGGGCGGGCTTATGCTGGATCGGCGATGAGCTGGTTAGCACCTTTCCCTCTGTTTTGTGGCGTGGGGCTGGTGATTGCTTATGCACTGCTGGGCAGTACCTGGTTGATTATGAAAACCGAACATCAACTGCACCGCAAAATGACGACTCTGGCCCTGCCACTGACGCTGGCGCTGCTGGTTGTGGTGGGGATTATTAGCCTGTGGACGCCGCTCACGCACAACGACATTGCCCATCGTTGGTTCTCACTGCCCAATCTGTTCTGGTTCCTGCCGGTGCCCTTGTTGGTGCTGCTCTGTTCATGGGGGCTTATCCGTGCGCTGAAACGTGAGGCTCACTATGCTCCCTTCATGCTCACGCTGGCGCTGATATTCCTTGGCTTCTCCGGTTTGGGCATCAGTATCTGGCCGAACATTATTCCGCCTTCTATCAGTATCTGGCAGGCGGCTTCTCCGGCAAACAGTCAGGCCTTTATGCTGATTGGCGGTTTGCTGATTATCCCGGTGATTCTGGGCTACACCTTCTGGAGCTACTACGTATTCCGGGGGAAAATCAAAGCGGATGAAGGATATCACTGAGATGCAATTTAAAGTCGGCATGATGAAAACAGAAACGCAGCCCAAAAGTCCGTGGTGGCAGCGAATACTGTGGCTGATGGTGATTTACAGCGCCAGTGTGTTAGCCCTTGCAGGCGTTGCATGGATATTTCGCCTGATGATGTCTGCGGCGGGTATGCGCACACATTAAAGTTAGTGTTATCTCGGCCCCCGTTGCTCTGGTGATGGGGGCATCAATCCCTGCACAAATAGTGCTGTTTTTGCCGCTTCGCATTTACCATTCCTTACATAGCTAATACGTTTTTGTTATATTTTGATGACGATTTCATCAGTTTTCTTCACATAAGATCCGCACGGAAATGCTTAGTCTTCAGGTAAAACAACAGTACATCCACGATCTGGTGGACTGGATTGAAGCGAATCTGACCGACGATCTCAACATCGAGTCGATCACGGCGAAATCCGGCTATTCCAGATGGCATATGCAGCGTATGTTCAAAGAGATCACCGGACAGACCCTGGCCTCTTATACCAGAAAAAGACGCCTGACCATTGCCGCTATGGCTTTGCGCCTGACTCGCCTCTCTTTGATCGATATCGCTGTGCGTTTTGGTTTTGAAAACCAACAAAATTTCACCCGCGTATTCAAAAGTCATTTCATGATCACGCCCGGTGTCTTTCGCCGCATTCCTGAGCTGCACTTTAGAGGCTTTCACGGACGCATCAGCACGGAACACGGCAGTGGCGTGGCGCAGCTGATCACGCGTGATGAACTGCACTTGTGCGGTGAAGTGGCGGAGTGGGAGTGCGCATTTGGCGAATTTGTTCCCCAACAGGCAAACATCGTAGCGGAACATGCCAGGCGCTTTGTGAACTTTGCCGGTCAGCACAGCTCACGCGGCTGGCTGGGGTTCCAGTATGGGCCGGGGCAGTCAGGGGCTGAACAGCAGCAGATTAGCCTGTATCAGGCGCTGGAGAGCCATCATCAAGATAAGCTCACCAACCATGCTGTTGGCTGGACGGCACCTGCGGGACTTTATGCCACTATCCAGTGGCAGGGGACGCCGGAACAGATCAACCCGTTTATTGCTGAGATGTACTACAACCACTTGCCGGAACTGGGAGTGGCGCGGCGTGAGGGGAAAGATCTGCTGCGTCTGGAGATGCAACAATCGTCCAGTGAGTGGCTCACCGGCATGTTCTCTATTCCGGTGACTCGCGTCGACTAAGCGGAATGTGCTGGAGGCGCCTGCTTTCAGCACAATTTTATAATCCCTCTCCTCACAGTGGCGTAAAATAGATCTTGATGACAGAGTAGACGATGACGCCTGCTCTGACTGCAATCTGTATGGCACTCCGGCCTACTCTGGCCACAACACGACAAAAACCATGAAACGTTCAATTCTGATGATGCTGGCTGTGCTGGTCATCATGCCTTTCACTACCCAGGCCCATGCGCAACTCGCAGGGGGATTACATCCGCAGCAAAATAACTGCCAGGCGCAGGAAATTTTTGGTGATGCACGTTACGGCGGTGACGGTGGCGCAGCGGCGGGTTGTGATGGCACTGTGAATTAATGCTGCGTAGCGGCACTCTTCTTTCTGTAACACCCCGTTAACAATTTTGCGTGAGACGCGCCGCCTCTCTCTGCGTTTCACGCTGCCCCTGAACAGCCGGTAAAAACCCTCAATCCTTTACGCCCTCCTTAACATTTAGCCAGAAGCGCTATTTTCATCAGTACCGATCGGTATAGCATTTTATGACATTGCGAATAAGATATATCATGAGTAGGGTGTGGGAAGTTGAGAATGAGTTTCGATTTCACCCACTATCTACATGCGCGGATTCGCGAGAGGCACATTATGGCAGCACAATCTGATTCCAGCGTGGCGCTGAGCCATCGCACCATTTCTCATACCGCTGCCCGTAAAGTGGCAGCGGCTGCATTACAGGTTGCGGCACAGCATGGCTGGAACATCAGCGTGGCAGTTGTCGATCGGGCTGGTGAGTTAGTCACTCTGGATCGCGCAGACCATGCGATTGGTATCAGCCCCGCGGTGGCGCAAGGGAAAGCCCGCACGGCAGCACTGTTGCAGGCACCGTCAAAAGAGTTTGAAACCTTTATCAACAGCGGCAAGCCGAGTTTCCTGGCCACGCCAGGGGTGACGCCACTGGAAGGTGGCGTACCTATCTGGTTACACGGTGAAGTGATTGGCGCGGTGGGGATCAGTGGCGCGCACGGTGAGAATGACTCTCTGGTGGCCATCGAGGCCGCGTTGGCATTAGGCGAGTAAGGAAAAGCCATGTCTGACTTAAACAACAAACATCTGGTGGTGGTGGGTGGAAGTTCAGGGATTGGTTTCCGTGTTGCTGAGCGAGCGGCGCAGCAAGGCGCAGTGCTGACGCTGGTCGGACGCAATGAGCAACGTTTAGCGCAAGCCAGTGAAGCGCTGTCACAGCAAGGGGCGGAAATTCGCGCTACGCTGGCAGTGGATGCACACGATCACGAGGCATTACGCGCGGCGTTTGCGCAGATTACGCCTTGTGATCATCTGGTGTCGATGGTGGGTGATGCCATGGGCGGTGGTTTTCTTGCCGCAGATATGGCGCTGATTGAGCGGGTTATCCACTCTAAATTCCTGACGAATGTTTTGATTGGCAAGCTGGCGGCGGAGAAAGTCCGTCCCGGCGGGTCACTGATTTTTACCGCAGGCACCGGCGGGAAACCGCAGCACGCCTGCGCCAGTTTAGTTGGCAACCAGGGCATTGTGATGCTGGTTCAGGGGCTGGCCGCCGAAGTGGCACCAAAGCTACGCGTCAACTGCGTTGCGCCTACCTGGACCGTTACGCCGTTCTGGCGTGACCAGCCAACAGAACAGGTTGAACAGACGAGACAGCATTTCGCCTCTGTCATTCCGCTTGCGCGCACCGCAGAGATTGATGAACTGGCCGATGCCTATCTGTTCCTGATGAAAAATGATTTTATTACCGGACAACAAATTGCAGTCGATGGCGGCGTAATGCTGGGCTAATTGCCGCCACAGCTGACCACAGGAGTTATCTTTTGGCTAAAAAACAGAATGAAACCGTAAGCCGTGCACCACAGCGGGTACGTAATGAATTACGCTTTCGCCACGTTACCGTTGCAAGCAAAGAAAAAATCGCCAACGCTTTCTGGCGCGTGACCTTTAGTGGTGAAGATCTGGCGGGCTTCAACTCCCCCAGCTTTGAAGACCACATCAAAGTCTTTATCCCGGCGGAAGGCAGTACTGAACTGCAACTGCCTACCATGACGGAAGAAGGCATCGTCTGGCCGGACGGCGTCCGTCCACCCGCGCGTGACTATACGCCACTGGCTTTTGATGGCGAGTCCAGCCTGACGCTGGATTTCTACATTCACGAGGGCGGGGTGGCCAGCGGTTGGGCCGATCGGGCTAAAGTAGGCGATAAACTGGCGGTGGGGGGCCCACGTGGTTCACTGATTATCCCGGCAGACTATGCGGTACAGTTGTATGTACTGGATGAGAGTGGTTTGCCCGCGTTCAAACGCCGTAAGGACGATTTGCAGGCAGAGCAGGTCCATGTCTTTGCGTATGCTGATGAAGCCACTGGCCGTGAATACCTTGGCGACCTCAGCGGTATCAATGTGACCTGGCTGGGCAGTGGTAATATGCACAGCGATAACCTGGGACAACTGATTGCAGAGATCAGCAAAGTCTCCATCCCCACCGAAGAGTATTTCGTCTGGCTCACCGGAGAAGGCGAGTTTGTGAAAACCCTCAGTGACTATTTCACTGAACGCTGTGGCCTGGACAGCGATTACGTGCGCGCTGTGGCTTACTGGCATCTTAAGAAATAACTGCATTGCCGCCACCCGTGTTGAATTTTGCCGGGTGGCACACTACTATCTACCTCCCTTGAATTCTCCCCTGGATAAGTAATGAAACAGCCTCCGGCACACGTCTGTCCTACTGATACTTCTGCTCGCGGTAGCTGTTCGGGACGCCGCAAACGGCGTGAAAAAATGCTGGATGCCAGCGATATTCGTTTGCTGATGTTGCACTTCCTTGCGCAAAGTCCGGCCCACGGTTATGAACTGATTAAGTCCGTGGAAGAGCTTTCAAAAGGGGAATACTCACCCAGCCCAGGGATTATTTATCCTAATCTGACGTTGTTAGAAGAGACGGATGCCATCTCCGTGGTGGATGCACAGGCTTCCCGTAAAGCCTATAGCTTGAATAAAGCAGGCAGTGAAATCCTTGCTGAAAGCAGCGAACAGATCGCGAGCCTGATTCAGCGTTTGTCTTCCATGGCCGTTCTGGTGAATAACCGCAATATTCCCGATGTCGAAAAGTCTATTCATAATTTGCGCAGTGCGCTGAATTTACGACTGTCGCAGGAAAATATCTCTCAGGCATCACTGGATAAAGTGATTGCGGCGATGAACGAAGCGGCTGAAAAAATTGCATCATCCTGAGAATAAAACAAAATAATCCCATTAATCTATTTCTGAATGTTGCGCCATGAGGCTAATGGCGCACTTCTCTTTTCTTTAATTTACGTAAACCAAAAAGGTTTATTAGCCAGATGTAAACGGTAGTTTTATTTATTAATCTCAGGCGCTATTTTTCTCCCTGTTGCATTATTTTAATACCAGGAGAAAAACATGTCGCAAAATAATAAGTCCCCCGTTCACGATCTGCGCTCGGCAATTGCCCGCTTGCAAACCATCCCCGGTGAATATGTCTCAACCGATACCGAAGTGAATCCTGAAGCCGAACTGTCTGGGGTTTATCGCTATGTCGGGGCAGGCGGCACCTGTGAACGTCCAACCCGAAAGGGTCCGGCAATGATGTTTAACCAGGTGAAAGGCTTCCCCGGTGTGCGCGTAGTGACCGGAATGATGGCCACCCGCGAGCGTGTCGGGCATCTGCTGGATTGCCCACCAGAGAAGCTAGGCTTTTTGCTGCGTGAATCCGTGCATCACGCCGTGGACCCTGTCCTCACATCGGGCGGCGGCAAGCTGCTGGCAGTGATTCAGTTTAAAAAGGCCTCTCCCGTGGATGAAGGCCGCCAGCGCCAGGCGGCGATCATTGCCTTTGCGGCATTCCCTGAGCTGAAAAACGTCATTCTGGTGGATGAGGATGTCGATATCTTCGATACCGATGACATCTTGTGGGCGATGCAAACCCGCTATCAAGGGGATATCGACACCATCACGATCCCTGGCGTCCGCTGTCACCCGCTGGACCCTTCACAAATGCCGGAGTACAGCGCGAGCAACCTGGAACCGGGAATGACCACGAAAACCGTGTTCGACTGCACCGTGCCGTTTCACCTGAAACATCATTTCGAACGTTCGAAGTTCATGCATGTCGATGTGAAACGTTTTCTACCCGATTTTGAGTAATTGACATCCTCCCCGCCCTAAAGGGCAGGGATTCCTGCAGCCAGACGGCAATGTCCTGCCGCGAGTATGTTCTTTGCGGCGTTGACGTCGCGGTCATGAGTGATTCCGCACTCACAACAAGTCCATGCTCTTATTCGCAGACCTGCTCTACCTTTCGGACTGTTGTCGGAGATGGCTCCGCAACACGAACACGCCTGGGTGGAATACCTTTCGTTGACCACTTCAAACACCACTGACCGCGCTATCGCTTTGTATTCCAGTTGTGTTTTGAGCATCGCCCAGCCAGCGTCTAAAACGCTCTTCGCCATTCTGGTTTTGGCTAACTGGCTGCTGCTCACATCGCCGACGAAGATTGCCGCATGGCGGTTTACCAGCGCCGTGCTGTATTTATGCAGGGCATCTTTGCGGCGGTTCTTTATTTTTGCATGAATGGCGCGGACACGGGCTTTCTTGCCTGCCCGCTGCGCCTTGCCTAACGCGGGCTCCAGGTCACGATAGAAACGCCCTGCCTCCAGCGCTTCACCCTCTGACGGGGTGGCGTAGTCTTTTAATCCCAGGTCTATACCAACAGCAGTTGTGCCGGTGGTCGGCGCGGTGTCGACCTGCACGCAGATATTGAAGTACCAGCGCCCCCGGCTGTCTTCTGAAAAGCTCCCGGCGCGGAATGTGTAGCCGCTCAGGCCGTAGCTGTCCCAGACTTTAAGGAAGTGGCCTGCAAACTTCACGCAGCCGTTCTGCCACTGCGCCGCCCGTGATTTAAACGGGATCCAGCCCAGGGAACGGCGAGCGCCACCACTGACGCGCCAGCGCAGCCGGGAACGTTTACACTGTTTCCGTGCCTTGCCGTGGTCGGCGATCACTTCCTGTACGGTAGCGCTGCCGATGGTATAGCCACGTTCTTTCTGAATCCCCGCCGTGAGTTTTTGAACATCAAACGCCGATAGCCATCTGGGAACCTGCGGACCAAAAGCGCCCGCGTTGCTGTGTGCCGCGCTGGTTATCTCGTTTGCCAGATTAAAGACCTGATTGACCTCAAACGCCATCTGCCGCAATACGGCGGCGTGTTTGTCTTTAACCCTGACTGATAATGTTTTGGTCTGAATGCTCATGGCGAGCTAAATTACAGGTCAAAATTAAATCAATAAAGGTGAGTTTATCGCGTTAGCAGCAGAAAGATGACATGGCACCATTAAGACCTGCATAAACCTGCACGGAAGCCAAATACGCTGTGATCGCCGTCGTACTTCGCGGGTAGCGTGGGCGGAGCGCCACTTGAAGTCATTAAGAAATACATTGAGCAACAGAGCCGCCCTCATTAGCCCGCTTGCGCGGGCTTCGCTCTTCCTCCCCCACCTAAAAGGAAGGGGCTTCCCGCGAAAAGTCTTGGTGAAACACCGCTCAACCTGACTCACATTCGCATTGGGGGAGAAGGCACCTACGAAATCCTGCGTAGCAAGCTGTTTGATAGCCTGTCACAGGTGAACATCAGCATTAAGGTCTCTGAACCCAAACTGATTCTGGAGATGATGGAGCAGGGCTTTGACGGCGCGGCTTTTATCCCCCGCTCGGAATATGTCTCCAGCCCGCAAGGTCGCTATCTGGCCTGCCCGCTGGCCGAAAAATTTGCTATCTATCGGCCAGCGATTGTGACACTGAGTACGGCACAGGATCGCTTACTCTGGCTGCAGGATCACGAGCATTAAGCGCTGTAGCGTTACGCCTGCGGGTCCGCTTTCTTTTTATCTACATGTCCCAACGGACGATCCGGGAAGCAGTAATCGCGCACGCGCTGCTTAAGCGTCGAGGCGTCCGGGAAACCGCCATCTTGTTTGCGTTCCCAGATCAAATGCCCATCAATCCGGATCTCAAATACGCCACCGGTGCCGGGTTGCAGCGTGACGGCGGCGAGGTCATCGGCAAAGGTATGCAGCAGCTCTTGTGCCATCCAGGCGGAACGCAGCAGCCAGTTGCATTGCGTGCAGTAGAGCAGGGTAACAGTAGGTTTTTGTGACATGAGAGACTCCGAATCAGGCCTATTTTTCAGCGCGAAATTGAATTAGCAAATCGTGCGGTAAGATACATCTTAACGTAAAGATTATTGATAAGCATTCGTGTTTGCATTACATTTTTTGCCGAAATCATTCTTATCATAAAATAACTCATTACTTTATAACGGGTTTTTAAGTCCGTTTTTTGTCATCGGAAGCAAGCACCGTGAGCGAATACTAACAATTAAATCGGGTAATTCGCGTCTATGTCCTCAATTATTCAGGGATTAACTACACAACGTCTGTTCAAAACGGCGATACTGGCCTCGGCGATCCACGCGGCTTGCGGCTATGCTGCGACCAGCCAGGATCTGGCGATTTCTGACAAGAAAAGCGCGGGCAACGATCCAGTGCTTACCGTTACTGCGCCACTGGAGAAAAAGCCGGGTAGCCGTACGGTGATCACTGCCGATCAGCTGCAAAAGCAGGGATCGAACAATTTCGGCAACATCATGCGCTACCAGCCGCTGATCACAGCACCTGGTGCTGCGGGCGGCGGTAACACCGGTAAAAGTGGTTACACCGGTGACCGTGGCGGTTTCACCGGCTACAACATTCGTGGCCTGGAAGATAACCGTGTGTCCATCGACGTTGACGGGATTGAACTGCCGTTTGCCACCGGACGTAGCTCCGTGGGCCGTGCAGGCTCGAATACCTTTGGCATTGGCCGTGGCGATTACATCGATCCGTATGTCTACGGCCAGGTGGGCATTGTGGAAGGGGCGACTGACGTCTCTTACAAAAACAACGCCTTGGGCGGTTCAGTCTCCTTCCGTCCGAAATCACCAGACGATTACCTGACCCCGGAAAAACACACCTATTTCGGCTACCAGAGCGACTACGATTCTACCGATCGTAGCTGGCACAACGGCATCACCGCGGCTGGCGGCGATGAAACCCTGCGCGGTATTTTGGTTTACAGCCGCCGCGATGGTCAGCAAACCCGCAACAACAGCGGCACCATTGATGCCTATCCGGCCAACTGGCACTCTGATGCCTTCTCTGCCACCGGAATCTGGCAGCCAAACAGTGAGAATCAGCTGAGTGCCACGCTGGAGTTCTACCACAAAACCAGCCATACCAACTTTGACTACTGGGGCACTGGCACCACCTCGATCCTCGGGCGTGAAAACCAGAGCAGCAACACTCGCCGTTGGAGCGGTACGCTGCGCGACCTGTGGACGCCAGATAACAACCTGCTGATCGACAGCCTGGAAACCAGCCTCTCCTTCCAGCAGACCCAGGCACATGATGACAGTGCGATACCTGCCAATGGTTCGAGCAGTGCCTACAACATCTACTCTGATTACAACACCAAGACGCTGAGCCTGGAAACCAAGGGTGAGAAAAGTTGGGCGTTTAACAAATTCAGCTTTGGGATGAACGGCAGCACCAACACGACCGAGCGTCCATACTCGCAAAGCCCAGCGCAAAGCGTTTACAGCTATATTTCACCACCAGAAGCTAACAGCCGTACGCTGGCGTTTGGTGCGTTTGTCGAAGACACCATGAGCTGGGATCTGAACGGTCATACCTTCTCGATCATTCCAGGCGTGCGTTTCGCTTATCAGAACACCAAAGCGCAAGATTACTCAACGCTGGCAGGTGGCGCGGCGGATCTCTCTACCAGTGACATTGCCACGCTGTATGGTAAGCACTTCAATGATGCTCAGCTGCTGCCATCACTGGTGTTCCAGTATGACCTGACGCCGAAGCTGATGACTTACCTGCAGTACAAGCGTGGTGCACAGTTCCCGAACGCCAGCCAGCTTTACGGCTCATGGAACCTGTCGTCTAACTACTTGTCGGCTGCAAACGCACAATACGCGTTGATGGGTAATACTGACCTGAAAACTGAGACCAGTAATAACTTCGAGTTTGGTCTGAAAGGTGAAGCGGTTGAAGGCGTGGCGATCTCAGCAGCGACCTTCTACAACAGCTACAAAAACTTTATCGATTACACCCGTTATTCACGTAGTACTAGCCCGGAAGTCTTCACTGATATTCCGAGCAATATCTCCACCGCTTACCGCGCGGAGAACCGTGATAAAGCCTATATCTACGGCTTCGAGCTTGGCAGCAAGTTCAACTTCGGTACCTGGTTCCCACAGGTTAACGGCCTGAGTGCGAACCTGGGCTTCGGTTATGCGCAGGGCGCGTCTAAGTCCAGCTATCTGGGTGACAAATATGTTCCGCTGGAGAGCGTGCCACCGATTCGCCTGATCACCGGCGTTGCGTATGACGATCCAGAACAGCGTTTCGGTGGTGCAATTACCGCTACCTTTAACCACGGTAAGCGCGCAACCTATACGCAGCGTCAGACGTATACCAATTCAGGTTCATCGATCGGGACGACCAGCGATAGCTACTACCAGAACATCCCTGGCTACGCGCTGGTGGACCTGACCGCGTACTATCGTATCAGCAAGAATGTGAAGGTGAGCGGGGGGATCTACAACCTGACCGATCGTAAATACTGGGATTACCTCAGCAACCGCGATCTGGAGTCTACCTCCAGCAAAACCGACCAGAATTACTATGACTCACAGCTTTCAATGGCGCCGGGTCGCACCTTCCAACTGGGTGTGAACGTCGACTTCTAATAACACAGTCTGCCCTGCGGTAACGCAGGGCATTTATATGGAGCAATGATATGAATCCGACTTATCAACAATACCTGGCGCTGAAAACAGAACATCCAAAAAAATATGCGCGCGACCTGGCTACCCTGATGGGTATTGGTGAAGCCCAGCTGTGTGAAGCACGCGTTGGCGTGGATGCACAGGCATTGAATACCGATTTCCCGGCGCTGCTGGCGGCCCTGGAAGCGGTAGGCGAAACCAAAAGCATTACCCGTAATGAGTACGCTGTACATGAGCAGGTCGGTCATTACACCAACTTGCGTCTGGGTGAACATGCGGGTCTGGTGCTCAATCCGCGTGCGCTCGATCAGCGTTTATTCCCTTCTCAGTGGCACAGTGCTTTTGCCCTGAGCGAACAGAGCCCGCGTGGCGAACGCCATAGCGTGCAAATTTTTGATCGCCACGGTGATGCGGTACTGAAGATCTATACCACCGAGAATACCGACATGGCAGCCTGGCAGGCGTTGATCGCACAGTTCAGCACTGCTAACCCTGAAGCACTCGAATGGGTGCCAGCGGCGGCTAACAGTTGGGCGCAAGAGGTTGATGCCGCAGCGCTGGATAGCGCATGGCGTGAAATGACCGATGTGCATCAGTTCTTTGGCCTGTTGAAGCGTCATAACATCTCACGCCAGCAGGCTTTCCGTGCGGTAGGCGACGATCTGGCGCGCCAGGTCAGCAACGATGCGCTGGCTCAGATCCTGAACCTGGCGCAGCAGGATGCCAACGAGATCATGATCTTTATCGGCAACCGTGGCTGCACGCAGATCTTCACCGGTGCGATCGAAAAACTGATGCCGATGGAGAACTGGATCAACGTCTTCAACAGCACCTTCACCCTGCATCTGATGGAAAATCACATCAGTGAGAGCTGGGTAACCCGTAAACCCAGCGGAGATGGCTATGTAACCAGCCTTGAGCTGTTTGCCGCAGATGGCACCCAGATTGCGCAGCTGTACGGCCAGCGCACGGAAGGGACGCCAGAGCAAGCACGTTGGCGTGAGCAGTTAGAGACCCTGGCGGTGGCAGGGGAGGCAGCATGAAGCGTTTAAGCTTGCTGTTACTGCTGGTTGCGCTGCCTACCCTGGCGGCTGAACGTGTGGTGTCGATTGGCGGTGATGTCACCCAGATTGTGTATGCGCTGGGGGCGCAGCAAGATCTGGTGGCGCGTGATAGCACCAGCATGCAGCCAGCACAGGCCACTAAGCTGCCCGATATCGGCTATATGCGTCAGCTGAATGCAGAAGGCATTCTGGCGCTGCATCCCACGCTGGTATTAGCCAGCGAGCAGGCCAAGCCTTCGTTGGTCTTGCAGCAGCTGAGTCAGTCTGGCGTGAAGGTGGTTGAGGTCACGGGAGATAACAGCTTGCAGGCGATCTCCAGCAAAATTTCGACCATCGGCAAGGCGTTGCATCATGAGCAGGAAGCAACGGAACTGGAAGCCAAAGTGTCGAAGCAGCTGGCCCAACTCTCTCATCAGCCATTGCCGGTGAAAGTGCTGTTTATTATGTCTCACAGTGGAATGAAAGCGATGGCCGCAGGGACACAAACTGCGGCAGACAGCGCGATCCACGAGGCGGGCCTGGTGAATGCGATGGCGGCAGTGCCCCATTATAAGGAGCTTTCACAGGAAGGTGTGGTGGCGGCAGCTCCGGATCTGGTGGTGGTGGGCTCTGATGGCCTGCAAAGTTTCGGCGGTGAAGAGAAAGTGTGGCAGCTGCCAGGCCTGGCGCTGACTCCAGCCGGGAAGCACCATAATCTGCTCGTGGTCGATGAGATGGCGCTGCTCGGCTTTGGTCTGGATACGCCTAAGGCGATTGTGCAATTGCGTAAAGCGGCTGAATCACTGAAACATGAGTAAAGGGTCGCTAACACGCTGGCTGTTACTCATGCTGGTATTGCTGGTGGTGGCGATGGTGATCGCCGCCAATCTCGGTGCGATGCGGCTCTCTATCCCAGCGCTGTACCGCGCGCCGTTAAGTGATATCAGTTGGCAAGTCTGGCTGAATATTCGCTTACCCCGTGTGCTGTTAGCCGTGCTGTTGGGGATGGCGCTGGCGGTGTCGGGTGCAGTGATGCAGGGGCTGTTTCGTAACCCGTTAGCCGATCCTGGATTATTGGGGATCAGCAGCGGTGCCAGCCTTGCCGTGGCGATATCGATTATCTTGCCACTGGCTTTGCCGCCTTTTCTGGCCCTGTGGCTACCAATGATTGCCGCCTTTATCGGCAGCTTGCTGGTGACGCTGCTGATTTTCAGCTTTAGCCGCTTAGCACGGGGTAATCTCTCCCGGTTGCTGCTGGTTGGAATTGCGATTAATGCGTTATGCGGCGCAGCGGTGGGCGTACTCTCCTGGCTGAGCAATGATGCCCAACTGCGGACGTTATCGCTGTGGGGCATGGGCAGCCTGGGTCAGGCGCAGTGGCCTGCACTGGCGGTATGCGGTGTGTTAATCATCCCGGCCTTGTTGATGATGCAGCTACTCGCACGTTCGCTCAATTTGCTGCAGTTAGGTGAGGAAGATGCGCATTATATGGGCGTGGATGTGAAACGCACCCAGCGCAAATTACTCATTCTCAGTGCATTACTGGTAGGCACTGCCGTTTCGGTGAGCGGCATTATTGGCTTTGTCGGGCTGGTGGTTCCCCATCTGATGCGCTTTGTTCTTGGCAGCGATCATCGCTGGATGTTGCCTGGCTCAGCATTGGCCGGTGCCATCTTGCTACTGTTGGCGGATACGCTGGCGCGCACGGTGGTGATCCCGGCTGAAATGCCGGTAGGTCTGTTGACCAGCCTGATTGGTGGCCCCTGGTTCCTGTGGCAGATCTTGCAACGGCAGCGAGGGATTGAGGAATGATCGATACGCTTCATGCTGAAAATCTGACTTATACGCGTGGATCGCGCAAGTTGATTGACGATCTTAATGTCACGCTCTATCCCGGTGAAATGGTGGCGCTGATTGGCCCGAACGGTGCCGGTAAGTCGACATTGTTGCGTCTGTTGACCGGCTTTTTACCTGCGGACAGCGGGGAATGTCGTTTGGGGCAGCAGGCGCTGACGGAGTGGGATCGGGCAAAGCTGGCACAACGCCGTGCGGTGATGCGTCAGCAGAATGTGATGACGTTTTCTCAACCCGCTGAGGATGTGGTGGCGATGGGACGTGCGCCCTGGCCTTCGCTGCACAGTGCCAGCATTGTGCAGCAGGTGATGGCCATGACCGGCTGCGATGAACTGGCAAAGCGTGACTATCGCCAGCTCAGTGGGGGTGAGCAGCAGCGGGTACAGTTGGCGCGCGTGCTTAGCCAGTTGTGGCAAGACGACGCACCGCAAGGTTGGCTGTTTCTGGATGAGCCAACTTCCGCATTGGATCTGTACTGGCAGCAGCAAACCCTGCGTCTGTTGCATAAGCTAACGCGTCAGCCCCGTTTGAGCGTGTGTGCCGTGGTACACGATCTCAATCTGGCGTCGTTGTGGGCTGACCGTATTTTGCTGTTGCATCAGGGTAAGTTAGTCGCGCAGGGCACGCCACAAGAGGTGATGACCGAAGACGTACTGACCCGCTGGTATCAGGCGGATGTTCAGGTGACTCGCAATGAAGAGAATGGCCGACCGCATATTCAGCTCAGGCAGTGAGTGGGATAGGGCAGTCAGTTGTAATGCTTCTGCGTCAGAAGCCGTTATGGGCTTGGGGGCCAGTGCGCTGCCCCATTTCCCTGAAGATCGGAAGTGTCTCGGTGCTGGTTTAGACCTTGGTTTCTCAGTGCTGGTTTAGACTTTGGGTTCTCGGTGCTGAAAAGCCGCTGTGGATTCAGGTGGCAGGTCAGACAATGGGGGGTATGACCGCAAAGGAATCTGCATCCCTACGATCCGCTGGCACATCCATATGCCAGAGGCATTTGCTATCATACCCCCCATTATCTTCCCAACGGCAGCAGTGCGGCTGCCACAGGCTTGAGCCGTTGGTGAGTTTTAATATTCATCTTCCAGACGGCCTACTTTCAGACAACCGCATCGTATGGATTTCGGAGGGCAGGGTAATCGGAGCGAGCCACGTCGCAGCCCGATTGCCCTGACAGGCCGAGGTATCTGGGTTTCACAGACAAGTGTTTTGACCTCAACCTCACCCTCCAGTCATCAGCGCTGGCAGTCCACAATCAGGCGGCCACGTACTTTCCCGGCGAGTAAATCTTCAGCACCCTTCACTGCTTCACTCAGCGGGATCACCTGAGTCATCTTATCCAGCAAAGTGCCATCGGTCAGTTCGGCGAGGCGCTGCCATGCCTGCTCACGACGCGCCAGTGGACACATCACACTATCAACGCCTGCCAGGGTGACACCGCGTAAAATAAAGGGCGCGACGCTGGTGGGTAAATCGAGCCCCTGCGCCATGCCGCATGCGGCGACAACGCCATCTCGCTGGATGCCAGCCAGCACATTACTCAACGTATGGCTGCCCACGCTATCAATCGCGGCGGCCCAACGCTCTTTCGCTAACGGCTTGCCGGGCTGGCTCAACTCGCTGCGATCCAACACCTGCACGGCCCCCAGTGTTTCAATCAAATACTGCTCGTCACTGGCGCGTCCGCTGGCCGCAATCACCTCGAACCCGAGACGCGCCAACAAACTCACGCTAAAACTCCCGACTCCCCCACTGGCTCCGGTCACCAATACAGGACCACGTTCTGGGGTGATCCCCTGACGCTCTAACGCCATGACACACAGCATGGCGGTAAAGCCTGCGGTGCCGATCGCCATCGCATGTTGAGCACGTAATCCTGCGGGTAACGGCACCAGCCACTCACCTGAAACGCGGGCTTTCTGTGCCAGCCCGCCCCAATGTTTCTCTCCTACGCCCCAGCCGGTCAAAATGGCACTGGTATTCTTCTCCCACTTCGGGTGATCGCTGGCGAGCACGTCACCCACAAAATCAATGCCCGGCACCAGCGGAAACTGGCGCACAATCGGCCCTTTATTCAGGATGGCTAACGCGTCTTTATAGTTCAGCGTGGAGTAGCGCACATTGAGCGTCACATCTTGCTGAGGTAACTGTGCGTCATCGAGTGTTTTCAGTGTGGTGCGATAACCTTGCTCATCGTTATCAATAACTAACGCCTTGAACATGCAGCCTCCGGCTTAAGGATCGAAAAGTTACAGCCATACTACGCTCGCCTATCGCCAGACGTAAAATAGCGATCGCGACCATTAGATATTCTGATGACGTATTAAAAATTTAAATTTCATCTAATGATTTACTCCCCTTATACTGCGCGCAGACCACTCGTTTACAGGAATGAATATTGTGTTATCCGTTTATTTTCAAGGTGTTGCTCTGGGTGCTTCGCTGATTTTACCGCTTGGCCCACAGAATGCGTTTGTCATGAACCAGGGCGTTAAGCGTCAGTATCACCTGATGACGGCTCTGTTGTGTACTTTGAGTGATATTGCGCTGATTTGCGGCGGCATCTTTGGCGGTAGTGCGCTGCTTTTGCAGTCGCCCCTGTTGCTGCAACTGATTACCTGGGCTGGTGTCGCCTTCCTGCTCTGGTATGGCTGGGGTGCATTGCGTACGGCGGTCAGTGGCAACGTCAACTTTGCCGATGAAACGGTGCTGAATCAGGGGCGCTGGCGCATTATTGCGACCATGATGGCGGTAACCTGGCTCAACCCTCACGTCTATATTGATACCTTTGTTGTGCTCGGCAGCATTGGGGGGCAACTCCCGGATGCGCTGGCGCGTCGCTGGTTCGCACTCGGCACGGTAACGGCTTCTCTGCTATGGTTCTTTGGTCTCGCCCTGATGGCAGCCTGGCTGGCACCGCTATTACGCACGGTTCGCGCTCAGCGCATCATTAACCTGCTGGTCGGCAGTGTAATGTGGCTCATCGCTTTTCAACTGGCTCGCCAGGGGATTGCGGCGTTTTAAGCGCAGGAAAGTCGCGGTGGCGGAAAATCTTTGCTTAAATCAAAAACTCAGACCATCACGCACAGAAATTTGTTGCTGGCCTCGCCATAATGGCCGCCAGCAAACAAATGCTTCAAGGAGGAGTTATTCAATGAAACTGAAAGCCCTGGCGCTGGCCGCCACTTTTGCCACTGGCGCACTGCCATTACTGACTTCTGCGGATGAACTGCCTAATGGCCCCCATGTGGTGACCTCAGGCCAGGCAACGGTGGATGCCAAACCCGATATCGCTACGTTATCCATTGTGGTCAACGTCTCTTCTAAAGAGGCTGCGGATGCGAAAAAGCAAGCCGACGATCGCGTGGCACAATATTTTGATTTCCTGAATAAAAACGGTATCGAGAAAAAAGACATTGATGCCGCTAACCTCAGCACCCAGCCGGAATATGACTACACCAAAGAGGGCAGTGCGGTCCTGAAAGGCTATCGTGCGGTGCGTCAGGTACAGGTCACGCTGCGGAAACTGGACAAGCTTAACGAACTGTTGGACGGCGCGCTGAAAACCGGCCTGAATGAAATCCGTTCCGTTGAATTGGGCGTGACCCACCCTGAGACTTACAAAGATCAGGCGCGCAAGGCCGCGATCCAGAATGCTACCCAACAGGCAGCGGCGTTGGCTGAAGGCTTCAATGCCAAACTCGGCCCGGTCTACAGCATTCGCTATCACGTGGCGAACTATCAGCCGATGCCAATGGCGCGCATGTACAAAGCGGCGGCGGCATCAGCGGATACCACGGCACAGCAAACCTACGAACAGCAAAGCATTCACTTCGACGATCAGGTTGATGTGGTGTTTGATATCAAACCGAACACCCCATAACTCGCAGGTAAAAAAAAAGCCCGTTCAACGGGCTTTTTTTCGGTCAAACAATCAGATTGGTTGTACATCCTGGCGCAAGACACGGTGCCCATGTTCCAGCAGCGCATCAGTTACCCGACGCATTAAACGGCTCTCCGGCGCAAAGCGGTGCCAGTAAAGCATCCGGCGTTGCAGCAAACCCGGGGTTAAATCAATCAGTTCACCGCTGGCCAGTTCACGCTCAATCTGTAGGTGCGGAATCATACAGCAGGTTGAACTCTGGCGAGCCATCTGCACGAAGGCTTCCGAAGAGTTCACGATATGGCAGGGCACGCTGCCCGGCGACAGATCGAAATTCTGCTGTAAAAATGCCTGATGCATATCATCCAGATGGTCAAAGGCCACCACCGGGGCTTTCAACAGCGCCGCACGGGTGACGCCATTCGGGAAATAGCGCTCTGCAAACGCCGGCGAGGCGACAAACAGGTAATCCAGTGCGCCGAGCTGATCGACCAGGCAGCTTGGCAGCGGCTGTGGCTGAATACTCACCGCACCGACCACTTCACCGCGACGCAGGCGCTCCTGGGTACGGGTTTCATCTTCTACCTGCAAATTCAGGCGCACCGGGGAATCCGCCAGCACTTCTTTCAGTGCCGGGAGCAACCAGGTGGCGAGACTGTCGGCGTTGACCGCCAGAGACAGCAGCAGCGGCGTGGTGCCGCCATTCTCATCACCTAACCACTCCTCTTCAAGTAACTCTACTTGATGCAACAGCGCTAACAGCTTCTGGCCCTGTTCTGTGGGGCGGGGCGGCACGGTGCGTACCAGTAACGGCTGACCAAACAGGTTTTCCAGTTGCTTGATACGCTGCGATACCGCCGATTGGGTAATACATAACTTTTGCGCAGCACGTTCAAAGCCGCGTTCACGAATCACAGCATCCAGCGCCTGAAGCGTTCGATAATCCGGGCGTTTCATTATTCTGTTTCTCCTTCAGGGTGGACAACACTCGACCACAAAACGGCGAGGTTCAGTTTTGTGGGCTGGCTTCCAAAGCCGCGAAACGACACCTAAGGTTCGCGCAATTTTATTCATCCATGCTTTATACTACGCCCACTTCGTTGTCGCACAGGTTTTAAACATACCATGACCCAGGATGAACTGAAAAAAGCGGTAGGTTGGGCAGCACTGCAATATGTGCAACCCGGCACCATTGTTGGCGTTGGCACCGGCTCTACAGCGGCCCATTTTATTGACGCCCTTGCTACCATCAAGCACCAGATTGAGGGCGCGGTTTCCAGCTCGGAAGCCTCGACGGAAAAGCTGAAAAGCCTCGGTATCCCGGTGTTTGATCTCAATGAAGTTGATGCTTTGTCGGTGTATGTCGATGGCGCGGATGAGATTAACCCGCAGATGCAGATGATCAAAGGCGGCGGTGCAGCATTAACGCGGGAAAAAATTGTTGCCGCCGTGGCAAAAACCTTTATCTGCATCGCGGATGCTTCGAAAGAAGTGGATGTGCTGGGTAAATTCCCGCTGCCGGTAGAAGTCATTCCGATGGCACGTTCGTATGTTGCGCGTGAGTTGGTCAAACTCGGTGGCTTGCCGGAGTATCGTCAAAACGTTGTGACAGACAACGGCAACCTGATTCTGGATGTTCACAATCTCAGCATCACCGATCCCTCTGCGCTGGAAAGGGCGATTAATGCGCTGCCAGGCGTTGTGACCGTAGGGCTGTTTGCCGCTCGTGGCGCGGATATCGCCCTGATTGGCACGGCTGATGGGGTTAAAACCATCAAGAAATGATCTGGTAACGTCACTCAGGGGCAGCGTTCTTTTTAGCGATAAAAAATGTTTTCTTATTCTGGGCAAATTCGGTGCGATATGTCACAAAATCTCCCAGGAAAGCGCTTTAATATCCTAAATCCATCGAAGGCACCTGATTTTGTACCGTGATCTGCTGTTCCTGACCTGCCCCGTGCTGTGGGGCAGGCAATCGTTTGTATTGCTGCAAACGTATTTTTTGTTATTTTGACAGAAGGCTGACTTATATCAGCTCTCGTTGAATTCAGAAACAGGGTCGGGAAATGGCAAAAGTAACACTTGAGAAAGACAAGATTAAGTTCCTGCTGGTGGAAGGTGTCCATCAGAGCGCACTAGAAAGTCTCCGTGCGGCGGGCTATACCAACATCGAATTCCACAAAGGCGCATTGGATTCCGAAGCGCTGAAAGCATCGATCAAAGATGCACACTTCATCGGCATCCGTTCCCGTACCCATCTGACTGAAGAGATCTTCGCGGCAGCGGAAAAGCTGGTTGCAGTGGGCTGTTTCTGCATCGGCACCAACCAGGTTGACCTGGAAGCCGCTGCTAAGCGCGGTATTCCGGTCTTCAACGCACCGTACTCTAACACCCGTTCTGTTGCGGAGCTGGTGATTGGTGAACTGCTGCTGCTGCTGCGTGGCGTGCCAGAGGCGAGTGCCAAAGCACACCGTGGTATCTGGAACAAAAATGCAAAAGGCTTCTTTGAAGCTCGCGGTAAAAAACTCGGCATCATCGGCTATGGTCACATCGGCGTACAGCTGGGTGTGCTGGCGGAAAGCCTGGGGATGCGCGTCTATTTCTACGACATCGAGAACAAGCTCACCATCGGCAACACCACGCAGGTTAGTTCTCTGTCTGAGCTGCTGAACATCAGTGATGTGGTCAGTTTGCATGTTCCGGAAACCCCAGAAACCCAGGATATGATCGGGGAAGCGGAACTGGCACAGATGAAGCCAGGCGCGCTGCTGATCAACGCCTCACGCGGTACGGTAGTCGATATCGATGCGCTCTGTGCTGCCCTGCGTAGCAAACATCTTGGTGGTGCGGCGATTGACGTCTTCCCGGTTGAACCTGCGACCAACAACGATCCGTTTATCTCTCCGCTGAGCGAGTTTGATAACGTGATTCTGACGCCACACATCGGGGGCTCTACCGAAGAAGCGCAGGAAAATATCGGTCTGGAAGTGGCTGCGAAGCTGAGCAAATACTCCGATAACGGTTCTACGCTGACGGCGGTGAACTTCCCAGAGGCTTCACTGCCACCGCACGGTGCCAGCGCCAGCCGCTTGCTGCATATCCATGAAAACCGTCCAGGCGTATTGACTGCCATCAACCAGATCTTTGCTGAGCAAGGCATCAACATTTCCGCCCAGTATCTGCAAACTTCACCGGTGATGGGTTACGTGGTTATCGATATCGATGCTGAACAGAGCGTCGCGGATAACGCACTGCAACTGCTGAAGGCGATTCCGGGCACCATTCGCGCCCGTATGCTGTACTAATATCAGAGAGCGAGGCTTAAAGCCTCGCTCTTTATTTCTGGCTTATTTCACGCACTTCGCGCACTGATTCAGACGAATATTCTCAAAGAAGTCTTCCCCTTTATCATCCACCAGAATAAACGCCGGGAAGTTATCCACTTCAATCTTCCACACGGCTTCCATCCCCAGTTCGGCGTACTCCACGCACTCAAGATGACGAATACTCTGTTGTGCCAGCACGGCTGCCGGGCCACCGATGCTGCCCAGATAGAAGCCCCCGTGTTTGTGGCAAGCTTCTGTTACCTGGCGGCTGCGGTTGCCTTTAGCCAGCATCACCATACTGCCGCCGTGTGCCTGGAACAGATCAACGTAGGAATCCATGCGTCCTGCGGTGGTCGGGCCTAAAGAGCCAGAGGCGTAGCCTTCCGGTGTTTTGGCGGGACCCGCGTAGTACACCGGGTGATCTTTCATGTACTGCGGCAGACCGTCACCGTTATCAATACGCTCTTTCAGCTTCGCGTGGGCAATATCGCGCGCCACAATAATGGTGCCGCTCAGCGACAGGCGCGTAGAGACCGGGTATTGCGACAGCTGTGCCAGAATATCGGACATTGGGCGGTTGAGATCGACCTGAACCACTTCACCTTCGCCCTGCTGGCGCAATTCGGCAGGAATATACTGGCCTGGGTTCTGCTCCAGTTTCTCAATCCAGATCCCTTCGCGGTTGATCTTGGCTTTGATGTTACGGTCGGCAGAGCAGGAAACGCCCATACCCACTGGGCAAGAGGCACCATGGCGCGGCAGACGCACGACGCGAATATCATGGGCGAAATACTTACCGCCAAACTGAGCACCCAGACCAATGTTCTGTGCTTCCAGCAGCAGCTCCTGCTCTAACTGCACATCGCGGAAGGCCTGGCCGTGTTCGTTCCCTTCCGTCGGCAGCCCATCGTAGTAGTGGGTAGAGGCCAGCTTAACGGTTTTTAAGGTGCTCTCAGCCGAGGTGCCGCCAATGACAAAGGCGATATGGTAAGGCGGGCAGGCCGCCGTCCCCAGTGAGCGCATTTTCTCTGTCAGGTACTCTTTCAGGCGGCCAGGGGTGAGCAGCGCTTTGGTCTCCTGGTAGAGATAGGTTTTGTTCGCCGAACCGCCACCCTTGGCAATGCACAGGAACTTATACTCGTCACCATCTACGCTGTAGAGATCGATCTGCGCGGGCAGGTTGGTGCCGGTGTTGACCTCTTTGTACATATCCAACGCGGCATTCTGCGAATAACGCAGGTTGTCTTCAATAAAGGTGTCATAGACGCCGCGTGACAGTGCCGCTTCATCTCCGCCGCCCGTCCAGACGCGTTGGCCTTTTTTGCCCATGATGATGGCAGTCCCGGTGTCCTGGCAGGTTGGCAGAATACCTTTGGTGGCAATCTCGGAGTTACGTAAGAACTGAAGGGCAACGTAGCGATCGTTTTCGCTGGCTTCAGGATCGTCAAGAATCGCCGCTACCTGGCGCTGATGCGCGGGACGAAGCATAAATGACGCATCGTGAAAGGCCTGCTTTGCCAGCATCGTCAGCGCCTGTGGCTCTACTTTCAGCACTTCTTCGCCTGCGAATTCTGCGACAGAAACATGATCGCGACTCAGCAGATAATATTCAGTTTCATCCTCGGTAAGAGGGAAGGGATTCTGGTAATAAAACGGTTTATTCGACATTTTTTTACTCACTGAATGAGAGGTTGCGCCACGGGCGGCAACATCGCTGACGACATTATTGTTTTTTGCCCCCTGCAAGAGGGGGCGGAGGGCTATGTTACTCTACTGTTAAGCTTTAGGGGTGTTATTTCCACACAAAGATTAGAACATCATCACCATCCACGGGTAGGCAATCAGCATCAGCGCGCCGAGGAAAATGGCCCCGAAAATGGTCCCTAAGCGCCAGTAGTCTGCGGTGGGCAAGTATCCACTGCCGTAGTAAATTGGGCTGGGGCCGGTGCCATACGGTGTGATAATGCCCATTACGCCGAGTGAGGTGCACATCATCAGACAGAAGACCGGCATATTGATGCCGGGAATAGAGGCGGCGATGGTCAGCATGGCAGGCAGCAGTGCGGTGGTGTGCGCGGTGGTGCTGGCAAACAGATAGTGCAGCAGATAGAACGCCACCAGGAGCACCACAGCTGAGACCTGCGGATCATAGCCGTGTAACAGCAGCGCACCCTCTTTGCCTAACCAGGCAATAAAGCCCACCCGCGCAAGACCATCCGCCAGCGCCACCAGCGTGGCAAACCAGGCAAAGGTATTCCACGCTGCCTTGTTGTTAGTGATATCACTCCAGTTCAAAACGCCGGTCCACAGCATCAGCACGATCACCAGCAGGGCGGCCATGGCGGGCTCAATCCAACTGGTGGCGAAAATCCACATCAGTAGCGCGCAGATCACAAACACCAGCAGCAGAATCTCATTGCGTGAAAGCTTGCCCAGTTTTTCCAGCTCACTGGTGGCCCAGCGCGGTACCTCGTCGTTAATTTTGACCTCCGGCGGATAGAACCAGTAAGCCAGCAGCGGCATGGTCAGAATCAGCAGCACCCCTAAAGGCAGGAAGGCGAGGAACCACATACCCCATGAAATATCGAAGCCAATCACGCTCTTCACCAAGGCTAACGCCAGTAGATTGGGGGCCAGGGCAGAGAGGAACATAGAACTGGTGATACAGGCCGCGGTGATCGCCACCCACATCAGATAGGAACCAATTCGACGTGAGCTCGGATCGTTGGGCTTTGAGCCATAAAGCGGTGGGAGATTGGCGATAATGGGATAAATGGTGCCACCGCTGCGTGCCGTATTAGAGGGGGTAAAGGGGGCTAGCAGCAGGTCGGCAAAAGTAATCGCGTAGCCTAGTGTCAGGCTGCGGCGGCCAAGATATTTCACCAGAATCAACGCCAGTCGGCGGCCAAACTGGGTTTTATCGTAGCCCGCAGCAAACATAAAGGCACCGAAAATCAGCCATACCGTCGAGTTACCAAAGCCACTGACCGCCCACTTAAAGGCCTGACCGGCGGGTTTGAACTTTGGATCAGCCAGTTCAGCCGGGCTAAACAGCAGCCACTGGCTGAACAGGGCTATCACGACGACACCGGTCAGACCGATGACGGCGCCTGGTAGCGGTTCGAAAATGAGGCCGATGATGACCCCGACGAAAATGGCGAAGAAGTGCCAGGCATGAGGCTCCAGGCCCGCAGGAACCGGCACCAACAGCAGTAAAACAGCAACCAGAACGGGCAGGAACAACATGATGAGGCGTTTCTTTTTACCCGATGCCGCAGGCGGAGCGGGTTCACGAACAGGCGTTATATTTGTCATGGCAGTATTCTGAAAGTGAGTGAAATAGCATTCGTTCGACGTTGACCCTTTAATTAAAAAGCTTTGCAATAAACGGTCATGTCACCCAAAAATGAATGATAAAAAAATAACTGGAGCTAATGACAATATGATGCGACTTAATGCGTGATTAATGTTGATCTGGATCAACAAACCCCCTCGCTGCACTCTCTTTCTACATCGAGTAGGCGTAAAGTAACTCACAGATAAAACAAGAGATTTCCCAATGCATTGAAAATAAAGGTGATTCGTTATTGTTTTTTTAAGATGTTGAAATGAAAGGATAATTGTTAATGTTGCAATAAGGTTAAGCCTAAGAAGTAGCATTTAACCATTATCTGATTAACTAATAGCATTTTTGGAAAAGATTGCCAGTTTGCCACTATAATTATTCCGAGCGATAAACACCGCTTCTGCACGCCTACAGGTTTTCATCTTTATTTGTTCTCATCGGAACACTCCTTGCCGGGAGCGTTTGCCGGTGGCATTAATCCAGGTTGTTAAATTTTGGAGTTTTGATAATGAATAAACGCACCCCGATTCTGAATCCGCTGACGTTGCCGAATGGTGCTGTACTGAAAAATCGCTTGTTAATGGCACCTATGACAACCTGCACCGGATTTTATGATGGCACAGTGACCAGTGAACTGGTGGATTACTACCGCTCAAGGGCGGGCAGTATTGGTACAGTGATTGTCGAGTGCTGCTTTATCGATCCCAAAGGACCGGCTTTCCCTGGTGCGATTGCTATCGATAGCGATAACAAAATCTCTGGCCTTGCGAAAATCGCCAGTGCCATAAAGTCCCAGGGCTCAAAAGCCATTTTGCAAATCTATCATGGCGGACGCATGGTAGAGCCTGAGCTGATTGGCGGGCGCACGCCGGTAGCACCCAGCGCAATTGCGGCTCCAAGAGCCGGTGCGACGACGCCACAGGCGTTAACCGCCGAAGAAGTGGATGTGATGATCACCAAATTTGGTGATGCCGTGAACCGTGCCATCAAAGCCGGATTTGATGGCGTAGAGATCCACGGCGCGAATACTTACCTGATCCAGCAATTCTATTCCCCCAATTCTAACCAGCGCGACGATAAGTGGGGCGGAAGCCGCGACAATCGCGCGCGCTTCCCTCTGGCGGTGCTTGAAATCACTCACAAGATGGCAAGGCGCTTTGCCGATCCGACCTTCATTATTGGCTATCGCTTCTCGCCAGAAGAGCTTGAAGTGCCCGGCATTCGCTTTGATGACACCCTGTACCTGCTGGAGAAACTTGCCGAGCAAGGGCTGGATTATGTGCACTTTTCCGTTGGTTCGCTGCTGCGTCCCTCCATTGTCGATACCCAGGACCCCACGCCACTGATTGAAAAATACCGCGCGCAGTGTTCGCCGCTCCTGGGGAAAATCCCGGTGATTGGCGTGGGGGGCGTGGTGAATAAGCAGGATGCGGAGCTGGCGTTGGAGAAAGGCTATGACCTGGTGGCAGTGGGTAAAGCCTGTATTGCCTATCCCAACTGGGCCGATCGCATCATCCACAATGAGCAGCTGGAACTGTACATCGACAGCACGCAGCGTGAGGCGCTGCATATTCCAGAACCGCTGTGGCGCTTCTCGCTGGTGGACGCGATGATACGTGATGTCAGCACCTCTGGGCGTAAATACAAAGCCGGTGTCTATCAGGAAAAAGTGGAAGCCGAGGCGCTGAAGCTAAAAATCAACGTCACGCTGGATACCGACCGCATCACCGACATTCAGATGGTGCCCGATGACACGCTGGATGTGGACTTCACCACCACGTTTACCAGCTTGCGTAACCGCATGCTCGTGGCAAACAGCCCGCATGTTGATGCGATCACGGGGGCGACAACACAGAGTGAAGCCCTGAAAAAAGCCGTCTCCCGCGCGATGTCGACCTCGAATAAAGCCTGGGTCATCGATGAGGGGGGTAATCCACTGGCACCGCAGCAGTTTGATGTGGTGGTGATTGGCAGCGGTGGCGCGGGGCTTGCGGCAGCCATTGAGGCACACGATCGCGGGGCGCATGTGGTCGTGATTGAAAAAATGCCGACCATCGGCGGAAACACCATTAAAGCCTCGGTGGGAATGAACGCCGCAGAGACGCGCTTTCAGCAGATTAAAGGCATTGTGGATAGCAAAGAGCTGTTCTACGAAGAGACGCTTCGCGGCGGGAAGAACAAGAATAACCCTGAACTGCTTCATCAGTTTGTTGAACGCGCTCCAGCCGCCATTGACTGGCTGGCGAATCATGACATTGTGCTGGAGGACATCACCATAACTGGCGGTATGAGCATTGACCGTACCCACCGGCCAGCGGATCGCTCTGCGGTGGGGGGCTTCCTGATCAGCGGTCTGGTGAAGAATATCAACCAGCGCGACATTGAGGTGCTGCTGGAGACGGCCGTTGAGGAGATTTTGCTGGAGAATGGCGTAGTCAGCGGCGTAAGGGTTGTGGATGAATACAATGATACCCGCATTCTTAACGCGAAAAGTGTGATTGTCGCCACCGGTGGTTTCAGTGCAAACCGGGAAATGGTGGTGAAGTACTGCCCGCAGTTAGACGGTTTTGTTACCACCAACCATAAAGGTGCCACCGGTAGCGGCATAAAAATGCTGGAAAAAATTGGTGCGGGTACGGTGGACATGGGAGAAATCCAGATCCATCCCACGGTAGAACAGACCACCTCTTACCTGATCTCCGAGGCGATTCGCGGTGGCGGGGCCATTCTGGTGAGTCAGGCGGGGCAACGTTTTTATAATGAGATGGAAACGCGCGACAAGGTGTCCGCAGAAATCATCGCGTTACCGGAGAAGAGTGCCTGGATTGTGTTTGATGAACAGGTGAGAAAAAACAACAAAGCAGCAGATGAGTATATCGCCAAAGGTTTTGTTCTCTCGGCACCCACACCGGGTGAGCTGGCAGTGAAACTCAACATGAACCCACTGGCGCTGGAAGCCACGCTGAACCGCTACAACAGCTTCGTGGCGCAGCAGGAAGACGCTGACTTTGGCCGTAAAACCGCACTGCGTCACCCCCTTAATCAGGGGCCATTTTTCGCGATTCGCATTGCCCCTGGCGTCCATCACACCATGGGTGGTGTGACGATCAATACTGACACCGCGGTGCTGGATGAACATCAGCAGGTCATTCCTGGAGCCTGGGCAGCAGGTGAAGTGGTAGGGGGAATTCACGGTGCGAATCGCATTGGCGGGAATGCCGTAGCCGATATCATTATCTTTGGGCTACTAGCGGGCGAAAACGCAGCGGCGCGGGCAAAACAGCATGTATGACCGGGAGCCGTCTCCAGCGAGCTACAGCGCGGTGCTGATGGGATCGCTGATTGTGCTCAAGCTGGCCGAGCACAATGCAACGCTGGCGCAGAGTGTGTTCCGCCTGATCTCCCAGTTGGAACAGGTTTTTACCGTCAATCGGGCGCAATCTGAGGTGATGGCGATCAACCATGCTGCGGGGCAACATCCAGTGGTGGTGAGTGCGCAGGTGTTTAATCTGATTGCGTTGGCAAAGCGAGTCAGTTTGCTGCCTGCTAGCGCGTTCAATCTCGCCATCGGGCCGTTAGTGAAACGCTGGAAAATTGGATTTCAGGGGGATAGCGTTCCCCCTGCGGATGAAATCGCCGCCTTGCTGCTGCTGACCGATCCACACCAGGTGATTCTGGATGTGGATGCGCAAACGGTGTTTCTGTCGCAGCCGGGCATGGAGATCGACCTGGGGGCGATAGCCAAGGGTTACATTGCCGACCGGGTCTGTGATTACCTGCGGCTGCAACAGGTGTCGCAGGCGCTGATCAATCTCGGGGGCAATGTACACACGCTGGGCAGTGCAACGAATGAGACGGGCTGGGCAATTGGGGTGAAAGCCCCGTTTGCCGCCGCAGAGGCGTTAATTGGCTTTCTGACCGTGCGTGACCAGTCGGTGGTGACATCGGGTATCTATGAGCGCTATTTTCTGCAAGATAACCACTGTTATCACCATATTCTCGATCCCAATACCGGTTATCCGCTGGACAATGAACTGCTCAGCGTCACCGTGGTTTCCGATCGGTCTATTGATGGCGATATCTACACCACGTTGCTGTATGGCATGGGTATTACACAAGGTTGTAAATTTTTGGCGGATAAACCCGGCATCAGCGCACTGTTTGTCACGCGAGATCGCCAGGTGATTTTATCTGACGCCGATCAGCTGCACTTCACCCTGCTGGATAACCGCTATCAGCTTGCCTCACCAACTCCATAAGCTGGCTGGCGTAATAATGGCGGGCAATGGCACATCCCACGCGGCGACGGGCAGGGTATCTGTGAGCTGGCAGTCATGTGCCAGGCCCACCGGCAGAAAGCCGTGCTGTTGCCAGTTTTGCAGGGTGCGATCGTAAAATCCACCGCCCATGCCTAAACGTTGTCCCTGACGATCAAAAGCCACCAGCGGCAGCAACATCACATCTAACTGATCCAGCGTGGCCATCTGGGTAATATCCAGCGGCGGCTCAGGAATGCGCAGCTTGTTGAGATGCAGTTCGGTCTCAGGGGTAAACAGAATAAACAGCAAATTACCAGGCGCAAAGGGGTGGAGCACGGGCAGGTAAACCTGTTTTTTTTGCTGCCACAGCTTGGCGATTAACGGACGGGTATTGAGCTCACCATCTACCGAGAGAAACACGGCAATACGGTTTGCCTGGCTAATGGGTGCGAAGTTAAGGGCATGTTCTGCCACCAGATCGGCGGCGGTTTCTTGCTGTTCAGCGCTCAGCGCGCGGCGCAAATGGCGCATATGCTGGCGAATATCCTTACGATCGTGCAAAGAGAGCTGAGACATGATTTTCCGTAATGAGGTCAGTCGCACAATGGCACAACTATAACATGAGAAATACGGAATTAAAGATGGGGTAGGAAGGGGAGATCTCCGAGATGCCGCCGCAGGCTGTAACCCTTGAACCCTTGGTTCAAGGTGAATGTGCCGTCGTAACCATCAGGCTTCTCGGACGGACCGAGCATGCTCACAAGTTACAGAGCGCCACACTCTGTTTTGTTGAAATATCGGCTCAGGGGACTGGCCCGCATGCAAACATCTCAGAGAAAATTTACTTCACCGTCACTCTACCACAGTAACCATGAAGTTTTATTCGAACTTTGTACCCTGGCGATCAGTTATGCGACCTTGCTCAACTAATGCCTGTTCTATCGTCTGCTGCAACATTCGGATACGTTGTTCCATGTTAGCAGCATAATCGCGGGTTTTCACCTTTTCCTGAGCCAGTTCGTGGCAAATATTCAGCGCCGCGATAAACACTAACTGCTCGGTATTGGTGACTCTAGTGCGAACTTTTAAATCTTGCAACCGCTGACTGAGTTCCTCTGCAGCACTGGTGAGTGCTTCCTGCTGCTCAGGAGGACAATTTACTCTCAACGAGCGACCAAAAATCTGAATATCTACTGGTTGTGCAGACATGCCACCTTCCTGACTGAGTACTGCGCCCGCAACGCCCTTACCGTTCAATGGCTTGGGAGGAGGGCAACTATATAGACCCGCGAAATAACTTACAACCCCTTTTCTGGAAACCTTGCGGCACCTGGTGGTAGCATAACACGAACTTATTCTGCCAACGACGATGAATCCTTATGTCTTTACAGAACACCAAACCCGATTACAACGCACTTGCTTCCGTACTCACTCAACAAGGCGTTGGTATGACGCCTGCAGAGATGCATGGCTTAATCAGCGGCATCCTGTGTGGAGGTAACAAAGACAGCAGTTGGAAAACGCTGGTACATGACCTGACCAACGAAGGTCTGGCCTTCCCTCACGCCCTGTCACAGCCGCTGCAAGACCTGCATGCAAATATCGCTAGCACGCTGGAAGAAGACGCTTTTCAGTTTCAGATCCTACTACCGGAAGACAGTGATATCACGGTCTTTGATCGCGCCGATGCGCTAGCGGGCTGGGTCAACCATTTCCTGCTGGGTCTGGGCGTGACGCAACCGAAACTGGATAAAGTCACCGGAGAAACCGGCGAAGCCATTGATGATCTGCGCACCATTGCACAACTCGGCTACGATGAAGATGAAGATCAGGAGGAGCTGGAGCAGTCACTGGAGGAAGTGATTGAGTATGTGCGCGTTGCTGCACTGCTGTGTTATGACACCTTCGCTCAGCAGCAGCCTACGGCACCGGAAGTGCGTAAGCCTACGCTGCATTAATGTCCGGCACCACGGCAGTCAGTTCTCTTAATTTCAACAGGGAGTGCAGAGCATGATTACACTGGAAACCTTCCAGCAACGGCGTCAGGCGCTGTTAGCCAAAATGGCTAGCGGCAGTGCGGCATTGATCTTTGCTGCACCCGAAGTGACCCGCAGCAATGACACGGAATACAACTTTCGGCAAAACAGTGACTTCTGGTATTTCACCGGATTCAATGAGCCGCAAGCGCTGCTGGTGCTGATTAAGAGTGATGAAAACCATAACCATAGCGTGCTGTTTAACCGCGTACGCGATCTCACCGCTGAGATTTGGTTTGGCCGCCGTTTGGGCCAGGATGCTGCACCAGCGCGATTAGGCGTTGATCGCGCTCTGCCGTGGGATGACATTCAAGAGCAACTGTACCAACTGCTCAACGGGCTGGATGTTGTCTATCACGCTCAGGGCCAGTACGCAGAAGCTGACGAGCAGGTGAATGGCGCGTTGGATAAACTGCGGCGCGGCTTCCGTCAGAACCTGAAAGCCCCTGCAACACAAACCGACTGGCGTCCCTGGGTGCATGAAATGCGCCTGTTTAAGGATGCCGAAGAGTTAGAAATTCTGCGCCGCGCAGGAAAAATCAGTGCGCTGGCCCATACGCGAGCGATGGAAAACTGCCGTCCAGGCATGTACGAATATCAGCTTGAGGGGGAAATCCATCATGAGTTCTCCCGTCACGGCGCGCGTTTCCCCTCCTACAACACCATTGTGGGCGCGGGAGAAAATGGCTGCATCCTGCATTACACCGAAAATGAAAGTGAAATGCAGGATGGTGACCTGGTTCTGATTGATGCCGGTTGTGAGTTTCACGGCTATGCCGGGGATATCACCCGCACCTTCCCGGTCAACGGTAAATTTAGCCCCGCACAGCGTGAAATCTATGACATCGTGCTGGCATCGCTGTATAAGGCGCTGGCGATGTATCGTCCTGGCGTAAGCATTCGCGAAGTGAACGACGAAGTTGTCCGCATTATGGTTACCGGGCTGGTAGGGCTGGGCATATTGCAAGGTGATGTGGAAACGCTGATGGCAGAAAACGCCCATCGTCAGTTCTACATGCATGGTCTGGGTCATTGGTTGGGGCTGGATGTGCATGATGTCGGTGACTACGGTACACCAAGCCGTGACCGACTACTGGAGCCCGGAATGGTATTAACCGTGGAGCCCGGCTTGTACATCGCGCCTGATGCGGATGTTCCGGCACAGTATCGCGGTATCGGGATTCGTATTGAAGATGACATCGTGATCACCGAAACGGGCAATGAAAACCTGACCGACAGCGTAGTCAAAGACGCAGACGCAATTGAGGCATTAATGGCAGCGGCAAAACAGGCATGAGTATAATTATTGCGGGCGGCGGAATGACGGGGGCCACGCTGGCTCTGGCGATCTCCCATTTGACCAGTGGAAAACTGCCGGTCACGCTGATTGAGCGTCACCAACCTGAAAGCCGAAGCCATCCTGGTTTTGACAGCCGGGCGATAGCGCTAGCCGCCGGGACTTGCCAGCAGTTGATGAATATCAATCTCTGGTCTGCAATTGCCCCTTACACTACGGCGATTACCGATGTTCACGTCTCGGATCGCGGCCACGCGGGTTTTGTTTCGGTCAAGGCTGAAGAGTATGGCATTCCGGCGTTAGGGCAGGTGGTAGAGCTGTTTGACGTAGGTCAGCAGCTGTTTCATCGTTTAAAGCAGGCTCCAGGAGTCACTTTACGCTGCCCTGACCATGTGGTCTCCAGCCAGCGTACTCAGGACAGCGTAACGGTTCAACTCGCTAGCGGTGAGCAACTCACGGGGCAGTTACTGGTTGCGGCGGATGGCTCACGTTCTACGCTGGCAGCGCAGAGTGGTATCAGCTGGCAGCAGGATGACTATCAGCAAGTGGCTCTGATTGCCAACGTCACGACGCAACAGCCGCATCAGGGGCGAGCGTTTGAACGCTTTACCGCAAACGGCCCGTTGGCCCTGTTGCCGATGAGCAATAACCGTCTTTCGCTGGTATGGTGTCATCCTGTCAGCGCTCACGCTGACATTGCGGCCTGGGATGAAGCGACTTTCTTACACCAGCTGCAACAGGCGTTTGGCTGGCGGCTGGGGCGTTTTGTTGCCACCGGACAGCGTGAAATCTATCCGTTAGCGTTGACCACGGCTTCACAACAGGTTTCACACCGTTTGGCGTTAGTGGGGAATGCGGCACAGACGTTACACCCCATTGCCGGGCAGGGCTTCAACCTCGGCCTGCGTGATGTGATGTCGCTGGCAGAGACGCTGGCAGCGGCCTATCGACAACAGCAGGATCCCGGTAGCTACAGCGTATTGCAACATTACCAACAGCGGCGTGCGGACGATCGCTCAACCACCATTGCGTTAACCGATGGTCTGGTCAGGCTGTTCGCGAACCGCTACACGTCGCTGGTCGTAGGACGTAATCTGGGATTAATGGCGATGGACAACCTTCCGTGGCTGCGAAGTCTCCTCGCTGAGCGTACGCTTGGCTGGGTTAAGCGATAACTAAGAGGCACCAATGCAAACTTTTGATGTGGCCATCGCAGGTGGTGGAATGGTCGGGCTGGCTGTTGCCTGTGGATTACAGGGCAGCGGGCTGCGCGTAGCGGTACTGGAACAGGCTCCAGAGCCCACGTTTGATGCCACCTCAGCACCCTCAGTGCGGGTTTCTGCGATCAATGCGGCCAGCGAGCGCTTACTGCAAAAGCTCGATGTGTGGTCACAAATTTTGTCACGCCGTGCGACGGCTTATCACGGTATGGAAGTCTGGGACCAGGACAGCTTTGGTTCGATCTCTTTTGATGATGACCAGCAAGGTCTGACCCATCTGGGCCATATCATTGAGAATCCGGTGATCCATAGCGCGTTATGGCAACGTGCCAGCGCTTGCAGTGACGTCACCTTGATTTCATCGACTCAGTTGCAGCAGGTGGCCTTCGGTGAGAACGACGCCTTCGTCACTTTGCAGGACGGATCGATGTTAACCGCACGCCTGCTGGTAGCTGCGGATGGTGCCAACTCCTGGCTGCGTGATAAAGCGGACATTCCTCTGACTTTCTGGGATTACGACCATCATGCACTGGTTGCCAACATCCGCACTGACTTGCCACATGATGCCGTAGCGCGCCAGGTGTTCCACGGTGACGGCATTCTGGCTTTCCTGCCAATGCATGATCCGCACCTCTCGTCTATTGTCTGGTCACTGTCACCGCAGGAAGCCACTCGCTTGCAGAGCATGCCAGAAGCGCTGTTCACGCAGCAGCTGTCAGTGGCTTTTGATATGCGTCTCGGTTTATGTCATCTGGAGAGTGAACGGCAGACGTTCCCACTGATGGCCCGTTATGCGCGTAATTTCGCGGCACATCGTTTGGCATTAGTCGGCGATGCAGCTCACACCATCCACCCTCTGGCGGGACAGGGCGTCAATCTCGGGTTTATGGATGCCGCAGAGCTGATTGGTGAAATTCGCCGTCTGCACCAGGAAGGCAAAGACATTGGACAGCATCTGTATCTGCGCCGCTATGAGCGGACGCGTAAGCACAGCGCTGCGATGATGCTAGCCAGTATGCAGGGATTCCGCGAGCTGTTTGCTGGCGTTAACCCAGCGAAAAAGCTGTTGCGCGATGTCGGGCTCAAGCTGGCAGACACCCTGCCAGGCGTGAAGCCTATGATGCTCAAACAGGCGATGGGCCTGAACGATCTGCCGCACTGGCTGCGTTAATTTCCTCTCTTCTGGCGGGATGCCTCCCGCCCTTTTACTCCCTTTGCACTCAAACAAAGCATCACTGCACCAGCGTGACGCTTCGTTTGATTTATTCTAATTTTACGCACGCATTCGCATTATATTTTCTAATTCGAAATGGCGGGTATAAAAACAGGTTCCTACTTTTATCTGGAATACACATCCCATTTTTGCTGGTTAAAAGGTGTTTTTCCTTCCATTTTATGTGATTTACTTCCTGTTTTTGGTTAATCACGCTGATTTGCCGTTTTCCTGCCTCAAATGCTGTGTCAGGATTCGACCTCATTCTGCTTATGGTTTCGTGTCGCTTTCAGTGGTAGTTTCAGCAGGAGAGAGAACGTTTGCGTCGCTTGTATTTAGCGCCGCCCCGGTGAATTGAGGATGATGAATGACTCAGCAAACTCCGTTGTTCCAGCAGCACCAGTCTTGTGGTGCCCGAATGGTCGATTTCCACGGCTGGATGATGCCGCTGAATTACGGCTCACAAATTGATGAACACCACGCGGTGCGCAATGACGCGGGGGTGTTTGATGTCTCACACATGACCATTGTTGACCTGCACGGTACACGCACGCGCGAATTCCTGCGCTATTTGCTGGCTAATGACGTTGCCAAACTGACCCAACCGGGCAAAGCCCTCTACAGCGGGATGCTGAATGCCTCCGGCGGCGTCATTGATGACTTGATTGTCTATTTCCTCGCAGAGAACGCCTTCCGCCTGGTGGTGAACTCCGCCACACACGACAAAGATTTGGCCTGGATTGCCCAGCACGCCAGCGCGTTTGGCGTTGAAATCGCGGAACGTACCGATCTGGCGATGGTGGCGGTACAAGGACCTAACGCCAAAGCCAAAGTCGCCACCCTGCTTACGGATGAACAACGTGCGGCTGTTGCCGGAATGAAGCCCTTTTTCGGCGTACACACCGGTGAGCTGTTTATCGCCACTACGGGCTATACCGGTGAAGATGGCTACGAAATTGCATTGCCTAATGATCAGGTTGAAGCGTTCTGGCAGCAACTGTTAGCCGTAGGCGTAACCCCTGCCGGCCTCGGCGCACGCGATACGCTGCGTCTTGAAGCGGGGATGAACCTCTATGGCCAGGATATGGACGAAGGTATTTCGCCGCTCGCGGCCAACATGGGCTGGACCATTAGCTGGGAGCCCGCTGAGCGTGATTTTATCGGTCGTGCTGCGTTAGAAGCACAACGGAAACAACCCGCCGATAAGCTGGTTGGGCTGGTGATGCAGGAAAAAGGCGTGCTGCGCAGCGGCATGCCGGTGCGTTTTACGGATGCCAGCGGCTCAGTACAGCAAGGCGTGATCACCAGCGGGACTTTTTCACCCACGCTGGGTTACAGCATTGCCTTTGCCCGCGTCCCCGCAGGAATTGCTGATCGCGCTATAGTTGAACTTCGCGGTCGCGAAGTTGCGGTCAGCGTGAGCAAACCCGTTTTTGTCCGGGCCGGTAAACCGGTCTCGCAATCATAACGTTAAGGAGCAACAGAAATGAGCAATGTCCCAGGTGATTTAAAATACACCGAAGAGCATGAGTGGGTGCGTAAAGAAGCAGACGGCACTCTGACAGTGGGTATTACCGACCATGCGCAGCAATTGCTGGGTGACGTGGTTTATCTTAATTTCGAAACTTTAGGCAAAAAACTGCAAGCCGGTGATTTGGTCTGCGAAGTTGAGTCAGTGAAAGCGGTTTCCGATATCTTTCTGCCGGTAAGTGGTGAAATTCTGGAAAAAAATGAGGATATGGATACCGATCCTAACCTGATTAATGAAGAACCTTATGGCGATGGCTGGATCTTCAAACTGAAGCCAGATGACGCTGCTAGCTTTGATGGCCTGATGAGCGCAGAGGATTATAAAAAGCTGGTAGACGCTGCAGAAGCTTAACGTAGGTAGGTTGTCACGGCCTGTCTGACAGGCCGTATCATTTGTTTGCTGTCACTGTTTTTCGTTCCGACCAGGATGTAAATGCTCATGACTAAAACGCTAAATCAGCTCGAAAACGCCACTGCCTTTGTTGCTCGCCATATTGGCCCAACACCTGCTCAACAGGCGACCATGTTAGATACTATTGGTGCCAGTTCTCTGGAATCACTTATCTCATCGCTGGTCCCGGCGGATATTCAACTTCCGGGGCCGCCAGCGATTGGTGAATCAGCAACCGAGCAGCAGGCGCTGGCTGAACTCAAGGCGATTGCCAGTCAGAATCAGCGTTACAAATCCTGGATCGGCATGGGTTACAGTGCGGTGGTGACTCCTCCGGTCATTCTGCGCAATTTGCTGGAGAATCCCGGTTGGTATACGGCTTATACGCCCTATCAGCCTGAAGTCTCGCAAGGGCGTCTGGAAGCTTTACTCAATTTCCAAACCCTCACGCTGGACCTCACCGGACTGGATATCGCCTCCGCTTCATTACTGGATGAAGCGACAGCCGCAGCCGAATCGATGGCGATGGCCAGGCGCGTCAGCAAACTTAAAACCGCCAATAAATTCTTTATTGCTGATGATGTGCATCCACAGTCGCTGGATGTGGTGCGCACTCGCGCGGCCACTTTTGGTTTTGAGCTGATTATCGATAGCCCCGAGAAAGCGCGGGATCATCAGGATCTGTTTGGCGTGTTATTACAACAGGTTGGCACCAGCGGTGAGGTGCATGACTACCGTGATCTGATAGCCAGCCTGAAAGAACGTGGCGTTATCGTCAGCGTAGCCGCTGATTTTATGGCACTGATCCAGCTGGAAGCACCGGGCAAGATTGGGGCAGACATCGTGTTTGGTTCCGCTCAACGCTTCGGCGTGCCGATGGGCTATGGCGGGCCCCATGCTGCGTTCTTTGCCAGCCGCGATGAGTATAAACGTGCGATGCCAGGCCGCATTATTGGCGTTTCACGTGATGTCGCTGGCAACACCGCGCTGCGCATGGCAATGCAGACGCGTGAGCAACATATCCGCCGTGAAAAAGCGAACTCCAATATCTGTACTTCACAGGTACTGCTCGCCAATATTGCCGGGATGTACGCGGTCTATCATGGCCCGGAAGGGTTGCAGCGGATTGCCGGGCGCATCCATCGCCTGACGTCGATTCTGGCCGCTGGCTTACAGGCTGCGGGCCTGAAACTCCGTCATCAACAGTGGTTTGATACGATCACCGTTGAGGTGGCTGACAAAGCGGCGGTACTTAACCGCGCGTTGAGTTTTGGCGTCAACCTGCGCACGGATATTCATCATGCCGTCGGGGTAACGCTGGATGAAACCACCTCGCGTGAAGACGTGTTGGCGCTGTTTGCCATTTTGCTGGGGGATGCGCACGGGCAAGATATCGACACGCTGGATGCACAAGTCGCTGCCGCAGAACCTGTGATCCCACAGGCAGTCCAGCGCCAACAGGCATTTTTGACCCATCCGGTATTCAATCGCTATCACAGTGAAACCGAGATGATGCGCTACATGCACAGCCTGGAGAAAAAAGATCTGGCGCTGAATCAGGCCATGATCCCGCTTGGCTCTTGCACCATGAAACTCAATGCCGCAGCGGAGATGATCCCGATTACCTGGCCGGAATTTGCAGAACTGCACCCGTTCTGCCCGGCGGAACAGGCAACGGGTTACCTACAGATGATCAGCCAGCTTTCGCAATGGCTGGTGCAGCTCACCGGCTATGATGCACTCTGTATGCAGCCGAACTCCGGCGCGCAGGGAGAGTATGCTGGCCTGCTGGCGATTCGACGCTACCACGAAAGCCGTGGTGAAGGCCGTCGCCATCTCTGCCTGATCCCCGCTTCAGCGCACGGCACAAACCCCGCTTCCGCACAGATGGCAGGGATGGATGTGGTAGTGGTGGCCTGTGACAAACAGGGCAATATCGATCTCCATGACCTGCGCGCCAAGGCGGAGCAGGCGGGTGAAGCGCTCTCCTGCATCATGGTGACCTATCCTTCGACGCATGGCGTTTATGAAGAGACCATTCGTGAGGTATGCCAAATCGTGCACCAGTACGGGGGCCAGGTTTACCTTGACGGTGCCAATATGAATGCGCAGGTGGGGATCACCACGCCAGGCTACATTGGTGCTGACGTTTCACATCTTAACCTGCATAAAACCTTCTGTATTCCACACGGCGGCGGTGGGCCAGGTATGGGGCCGATTGGCGTAAAAGCGCATCTGGCACCTTTTGTACCGGGCCATAGCGTAGTGCAAATTGACGGCATGTTAACCCAGCAGGGAGCAGTATCCGCGGCGCCGTTTGGCAGCGCCTCTATTCTGCCCATTAGCTGGATGTATATTCGTATGATGGGCGCACAGGGACTGCGTCAGGCCAGTGCGGTGGCTATTCTCAATGCCAACTATATTGCACGCCGTCTGCAATCCGCCTATCCAATCTTGTACACCGGGCGTGATGGCCGTGTGGCGCACGAATGCATCCTGGATATTCGTCCATTGAAAGAACAGACCGGCATCAGTGAACTTGATATTGCTAAGCGTCTGATTGATTACGGCTTCCATGCACCAACCATGTCGTTCCCGGTGCCGGGTACGTTGATGGTTGAGCCTACTGAATCCGAAGCGAAGCCGGAGCTAGATCGCTTCATTGATGCGATGCTGGCGATCCGCATGGAGATCGACCGTGTTGCCGAGGGTGAATGGCCGAAAGACGATAACCCGCTAGTGAATGCACCGCATACGCAGCGTGAAATCGTTGGTGACTGGCAACATGCCTATAGCCGCGAACTGGCGGTCTTCCCGGCAGGCAGTGAAAATAAATACTGGCCAACGGTGAAACGGCTGGACGATGTGTTCGGTGACCGTAACCTGTTCTGCGCCTGCGTGCCGATGAGTGATTATCAGTAACTTGCTTTTACTCCTCTGATTTTTCAGGGATAAAAAACAGCGGGCAGCATCGTGACAGCGATGCTGCCCGCGTTGTTTCCCATGCCACTTTCCATCATCCGCTGCAATTTTACCTTCATCCACAGCGGCTATTCTCATCAGGTTGAGCAGTAACAAGCATTCATAATTTAATTTAAGCGTACAAGTGTACTCTGAAATAATTCTTCGCTACTCTGTTGTGCAGAAAATCCCCAACAACTGCGGCAGGACGTAATTGTTATGACAGAAAACCGTTTAATCGCCCGTGGATACTCGCTGGCCGAGGAGATTGCCAACAGCATCAGTCACGGTATTGGCTGTGTCTTTGGCATTGTCGGTCTGGTGTTGCTGTTGACTCAGGCCACTGAGATGCGCGCGGATATCACTGCTATCACCAGTTACAGCCTCTATGGCGGCAGTATGATTTTGCTGTTTCTCGCGTCGACGCTGTACCACGCTATCCCGCATCAGCGGGCAAAAATATGGCTGAAAAAATTTGACCACTGCGCCATCTACTTACTGATTGCCGGCACCTATACCCCGTTCTTGCTGGTGGGGCTCAAGTCACCGCTGGCTCATGGGTTGATGGTGGTGATCTGGGGACTGGCACTGTTAGGGATCATCTTCAAGCTGACGATTGCACACCGCTTTAAGGCACTCTCGTTAATCACCTATCTGGGAATGGGATGGTTATCGCTGATTGTCATTTATCAACTGGCGACCCGGCTTTCTGCGGGGGGCGTATGGTTGCTGGCTGCGGGTGGAATTGTCTATTCGCTGGGGGTGATCTTCTATGTGGCGCGCCGCATCCCTTACAACCACGCGATCTGGCACGGGTTTGTGCTGGGTGGCAGCATCTGCCATTTCTGCGCCATTTACTTCTATGTGAATTAAACGGGCTTTTTCACACCGCTGGCTGAAGCAGCGGTGTGAATTGTCCGGTTAACCTTCGGACAGTGAATAAGGCAGTGGTTGAATGGTCAGTTTGCTGGTTTCATCCCCTTCCACCCGTAACACACTCTCTGCTTCCAGATCGTTATTCAGTACGACCTGCACCCAAACCGTGCCGTCATCCAGTTGTACTGCCGTGAGTACGGTACCGGTACGACGCCATCTTTCACCCAGTTGCAGCTCCAGCGAATCCGCTGCCGCAGGAACGCGTGAAGCACTGCCCGCCAGCCAGTAAAGGGCGCGTTTGTTGGCACCACGGTACTTAGCTCGTGCAACCATCTCCTGGCCGCTGTAACAGCCTTTCTTGAAGCTGATGGCGTCCAGGGCTTGCAGGTTGGTTGCTTGTGGCAGCAACTGCTCGCTGTTAGCCGGTTCTATCACCGCAATCCCGGCTTCAATCTCCAGTGCCAGCCACTGCTGGCTGTCGTTGAGCTGCGCATCATCGGCCAACGCAACCTGTATCGCTTTAGCCTGATCTTCCGTAGTGACAACCAGGAAACGCTCAGCAGGGTGTTCGAACCATAAAATGGTGGTGTCACCCAGTTGGACTACCGGTGTCGTGCTGTCTGGCAAGGTGGTGAACAGCTTGCTCAGTGCGGCACGGGCCTGAAAACCGGCTACGCCCAGCAGTGTGGCTTCATCGTCTGGCAGCAGTGTGACTTTTGCGAATACCGCATATTTCTTCAGTTCTGCGAGCTGCTTTTCGCGCAGTTCGCGGCGCACCAGATAGGCAAACCCTTCGCCACGATGGAACAGGCGCAGTGAACTCCACATTTTGCCTTTGGCATCGCAGTGTGCGGTAGGGCGATGCTGATTACTTTCCAGCGCGGCAACGTCCAGCGTCAACTGGCCTTGCAGATAGCTGGTGCTGTCTTTGCCCTGCACTGAAACCAGTGCCCAGCCCTCAAGAGAAATCAGCGTGAGTGGCAGACGAGCCGCCGCCGCTGGCTGACGTGGCGGTAAGGTAAAAATGGTCATAGGGATATCCTGATTCCAGTGATTCTTCCGAAATAGTGCTTCAATGTTAAAAGAGCGCTCTGGCTTTGCAACTGCTTTACGGAATCTGGCGCACAAATCGCGTGATAACCCTGCTCACTGTGGCGCTGCTATTGCGGCAGACCGCGCAAAGCCCTTCTGTATGTCTACATATTGCATAAAACCAGGTTACACTAACGCCACTTTTTGCACTGTGGAAGCTGACAGATGGATATTCACGAAAAATCGCGTATTCAGTGGGCTTGTCGTCGCGGCATGTTGGAGCTGGATGTGGCGATTATGCCGTTCTTTCGTTACGAGTTTGACGGCCTGGACGATACCGATAAGCAGGTGTTTGTAGCATTGTTAAAGAGTGACGATCCGGACCTGTTCAACTGGATGATGGATCACGGCGAGCCAGCCGACCCCGAGCTAAAACGTATGGTGAAGTTGATTCAGCAGCGTAATCGCGCACGTGGCCCAGTGGCAATGTAATCTACGCCTCTCGCGTCGCGCTGCCTGGCTTCAGCGGCTGCTGTTTAGCAGCCTGCTGTGCAGCATTATGGCGGCGGCCTGTTCGTCCTTTTGGTGGCTATTACTGATTCCGCCAGTGATCTATGAAGGATATATCTGTTCCCGTCATCGGCAACAATACTGCGGTATTCTGGCACGTGAAGATCACCTGTACTGGCGCTGGCAATATAAACGCTGGCAGATAATCCATCCGCCACGCTGGCTACCCTGGGCGGTATTATTACAGCTGCAAAATGAAAACGGAAAAACGTTACGTTTCTGGCTACATGAAGATGCCATGACACCCCGCGACTGGCGCACGCTGCGAGCTGCCTGTTTTAGCGATGAACTTTAATGGATAAATAGCCACAGCGGCGCGGATTTTATTTAAATGCGTAACCTGTTCTCGTTATTGATTGTCAAAAAATGTGGTGTGGAATAAAGACGATTCTTGACGTTTCTTTGGTTTATTTTATTTAATTATCAACGGTAGAATTCGAACCCACATCGGTTACTTTGAGGTCGGAATGAGTTCTCATATAGAAATTGCAACAAGGATAGTAAGGGTGCTTCTCTCTCCGGATACAGCAGTAGGGATTATGGGAGGTATACTCTCAGTTCCTAAAGACCTGGCTTATATGGCGTATGGTTTTATGGATACGGATTCAAGAAGCTTTCGTCAGGATGAGCGCATTCGCATGACACATGCTATTCGTTTTGGGATTCTACAAAACTCCCATCTCAAAAAATCAATTGAAACTACGTTAGATGTTTTCAGCCAATTTGTTCCTGGAAGCAATAAAGATAAATTGGCAGGACAAGTAACTGGTTCAATGATAGGACGGTTTCTGACGAATACAGTCCTGACAACCAGTCTGCTAAATGCGGTTGTTTTTAAAAGTGGTATGCTTTTGAAGTTTGGCGTTGGAACCTTAGGGAATCTTCTACTGATTAACGGAATGGCTGAAAGAAGCATATATACGTCAATGCGTTTGAAAAAATACAACCCTGAACTTTGGCAAGCACTACGTGCAAAAAACTACGATTTTCTTTACTTTCTCATTGAACCTGCTGTACAACCTTTCACTGAGGCTTTGCACGTCAGGCGCACGCAGGGATTGCCTGCTTTCGAGAAAATATTAGATTTGGTTGAAGAGAAACTGAATGAGGCGCAAATCGAATAATCCTTTTCTGAAGAAGATTTTTTATTTTTTCCTCGACTATCTGGTAGTCTCTTTGGGTGGTGCCTTACTCTGGATTTGCCTGTTTTTGGGGATATACTTCGATAACTGGACGGAGAGGCTCATTTATATCGGCCTGACGATAGTTATAATGATAACTATCGTTGTATTATTAGAAAAACTCTTCCCCAGCAGCGAGCGCGATTAGCGTGAAAATCCCCGCGCAGCGGCACGCGACCGCTGCGAAAAAGGGCTCACCATCAAAGCAGCGCAGCGGTCTCCACCAGCACTTGCTCGCACCAGCGCTCCAGCCGTTCGTCGCTCTCTTCAAACTGATTGACCTCGTCCAGCGCCAGGCCAACAAACTGTGTGCCATCTTTGCTTAACGGTTTCGGGCTGGTGAACTCATAGCCTTCCAGCGGCCAGAAGCCGACAAACTGCACGCCCATGGGCTTCAGGACGTCGTACAGCATGCCCATCGCATCCAGGAACCATTCACCATAGCCAATCTGGTCGCCCATACCATACAGCGCCACAATTTTGCCGTTGAGGTCCAGCTCTGGCAGCGATGTCCAGATCGCTTCCCAGTCCTCTTGCAGCTCCCCAAAGTCCCAGGTGGGCATCCCGAGAATCAGCAGATCGTACTGCTGCATCAGAGTGGGGGAGTCATCCTTTACATTGTGCAGGGTCACTAGCTCTGCGCCGATAATGTCGCGAATCTTTTCCGCTGCCATCTCGGTGTAGCAGGTGCTGGAGCCGTAAAACAGACCAATTTTCATTCGAGTTTACAGTCGCCACGGTAATCAAACATATACGGCCGCATTGTACACGTCTTTGCCACCGCTGCCGACTGCATGGAATGCGGCAGGGGATTGGGTAACTGTGCGTTCGAAGGTATCAGCCACGGCGTAAAATCAGGCATAATGCCGGGGTTTGATAGCAAAGGGCGGACATATTGTGCAGGATCAGGATCTGACAGAGCAGTTTCTCGATGCATTATGGATTGAGCGTAATCTGGCGCAGAACACCCTGGCCTCCTATCGTCAGGATCTGCATACCTTTACCGGGTGGCTACACCATCACCAACTCACGCTGCTCGGTGCGAGCACGGCGGATCTGCAAGCCTTCCTGGCGGAACGCGTTGAAGGCGGCTACAAAGCCACCAGTTCCGCGCGTATGCTGAGTGCGTTACGCCGCATCTTCCAGTATCTCTACCGTGAAAAGCTGCGCACTGACGATCCCAGCGCGTTACTGGCTGCGCCTAAATTGCCGCAGCGACTCCCCAAAGATTTAAGTGAGGCGCAGGTGGAGCGCTTGCTGCAATCGCCCTCGACCGACATTCCACTGGAACTGCGTGATAAAGCCATGCTGGAAGTGCTGTACGCTACCGGGCTGCGTGTTTCTGAACTGGTGGGGTTGACCATCAGCGACGTCAGTCTGCGGCAAGGCGTGGTCCGGGTGATTGGTAAAGGCAACAAAGAACGTATGGTGCCATTAGGTGAAGAGGCCGTTTACTGGCTGGAGTATTATCTTGAGCACGGTCGTCCGTGGTTGCTTAACGGCCAGACGCTGGACGTGATGTTCCCCAGCAACCGGGCGCAACAAATGACGCGACAAACCTTCTGGCATCGCATAAAACATTACGCCGTACTGGCCGGGATTGACGCTGAAAAGCTGTCACCCCACGTGCTACGACACGCGTTTGCAACCCATCTGCTCAATCACGGCGCGGACCTGCGCGTGGTGCAGATGCTGCTAGGGCATAGCGATCTCTCTACCACGCAAATTTACACCCATGTCGCTACTGAGCGCCTGCGCCAGTTACATTCACAGCACCATCCCCGTGCCTGAGGCGCGGAGTAAAGGACGTAGCATGAAAAAAAGACTCTTTCTTCTCGCACTGTTAGCGGGAACCTTCGTCAGCGCCAGCCATGCAGATGACAGCGCTATTCAGCAGTCGCTACAAAAACTCGGCCTCAAGCAGACCGAAATTCTACCTTCACCGCTGCCGGGAATGAAAACCGTGCTGTCAGAAAGTGGCGTACTGTACGTCAGTGAAGATGGCAAGCAGATGATTCAGGGGCCGTTGTACGATGTCAGCGGTGCGCACCCGGTGAATGCGACCAATAAAGTGCTGGATAAAAAAATGGCCGCGCTGGCACCCGAGATGATTGTCTATCCTGCGGCGAAACAGCAGCATGTGATCACCGTGTTTACCGACATCACCTGCGGCTATTGCCACAAGTTGCATGAACAAATGGCGGACTACAATGCGCTGGGCATTACCGTGCGTTACCTCGCCTTCCCGCGTGAGGGCTTGCATGGCTCAGTTGAGCGGGCGATGAAAGCCGTATGGTGTTCAGCGGATCGCCAAACGGCATTTGATGCGGCGATGAAAGGCAACGCGCCACAAACCGCAGCACCTGCCTCGTGCAATATCGATCTGGATAAGCAGTACCAACTCGGCTTGCTGTATGGCATTCAAGGCACGCCTGCCATCTTCACCGACACCGGTCTGGTGATCCCTGGTTACCAAAGCCCACAAGAGCTGAAACAGACGCTTGATGGCCAGAAGCAGGGCGGTTAAGCACCGGTGATGAAACAGATTGAATTGCGGCGGCGTAAAGTCCAGACCGACACCGATCTCCCGGCGGATATGCACGCGCTGCTGCGTCGCCTCTATTTACAACGTAATGTGCAGCACGCCAGTGAACTGGAACGCGGGCTGCGCAGCCTGCTGCCTTTCCAGTCGCTGGCGGGGATTGATACGGCAGTCGCGCTGCTGCATCAGGCGCTGTTGGATGGGCGGCGGATTATGGTGGTGGGCGATTTTGATGCCGACGGAGCCACCAGCACCGCCTTGAGCGTCCTGGCCCTGCGCAGCATGGGCGGTCAGGATATTCAGTACCTGGTGCCGAACCGTTTTGATGATGGCTACGGCCTGAGCCCCGAAGTGGTGGAGCAGGCGCGAGCGCGTGGCGCACAGCTGATTTTGACGGTGGATAACGGTATCTCCTCCCATGCGGGCGTTGAATGTGCCAACGGGCATGGCATCCCGGTATTAATCACCGATCACCACCTGCCCGGCGATTCACTGCCGCTGGCGGCGGCGATCATCAACCCCAATCTCAGCGAGTGTCAGTTCCCTTCCAGCGCGCTGGCCGGGGTTGGCGTCGCGTTTTATCTGATGCTGGCACTGCGCGCGCATCTGCGTTCGCTGGGCTGGTTTAGCGAACAGCGCGTGGAACCGAATCTGGCGGAGTGGCTGGATTTGGTCGCGTTGGGTACGGTGGCGGATGTGGTGCCACTCGATCACAACAACCGTATTCTGGTATGGCAAGGCTTAAGCCGCATTCGCGCCAACAAATGCCGTCCGGGCATTCGCGCCCTGTTGGAGATTGCTAACCGCGATGCACGTCAGCTCGTCGCCAGCGACCTTGGTTTTGCCCTTGGCCCGCGCCTGAATGCCGCCGGAAGGCTGGATGATATGTCGGTCGGGGTGGCGCTGTTGCTGACAGAGGATTTGGCTCAGGCGCGGATGCTTGCCAGCGAGCTGGATGCCCTCAATCAGACGCGGAAAGAGATTGAGCAGGGCATGCAGAGCGAAGCCATGACGCTGTGTGACCAGTTGGTGCGCGAATCGCAGGATCTGCCGCTGGGACTGGCGTTTTATCATCCCGAATGGCATCAGGGCGTGGTGGGCATTCTTGCTTCGCGCCTTAAAGAGCGTTTCCATCGCCCGGTGATCGCCTTTGCGCCTGCCGGTGACGGCACGCTGAAAGGATCGGGGCGTTCGGTGCAAGGTCTGCATATGCGTGATGTGCTGGAGCGCATCGACAGCCGCCATCCAGGGCTGATCCTGAAGTTTGGTGGTCATGCCATGGCGGCGGGGCTTTCACTGCCAGAAGAAAATTTTGCGCTGTTCCGTACGCAATTTGCGGCAGTGGTCGACGAATGGCTGGAGGGCGAAGCGCCGCAGGGCATTATCTGGTCTGATGGGGCGCTCACGCCTGCTGAGCTGGATATTCCTACCGCCGAACTGCTGCGCGAAGCGGGGCCATGGGGCCAAAACTTCCCGGAACCGCTGTTTGATGGGCGCTTCAAGTTGTTACAACAGCGCATTGTCGGACAGAAGCATTTAAAAGTGATGATCGAACCGGTACACGGTGGCCCGCTGCTGGATGGGATTGCGTTTAACGTCGATACTCAACTCTGGCCCGACAGCAGCGTGCGCGAAGTGGAACTGGCTTATAAACTGGATATTAATGAATTTCGTGGTAATCGCTCGGTCCAGCTGATCATTGATCATATCTGGCCAGTATAACGCCCGGCAGACGGTAACAGCGCTATAAACCTGGAGCAGTTTCAGGTAGACTAGCGCGTTACTTTTTATCCCATCTTACCGATCGCAAAGAAAGATTCTATCGCCATGTTTGAAATCAACCCGGTCAAAAACCGTATTCAAGACCTCAGTGAGCGCAGCGACGTTCTTCGGGGGTATCTTTGACTACGATGCCAAGAAAGAACGCTTAGAAGAAGTTAACGCCGAGCTGGAACAGCCGGACGTCTGGAACGAACCTGACCGCGCGCAGGCGCTGGGCAAAGAGCGCGCCTCGCTGGAAGCGATTGTTGAAACGCTGGATCAGATGCGTCAGGGCCTCGAAGATGTAGAAGGTTTGCTGGAGCTGGCGGTGGAAGCCGACGACGAAGAGACCTTCAACGAAGCGGTAAGCGAACTGGACGGTCTGGAGAAGAAGCTGGGCGAACTTGAGTTCCGCCGCATGTTCTCTGGCGAATACGACAGCGCCGACTGCTACATGGATATCCAGGCCGGTTCCGGCGGTACAGAAGCGCAGGACTGGGCCAGCATGCTGCTGCGTATGTACCTGCGTTGGGCGGAAGCCAAGGGCTACAAAACCGAGATCATCGAAGAGTCCGATGGTGAAGTTGCAGGCACTAAATCTGCCACCATCAAAATCATCGGTGACTATGCGTTTGGCTGGTTGCGTACTGAAACCGGCGTACATCGCCTGGTACGTAAGAGCCCGTTTGACTCCGGTGGCCGTCGCCACACCTCATTCAGTTCCGTGTTTATTTACCCGGAAGTGGATGACAACATTGATATCGATATCAACCCTGCCGATCTGCGTATCGATGTTTACCGCGCCTCGGGTGCGGGTGGTCAGCACGTCAACAAAACTGAGTCAGCGGTGCGTATTACCCACTTGCCGACCAACATTGTGGTGCAGTGCCAGAACGACCGTTCACAGCACAAAAACAAAGATCAGGCCTTTAAGCAGTTGCGCGCCAAGCTGTACGAATATGAGATGCAGAAGAAAAATGCCGATAAGCAGGCTGCGGAAGATAACAAATCGGACATTGGCTGGGGCAGCCAGATCCGTTCTTACGTACTTGACGATTCGCGCATCAAAGATCTGCGTACCAGCGTAGAAACCCGCAACACCCAGGCGGTGTTGGATGGCGACCTCGACCGTTTTATTGAAGCAAGTTTAAAAGCCGGGCTATAAGGAACCGACATGTCTGAACAACAACCGCACAGCGCTGATGCCACACTTGAGTTAAACAACGAACTGAAAACGCGTCGCGAAAAACTCAAGACGCTGCGTGAAAACGGCGTGGCGTTTCCTAACGATTTCCGTCGTGACACCGTCTCTGAGAAGCTGCATAACAGCTATGGCGAGAAGAGCAACGAAGAGCTGGAAGCGCTCGGCGTAGAAGTCAGCGTTGCCGGTCGTATGATGACTCGCCGCATCATGGGTAAAGCCTCATTTGCGACCCTGCAAGATGTTGGCGGCCAGATTCAGATCTACGTCTCACGCGACGATCTGCCAGAAGGCGTCTACAACGAGCAGTTCAAAAAGTGGGATCTGGGCGATATCCTCGGTGCTCGTGGTAAGTTGTTCAAGACGAAAACCGGTGAGCTGTCGATTCACATCAGCGAACTGCGTCTGCTGACCAAAGCACTGCGCCCGCTGCCGGATAAGTTCCACGGCCTGTCCGATCAGGAAACCCGCTATCGTCAGCGTTACCTCGATCTGATCGCCAACGATGACTCACGTAACACCTTCAAAGTCCGTTCACAGATCATGGCGGGTATCCGTCAGTTCATGGTGAACCGTGAGTTCATGGAAGTAGAAACCCCAATGATGCAGGTGATTCCTGGCGGTGCGTCTGCCCGTCCGTTTATCACCCATCACAATGCGCTCGACATCGATATGTACCTGCGTATTGCGCCAGAACTGTACCTGAAGCGTCTGGTGGTGGGCGGTTTTGATCGCGTATTCGAGATCAACCGTAACTTCCGTAACGAAGGTATCTCGCCACGCCACAATCCAGAGTTCACCATGATGGAACTCTATATGGCGTACGCGGATTACAAAGATCTGATCGAACTGACCGAAAGCCTGTTCCGTACTCTGGCACAGGACATTCTGGGCAAAACCGAAGTGCCTTACGGTGAACACACCTTTGACTTTGGTAAGCCATTCGAGAAGCTCACCATGCGTGAAGCGATCAAGAAATACCGTCCAGAAACCGATCTGGCCGATCTGGACGATTTTGATAAAGCCGTGGCGATTGCACAGTCACTGCATATCAAAGTCGAAAAGAGCTGGGGTCTGGGTCGCGTAGTCACTGAGATCTTCGAAGAGACGGCGGAAGCGCACCTGATGCAGCCAACCTTCATCACCGAATACCCAGCGGAAGTTTCTCCGTTGGCGCGTCGTAATGATGAGAACCCAGAAATCACCGACCGCTTTGAATTCTTCATTGGTGGTCGTGAAATCGGTAACGGCTTCTCCGAGCTGAATGATGCAGAAGATCAGGCTGAGCGTTTCTTGCAGCAGGTGAATGCGAAAGATGCCGGTGATGACGAAGCGATGTTCTACGATGAAGACTACGTAACGGCACTGGAACACGGTCTGCCGCCTACAGCGGGTCTGGGCATCGGTATCGACCGTATGGTGATGCTGTTCACCAACAGCCACACTATCCGTGACGTTATCCTGTTCCCGGCACTGCGTCCTGGCAGCAAGTAAGCACTCTGTGCGGAACTGAGCCTCTCAGTTCCGGTTAAAAAGCCCGATGGTGGATAACCGTCGGGCTTTTTTTTGCCGCGCAGGCCGCGAATTATCTGCCTCTGGCTGAATTAGCGCGCTGAATTATTGCCTGCCAGGCAAGATAGCCTTGCCGCCAGTAGGCTATATGTTGATTAGTTGCTGTGATTTAATAGCGCCTGTGACGGAGTTCAAATTTTAACAACCATCAACACATTGATGTGGCCTCAGCGTGCCGTCCGGTGCGCTATTCATCTGTATTGGGAGACTGGGTTATGCCTATAGCACTATTGGCGTTGGCGATGAGCGCATTCGCCATCGGCACCACCGAATTTGTCATCATGGGATTGCTGCCAGAAGTGGCGGGCGATCTGAACGTTTCGATTCCCAGCGCAGGCTGGTTAATCAGCGGTTATGCGCTGGGCGTGGCGATTGGCGCGCCGATCATGGCGTTGCTGACGGCGAAGCTGCCACGTAAACGTACGCTGGTGCTGCTGATGTCGATTTTTATTGTCGGCAACATTCTGTGTGCTATCGCGTATAGCTATAACCTGCTGATGCTGGCGCGCATCGTGACGGCACTGTGTCATGGTGCTTTCTTCGGTATTGGCTCTGTGGTGGCGGCCAGCCTGGTCGCGCCAGGGAAGCAGGCTTCCGCTGTTGCGCTGATGTTCACCGGTTTGACCCTGGCGAACGTACTTGGTGTGCCTTTGGGCACCTGGTTTGGTCAGCTGTTTGGCTGGCGCGCCACCTTCTGGGGCGTGGCAATTATCGGGGTGTTGGCCTTTATCAGCCTGATTATGAGCTTGCCGACCAACAAAGATGAAAAGCCGGTCGATCTGTCGCGTGAGTTCGGTGCGCTGGGTAACGGCAAGCTGTGGTTATCACTGGCGATGACGGTGTTTTTTGCGGCGGCGATGTTCGCGCTGTTTAGCTATATCGCCCCGATGCTGTTGCAGGTGACGGGCATCAGCAACCGTGGCGTGAGCTGGACGCTGTTCCTGATTGGCGCTGGCCTGACCGTGGGGAATATTTTAGGCGGCAAGCTGGCGGACTGGAAAGTCTCCGTGGCGTTGATCCTCTCCTTTGCCCTGATTGCGCTGTTCTCGCTGTTGTTCAGCTGGACCAGCCACTCCTTCATGCTGGCGGAAGTGACGCTGTTCCTGTGGGCGATGGCAACCTTTGCGATTGTTCCCGGACTGCAAATTAACGTGGTGCGTCACGGTAAAGATGCCCCTAACCTGGTCTCCACCATGAACATTGCCGCGTTTAACGTGGGTAATGCGTTGGGTGCCTGGGTCGGTGGTGCCGTGATTGAGAAAGGCTACGGTTTAACCGCCGTGCCGGTCTCTGCAGCAGGACTGGCGGTGATTGGTCTGGTACTGTGCCTGATCAACTTCCGCAAAACCGGGGGTCAGTCTTCTCCTGTCCGTGCCTGATTGAGCTGAGCGTTAATACGCTCGCTAAACGCCACCACCTGCTGTTGCAGGTGGTGGACAAACGCATCAACCAGTGCGGAAGCCGGGCGGTGCTGCGGTCGAATCAAGCTGACCGTAAAGGGCACCGCAATACTAAAGCGCCTCATCACCACGCCACTGTCGGCATAATCCAGCGCCGTTAGCGGGTTCACCACCGAAATTCCCACCCCGGCTTTTACCATCGCACAGACGGAAGCAGCACTGTGTGTTTCCATCACCATGCGACGTGCTACGCCATGCTCATGAAACAGGGCATCCAGCAACTGACGATAGCTATCGCTGTGCGACAGGCTGACATAACTTTCACCGTGAAAATCCTGTGGCGTTATCACCTCGCGCTGACACAGTGGATGATGGCGCGGCAAGACACAGACTTCGTCACAGGTCAGCAAGGGCAAGCTTTCTGTACCTGGCGGCGCGTGCTGTGTTTCGGTCAGGCCTAAATCATAACGCTGTGCTGACAGCCACTCCTCTAACACCGGTGACTCCTGCGGAATAATATTCAGGCTGACATCGGGATAGGACTGTAAAAAGCTGTGGCAGAGGGGAGGGAGCAATGACTGCGAAAATACGGGCAGGCAAGCCAGAGACAGCTCACCCTGGCGGAACTGACGCAGGCCTTCTGCGGTTTCCCGGATACGATCGAGGCCATACCACGAGCGCTGTACTTCCTCAAACAGCCGGATCCCCTGCACTGTAGGTTGCAGCCGTCCCCGCACCCGTTGAAATAACTCCAGCCCGAGTTGCTGTTCAAGCCTGGCTAACTCCCGGCTGACCGTGGGCTGTGAGGTATGCAGGATCTCTGCGGCCTGAGTGAGATTGCCGCTGGTCATCACGGCATGGAAAATCTCAATATGCCGCCAGTTAATCTTTGCCATTGTCGTGCCTACCATATCAAAGATGAATAGCATACGTGAAAATGGATATTTTCCGCTATGGAAACGCTCTGCTTTAATAGAGGCTGAACATCTATTCGAGGACTTACCCATGCCACGCCCACTCAATAACACCGAAACTGCGCTGACTGGCGCTAACCTGCTGCCGCTGGCGCGTCAGTATCAGGGACCATTCTGGGCCTACGATGCTGAAATTATCCGTCAGCGCATCGCGCAGCTGCGTGATTTCGATGTGATTCGCTTTGCGCAGAAAGCCTGTTCTAACATTCACATTCTGCGCCTGATGCGTGAGCAGGGTGTGCGCGTGGATTCGGTGTCACTGGGTGAAGTGGAGCGTGCGCTGGCAGCGGGATTCACTGCGGGTGGCGATGAGATCGTCTTTACCGCAGACGTGTTAGACGCACCAACGCTGTCACGCATTGCTGAGCTGAAAGTGCCGGTAAATGCCGGTTCAGTGGATATGCTGCATCAGTTAGGCGCGATTTCTCCGGGTCATAAAGTCTGGTTGCGCATCAATCCGGGCTTTGGTCATGGTCACAGCCAGAAAACCAATACCGGGGGAGAGAACAGCAAGCACGGCATCTGGCATAGCGACCTGCCACTGGCATTGGCCGCACTGCGCCAGTACGGTTTGCACCTGGTGGGCCTGCATATGCATATCGGCTCGGGTGTGGATTACGGTCATCTGCAGCAGGTGTGTGATGCGATGGTCAATCAGGTGGTGGAATTTGGTCAGGATCTGGAAGCCATTTCCGCCGGCGGTGGTTTATCGATTCCTTATCAGTACGGCCAGGAAAATATCGATACCGCACACTATTTTGGTCTGTGGGACGGTGCGCGTCAGCGTATTGCCGCGCATCTCGGGCATCCGGTGAAGCTGGAAATTGAGCCGGGTCGTTTCCTGGTCGCAGAGTCTGGCGTCCTGGTTTCGCAGGTGCGTGCCGTGAAAGAGATGGGGAGCCGTCACTTTGTGCTGGTGGATGCCGGTTTCAGCGATTTAATGCGTCCTTCCATGTACGGCAGCTATCACCATATTTCAGTGCTGGCAGGTGATGAGCGTGTGCTGGATGAAGCCCATACCGTCGAGAGCGTCGTTGCAGGCCCACTGTGTGAGTCTGGTGATGTGTTTACCCAGCAGGAGGGCGGTAAGGTGGAAACCCGCGCTCTGCCAGCAGCGCAGATCGGTGACTACCTGGTCTTCCACGACACCGGGGCTTATGGTGCATCGATGTCTTCCAACTACAACAGCCGCCCGCTGATCCCGGAAGTGCTGTTTGATGGTGGCAAGGTCCGTGAAATCCGCCGTGCGCAGACCATTCAGGAGCTGCTGGCGCTGGAGCTGGGTTAAGCGTGATTTATCGACCAGGCACCGATGCCTGGTCGATCCGGTCTTTAACCCGGCCCGCTTACCGAATGCCGACGCACCAGCGTCGGGCTAAACATGTTTGTCACCTCCGGCAGCGGCTGATCGTTTGCCAGCGCCAGTGCCAGTGCAGCCGCCTGCTGTGCCATGGTCACGATGGGATAACGCACCGTGGTCAGCCTTGGGCGCACGTAGCGTGATACCAACACGTCATCAAAACCGGTGAGCGACATCTCTTCCGGTACGCGAATCCCGTTATCACTCAGCACCGCCAGTGCCCCGGCGGCCATGGAGTCGTTATAGCAGACCACGGCAGTAAAGTGCTTACCGTGCCCCAGTAGCTCGGTCATGGCTTGCTCGCCACCGCTCTCATCCGGTTCGGCCAGGGCAATCAGCCGATCCTGACTGGCAATGCCGTGCTCGCGCAGCGCATCATGGTAGCCTTGCAGGCGATCTTCAGAATCAGAAATGGCATGGGTCGAGCAGATAAAGGCGATATTTTGGTGCCCCTGCTGAATCAAATGGCGCGTTGCCAGCCACGCACCGTAGCGGTCATCCAGCGCGATACAGCGCTGTTCAAAGCCAGGGAGCAGACGGTTTAACAGCACCATGCCTGGCATCTGTTTCATTAAGACTTCCAGGTCGGCATCCGGGATCTTTTTGGCATGCACCACCAGCGCCGCGCAGCGGTGGCGCATCAGTTGTTCAATCGCGCGCCGCTCTTTCTGCTCATTATGGTAACCGTTACCAATCAGTAAAAAATTGCCGGTCGCGCCAGCCACTTCATCAACGGCTTTCACCATTGCGCCAAAGAAGGGATCTGAGACATCGCCCACCACCAGCCCAAGGGTTTCTGTGGACTGCTGTGCCAGCGCACGGGCATTAGCATTTGGGTGATACTGCAACTCTGCCATCGCCTCATTGACGGCCTGGCGCGAACTTTCACTGGCTTTGGGGGAGTGATTGATGACGCGTGAGACTGTCGCTACCGACACGCCTGCCAGTCGGGCAACATCCTTTATTGTAGCCATGCGTTTACCTGCTTCCGGGGAAAACGTTTACACATCTGTTCAGTGTTACGGAAAAGCCGGGCTACATCAACCCGCCATAACGCCATGCCGATCGCAAACATGAGGAAAATCAGCCCAGTTAAATCTCAATGTGTGGTCGTGATATGCTGAGCGCTGACATTTACCTGCCGGGCCGAATAACCACTATGAAGATACGCGTGCCACATCTGGCGCACTGGGGCGCTTTTACTGCTGTCACTGAAAATGGTCGACTGACCGGGTGCGAACCGTTTTTTGCAGATGCCGATCCGTCGCCAATGCTGGGTACCATCCCGGAGTTGGTCTACTCTGACAAACGCATCCGCCAGCCGATGGTGCGCCGTTCATGGCTCAAATCCCGTGAGAACAGCGATCGTACTCTGCGTGGCCGCGAAGACTTTGTGGCGGTGAATTGGGAAACGGCCCTGGATCTGGTGGCGGAAGAGAACCGGCGCGTGCGTGAGCGCTATGGTGCCAGCGGTATCTTCAACGGCTCCTACGGCTGGTCTTCTGCCGGACGCGTGAACCATGCGCGCACGCTGATCCGCCGTTTCTACTTTAAAGGCGGTGGCGGAGTCGATCAGCAGGGCAACTATAGCTGGGGCGCCGCGCAGTTTTTCCTGCCGTATGTGATTGGCACCTATATGCCGCTCACCGGCCGCGTCACTGACTGGCCAGAAGTGGTCGAACATGCTGACATCTTCGTGGCCTTTGGTGGGCTGGCGCTGAAAAATTCTCAGGTTGCCTCCGGCGGGGCGGGTCAGCACAGCCTGAAACCGGCGCTGGAACAGTTGGCGGCGAAAGGCACACCGGTGATTAACATCAGCCCGATGCGCGATGACTGCCCGGAATTCGTCAAGGCGGAGTGGATCCCGATTCGGCCCAATACCGACGTGGCGCTGATGCTGGCGCTGGGCTACGAAATCATGCAGCGCAACGGTACGGATGAACAATTCCTTGCCACGCACTGCACCGGTTGGCCGCAGTTGAAAAGCTATTTGACCGGTGAGAGCGATGGCGTTGCCAAAACCGCTGGCTGGGCCAGCCGCATCACCGGGATCCCGCCTGAACGCATTGTTCTGTTAGCGCAACAGCTGTGCGGCAAGCGTAGCTTCATCACCTGTTCCTACTCGGTGCAGCGTGCGCATCGTGGCGAGCAGCCCTACTGGATGATGATTGCCCTGTCCGCCATGTTAGGGCAGCCAGGTTTGCCCGGGGCGGGATTCTCCTTTGGTCATGGTTCCATGAACAGCGTGGGCAATCCACGCCAGGAAGGGCCAGCGCCGCTGATGTCGACCGGGCCGAACCCGTCCGGTTTGTCCATTCCCGTGGCGCGCATCAGTGACATGCTGCTGCAACCGAACCAGCCCTATACCTTCCAGGGCGAAACGCTGCACTATCCGGATATTCACCTGGTGCACTGGGCGGGGGGCAATCCGTTCCATCATCATCAACAGCTCAATCGCCTGGTCGAAGGCTGGCAGCGCCCGGATACGGTGGTGGTGCAGGATATCGTCTGGACCCCAGCGGCCCAGATGGCCGATATCGTCTTGCCAGCAACAACCACGCTGGAGCGCAATGACATTGGCGGCTCTTCCCGCGATCGCTTTGTGCTGGCGATGCATCAGGCGATTGCGCCACAGCATCAGGCGCGTCATGACTTTGATATCTTTGCCGATTTAGCCGAGCGCCTCGGCTATCGTGACACCTTCACTGAAGGGCGCAACGAGATGCAATGGATTGAATATCTGTATCAACAGTGCGCCGTTGCCCATGCGCACAAAGATATTCATTTCCCGGAGTTTGAAGAATTCTGGCAGCGCGGTTTTGTGGAGATCCCGGAAGGCGGCAAGCCCTTTGTCTTTATGGACCAGTTCCGCGCTGACCCGATATCCCATCCGATCCAGACGGCCAGCGGCAAGATAGAGCTGTTCTGTCAGACCATTGCGGACTTTAAGCTGGATGACTTTGCCGGGCATCCCGAATGGCGCGAACCACAGGAGTGGCTGGGGGCAGAAATCAGCGCGGATTACCCGCTGCATATGATTTCTATTCAGCCTTCAGACCGCCTGCACAGCCAGTTAGATGGCACGCCGAGTGTTCAGGCCAATAAAACCGCCGGACGTGAAACGCTGTACATGCACCCGCAGGACGCGGCAGCCCGCCAGATTGCGGACGGAGATGAAATTGAGGTCAGCAACGCGCGTGGTCGAATGCTGGCAGGGGTAAAGCTAACGGATGGCCTGACGCCGGGCGTGGTGATTATCGCGACCGGAGCCTGGTTTAACCCCGGCTTCGGCGGGAAATGGGATGCGTGGGACCGCGCCGGTAACCCCAATACCCTGACGCTGGATATCGGCACCTCGTCATTAACTCAGGGACCTAACGCAATGAGTTGTCTGGTGGAAATCAAAAAACATCAGCTTTGCAAAACAGCGTAAGAAACTCATGGCTGGTTACATTTTACGGCCAACTGTTGCGTTTGCAGGATGGCAGGGCGCAAGCCCTGCTTGCTACAGTCAAAGTCCCAGAGGTATTGATGGGTGAACATCAAAATTTATTGATTACACCGACCTGCGCAGATGCGCAGGTTTTTTTTGCCCGCTGCTCCGCAATCATGAACTGAAACATAGTTTTCCTGTTATCCCGCCACGTCATTATTTATAACTGCTGTATTGAAACGCATTTTCTTTCATTGCTGCGGATAGCTATGCCACAAATAAAAAAACTACTGGGAAAAGACCAGATCAAAACCTCTTTTAATCCTTTCCGCTTTCGGCTGATCTGCATAGGCGTGTTCGCCTGTATGGCTTTTTTGCTGGCGAGCGTGGCGGATCTCCAACTGATTAATCACCCGATGCTGGAGCATGAAGCCGATCAGCGTTCGCTACGTACGGTGGAACTGCCTACCAGCCGGGGCACCTTGCTTGATCGCAACGGTGATGCGCTAGCGTTGAGCGTACCTTCGCGCGATATCATCGCCGACCCGATGCGCGTACTGGAGAATAATCCGGATTTCACCAGCCCCAAATGGGCTTATCTCGCCTCGGCTTTGGATACCACGCCACAACAAATGGCGGCGGATATTACCGCTAATCCTAAACGTCGTTTCCTGTATCTCGGACGTAAAGTTGAACTGAGCATCGCCAAAGATATCAGCGAGCTGCACCTGAAAGGCATCAGTTCGGTGTATGACGACAGCCGCTTTTATCCGATGAGCGAATCCGCCGCGACGCTAATTGGTATTGTCGGTGCGGATAATGTCGGGCTGAACGGACTGGAAAAGGGGTTTGATAAACTGTTGCAGGGCGAGCCGGGGAAAGAGGTTTATCGTCAGGATGGTGAAGGGAAAATCATCTCGATGATTGACTATAAGCCCCCTACGCAGCCGCCAACGGTACAACTGAGTATCGATAAGTTTGACCAGTACACCATGTACACCAAACTGCGCGATGGCGTGTTGCTGAATAAAGCCGACTCCGGGGCTGCGGTACTGGTAAAAATTGATACCGGTGAAATCCTCGGTATGGCCTCTTATCCATCGTTTAACCCCAATAATTACGAAGGGGCGACGCCTGCTCAGATGCGTAACACGGCTATCAATGACAGCTACGAACCCGGTTCGACGGTGAAACCGCTGGTGGTGCTGGAAGGTCTGGAGCGTCACCTAATTCGACCTGATTCCGTGTTGGATACCGCGCCTTATGCTATCAACGGCCATATTATCCGTGACGTTGGCCACTGGCCGCGTCTGACCGTGACCGGCATTCTGCAAAAATCCAGTGACACCGGAGCTTCACACATCGCACTGGCGATGCCAGCGGATGCACTGGTGCAGACTTATCATGCGTTTGGCCTGGGCAAACCCACAGGGCTAGGGCTGACAGGGGAGAGCGTGGGTTATTTCCCACTGCATCGTCAGCGCTGGGCGGATATCGAACGTGCGACCTTCGCGTTTGGCTACGGCTTACGCGTCACCCCTCTGCAGATTGCCCGCGAATACGCCACGCTGGGCAGCTTCGGTGTTTATCGTCCGTTATCGATCACCAAAGTGACACCGCCGGTGCTCGGCACTCAGGTGGCGAACCCGCAAACGGCAGAAATTGTGGTGCACATGATGGAGAGTGACGTATTACCGGGCGGTTCCGGTCTGCGTGCTGCGGTACCGGGTTATCGACTGGCAACCAAAACCGGTACGGCGGAGAAAATGGGGACCAGCGGGAAATATGATGGCGGCTATATTAACTACACCGCAGGCGTTGCTCCAGCAAGCCATCCTGAAGTGGCGTTGGTGGTGATGGTTAACCACCCCACCGCAGGAGACCACTTTGGTGGTTCGGTAGCAGCACCCATCTTCGGCAACATTATGGGGCCGGTGTTGAAGCATATGAACATTGCGCCAGATGCCGTGCCAACCCCTGCGCCTACACCTGCTCCCGCCCACGCAAAAGCGGGTTGATTCAGCCTGTTAACGGGGTATGGAGATATTCATACCTCGTTGCATTTCACCAGGCATCCGGAATTTTCATCCTGTGATGACACCACAACATTTTATGGCGAAAGGTTGACAGTATTGACTGTCAAACCTATACCTTGATGTGGGGGCTTTTCCCGTGGAAATTTATTTTTATGCTATCTCTTTGAATCTTATATTAATCCAACTAATAAAATGACCCATTTGGTCTTGAATTTATTTTTTTGATCAAACGGACTGATTAAATTAACTTTACTTGAAGTCATTATCTCTTCTCAATTTTAATTAGGAGTGAAAATGTCGATTAATAATTCTGAATTTTCCAGGGTAGATGAAAATAAAACGGATAGTGACTTGGGTATCACATCCTCATCGCATCAGGAAGATAAAAAACATAAAGAGAGTTCGTTTTTCGATCCTGATTTGAGTCGACATGTAATTTCTGAGATTGAAACTCAGTTGCCTGAACTGATCGAATACTCTCTACTTGGCCATCAAAAAAACAACATTACTATCCCTGATCTCAGAGTACTGCAAAAAAGAATGCAGGAATCTGTTAGCACTCACTCTTTATTTGAAGTTGATTCATTAAAAAGTGATTTTAGCTATACCGATTTCCCGGATCATGATCTCCCCGAAGGTGAGCTTCCCGATAGCCATACCCATCATAATGTTCGGGAGGGTGTTGTCAGTACTCAAGATAACAGTACATTGCCCGATAGCATAAGAAAAAAAATTGGGGCGGTGAACAGCTATAAAGGTATGAATTATTTTAATTCATTTATTGAGTCGTTTATTAAATTCAAACAGGAAAGCTACAAAGATAACAGAACACCCCAGGCAGCTATGTTCTACACACATCAAACTCAACAAAATGTGCAGACAAAAATTGATAAAGTAAATGGCACGCTGAACTTACTGGCTTCACGCTTAATCAACGCTCTTTCTGAAACTTTTGCAATGATCGACAGTCTTGCGCAAATGAAACCGGAGTCATGGCTCTCCTGGAAAGAGTTTGAAAACAGAAAACGCGAAGCATTTTTTTATGCCACGGCGAATATCACTGGGCAGGAACAACCCGGCGAGGCATTTAGCATTGGTGAACGGCGTGTCAAATTGCAAGAAGACCCCGTTGAAATAATGAAGGTAAATAGCCTTGTTAATGCTCAGCTATGGAATGAAAAGAAATACCGGGAAAGTTTGTGGGGAATAGCACCGCAGAATGGGGAGAGTAATACCATTGATCTCTCAGATCCGGAAAGCGTCGCGGACGTTAGCGAGATGAGTGGATATAAACCAGGAACTGCACTGAGTCAGTCGGGTGGGATATACCATTCCCTTGAACTTCTGCTACAAAGTGTAAGTCTTACAGAAAACGCTGCACAGAAAGTTTTATCGTCAAATGAAGTAAGCCCTCGTGAAGAAAAGAGTTACGCTTTCTCTCAGATGATTTTGTTAACCTGTAAAAAATTAAATATTATTCTCATACAGTTAATGAATGAAGTGAAAGAAGTTCAGCCTTCTAAGGACGCTTTAAACGATAAAGCATCTCAGGGATTTATTGAAAAATTGCATAAAGCGGGGAGGGAATTCATTTCTCCTGCCAAAAAAACGGCCGTCTCATTCAAAGATAGCCTCCCTCTTGTTCCACGGTTTTTAGAATCCGCTCACCTTAAGATCGAACGTAAGTTGACTGGCATAATTACCCGAAAGACGAAGTCATTTTCTACCCAAGAGATAGCTGCAATTTTGCACACTGGTGTGATAGTCAAGGATAAACTCCAGCACACGCTGATCAGTCTGGCGCAGATAAATCAGGTATCCAGCAGATTACGCTTTGCCCTTCAACGCCTTGATGCGGTTACATGGCTACTGGAAAAACAGAGTTCTTCCTCGAATAGTAGAATGCTAATAAAAGAACTGAAAGATAATAAGATTTTTTGGCAACAGATTGTTGTTGAGGAAAAAAGAAAATTAGCTGACATGGTTAACAGTAAAATGGATTTATCTAAAGGGCGACAGAAGACGTCATTGTTGCTGGAAATCTCTGATATTTTAATGGCAGTTACTCATAGCGGTAAATCTCAACAAGCTATTAATGCTTACTTTATCGAGCTAAGTAAGTTTATTGATTATATTGTCAAATGTGAATCAAGGATGAAGACTATACCGGATAAACTTTGTGATTATCCGGATGCCAGAGATTCATTTTCTGATGAAATAAAAGTATGGATACGAAAGCTGCAGGCTGCAAGGAGTTATCTTAATATAGAAATAACGGATTTAACCGGTTGGGAACCCGCGAGCTTCTCGCGTACTGGTATGTTAGCGAAAGGGATTGCTGAATCACATCAGGAAAGAAAAAAAAGCTGGTTAGCTAAATATCCTGGAAGTAGCAGGGCTAAAGCAGAAGAAGAGTATGATGCTGCATTTCTAAAATATATCAGAAACTATCTGCCATTTATTGCCAAACAAAAAGCGGGTGGTGGTGAACTATTGATGGATCGTCTTAAAATAGAAATGAAAAATGCCGCTGAGGGTAAAGTTAACTATCCCACTACCATGGCAGGAATTTTGATGGCTCAGAAAAGCACGGATGAGATGTTTAAAAGTTGGTCCGTCAGGCGGCTCATTAGAAAAAGCCTCTATGCATCATTGGGTTCTTTCAGTGTAATGCCATCACTCGCCTCTTTACCGCTACGTATTGCGATTAAGTGCCTCGTTACCCATGCTGTTGTGACCTTTGTTATTGATAAAGGGGGGAAAGCCGTTCGTTTGGGTGAAGGCAGCAGTGAGCTGGAAGCCAGTAAGTACAGAAAAAATGCATTTGAACAGCTGGCAATTAAGATTGGTGTAAGCACATTACCCTTTGCTTCTCATGCTATCGGTGGTGCATTTCTTTGGGAGGACTTTTATAAAGGTCATGCCAGGGATGCTGCAAAAAATGTGGCTAAGCAGTTGGTTTCCGAGCTGCCTTTTGTGGCGATAAACAAAGTGATAGATAACAGTGTAAATGCAGTGAGACAAAAAAATATGGCTCAGCAAGAGCAGCTCCGAGACTTTTTTAATAAAATTATAAGTCGATCTCGTGAAAATGATGAAAATAGTGAGACAGAAAATCCGGTAGCAAAAGTCAAAACGCTCAATGTACGCGATGAGCTCTATCGCATATCTCAGGGAGAAAATTCAGAGCAAGCGCAATTAGCCCATAGTCTGCTCAATAACAGATTGATTGCTGCTATTAAGATGACACAATCTGAAGGCAATATTTTCAGCCAATATATAATGTCAACACGAGAGATACAGCTAAGTATGGGTGCAACAGACGAAGAAGTCTTGCATGAAATTGCCCATGCTTTATCTGTGCATCAGGTGGCATCAGGAATAGCCTATCCTGATAGTGAGTTGGGGGAAAAAGTAAAGCAACTCGATGCACTTCGCGAGCGAGCATTAAAATCTTATCAGGAGCAGGGAGGGAAAGACCCCACCACGCTCTATTTTCTGAGTAGCCCACAAGAATTTATTGCCGGATTGTACTCCGGATATTCAGAATTTACGGCTTTTCTCAAGAGTATAGATGTAAATGGGAGAAGCCTGCTGCTGCGCGTGCTGGATATGTTGTGTGAACTGCTGGGACTGGAAGTCGAGCAGGAGAATGCGCTAACGCATGCGTTAGGACTGAGTGATGCCATTATGGCGACGCCAGTGGCAGATGAGATGGAAGGAGAGCAGCAGACGTATTATGGAATTGCGCAAGGCCGTTTGTATAGCCAATATACAAATCCAAACCATAATAGGCGAGTTGTGTGCAATGCGTTGCCTTTAACAGCAACCTACATTCCCGGCGGTGCAATAAGAAATTCATTAGTTGCTGAGCTGGCCGCTATGTCCCCTTCAGACAGGAATGAATGGATTGCGAATAGCAGCCTAACTGCAAGTTATAAAGAAGATCTAGGTATCTACCTAGCGGAAAATCATTATATTTACGATAGAATGGTGACGGGGGGTGATTATTTTGCATGGGTGCAAAGTTTTCATCCTCAATGGCCACGTAATTTCCAAAGTGAAAATCGTATCGTGGGCGTGTTACGCCTGCCGGACTCCGTGTTAACGGGAGATTTTCCCACCAATAAGGGATTTAAACTGGTACTTAAAAATAGCAGAGGCGACGTGACTTTTGAGAGGGTATATTATCCTCGGGCTAGCTTTGAAAAAGCGGGGGAATGGAAGGCTGATATTGCATCCCAAATAGAAGAAGATATGTTGCTTCAGGATAAATACAATCGTATTTCTGTATCTCATATTGATGGTTATCATTCTAGCCATCCTGTAGTAATTTCAGGTGGCAGTAACGTTATGCCGAATGTATTTGTTGTTGATGAAAATAGTCTGGTGAAACATGCCGACTTCCAGATTGTTGATCAGGATCCTGATTTAGAGAAAACAACTCTTAAAACTATGAGCGAAGCGAGATCATTGGTAGCCAGATTGGCAACGATGTCTCCTGGTGAAAGAAATGTATGGTTTCTCAGGAGTAAGTTAAGTCGTGATATGAAAAAGTATACTGGCATATATCTAGCTGAGTATCAATATGTTTACGACCAGATGGTAAAAGGAAGTGACTATTTCAAGCTTTTGATAGACACTAATAATGGATGGCCAAGGGATTTTCAGGCTGCAAATCGAATTGTGGGGGTGTTACGGCTTCCAAATAGTGTTTTGACAGGGGCATTTCCTGCCGGGAAAGGATTTAAGCTGATACTTAAAAATAGTAGCGGTGATGTTATTTCCGAAAAAGTATATTATCCAGGACCTTATTCTAAGGGAGAGGGGGAGTGGAAAGGCGATATTTTATCCCAGATAGAAGAAGATATGTTGCTTCAGGATGAGAGCAATAGAATTTCGGTGTCGTATATTGATCACGTTGCATCAACTCGTGCGAGAGTAGTGGCTGGACCGAGTGACGTTAAGATGAATGTCTTTGTTATCAATGAAAATAGTCAGGTAGAAAGCGCTGATTTCCAAATTGTAAATGCAAGAGAAGGAAGCACAACTCCGGATAAGGAACTTAGTGCCGACGTGCACCTTGACAGAATTTTACTAAGATCTGCGGCCAGTGAGGGGCTGAATTTTACAACAAATGATCTGAATGAAAAGTACCCTGTTAGTTTCGTGAGGACAACAATGAATACTTTCGGTGCCGCAAATTTCATCCCTCCCAGGTCGAAGATTTATACAAAGGAATATACGTTAAGGAATATTCTTTCCAATAACCTCTATCGTGATGAAGACTTTAACCTAAACTCTTTTTCAAATGTTTATGATGTAGATGGTGTACCTGGTTTGACCCTGTATTTATTGAAGAGAATAATCGATCGCGTTGAGAAAAACATACAAGATAAAGTAGAGGAGTTAAAAGGATCATTAGAACTGAAATCTGCTGTAACCAAAGTTTATCAGAAATCTCTAAATGCAGCATTTATAAATTTATTATCATATGAGAAAGATAATGATGTGATTGAATTAGTGTCTCTTTATTATTCGAGGCAAGTTAATATAAGCAGTGTCAGTGTAGAACTTCCTGGTTCTTTGCTTCCTACATCTCCTGCTCCAGTCTTTTCTGTAAAGTGTAACATTCCTGGTATGGTGGCGATATCAAAAGGGGAGCTTACTATCCTTGCTTCCGTTGATACTGGAAAGTACTACATTATGAGAAACAACCATATAAATTATAACATTGCAGATGCTATACGTAAAAGTCTCAGCAAAAAAGATGCTGATAATATCAGTCCTGAATACCAGGCGTGGAAAAAATGGACGCTAATTTATAACGATAGTACTAAGGTTTCATCTCAACAAACCTTATTAGATAAACTATTTGACAGCCATGTAGATAGGTTAAAAATCGAACTGGATTACGAAACGTTTACCTCGGGTGAATACAGGACGAGATGGGCGATAAATTACGGGAAGGCTATTCTCCGTTTTATGTCTATCCTCGCAGGTACTACAGCTGCCGTTGGTAGTGGCAACGTAACAACAGCAGTAGCACTATTCGTTGGTGTATTATCCGAGGCGGCAGATATCGGATTAAGTGTGGTGCAGATGAATAATTCTGACCGTGGCAAAGATTACAACTCGGCTCTGAGTGAGATTTTAGTAGGTTCGATCCTTTTCGTTATTTTTGCTTCACTTGATATTAGACAATTGGCAAAAATTGCCAATAGCCATCGTCAGGAATTGTTAGCTGTGGTAAAAAAAACCAGGGAGTTTGTTGATAAATTAAAACGTGCACCGCGTGCAAGAGAATATCTTGTAACGGGGGTGTCAGATATCAATGTCATGGCGGATTACTCCCGACAAGTTCTCGACGAGAGTTTCATTGAAGATACTATTACTACAAGCCGACATCATGAGCTTATGGCCGGTGTGGATGCTCAGCACCCCATCACGCCTGACCAAACAGGCTCTTCAGGCTATCAATCAGGGAACTCGACAAGCCAAAATGCCTCACTCCAGGGAACGGAAACCCCAAGCTCGGCTTCAGAGGGGATCTCAATTTCAGGTAGCCGCTCATCTGTTGGCGGGACCCATGTCAATTCTGGCGCTCAACCCAATAATGGGGCAACAAGAATGGAGCAATTTCGTGCTGACGTGAATAACCAGCTGGAACGTGTTGCGAATTCTGTCCCGTTGCCCGGGGTGAGGGGGGCTGATGAAGGAAGAAGGCCTTTCACTAAGCATCGAGTAACAGTGAACAACAAGGGATATGATTATCGGCAGTATGATGACTACAAAATTTACCTTCCTGAAGGTAAGGATGCCAGGCCGGGCCGTTTCATGGTCTCAGGTCATGGGAATACTATTGGTACAAATACGGTTGCCTGTCCAAAGAAAACCACTATTAATTTCTATGGTGAGCATGGAAAGCTGCTTGAGGATAATGGGTTAGAAAGCAGAAAAATGTTACCTTCAGCTCGGGTAAAATACAATCAATTCGATCAACCTGTAACAGAAGTTCCCATTATTAACAATGGCGAAATTGAGAACTGGCGAACTGCCATACTGGAAGAGAGAATCAAATTCACCGGCACTTCTAAGGCAGGCCATTATAAAGACGTTAAATTATCCCATTTCGAGGATGATAACCCTTACAGGGCAATGGATATGTGGAATCTGGAGAAACAAGCAGGTACGCAGAATCCTGCGTTAGTAACGGCAACGCCACGTCCTGGTGGGTTAGTCACAATTGATAAAAATAAACCCCTTAAATTATCAACGCTGGTTGAGGACCTTGCTTCTGTTTCAAGCACTGGCGAGGCCGTGGTGGATGTTAATGCTTGTCGTGGCGGCTGGTTAGCCTCGCTGTTCGCGAACAAAAATATGCGTGCAGGAGCGTCCAATCGATATGTACGAGCAAGGCCTTCCAGGCGATATACAGAACAAAACGGGATCAGATCGATTAGGCGAAATGATAATAGAACCGGTGGGCGCCTGTTCAGACAGGGGGACTTGAAGGATACACTCTCTCCGATCGGCACAGGAGGTAGTGCAATTTTGCAAGCCGCACAGGATCACCCTAAAACCACCTTAAAAGTGCTTGGCTTCGCTGCTGAATTAACATTATTTGCGTCAGCCGTTGCTCTGAGTATTTTGTACCTCCGGGGGGATTTTGACTCGCCTGGTACCACAACTAACGGGCAAAGACCAGACACTGAACCTGTAAGCCAGGCATCCACTGAGGAGACGACTCTGATACTAACAAAAGATGAAGTTTCTGAAAGAGTGAGTTTTATTATTACAAAAGTGACATCCCTGATGTCTGTGTTACGCAATAATGATGATAATGCGCTGGCACAGCTGAGGCCGCTGGAAAAACTCTTTTTTGGTGATGATGATTACCTGGATGTTCATGACCTAACACAGATACTCGCTTTCTTCGAGGCGATAAAAAACGACACCACTGGCGAATCGTTAAAGGCCTTTTTAGAAGGCAAGCCTACCCCCTTGGAAATCGAAAATCCGGATAACCCATTTGCTCGTCTGGGGAGGGAGAATGTCATTGGTTTTCTCTTCCAGGTTTTACGTTAATTTTGACGATTGTGACAAACCTGGCCAGGTGCAGGCTTGTCGCGTATTACGGAGATGCCTCGATGACAGGGCTTCATTGTCGTCGGGGCAAATCGGGATAATTGCGCCTGTTAACGAGGTATGGAGATATTCATACCTCGTTGCATTTCACCGAACTCCGTAGCGTTTTCGCGCTATTTTTCTCCCCGCTATCAGTGCGACTATACCCATCCCAGAGGTATTGATGGGTGTAAAGAACCGATATCCGTATTCTTCCCGATGGGATATCTCCATGTTCTGATGCACTGACCCACGCGGATGCGTGGGTTTTTTTTGCCTGCTATCTGCCTTCAGTGAAATAAATTCGTAACCTGTATACACCTCTTAACCACCTCTTAACGAATTCCCGCCAACAAAAAAAAAGCCAATCAGTTAGCTTACGGCTAACGCTCCGCTATGTTGCATTCCGTATCGGTCGCCAGCCCCTTACTGTGTTGGTAGCGCTGCAAGGGGCGCTCCAGTCTAATCCTGAATAACGTGACGACATCATGCCAAAAACCAAAGACAGAACGCCGCGAGGTGACGGCAAGTCGGCTGCTTTCCAGATCCGCATTCATCCTGAGCTACATGACCAACTGCGTGATGTGACCAATGACGAGAACATTACGCTCTCCTGCTGGCTGAAAGACCTTGCCAGACGTGAACTGCGCCGTCGTGGTATCGAGCCAAAAGGCTGAAAATTCCCGCTAAATGGCGCAAATGGCTAAAGAATTTTGGCGAATAGCGCACGAAAAGATTACCGGTTTCGTTTCGAAAATATATTTTACGCAACCTTAACAGCTGTAAATGATCGGCCTCCCTACAATGCAATTTTTGATGAGAGTAATCACTCTCATTACTGTCTCCCCATCTTGTTGAGAAAAACTATGCGCCTGAAATTACTTTCTGCCAGCGTGGTGTTTTTACTGGCTGCGTGTGACCAGGGTGGAGCCGCACCTGCCGCGTCTGCCACGCCGCAGGTCGGTGTTGTCACACTGAAAGCTGAACCCGTAACGCTGTTAACCCAGTTGCCTGGCCGTACCACAGCCGTTCGAACCGCTCAGGTCCGTCCGCAGGTCAGCGGTGTCATCCAGAAAATCCTCTTTACCGAAGGGGGAGAAGTGAAAGAGGGGCAGCCGCTGTATCAGATCGATCCTGCCACTTACAAAGCGGCCTATGATAAAGCGCTAGCGACCTGGCAAAATGACGCCACCGTGGTGAAGCGTTACCAGCCACTGGCCGCCGCCCATGCCATCAGCCAACAAACTTACGATGATGCCGTAGCCGCAGCGCGTGAAGCGCAGGCGGATGTGGAAACCGCGAAAGTGAATCTTGATTACACGCTGGTGAAAGCGCCGATCTCCGGTCATATCAGCCGCTCGTTATACACCGCCGGTGCGTTGGTTACTGACGGACAAACCGATTACCTCGCCACCATTACTCAGCTTGATCCGATTTACGTTGATGTCAGCGAATCGTCTACCGATCTCCTGCGTCTGCGCCGTGCATTAGCCAGCGGTAAAATTGAGAAGGTGGGTGATAACACCGCAGCCGTTGGCCTGACGCTGGAAGATAACAGTAAGTATGGCGCGGAAGGGAAGCTGGCCTTCTCCGAAGTGAATGTGGATACCACCACCGGCACCGTGGTGCTGCGTGCCGTGTTCCCGAACCCGCATAGTGAATTGCTGCCGGGCATGTACGTCCATGCTAGCTTCCCGCAGGGCATTCAGCAGCAGGGCATTTTGCTGCCGCAAGAAGCCATCATGCATGACACCAAAGGGCAGCCGTATGTCTATGTGGTGAAAAGCGACAACACTATCGAGCAGCGCAGCATCTCCACCGGTGAAATGGTGAAAGCCGAGTGGCTGGTGACTGGCGGTCTGCAAGAGGGCGAAAAAGTGGTGGTGAACAATCTGCAAAGCGTTCATGCCGGTACCAAAGTCACCACCACCGCTGCGAATACCAACGATACGCCTGATGCCAATGCTGTCAGCCTCTCCATGACCGATTCAGCGGCACAATAAGGAGGCGTCATGTCTAAGTTTTTTATTGAACGCCCGATTTTTGCCTGGGTGATCGCCATTATTGTGATGCTGGTCGGTGCGATTGCGGCGATAAGCCTGCCGGTCAACCAGTATCCCAATATCTCCCCGCCGGCGGTCTCCATCTCGGTCACCTACCCAGGTGCGAGTGCTGAAACCACGCAAAATACCGTGGTGCAGGTGATTGAACAGCAGCTGAATGGCCTGGATGGCTTGCGTTATCTGGAATCCAGCAGTGCCAGTGATGGTAGTGCTCAGATCATCGCGACCTTTAACCAGGGCGTGAACCCGGACATTGCTCAGGTTCAGGTACAGGACCGCGTGTCACTGGCGGAATCTCAACTGCCGACCGATGTGACCCAGCAGGGTATCCGCATCCGTAAATACCAGAAGAACTTCATGATGGTTATCGGCCTGATCTCGAAAGATGGCAAGCTGACCAACGGCGATTTAGCCGACATGCTGGTGTCGAAACTGGAAGACCCGATCTCGCGTACGCCGGGTGTCGGTGACTTTATGGTGTTGGGATCGGAATATGCCATGCGCATCTGGCTCGATCCGGCCAAGCTGTATAAATACAACCTGATGCCAAGTGATGTGTCCACCGCGATTGATAATCAGAACGTGCAGGTTTCATCCGGTTCACTCGGCGGGTTGCCGACCATTCAAGGGGCGAAAACCCAGGCCACCATTCTGGGTAAAACGCGCTTCACTACCGTGAAGCAGTTTGAGAATGTGCTGCTGAAGGTCAACACCGATGGCTCGCAGATCCGCCTGAAAGATGTGGCAAGCGTCGCACTGGGTCCGCAAAGCTACGGCATTGATGCCACCATGGATGGCAAACCTGCCGCCGGTATTGCGCTGCGCCTGGCAACAGGGGCTAACCAGTTAGATACTGCGAAAGCGGTACGCGCCACTGTCGCGGCGTTGAAAGATTCCCTGCCCGATAACGTTGAAGTGCAGTATCCGTATGACACCTCTCCGGTGGTTAGCGCATCGATTGAAGAAGTGGTGAAAACCCTGATTGAAGCGATTGTGCTGGTGTTTATCGTCATGCTGGTGTTCTTGCAGAACCTGCGTGCCACCATGATCACCACCCTGGTGGTGCCCGTGGTGCTGTTAGGGACCTTCGGTATTCTTTCTGCCTTTGGTTACAGCATTAACACCCTGACGATGTTCGGGATGGTGCTAGCGATAGGACTGTTGGTGGATGACGCCATCGTGGTGGTAGAGAACGTCGAGCGCGTGATGCACGACGAACACCTCGATCCGAAAACCGCCACCATTAAATCCATGGAGCAGATTCAGGGCGCGCTGTTCGGTATCGCGCTGGTCCTGTCGGCGGTCTTATTGCCGATGGCCTTCTTCTCCGGATCGACCGGGGTTATCTATCGTCAGTTCTCTATCACCATCGTTTCGGCGATGGCGCTGTCTGTGATCATGGCGTTGATCTTTACGCCAGCACTCTGTGCAACGCTGCTGAAAGCCAGCGCGGCGGAGCATAAAACCACCGGATTTGCCGGCTGGTTTAACCGCAAGTTCGACAGTGGCGCACTGCACTACACCAATGGCGTCAGCAAAGTGATTTCACGTCGCGGCCTGTTCCTGGTGGTGTATCTGGTGATTGTCGGCGTAACCGGTTATCTGTTTACGCGCGTGCCCACCACCTTCCTGCCCGCTGAGGATCAGGGGCTGATGATGGTGCAGATGACGCTGCCGGTAAACGCCTCTTCCCAGCGTACTGAACAGGTGATCAACGACCTGAATGATTATCTGCACAAAAACGAAGCCTCGATTGTTACCACCAACTTTGGCGTATCGGGCTTTAACTTTGCCGGTCGTGGGCAGAACAATGCGATGGCCTTTGTGCGCCTGAAAGACTGGGGCGAACGTACCCACAGCGGACAAAGCGTGCAGGATCTGGCTAACCGCGTTATGGCCCACTTCGCCAACTACAAAAACGCGAAGATCTTTGCCCTGGTGCCGCCAGCGGTAATGGAGCTGGGTAACGCCACCGGCTTTGACCTCTATCTTCAGGATACCGGTGGACACACCCATCAGCAGATGATGGATGCGACACACCAGCTGATTGACCTCGCCAATAAAGATCCGCGTCTGACGCAGGTCCGTATGAATGGCCTGGAAGATGAGCCGCAGTATCAACTGGAGATCAACGACGAGAAAGCCAGCGCTCTGGGTCTGAGCATGAGCGATATCAATGACACCCTTTCAGTAGCATGGGGTTCGAGCTACATCGATCAGTTCATGTACAACGGGCGTGTGAAAGAAGTGTATCTGATGGGGAAAGCGGACTCCCGCGTGACGCCAGACGATCTTAACAAGTGGTACTTCCGCAACACCAGCGGCACCATGGTGCCATTCTCCGCCTTTGCTTCCGGCAAGTGGGTCTATGGTTCTCCGCACTTTGAACGCTTCAATGGTTTGACGGCGGAAGAGATCCTCGGTTCTCCGGCACCGGGTCTGAGTACCGGTGAGGCGATGAAGGCGGTTGATGAACTGGCGAAGCAACTGCCGCACGGTTTCCGGGTGCAGTGGTATGGCATCTCTTATGAGGAACAGGCTTCAGGTAACCAGACGACTCAGCTGTATATGATCTCGATTCTGGTGGTGTTCCTGTGTCTGGCCGCGTTGTATGAGAGCTGGTCGATTCCGTTCTCGGTGATTCTGGTCGTTCCACTGGGCGTACTGGGGACTATCAGTGCGGTACTGCTGCGCGGGTTACAAAATGACGTCTTCTTCCAGGTGGGGCTCTTGACCACGGTGGGGCTGGCGGCGAAGAACGCCATTCTGATTGTGGAGTTCGCCAAAGAGCTGCACGAGCGCGAAGGCAAGAGTCTGGTGGACGCTGCCGTAGAAGCTGCTCGTCTGCGTATTCGTCCTATCATCATGACATCCATGGCCTTTATCCTTGGCGTGTTTCCGCTCACTATCTCCAACGGAGCGGGTGCGGGTAGCCAGCACTCCATTGGTACTGCGGTAGCCGGTGGCATGATCACGGCGACCTTCCTCGCCATCTTCTTTGTGCCGATGTTCTATGTGGTGGTTTCGCAGTTCTTCTCGCGCAAGAAAAAATCCGCAGCGACCGAGGTGGTACACAATGATAACTAAGGCTTTTTCCTGGGGCGTGTTACCCCTGGCCACCGCCATCGCGTTGACCGGATGTACCATGGAGCCCAAATACCAGCGTCCGGCCATGCCGGTGGCGGTTCACTACGATCAGCCCACTGCGGTGGGCAACGTCGCCGATTTGCCGTGGCAGAGTTTCTTCAACGACCCACAAATGCGCAGTCTGATTACGCTGGCGTTGAACAATAACCGTGACCTGCGCGTCGCGGCATTGAATGTGCAAAAAGCGCAGGGCAGCGTGCAGATTGACCGTGCCGCCCTGATGCCCACCATCAATGCCACCGCCAGCCAGACTTCAGCACATGAGCCTGCCGGGCTGTATAACACCGGCAGCACGCCAGAAACCTACCATGAGCTGAGCACCGGTCTGGGCGTCACCTCGTGGGAACTGGACTTCTGGGGACGCCTGCGCAGCCTGAAGGATGAGGCGCAGGAAACCTACCTCTCCACGGCGGAAACCGAGCGTGCTACCCGCATTTCGCTGATTGCGGAAGTGGCCTCGGACTGGCTGACGCTCAGTTCCGATAACGACCTGCTGCACCTGGCGGAAAACACCGTTACCAGCCAGCAGGAGAGCTATCGTCTGACGAAACTCAGCTACGACGGAGGCGTCAGCAGCGATCAGGATCTGGCGGAAGCAGAAAGCACGGTACGCGCGGCTCAGGCGGATGTGGCGAGCTACACCCGCCAGGTGCGTCAGGATGTGGATGCGTTGCGCCTGCTGGTGGGCACTGAACTGCCTGCCACGCTGCTTGCACATGCCACGTTGAATCAGAACTGGCAGTTCCCGGCAACGCCAGCGGGATTACCTTCGGATCTGCTGACGCGCCGTCCAGATATTATGGCGGCCGAACATACCTTGAAAGCGGCTAATGCCAATATCGGCGCGGCGCGGGCTGCATTCTTCCCGAATATCAGCCTGACCGCTTCCGGTGGCTCCACCAGTAGCTCACTGGGCCATCTGCTAGACGGCGGCACCGGAGCCTGGTCATTTGTGCCGACGCTCTCCCTGCCTATTTTTGATGGCGGGGTCAATTCGGCTAATCTTGATATTGCGCATATTGAGAAACGCATTGAAATCGCTGACTACGAGAAGACGATTCAAACCGCCTTCAAAGAGGTGAATGATGCGCTGGCCGGTCAGGACACCTGGCAGGATCAGGTTGAGGCACTACAAAAAGAGGTAGCAGCAAATCAGCGCGATTACGACTATTCTGAATTGCGTTATAAGCAAGGCGTAGACAATTATCTCAATGTGTTAGTAGCCCAACGCTCTCTTTATACTGCCCAACAGTCGCAGATTACCGCGCATCTGGGGCAGTTGAACCAGAAAATCACGCTGTATGAGGCGTTGGGAGGCGGCTGGAAGTCCTGATTTTTTTAACGTTACCCTTACGGTTTCTCCATGGAAAATCCATGGCACTTCAGCCGATAATACCAGCAGTAATGATCTGCTACTGAAATAATCCCCTGTCATTACAGGGGATTTTCCATTTATCCAGTAACCTGAAGAGTTCGATGACTATTAACTCCCCCCACAAATCTCGTTCCCGCTGGCTGAAATGGCTGCTGTTATTGATTGTTCTGCTGATTGCGGCGGGCGTGGTGTGGCGTTTGTTGCCGCATGGCGGAATGCCGGGCGGCGGAATGCCACCGGGGGGACGTCCGGGTGGTGGACATCGCGGTGGTGCTGGCGGCCCTCCGGGCATGGCGATGATGATGGGCGGTGCGACACTGGTTCACAGTGGCGTGGCCACCACGGCGGATGTGCCGGTGTACCTGAATGCCCTTGGCACCGTGGTGCCCAATGCCAGCGTCACCGTAACCAGCCGGGTTGATGGTCAACTGATGAAAGTGTTCTTTACTGAAGGACAAAAAGTCCAGGCGGGGCAACTGCTGGCGCAAATTGACCCGCGCAGTTATGAGGCCACGCTGCAACAGTATCAGGGTGATCTGAGCCAGAATCAGGCGCTGTTAAAAAGTGCCGAACTGACGCTGGCGCGCTACCGCAAGCTGTATGCGCAGGACTCACTGGCGAAACAGGACCTGGATACGCAGGTGGCGACCGTGGGTCAGTATCGCGGTACGGTTGCGGCGGATGAAGCGCAAATCGCCAGTGCGAAGCTGAGCATTGAATATTCACGCATTACCGCCCCGGTCAGTGGCCGCGTGGGTCTGCGTCTGGTCGATCCTGGCAACATGGTGCAATCTTCCAGCACCACGGGCCTCGTGACGATCACCCAAATGCAGCCAGCGGCTGTGACGTTCAGCGTGCCACAAAGCAATATTCCGACGCTGGTAAAAGCGTTGCACAATGACCAGAGCATGGCTGCTACCGCCTTTGATGAAGACAACACCACCGCCTTAGCACAGGGCGAGGTGAAGTTCCTCAGCAACCAAATTGATACCAGCACCGGCACGGTGGAACTGAAAGCGATCTTCGCTAATCAGGATGATGCGCTGTTTGCCAACCAGTTTGTGAATTTGCGCCTGCAAACCACAATCCTGAAGGGGGCCACAGTGATTCCGGCCCAGGCGTTGCAGCTCAGCAGTGACGGGAGTTTTGTGTTTGTTATCAACAAAGATAATACCGTTACGCGTAAAGCCGTGACCACAGGTCCTGCATTTGGTGAAGACAAGCAAGCGATTCTGCAGGGCGTTTCTCCGGGTGACCGTCTGGTGACCGAGGGGATCGATCGCCTGACTAACGGCAGTAAAGTGTCGCTGGTCGATGAGAGCAAAACCGCTGCAACCACCGAGGCCAAATGAACCCGTCACGCCTGTTTATCCTGCGCCCGGTCGCCACTATCCTGCTGATGATCGGCGTGCTGATCTCGGGGATATTTGCTTACCAGTTTCTCTCTACCTCGGCGCTGCCGCAGGTAGATTATCCAACCATTCAGGTCACCACGCTCTATCCCGGCGCGAGCCCGGATGTGATGGCGTCTTCCGTTACCTCCCCGCTGGAACGTCAGTTGGGACAGATGGCAGGCTTAAGCCAAATGACCTCCACCAGCTCGGGGGGGTCTTCTATCATTACATTGAAGTTCAGCCTCGATCTGTCTCTGGACGTTGCTGAACAGGAAGTGCAGGCGGCAATCAATGCCGCGAACAACCTGCTGCCCAGCGATTTGCCCAATCCGCCCACCTACAAAAAGGTCAATCCGGCCGATACTGCGGTGATCACGCTGGCGGCCAGTTCCGATAACTTGCCGCTGACGCAGGTACAGGATCTGGTTAACACCCGTGTGGCGCTGAAGCTGTCACAGATCTCCGGCGTGGGGATGGTTACGCTGGCGGGCGGACATCAACCCGCAATTCGTGTGCAAATGGATCCGAAAGCGCTGGCGGCCCACGGGCTGACGCTGGCAGACGTCGATACCTTAATTACCAACAGCAACGTCAACGGTTCGAAAGGGGGCTTTGATGGCAAATACCACTCGGTAACTATCGATGCCAATGACCAGCTGCGCACCGCAGAAGAGTATGGCAACCTGATTCTGACCTACAAAAATGGTGCAGCGCTGCGTCTGAAAGACATTGCGCATATTGAACAGGGGCCGGAAAACAGCTTCCAGTCTGCCTGGGCAAACAACAGTCCGGCCATTATTATCAGCGTGCAGCGCCAGCCGGGTGCTAACGTGATTCAGGTGGTGGATGACATCAAGGCCAGGCTGTCGACGCTGCAGGCGGCCTTGCCAGACGGCGTAAAAATGACGGTGCTGTCTGACCGCACCCAGACCATTCGCGCCTCCATCAGCGATGTGCAGTTTGAATTGATGCTGTCGATTGCGCTGGTGGTGATGGTGACGTTCCTGTTCCTGCGCAATGTCGCTGCGACACTGATCCCCAGTGTTGCAGTGCCGTTGTCGCTGGTCGGCACCTTTGGGGTGATGTACCTGTCCGGCTTTAGCATCAATAACCTCTCTTTAATGGCGCTGACTATCGCCACCGGTTTTGTCATCGATGATGCGATTGTGGTGGTCGAGAACATCACTCGCCGACTGGAAGAGGGCGAAACGCCGATGCAGGCGGCGCTGAAAGGCTCCCAGCAGATCGGCTTTACCATCATCTCACTGACGTTCTCGCTGATTGCGGTACTGATCCCTCTGCTGTTTATGGGGGATGTGGTTGGCCGACTGTTCCGTGAGTTTGCCATTACTCTGGCGGTATCGATTTTTGTCTCGATGTTGGTTTCGTTGACCCTGACGCCGATGTTGTGTGCCTATCTTCTGCGCCATGTGCCACCGGAGAAACAGTCGCGCTTTGCCCGTAAGGGAGAAGCGGTGTTCGACAAAATCGTCCATGTCTATGACCGGCTGCTCACGGTGGTGCTGAACCACCAGAAACTGACGCTGCTGGTGGCGCTGGCAACCTTTGCGCTGACCGCCATCCTCTATCTGGCGATCCCTAAAGGGTTCTTCCCGACGCAGGATACCGGGCTGATTCAGGGGGTGACCGTGGCTTCGCAGGATGTTTCGTTCAGTGAGATGGCGAAACGGCAGCAGGCGCTGGCCAAGGTTATCTTGCAAAACCCTTCGGTGGAAAACCTCTCTTCTACTATCGGTATTGATGGCACCAACACCAGCCTGAACAGTGGCCGCTTGCAGATCAACCTCAAACCGTTTGACCAGCGCGATGATAAAGCCGATGTGGTGATCAAACAGCTCCAGCAGGCGGCAGAGCAGGTGGCCGGCATTCAGCTCTATATGCAGCCCGCGCAGGATCTGACGGTGAACGATCAGGTCTCTCCCAGCCAGTACCAGTTCACGCTGGATGATGCCGACAGCGAAAATCTGGTTAACTGGACGCCAAAGCTGGTTGAAGCATTGAAAAAACGCCCGGAATTTAACGGCGTCGTGAGTAATTTGCAGGATCAGGGGCGCGTGGCTTACGTGGAACTGAACCGCGATAAAGCCGCACGCTACGGTATTACCGCTTCGGATGTGGATACGGCGCTGTATAACGCCTTTGGTCAGCGTCTGGTTTCGACCATCTTTACCCAGGCGAACCAGTATCGCGTGGTATTAGAAGTGAAGCCGCAATACCAGCAGTCTCCCGCTTCCTTCGATGATATCTATTTGCAGAGCACCACCAGCAGCAGTGATAGCAGCAGCACCAGTTCTACCACGAGCAGCACCAGTTCTACGACCAGCACCAGTACCACAAGCAGCACCAGTTCTGACAGCACCAGCGATACCACCACCACGGGCATGGTGAAGCTGACGTCGATTGCGACAATTCATGAACGTACCGGCTCGCTGATGCATATGCGTCTCAACCAGTTCCCGGCGGTGATGTTGTCGTTTAACCTCAACAACGGTTATTCGCTGGAAGACGGACAGAAGGCGATCGCGGAAGTCACTCAGCAGTTGCAGCTGCCTTCCAGCATCACGCTGCGTTATCAGGGTGAAACCTCTGCATTCCAGAGCGCCACCGGCAACACGCTGTGGCTGATTCTGGCGGCGTTGATCACCATGTATGTGGTGCTCGGTATCCTGTATGAAAGCTTTATTCATCCGGTCACGATCCTCTCTACGCTCCCTTCGGCGGCGGTAGGCGCGCTTCTGACGCTGCTGCTGTCCGGCACCGAATTCAGCCTGATTGCGCTAATCGGGGTGATTTTGCTGATCGGTATCGTGAAGAAAAACGCCATTATGATGATCGACTTTGCGCTGGAAGCGGAGAATAAGCAGCATCTCAGCCCACGCGAGGCGATCCATCAGGCCTGCCTGTTGCGCTTCCGCCCCATTCTGATGACCACCATGGCGGCGCTGTTGGGCGCGCTCCCGCTGATGCTGGCATCGGGGTCGGGTGCTGAGCTGCGTCAACCACTGGGGTTGGTGATTGTCGGTGGGTTGGTGTTCAGTCAGGTGCTGACGCTGTTCTCCACGCCGGTTATCTACCTGTGGTTTGATGGGATTGCCCAGCGCGGTAACGCATGGGTGAAACGCCGTCAGCAGCAGGCCCGAGGCGCAGAATGAATCTGACGCGTATGTTTATTTTCCGCCCGGTGACCACGCTGTTGTTGTCGATGGCGATTCTGCTGCTGGGCGTGCTGGGCTATCGCTTACTGCCGGTTGCGCCGCTGCCACAGGTGGATTACCCCACCATTATGGTCAGCGCCAGCCTTGCCGGTGCCAGCCCTGAAACCATGGCCGCCACGGTGGCTACGCCGCTGGAGCGGGCGCTGGGCCAGATTGCGGGCGTCAGTGAAATGACCTCCAGCAGTTCGCAGGGGTCAACGTCTGTGATTTTGCAGTTCGACCTCGATCGTGACATCAACGGTGCGGCGCGTGACGTGCAGGCGGCAATCAACGCCGCCCGCAGCTTGTTGCCAAGCAGCATGGAGTCGTTACCCACCTACCGCAAAGCGAACCCTTCCGACGCACCGATTGTGATGCTGGCGCTGACCTCCTCTTCGCGCACGCCGGGTCAGTTGTACGATCTGGCTGAAAGCAAAATCGAACAGGCGATGGGGCAGGTGAAAGGGGTGGGGGAAGTGTCGCTGATGGGCAGTGCCCTGCCAGCCGTCCGCATCGATCTGCAACCGATGAAGCTCACCCAATACGGCATTTCGCTGGATACCGTGCGCACAGCGATTGCCAACAGCACCACCGATTTACCGAAAGGGATGTTGCAGGGCAATAACCAGTCCTGGGTGGTTGACAGCAACGGTCAGTTAGATAAAGCCGCTCAGTATCAGGATCTGATTGTCAGCTACAGCAACGGTAAAGCGGTACGTTTGCATGATATCGCAACGGTCTATGACTCGGTGGAAGATAAGTACCAGGCAGGTTTTCTCAACGCCACCCCTTCGGTGATGATTGGCATTAAGCGTCAGGCGGGCGCGAATATGCTGGAAACCATCGATGAAATTAAAGCGCAACTTCCGGCGCTGGAAAAAGACCTGCCTGCGGATACGCAGTTGAAGATCGTGGTTGACCGCTCGCCCACGGTACGTGCTTCGCTGTATGACACGGAAGAGACCTTGCTGGTTGCCACGCTGTTGGTGATTGCGGTGGTCTTTATCTTCCTGCGTAATCTTCAGGCGGTGGTGATCCCGGCGTTGGCGCTGCCGGTCTCCCTGATTGGCACCTGCGCGGTGATGTATCTGCTGGGCTACAGTCTTGATAACCTCTCGTTGATGGCGTTGATCGTTTCCACCGGCTTTGTGGTGGACGATGCGATTGTGGTGCTGGAAAACATCACGCGCCATATTGAAAGGGGGCTAAGCCCGGTGCGTGCTGCGGTACGTGGGGCGCGAGAAGTGAGTTTTACCGTGCTGTCCATGACGGTTTCACTGGTGGCGGTATTTATTCCGATTTTACTGATGGGCAGCCTGGTTGGGCGCATGTTCCGTGAATTTGCCGTCACACTGACTGTCTCATTGCTGATCTCAATGTTTGTTTCACTCAGCCTGACGCCGATGCTCTGTTCACGTCTGCTCAAGCGCAAACCGAAGGTGACGCAGCGGCCACATCCTTTGTATCAGTGGATTGAAAACCAGCTTAATAGCCTGCTGGCGGCTTACTCTAGCGGGCTGGATTGGGTGATGCGTCACCAGAAAATCACCCTGTTTAGTCTGTTTTTGACTATCGTGCTGAACCTGTTCCTCTATTCGGTGGTGCAAAAAGGCTTCTTCCCGAATCAGGATACCGGGCTGCTGATGGGCGCACTGCGTGCCGATCAAAACATCTCTTTCCAGGCGATGAAACCCAAGATGTTGCAGTTCACTAAAATCATCGAATCCGATCCGGCGGTAGAGACCGTCATGTCTTCGATGGGCAGCGGCATGTTTGGCTCACGTAACAGCGCGAACTTCTTTGTCCGCCTGAAAGACTTTGATAAGCGCGATGCCACCGCAACGGAAGTGGCGAACCGGCTGAGTATGAAAACCAGCCATATTGCCGGGGCGCAGATGTTCCTGATGGCGGCCCAGGACCTGCATGTGGGGGGGCGCAGCGCCAATGCCACCTACCAGTACAGCCTGCAAGCGGACGATCTTAATCTGCTACGCCAGTGGTCACCGAAGGTGCAGGCGGCGCTGAGTGCGATACCCCAGCTCAACAGCGTGGATTCAGACTCACAAACCGGCGGTCAGGAAGTGGTGATCAATATTGATCGCGATCGGGCGAAGCGCTTCGGCATCAACGTCAACATGATCGATACTCTGCTCAATAACGCCTTTAGCCAGCGTCAGGTGGCGACGTTGTATCACACGCTGAATCAGTACCATGTGGTGATGGGCCTGCAAGATAACTACACCCGCGATCCGGAGATGCTCAAACAGCTCTATGTGATTAACGACAGTGGCGATCGCGTGCCGCTTTCGGCTTTCGCCACCTTTAGCGGCGGGAATGCACCGCTTTCTGTTGCGCACCAGGGGCAATCAGCGACCACGACCATCGCGTTTAACCTCAATGATGGCGTTTCGCTGGAGCAGGCGCAGGCGCTGATCAAACAGGCGATGGCGCAGATTGGCTTGCCTTCCACGATTCAGGCGGGCTTTGCCGGGACGGCGCAGGCGTTTACTCAGTTAACGGCGACGATGCCATGGTTGATTGTGGCTGCGTTGTGCGCGGTCTATATCGTGCTGGGGATGTTGTATGAGAGCTATATCCACCCGCTGACCATCCTTTCAACGCTGCCTTCGGCAGGGGTTGGCGCATTGTTGCTGCTGCTGCTGACGAATACCCAGCTGACCATTATTGCGCTGATCGGGATTATCTTGCTGATCGGGATTGTGAAAAAGAATGCGATCATGATGATCGACTTCGCCTTGCACGCAGAACGTACCGAGGGGATGACGCCACAGCAGGCGATCACTCAGGCCTGTTTGATGCGCTTCCGCCCGATCATGATGACCACGCTGGCGGCTTTCTTTGGTGCTCTCCCGCTGGCCCTGGGCAGCGGCGGTGATGCCGACCTGCGCAGCCCGTTGGGTATTGCGATTGCCGGTGGCCTTGCACTGAGCCAGCTTCTTACACTCTTTACCACACCGGTGGTGTATCTCTGGCTTGATCGCCTGAGTCGCGCCACGAAACGCCAGTGGCACCGGTTGCGCCCTACAGGATCCTGATCGATGAAATCTCTTTTCCGTTTTACCCCCGTGGCGCTGATGCTGGTCTTGACGGGCTGTACCGTGGGGCCGGACTACAAGCGCCCGGATATGGCGATGCCGCTGCACTATAAAGAGGCCAGCGGCTGGCAGCAGGCTAAACCGCAGGATGACGTCAGCAAAGGCGAATGGTGGTCGGTGTATCACGACGCCACGTTAGATGGCCTGATGCGTCAGGTCAGTATTAACAACCAGAACGTCGCGACTTACGCCGCCCAGTACCGTCAGGCGCAGGCGCTGGTTTCCCAGTCACGTGCGGCTTTACTGCCTTCGGTGAGCTACGACGGCACCGGCACGCGCAGCGGAAGCCACAGTAACGGCACGCGCACGGTCAGTAACAGTAATCAAGCTGAGTTAAGCGCCAGTTGGGAAGTGGATTTGTGGGGCAAATTGCGCCGCACCGTCGAAGAGAACAAAGCCAGCGCTCAGGCGAGTGCCGCCGAGTTAGCGAACATCACGCTCAGTGCGCAATCTTCGCTGGCGCAGGACTATTTCCAGCTGCGTATTATGGATGAGAAGATCGCGCTGTATCAGCAAAGCGTGAATGCCTATCAGCGCTATCTGACGGTGATTCAGAATAAATACAACGCCGGGAGTGAATCTCGTGCGACGCTGGCGCAGGCGCAAACCCAGCTTGAGAGCGCTCGCGCTTCCGCGCAGGATTACCAGTGGCAGCGTGCGCAAACCGAACATGCGATTGCGCTGCTCCTTGGACGCGCGCCCGCGGACTTTACCTTGCCGGTGGCGAAACTCACGGCGACGCTGCCTGCGATCCCACAAACGTTACCGTCGCAGCTGTTACAGCGCCGCCCGGATATTGCCTACGCTGAACGTAATGTGGCGTCCTATAACGCCGCAGTGGGGGTCGCGATTGCCGGTTACTACCCGGATCTGACGCTCAGCGCCAGCGGTGGGTTTAGCTCCAGCGCCTTGCATAGCCTGTTCTCACTGCCTAATCGTGTCTGGTCTTTGGGACCGGAGCTGAGCGGTACGCTGCTTGATTTCGGCGCGACCTCCGCCAAAGTAGAGCAGGCGCGTGCGGCTTATGATGCCAGCGTGGCGACCTATCGCCAGACGGTGCTGACGGCCCTTCAGGAAGTGGAAGATTACCTGGTGGAGCTGAATACGCTACAGAGCGAGATGGTATCGCAACAGCTGGCAGCACAGGGTGCGCAGGAGTCCGCGCGCGTTACCCGCAACCAGTATGAAGCCGGTATGATTGATTATCTGGATGTCGCCTCAACCGAAAATACCAGCTTGTCACAGCAGCAGAGCTTGCTGTCACTGCAAAGCACGCAATGGGTGGCCAGCGTCGAGCTGATTGCCGCCCTCGGCGGCGGCTGGCAGGCCTCGCAATAAGCCACGCCCACCACCGCTCTGTTCAGCTACAGGGCGGTGGTTTTAGCAAGAGGCAGGGTGAATCGGGCCTAACCGATTCTCACGGTCTTAAAATGAGTGCAATCTCGCTCGGCACATATCAAAGATTATCCCTCTTCAGTATTAAATCCGAGCCGGTTTTTACGGCTTTCCCGGTCACAATCCGGTTGTCGAAACGGCTGAGATATTGCATCTTTGTAGGCCATTTTCCCCGTGCTATGGAGTTGGCATGTTATTTCGAGTACTACGCTGGATGTTCCGCCTGCTATGGCGTATTCAACTGCGCGGCGATCTGCCTGCCCTGCACAAAGAAAAAGTGCTGATCACCCCCAACCATGTCTCGTTTATTGACGGAGTACTGTTGGCGCTGTTCCTGCCGGTAAAACCGATTTTTGCCGTCTATTCATCGATTTCCGAAAAGTGGTTCATGCAGGCGTTAAAGCCGCTGATCGACTTTGTTCCCCTTGATCCTACCCAGCCGATGTCGCTGAAAAAGCTGGTACGCATGGTCGAGAGTGGCCGCCCGGTGGTGATCTTCCCTGAAGGACGCATTACCGTGACGGGCTCGCTGATGAAAATCTACAGCGGTGCTGGGTTTGTGGCAGCCAAATCGGGTGCCAGCGTAGTGCCGGTCCGAATTGAGGGCGCGGAATTTACGCCATTTGGTCGTCTGGCCGGGGTCTTTAAACGTCGTCTGTTCCCGCGTATTACCCTGACAGTCTTACCGGCCACCACCTTGCCGATGCCGGAAGCAAAAACGGCGCGTGAACGTCGGCAGTTAGCCGGTGAGCATTTGCATCACATCATGATGGAAGCCCGGATGGCGGTGCGTCCACGGGAAACCCTGTTTGAAGCTTTCCTGAATGCGCGCACCCGCTATGGCGCTTTCAAGCCTTGTATCGAAGATATCAATTTTAAAACTGACAGCTACAACGGCCTGTTGAAAAAAACCCTGGGCGTTGGGCGCATTCTGGAGCGCTACAGCCGCCATAGCGAATACATTGGTCTGCTGTTACCGAACACGACGGTGACGGCGGCGGCGATCCTTGGTGCTTCAATGCGAGGCCGTATTCCTGCCATGCTCAACTACACCGCCGGAGTGAACGGGATGCGCGCAGCGCTGACAGCAGCGCAAATCAAAACCGTCTTCACCTCACGCCAGTTTATTGAAAAGGGCAACCTCGGCCATCTGGTTGAAGGGCTAAATGAGGTGCACTGGATCTATCTCGAAGATCTGAAATCAACGGTCACGCTGCAAGACAAGCTGTGGATACTGACGCATCTCCTGATGCCGCGTCAGGCGATGGTGGCTCAGCAGCCGGAAGATGCCGCCATGGTGCTGTTCACCTCTGGCTCCGAAGGAAATCCGAAAGGGGTGGTGCACTCCCACAAAAGCTTGCTGGCTAACGTAGAACAGATTCGTACCGTGGCGGATTTCACCCCGCGCGATCGCTTTATGTCGGCGCTGCCGCTGTTCCATGCTTTTGGCCTCACAGTGGGTCTGTTTACTCCGCTGTTAACCGGTGCTCAGGTGTTTCTCTACCCCAGCCCGCTGCACTACCGCATTGTGCCGGAGCTGGTCTATGACCGTAACTGCACCGTACTGTTTGGCACTTCAACCTTCCTCGGCAACTATGCCCGTTTTGCCAGCCCGTATGACTTTGCCCGTCTGCGTTATGTGGTGGCAGGTGCGGAAAAACTTCAGGAAAATACGCGCACGCTCTATCAAGAGAAATACGGCATTCGTATCCTTGAAGGCTATGGCGTTACCGAGTGCGCACCCGTGGTGGCGATCAACGTGCCAATGGCCGCGAAGTCGCACACCGTTGGCCGAATTTTGCCCGGCATGGATTCACGGTTGATTTCAGTACCGGGGATTGAACAGGGTGGTTTGCTGCAACTGAGCGGTCCAAACATCATGAAAGGCTACCTGCGGGTGGATAATCCAGGCGTGCTGGAAGTGCCGCTGGCCGATAACGGCGAAGGGCAGATGGAAGCGGGCTGGTATGACACCGGCGATATCGTCAGCTTTGATGAAGGCGGATTCTGCCAGATTCAGGGACGCGCAAAACGCTTCGCCAAAATTGCCGGTGAAATGGTCTCGCTGGAGATTGTCGAGCAAATCGCGTTGAAAGCCTCCCCGGAGAAACAACATGCTGCGTCAATCCGTCCGGATGGCGCGCGTGGTGAAGCACTGGTGTTGTTCACCACGGATGCTGAGCTGAGTCGTGAACCACTGCGTCTGGCAGCACAGGCGCTGGGCGCGCCGGAGTTGGCACTGCCGCGCGATATTCGCTGGCTGAAGCAGTTGCCACTGCTGGGCAGTGGTAAACCTGACTACGTCACCCTGAAAAAAATGGCTGAAGAGGATGCCGCATGAGTGTGATTCAACCGCGTAATGACACCCTGCTGTCGCGCGGTATGCTGGCGGTGATGACCGCCCAGTTCTTTTCGGCCTTTGGTGATAATGCGCTGTTGTTCGTGACGCTGGCGGTGCTGAAAAATCTGACCTATCCCGACTGGAGCCAGCCCATCTTGCAGATGATGTTTGTGGGCACCTACATCCTGCTGGCACCGTTTGTCGGACAGATGGCAGACAGCTTCGCGAAAGGGCGGGTAATGATGTTCGCCAACAGCCTGAAGCTGATTGGCGCACTGCTGATTTGCGCGGGCTTTAGCCCGTTCCTCGGCTACACCTTAGTGGGGATTGGGGCAGCCGCCTATTCACCGGCGAAGTATGGCATCCTCGGTGAAATCACCCACGGTGACCGGCTGGTGAAAGCTAACGGGATGATGGAAGGCTCTACCATTGCGGCGATCCTTTTAGGGTCGGTCGCGGGCGGCATTTTGGCGGACTGGCACTTGTCAGTGGCGCTGATTGTCTGTGCGCTAACCTATGGGATAGCGGTAGTGGCTAACTTATTGATTCCACGCCTTTCCGCTGCGCGTCCGGGGCAAAGTTGGAACTTCCGAGCCATGTTCAGCAGCTTCATGCAGGCTTGCAGCGTGCTGTGGCGCAGTGGCGAAACCCGTTTCTCTCTGCTGGGGACCAGCCTGTTCTGGGGCGCAGGCGTGACGTTGCGTTTCCTGCTGGTGCTGTGGGTGCCGGTGGCGTTGGGGATCAGCGATAATAAAACCCCGACCACGCTGAACGCGATGGTGGCGATTGGCATCGTGATCGGGGCGGCGGCGGCTGCACGGTTGGTGACGTTACAAACCGTACGCCGTTGTATGCCTGCGGGCGTGCTGATTGGCGTGATGGTGGTGGTGTTTGCACTGCAACATTCTCTCACTAACGCCTATCTGATTTTGATGGTGATTGGTGCGCTAGGCGGATTCTTCGTGGTGCCGCTCAATGCCCTGTTGCAGGAACGCGGTAAAGAGACCGTGGGTGCCGGTAATGCGATTGCCGTGCAGAACCTGATTGAAAATATCGCGATGTTAGTGATGCTGGGGCTGTACACGCTGGCGGTGAAACTGGGTGTGCCTCCGGTGCCGCTCGGCATTGGCTTTGGTGCACTGTTTGCGCTGGCGATTAGCTTACTCTGGTGGCGCGGCCGCTAAAGAAAACCCTCACGCTGTAGGTGAGGGTGGGACGTCTTTCTTGCACCCTCAGCCAACTGGCTGGGGGTTTTTACTTTAAGGGGCTGGGTACGTATAGCGACGGTGGATCGCTTCAATCCCTTCTAACACCTCTTCATTCAGCGTCACGTCGAAGCTATCGATATTGATTTTTAACTGCTCCAGCGTGGTTGCACCTAGCAGCGTGCTGGCAACAAACGGCTGTTGGCGAACATACGCCAGGGCCAGTTGCGAAGGATCAAGCTGGTGTTTTTTCGCGAGCGCGACATATTCGGCAATCGCCAACTGTGACTGCTCACCACTGTAGCGGGTAAAGCGGCTGAACAGAGTATTACGTGCGCCAGCAGGCTGGGCACCATTGAGGTATTTGCCGCTCAACGTCCCAAACGCGAGGCTGGAGTAAGCCAACAGCTCAACGCCTTCGTGCTGGCTGATTTCCGCCAGGCCGACTTCAAAACTGCGGTTCAGCAGGCTGTAAGGGTTTTGAATGGAGACGATACGCGGCAGTTCATGTTTCTCTGCCAGTTGCAGATAACGCATGACGCCCCAGGGCGTTTCATTCGATACGCCAATGTAGCGAATTTTCCCCGCGCGCACCTGTTCGGTTAAGGCTTCCAGGGTTTCCAGCAAGGTGACGGGAACCGCGCCTTCGCCATATTGATAGCCGAGCTTGCCGAAGAAATTGGTCTGACGCTGCGGCCAGTGCAGTTGGTAGAGATCGAGATAATCGGTATTGAGGCGCTTCAGGCTGGCATCCAGCGCTTCACGAATGTTTTTACGATCTAACGCTTGCCCAGGACGGATAAACGCATCATTACCTCTCACCGGACCGGCGACCTTGCTGGCGAGAATCACTTTGTCGCGGTTACCGCGTGATTTCAGCCAACTGCCGATATATTTTTCTGTGAGTCCCTGTGTTTCTGGGCGCGGCGGCACCGGATACATCTCTGCGGTATCAATCAGATTGATACCACGGCTAACGGCATAATCCAGTTGCGCATGAGCATCGGCTTCGCTGTTTTGCTCACCAAATGTCATGGTGCCTAACCCCAGTTGGCTAACTTCCAGTGTACTGTGGGGGATACGGTGATAATGCATTGCCGGCTTCCTTTTTTCATGGAATGGAATGGTGTCTCACCTGGGACTATAACGCGGTAAACAAGCGGGAAGGAAGGGGGAAATACAGGGAAATTGCCTGCTGGAAGCGAAATCACAGCAGGCGGGTCAATTCAGCACTTAACGTTCAATCATCGTTGAGATATCGTCGCCGTTGATCTGCATCTTATTACCGCTTTGATCGGTATAAGAGACCAGCCCGGTGTCTTTATCGATGTTTGGCTTACCTGACGTCAAAATCATACGGCCATCTTTGGTTGCCATGACATAATCGCTACTACAACCACTCAGCATGACCGTTGCGGCCAGCAATACGCCAACCCCTGCCAGAAATTTCATCGTTTCGCTCCCTATATGCGACTACACTAGCAAAAGTGTAGTATCAGATCCTTCTGATGACAGTGCTATTGCATCAATCTGAAAAATGCAAAAGCCGTTTTAACTTGCTTGACAAATTGCTGGCAGGATCAAATCAGAAAGTGACGAGCCAGCAGAGGTCCGGTGAAACTCTTCTTCAAATAGAAGCCGCGGGGCAGCGTCATAATCGGCTGACCATTTTCTCCGATCGCCTGGGTTAGTGCCTTATTGTTGGCCGCCTTAGGCCGTATTTGCAGCCACTCACCGTGGCGTGCAGTGATGCGCTCAACCTGGCCGAGCACAATCATATCCATCAGCTCTTCCCAGTCATGGCGCAACATCGCGTCTTCTTCTGCGCTCGGTGTCCACAGCAGAGGCGCACCGATCCGGCGTTCAGCCAGCGGAATCGTGCGTTCACCTTCAACCGGTATCCACAACACCCGCGCAAGCTTATGCCGCAGATGGCTACTTTGCCAGGTGACACCGCTGTTGCCGGTGAGCGGCGCTACGCAGACAAAGGTGGTCTCCAGCGGCTTACCACGGCTATCCACGGGAATGGTTTTGAGCTCGATCCCGAGGTGGGCAAAATCCTGTTCGGCTTTACTCCCCGCACTGGCCCCCAGATGCAGTTCCAGCAATGTGCCCACCCAGCCTTTAGCTCGCTGTAAATTGGCCGGAATAGCGAGGCCAATTTGTGCGGCGGCATCGGCTAACGTCAGCCCCGCAACGGCCTGTGCTCTGGCCATCAGTTCAGCTTCATTTTCTGGTGGTAATTGCGGCAGGATCATCGTAATAGCTCGGGTGGGTGAAAAACGTACAGATTAGAAGGTGGCGATCTTTTCCACAGCAAATTTTTCGCCGCCGATCGGATAATAGCATGATTCAGCATGGCTTTTTAGCATGTCTTCGCCGTTTGAATTTTGCGCAACCGCAGGTTATCCCAGCTTGCCCGGATTAATGAACAGGATCTTAAACTAAGTTATCCACAGAAAGGTGGGATAAGCCACAGCCATAGTGGCTACTGTTTTCATTTACAGCCTTGACTTTCCCTTTTTATCCCAGTTTTTCACCGATCGTGCCTGGAGTTAGTGCATTATCTGTGGATAAAAACGCCGGTGGTGGATCTTTAGCCAATCACCGTATGTGCTGTAAACCCGAGGGGGAATGGGGTAAATGACCGGTGGCTGATCCTTGGTTAAATCACTGATTATCATTTATAATTCCGCCATGAGTTTTTGTTGTCCACACGCTGAAATCAGGCTGTTATTCAGTTAATTCCCGTGTTCTGCACAAAGCTATCCACAGAAAACGTGAATAAGATCGCGTTTTTTGATCCCTCTCTGTTTATAACTAAGGCCAACTCTGTGAGTTATTGCCATGTTGTTCCGCTATACCCGCTGTTAAGCAGTGGTTTACCGCCTGTGAGGAGTGTGAAACAATCATCCTATTCAAATTTTGCTTTGAGGTAGTCTGGTGATCGATGATGATGGCTACCGCCCGAATGTTGGTATCGTAATTTGTAATCGGCAAGGACAAGTGTTGTGGGCCAGACGCTTTGGACAGCACTCCTGGCAGTTTCCCCAGGGAGGCATCAATCCCGGTGAATCTACCGAACAGGCGATGTATCGAGAGCTGTTCGAAGAGGTGGGACTTCATCGCAAAGATGTTCGAATACTTGCTTCTACCCGTAACTGGTTACGCTACAAGTTGCCAAAACGTTTGGTGCGTTGGGACACAAAACCGGTTTGTATTGGCCAAAAACAAAAGTGGTATCTTCTGCAGTTGATGGGCAGCGACGCGGATATTAATGTGCAGCACAGCAGTACGCCGGAGTTCGATGGCTGGCGTTGGGTGAGCTTCTGGTATCCAGTCCGTCAGGTTGTCTCCTTTAAACGCGATGTTTATCGCCGCGTGATGAAGGAATTCGCTGGCGTGGTGATGTCTATGCAGGAGAGCTCCGGGCAGCGTAACAACGCCGCTCAACGACGCAAAAGGGGATAGTCCGCACCACTTATGCTTACTCAGTTACGCGAAATCGTCGAAAAAGTCGCGAGTGCTCCGCGTCTGAATGAAGCACTCGACCTGCTGGTCAGCGAAATCTGTCTGGCGATGGAAACCGAAGTCTGCTCTGTTTACCTCGCCGATCACGATCGACGCTGCTACTACCTGATGGCGACGCGCGGCCTAAAAAAGCCGCGCGGGCGCACGATCACGCTTGCATTTGATGAAGGTATCGTCGGGCTAGTCGGGCGATTAGCGGAGCCGATAAACCTGGCTGATGCGCAAAGTCACCCCAGCTTTAAATATATTCCCTCGGTAAAAGAAGAGCGTTACCGCTCGTTTCTCGGTGTTCCCATTATCAGCCGCCGCCAGCTACTGGGCGTGCTGGTGGTTCAGCAGCGTGAACACCGCCAGTTTGACGAAAGCGAAGAGTCGTTTCTGGTCACGCTGGCCACGCAAATGGCCGGACTGTTGTCACAATCACAGCTGGGCCAGCTATTTGGTCAATTCCGTCAGACGCGCGTGAAAGCGATCGCCGCTGCGCCTGGCGTAGCGGTGGCACCGGGTTGGGTGGATGAAACACAACCCTTGCTCGATCAGGTTACTGCCGCCTCAACGCTGGATGTGCAGCGTGAACGTGAGCGCCTCGCGCTCGCCATGAGTGAAGCGGGCGCAGAGTTCCGTCGTTTCAGTAAGCGCTTTTCTGCCAGCGTGCAGAAAGAGAGCGCCGCGATTTTTGATCTTTATTCCCACCTGCTCAGTGATGCGCGTCTGAAGAAAGATCTGCTGGCTGAGATTGAGCGCGGATCCGTTGCCGAGTGGGCCGTCAAAACCGTTATTGAAAAATTCGCTGCCCAGTTTGCCAGCCTGCAAGACACCTATCTGCGTGAACGTGCAGGCGATCTGCGTGTACTGGGGCAGCGTTTGCTGTTTCACCTCGATGATACGCTGGTCGGCACCAATGCCTGGCCAGAACGTTTTGTGCTGGTCGCCGATGAACTGACGGCCACCACGTTGGCGGAGCTTCCCCATGAGCGCTTAGCGGGCATCGTGGTGCGTGATGGTGCTTCAAACTCCCATGCCGCTATCCTGACCCGTGCCATGGGCATTCCTACCGTCATGGGCGCGGATATTCAGCCGAGTCATTTGAATAAGCGTCTGCTGATTGTGGATGGCTATCGTGGCGAGTTGCTGATCGATCCTGAAACCGTATTGGTGCAGGAGTATCAGCGTCTGATCAGCGAAGAAAACGCGCTGAGCAAGATGGCGGAAGGCGTAGTAGAACAGCCCGGTGCCCTGAAAAGCGGCGAGATGGTCACGGTGATGCTGAATGCCGGATTAAGCCCGGAGCATGAGCAGACGCTGGATAACTGGGTCGATGGTATCGGGCTGTATCGCACCGAAATCCCGTTTATGCTGCAAAATGGCTTCCCTTCTGAAGAGGAGCAGGTGGCGCAGTATCAGGGCATGCTGCAACTGTTCCACAAAAAACCGGTGACGCTGCGTACACTGGATATCGGTGCCGATAAGCAACTGCCGTACATGCCGATCAGCGAAGAAAACCCCAGCCTCGGCTGGCGTGGTATTCGTTTAACCCTCGACCAGCCCGAGATTTTCCTCGTGCAGGTTCGCGCCATGTTGCGTGCCAACGTAGCCAGCGGGAATCTCAGCATTTTGCTGCCGATGATCAGCCAAATCGACGAAATTGATGATGCAAAGCGTCTGATTGATCGTGCTGCGCGTGAAGTCGAAGACATGCTGGGATATATCATTCCTAAGCCGCAGATTGGCGTGATGATCGAAGTGCCTTCGATGCTCTACATGATCTCTCATCTGGCGGATCGGGTTGATTTTATTTCGGTAGGCTCTAACGACCTCACCCAGTATCTACTGGCGGTTGATCGCAATAACACCCGCGTAGCGAACCTGTATGATCCGCTGCACCCCGCGATGCTGCGCGCATTACATGGCATTGCTCAGGATGCGCAACGTGCAGGTTTGCAACTCTGCCTGTGCGGTGAAATGGCCGGTGACCCAATGTGTGTAGCGATACTCATCGGTATGGGGTATTACCATCTGAGCATGAACGGCAAAAACGTTCCGCGTGTAAAATACCTGCTGCGCCATCTCGATCGCGCGGAGGCAGAAAAGCTCAACCGGCAGTGCAGAGAGGCCAATACGGCGTCGGAAGTACGCCATCTGGTGTCTGCCTTTATGGAGCGGCGTGGCCTCGGCGGTTTGATCCGCGGTGGTCGTTGACCGTTACACATTCCGCGCAGTCAGCGTAATTAGGCTGTGCTATTATGCGCAGCCTTTAACATCCCCAGCGACAGTTCCCTTTTTTCAGGGCAGAAAATTGAATGGTGAAAGATGACTAACGGCTATATTCAGTTTCCTCAGTTCGATCCGGTAATTTTCTCCATCGGTCCGATCTCTCTCCACTGGTACGGTTTGATGTATCTGGTGGGCTTTGTATTCGCCATGTGGCTGGCGGTTCGCCGTGCTAACCAACCGGGTAGCGGCTGGAAAAAAGAGGAAGTTGAAAATCTGCTGTATGCCGGTTTCCTCGGGGTTTTCCTTGGTGGACGTATCGGCTATGTGCTGTTCTACAACTTGCCACTCTTTTTGGCCAACCCGCTGTATCTGTTCAAGGTCTGGGATGGCGGTATGTCGTTCCACGGTGGCTTGATTGGCGTGATCGTGGTGATGTTGATCTTTGCCCGTCGCACTAAACGTACTTTCTTCCAGGTTTCAGATTTCATCGCCCCATTGATCCCATTTGGTCTGGGTGCGGGTCGTCTCGGCAACTTTATCAACGGTGAGCTGTGGGGCCGGGTTGATCCGAAACTCCCATGGGCGATGCTGTTCCCTGGCTCTCGTAGCGAAGATTTAGCGCTGATCCCAACGCATCCAGAATGGCAGAGCCTGCTGGATACTTATGGGGTTCTGCCGCGCCATCCTTCACAGCTCTATGAGCTGGCACTGGAAGGTGTGGTGCTGTTTATCATCCTGAATTTGTTCATTCGCAAAGCGCGCCCTATGGGGGCGGTATCAGGCCTGTTCCTGATGTGCTACGGCATCTTCCGCTTTGTGATTGAGTTCTTCCGCCAGCCTGATGCGCAGCTCGGCCTCTACCCTGGTGGTATCAGCATGGGGCAGATCCTGTCCACACCAATGATTATCATTGGCCTGCTGATGATTGTCTGGGCCTACTGGCGTCACGGGCAGAAGCGTACCGGAGAAGTGAAATAATGAAGCAGTATCAAGACCTGATGCGCCATGTACTGGCGCAGGGCACGCAAAAATCAGACCGTACCGGCACCGGTACGCTCTCCGTTTTCGGCTACCAGATGCGTTTTAACCTGCAAGAAGGTTTTCCGCTGGTCACCACCAAAAAGTGTCACGTACGCTCGATTATTCATGAGCTGCTGTGGTTCCTGAACGGTGAAACCAACATCGGTTACCTGAAAGAGAACAAGGTCACGATTTGGGATGAGTGGGCGGACGAGAACGGTGATTTAGGTCCGGTGTATGGCAAGCAGTGGCGAAGCTGGGGCGCGCCTGACGGCGAGAAAATCGACCAGTTGAGCCGGGTGATTGAGCAACTGAAAAGTGACCCGGATTCGCGCCGAATTATTGTTTCCGCGTGGAACGTAGGTGAGTTGGATCAGATGGCGCTGGCACCTTGCCATGCGTTTTTCCAGTTCTACGTTGCCGATGGCAAACTCTCTTGCCAGCTTTATCAGCGTTCGTGCGATGTGTTCCTCGGCTTGCCGTTTAACATCGCCAGTTATGCGTTGCTGGTGCATATGGTGGCACAGCAGTGCTCGCTGGAAGTGGGTGATTTCGTCTGGACGGGAGGGGATACACACCTCTACAACAACCACATGGAACAGACGCAGCTGCAATTAACGCGTGAGCCGCGTCCGCTGCCAAAACTGGTGATTAAACGCAAACCCGCTTCGCTGTTTGATTACCGTTTTGAAGACTTTGAGATTGAAGGTTACGATCCGCATCCAGCCATCAAGGCACCGGTTGCGATTTAACGGTCTCTCGCCAGTCAGTGAAAACGTCCCTTTGTGGGGCGTTTTTTTTTGCCTGTTGCCTGAGGGTTGCTGCGAAGCCGCTCCCAGGTGCGGGGCAATTGCTGCGCAAGGACGTGGAAACTTTGTTAACCCGCTTCCGCGCCGGTGTAACGTCTCTGGTCTGGAAAATGGCCTCCTGTCATGCTTCCTGCATGAAAAATACACATCAGGGATTTACCTTACTGGAACTGCTGGTTGTGGTCGCCATCATTGCTGTTCTCAGCACCAGCGGGATGCACGGCTGGCAGCGTTGGCAGCAACAGCAGCAGCTCAAACAAACCGCCCAGCAGCTACAGGCCTGGCTGCTGCGCCTGCGCGCGGAAGCCAACGCACTCAATCGGGATCTGACCGTTTGGAGCGAACCTGGAACCCTCTGGTGCATTGGCGTCGGTGCCAGGCAACAGGGATGCCATCAGCCCTCACGTCACCATTTTCTCCCGGCTTTTAACGACATTCGGCTTGAGTCTCTACGGGGTGAACCCGGTTTTTATGGGCTGCGCGATACGGCCAAAGCAGGCCACATCGAACTCAGTAACCCAGCCGGGCGGGTACGGGTCGTGATTTCAGTGCGGGGGCGCGTAAGGCTGTGCCAACCGAAAGAGGCGGGCTGCGAATGAAACAGGGTGGATTCACGCTCGCTGAAGTCCTGGTCGCTCTGGCACTCAGCGCGATTTTATTGCTGGCTGCCGGACGCTTTTTACCGCTGTTATTGCAGGAGAATGCGCGCATGGTTCAGCGGGCGCTGCTTTATCAGGAAGCACAGCTGCTCCTGCTGGCGCTGGAAAAGGCGGTACGGCGATCGGGTTACTGCAATGGTGATTGTAGCGGTCCTGCGTTAACCATCGCGGACAGTGGCCGCTGTCTCTTATTGCGCTGGGATGACAACAGCAACGGTCGTTGGGAAGGGCCACAGCATAGCGCGAGTGACTATTTTGGCTGGCGGTTGCGTCAGCAGCAACTTGAGGCGCAACGTGGTGTCTCACAGTGTCAGGGTAGCGGCTGGGAGCGTGTTACCGACCCCGCTTTCATGACGGTGCAGGCGTTTGGTGCCGAGCAGAGGGGGGCGCAAGTTCACTTATCCCTGACGCTTCAGTCAGGACAGCAGCAGGTCACGGCACAACGCTGGGTGCTGAGGGAAAACCTGTGAAGCAACAAGGCAGCAGTGCCCTGATGATGGTCATGATGGTGTTGCTGATGGGCGCAGGAACTTTGCATTTTAGCCGGTTATTACTGGAGCAGGGGATGTCTACCGTCGTGGATGACCGCCAGCGGATAGCGGCCTTTTGGCAAGCGCAGTCCGCGCTGGCATGGGCAGAGCATCTTACCTGGCCGCAGAGCGTAGGCTGGGTATGCCAGCAAGACACAACTGCGGGCTGGCAAAGCTGCCTGCGCTCTGTGAAAGACCAGCGGTTTTTGCTGCAAGGCCGAGGCGTGGACAGTGAGTTGCAGTTGTGGCGTTGGGTCAGTTGGCAACAGGGAAAAATTAGCCGTTTACCGCACGGCTGGATTGATTTCTGCCCGCTAAGCCAGGGGTGTGAACCGGATGCGCAGTGAACGTGGTTTTAGCTTACCCGAATTGCTGTTTGCCCTGTTGCTGATGGCGCTAAGCGTCAGTGCGTTACTGGGATACCACCGCGCGCTTAGCCAGGGGTTTGTGCAGCAACGCCTTCAGCGCGAAGCAGGGCAGGTAGCCGCAGATCGTCTACTGGGCCATGAAACGGCAGGCTGGCGCAGCCACGTGGTGACGGAGCCGGGTTATGCCCCCTGTCGGCGGGAAACTGTGACCGTGTCGGGAGGAATGCAACGTGAAAGCACGCTGACGTGGCTGCGTTGTTCCGATCCCTGAGGAGACAAGGTAGAGTGATTGGGTTGCTCATCGCCAATACCAAGGGCGGTGAGTGAGTGAAGATGATGCATAGCAGGCAGTAGGACGGTTGCTGAATATAAGGTGCACAGGATGCGCCAGCGGCTACCGTTAGAGAGAAGAAAAGGTGATTAGATGCATAAATACGCAAGCTGGCTGGTAGCGATAGTGCTGAGCCTGACGGCGATCGGTGCGCAAGCACAAAACGATGCAGGCTGGCAGCCTGTGAATGAAATCATCCACAAAAGTGAGAAAGATCCCCGGCAGTATCAGGCGATAACGCTGGATAACGGTATGACGGTACTGCTGGTTTCTGACAGTGAGGCGCAGAAAGCGCTGGCGGCTCTCACTCTACCCATTGGCTCGCTGGACGACCCCGATCAGCAACTGGGCCTGGCCCACTACCTCGAACATATGATCCTGATGGGATCAAAACGCTATCCAGAGCCGGAAAACTTTTCGGAGTTCCTCAAGAAACATGGCGGGAGCCACAATGCCAGCACGGCATCCTATCGCACCGCTTTTTACCTTGAAGTAGAAAATGATGCGCTACTGCCGGCAGTCGACAGGCTGGCCGATGCCATTGCTGAACCGCTGCTCGATCCCGCCAATGCGGATAAAGAACGCAATGCGGTGAATGCCGAACTGACCATGGCGCGCTCGCGCGACGGGCTGCGTATGGCGCAGGTCGGTGCTGAAACCCTCAATCCTGCCCACCCAGGTTCCCGGTATTCCGGGGGGAACTTAGAGACGCTGAGCGATAAACCGGGCAGTAATCTGCATCAGGCTTTAGTGGATTTTTATCATCAGCACTACTCCGCCAACCTGATGAAAGCGGTGATTTACAGTAACATGCCACTGCCAGAAATGGCCGCCATTGCGGTACAAACCTTTGGTCGTGTGCCTAATCACAATGCCACCGTGCCTGCGATTACCGTGCCAGTGGTGACCGATGCGCAGAAAGGCATCATCATTCACTATGTGCCAGCCCAGCCGCGTAAGCAGCTACGACTGGAGTTTCGTATTGCGAATGACAGCGACCGTTTCCGCAGTAAAACCGATACGCTGATTAGCTACCTGATTGGTAATCGCAGTAAAAATACGCTGTCAGACTGGCTGCAAAAGCAGGGACTGGCGGATGGTATCAATGCCGGTGCCGATCCGATGACCAACCGCAGCAGCGGTGTGTTTGCTATCTCGGTTTCGTTGACGGATAAAGGTCTGGCGCAACGGGATGAAGTGGTGGCGGCCATTTTCAGCTACCTGCATCTGTTACAGCAGCAGGGGATTGACCGGCACTATTTTGATGAAGTTTCCCATGTGCTGGCGCTGGATTTCCGCTATCCCTCTATTACGCGCGATATGGACTATATTTCGTGGCTGGCAGATACCATGCTTCGTACGCCAATCGCCCACACCCTCGATGCTCCCTACTTGGCAGACCAGTGGGACCCCGCGGCTATTCAGAGTCGCCTGGCGGAACTGACGCCGCAGAACGTGCGTCTCTGGTACATCAGCCCGGATGAACCGCACAACAAAGAGGCCTATTTTGTTCATGCGCCGTATGAGGTTGACCGTATTTCCGCTGCCACCTTTACCGACTGGCAGCAGCGTGCCAGCCAAATCACTCTCTCTTTGCCGGAGCTGAATCCCTATATCCCGGACGATTTCAGCCTGATTCCACAGGACGGCAAAAAATATGCCCACCCTGAACGGCTGAAAAGCAACGATCCTATCCGGCTCTACTGGATGCCAAGTCAGTATTATGCCAGTGAACCCAAAGCAACTATTACGCTGGCCCTGCGTAACAAAGGGGCTATCAGTGATGCACAACAGCAGGTGCTGTTTGGGCTGAATGACTATTTGTCGGGCTTGGCGCTGGACCAGCTTAGCTCTCAGGCCTCGGTGGGAGGGATTAGCTTCTCGACCAGCGAAGATGAAGGGTTGGTGTTTAATGCCAGTGGCTTTACGCAGCGCTTACCTGCGCTGTTCCAGAAACTGATTGAAGGCTATGCCAGCTTTACGCCGAATGAAACGCAGCTTGAGCAGGCTAAGTCCTGGTATCTGGAGCGGTTGGCTGCCGCCGACAAAGGCAAAGCCTACGAACAAGCGGTTGAACCGCTGCAACTGGTTTCTCAGGTGCCCTATACCCAACGTGATACGCGGCGTCAGCTGGTAAAAAGCATGACCCTGCAACAGGTTATGGCCTACCGTGACAGCCTACTCCGTGATGCCACGCCGGAAATGATGGTGGTGGGAAATCTCAGTGCCGCAGAGGTCGAAAAACTCGGCCACTCGCTGACGCAACAGTTGGCGATCCAGCAAGACGCGAACTGGCACAGTCGGTACGTGGCGTTTAAACATCCGGTAAAAGCCAATCTGGAGAAAGCAGGCAGTAGCACGGACTCCGCGCTGGCGGCACTGTACATTCCGCTGGGCTACAGTGAATACCAGAGTATGGCCAACAGTACCCTGTTAAGCCAGATTGTTCAGCCGTGGTTCTACAGCCAGTTACGTACTCAGGAACAGTTAGGTTATGCCGTTTTTGCTTTCCAGATGCCAGTAGGCAGACAGTGGGGGATTGGTTTCCTGTTGCAAAGTAATACGCAGCAACCGGCCTATCTGCTGAAACGCTATCAGGCTTTCTATCCGCAGGCAGAAAAACGTCTGCGCGAGATGAAGCAGAGCGACTTTGCACAGTACCAGCAGGCGATGATTAACGACCTGAGCCAGCGGCCGCAAACCCTGGATGAAGAAGCGGGGCGCTACAGTCGCGACTTCACTCGTCAGAACTACCAGTTTGATACCCGGCAGAAAGTGATTGCGCAAATCGAGAAGCTGACGCCGGTTTCCCTGGCTAACTTCTTTAATCAGGCGGTGATGAAACAAGAGGGGATGGCGATAACATCGCAAATCTCTGGCAATGCATCCACCACCGAGTATGCGCATCAGCCGGGGTGGAAAACCTGGCAGTCGGTGACGAATCTGCAAAAGTCTCTACCGTTGCAGAGCGGAGTGCAGTAAACAGAGCACAAAAAAAGCCCCTCAACAGTGAGGGGCATTTTTCATTGATGCCTTGAGCAGTCACGGGTACACATGGCCTGAGTGCCGGCCGTACAGCTACTGCATGCTAATCAGGTCAGATCTGCCATCAGCACTTTGGACCGGCGCTGATAGTTATACATTTTCTTTTTGCTCTCCGGCAGAGACTCAATTTCAACCGGCGTGAAGCCACGCTCCTGGAACCAGTGAATACTGCGTGTGGTTAACACAAACAGCTTTCTCAGCCCCATCTGTTTCGCCTGTAGCGCCACGCGCTGAAGCAGCAGTTCGCCACGGGAGGAGCTACGATAGTCAGGATGAACCGCCACGCAGGCCATCTCGCCAATCTTCTCTTCCGGGAATGGATAGAGCGCAGCGCAAGCAATGGTTAGATTATCGCGCTCAATGATGGTGAACTTGTCGATCTCCATCTCCAACTGCTCACGTGAACGGCGCACCAGGATACCCTGTTGCTCCAGTGGGCGGATCAGCTCAAGGATTCCGCCAATATCGTTGATGGTGGCACGGCGAATCTGTTCCGCCGACTCCATGACAATCTGGGTGCCGATGCCATCGCGTGAGAACAGCTCCTGAATCAGCGTGCCATCTTCCTGATAGCTGATCAGATGGCTACGACGTACACCACTGCGGCAGGCCTTAACGGCGCCGCGCAGGAAGCGGACGGGCTCAGAGAGGTAATCGCCTTCACCTTCCATCTCATCAATGCGCTGCTGTGCTTCGTTAGGGAACAGCTCAGACACGATCTGTCCTTCCCGATTGGTCACACCCTGTTCGGCGCAGAAGCCGATCATTTTCTCCGCTTTTAGCTTAATCGCGACCTGGGTCGCTATCTCTTCTGACGTCAGATTAAAGCTTTCGCCGGTCACGGAAACGGCAACCGGGCCAATCAGGACGATAGCGTCATTATCTAGCTGGCGGTGAATCGCCTCTTCATCGATACGACGAATGCGGCCACTGTGGCAGTAGTCAACGCCATCATCCACGCCCAAAGGCTGGGAGATAATGAAGTTACCGCTGACGACATTAATGTGTGCGCCCTGAAGTGGGGTGTTATTCAGGCTCATCGACAGGCGTGCCGTGATATCCAGCTGCAATCGGCCTGCGGCCTGCTTGACCAGCTCCAGCGACTGGCTGTCTGTGACGCGCGTGTGTTTGTGATAAACCGGTTCCAACTGACGATCCGCCATGCTGGCATCGATCTGCGGGCGAGCGCCGTAGACCACCACCAGACGGATACCAAGGCTGTGAAGGAGACCAATATCATTAATGATGGTAGAGAAGTTCTCGTGTTCGATCGCTTCGCCACTCAGCATGATGACAAACGTTTTGTCCCGATGCGCATTGATATAGGGAACGGTATGGCGAAAGCCCTGAACCAGTTCGGTACTACGTTCCTTCACGGCAAATCCTCAGTGAATGATTATTCGAAATTTTTGTATTTTTATTCTTTTATCGCGCATTTTGCAAGGGGCAATGTTGACGAAAATTTACTTTTTTTTAGGTGAACAAGTAACTAATAGCCTGCATTATCTGTGAGTTAGCTGAAGTTGTTACTCATTTGTAGACAATAAGCGATGACGCATTTTTTCTCAAATGACTGAAATTTACCCAATACAGTAGTGGATGACTATGTGTGCAAGAGATAAGTGCTGCTCCCGACGCCGGTTTTTAAAGTATACCGGCGCATTATGGCTACTGAGTGTCAGTCCCCTGGGGCTGGCAGCCAGTAGTCATGTTGTGGCAGTACGCATCTGGCCTTCATCAACTTATTCACGTTTAACGCTGGAATCCAGCGTTTCTCTCCAGTACAAGCAGTTTATGCTCTCTGGGCCCAATCGGCTGGTGGTGGATATTGAAAATAGCCAGCTCAATCCGGTACTGCGGGGGGTCGATAAGCTGGTACGGGTGGATGATCCCTATATTCAGGCGGCCAGAGTCGGGCAGTTTGATGCCCACACGGTGCGTATTGTGCTGGAGCTGAAAAAGCCGGTCGACCCCAAAGTGTTTACTCTCCAGCCGGTTGCCGGGATTCGTCATCGCCTGGTGGTGGATCTTTATCCGCAGCAGTCAGCAGCGGCTACCGAAGACGATCCGCTGCTGGCTTTGCTGAAAGACTATAACCAGGGGGCGCTGGAGCAGAAAGAGGCTCTGGTTCCGCCACCGTTGCCGGGCAAAGCAGGACGAGATCGGCCGCTGGTGATCATGATCGATCCCGGCCATGGCGGTGAAGATCCTGGTGCACACGGCAAATACAAAACGCGTGAAAAAGACATCGTACTGAAGATCGGACTGCAACTGCGAAAGCTGATTGCCAGCGAGCCGAATATGAAAGCGTATATGACCCGCAGCGACGACGTGTTTATCCCGTTACGGGTTCGGGTAGCTAAAGCGCGGGCGCAGCGTGCCGATCTGTTTGTCTCGATTCATGCGGATGCTTTCACCAGCCGTGCCGCACGCGGTTCTTCGGTATTCGCACTTTCGACCAAAGGTGCGACCTCGGCGGCGGCGCGTTTTCTGGCACAGACGCAGAATGAATCAGATTTGATTGGCGGCGTCAGTCTGAGCGGCGACCGTTATCTCGACCATACGATGTTTGATATGGTGCAGCGCCAGACCGTCCATGACAGCCTGAAGTTTGGTCACGCGGTGTTAAAGCATATCGGTAAGATTAACCATCTGCATAAGCGCACGGTGGATCAGGCAGGGTTTGCGGTACTCAAAGCACCGGACATTCCCTCAATTTTGGTGGAAACGGCGTTTATCAGTAACGTGGAGGAGGAGCGTCGATTACGCACCACGCGTTATCAACACCAGATGGCAACAGCGATCTTGCAGGGGATAAAAGAGTATTTTGCTAGCGGGGTTTCACTGGCACAGCGCTAAGCTGTGCTGTTTTACGGAAGATAAAAACAAAAAAACACCCGTTAAGGTGCTTTAAAGATTGGTTGCGGGGGCCGGATTTGAACCGACGACCTTCGGGTTATGAGCCCGACGAGCTACCAGGCTGCTCCACCCCGCGTCCGAAAACTTCTTTTACTGCTTCACAGGTAACTACTGAGCATGGTAGTTACTCAACAATGTTGGTTGCGGGGGCCGGATTTGAACCGACGACCTTCGGGTTATGAGCCCGACGAGCTACCAGGCTGCTCCACCCCGCGTCCGTATTACTACTTTACTGCATCACATTGTTGGTTGCGGGGGCCGGATTTGAACCGACGACCTTCGGGTTATGAGCCCGACGAGCTACCAGGCTGCTCCACCCCGCGTCCGTACGACTTCTTTACTGCATCACATTATTGGTTGCGGGGGCCGGATTTGAACCGACGACCTTCGGGTTATGAGCCCGACGAGCTACCAGGCTGCTCCACCCCGCGTCCGTGGATGCGCACTATACTCTGCGAGCGCGGCGATGCAACTTTTTTTTCCAGTTAATTCGTAAATTTAGCGAGAAATGCGGGTTTTAGCCGCTTTTTGATTATTAATTATACTGCCATGCACGGCAGCAACAGGGACGCATTCCTTTCTGACTGCCCCTTTGCTATCGTCGCGGCTGGCACGCCTTCTTATATGAGATTGCAATGAAAGGACACTGGACGAAGTATGTACTTACTGGCGCTGTAATTGCGCTGCTGGCTGGCTGTAGCTCCAGGCCTACCGATCGCGGCCAGCAATATATAGACGGAAAACTGGACCAGCCACTGGCGCTGGTTAATCAGCCGAATGCCAAAGGCCGCCCCGTGAATGGCAAAGATTTTAGCGACCAGGTGCGACAGATTCAGTACGCTGCCACCGGGTTATTTGGCCGCAATACCGGCACCTACAGTGCAGTAGAAAACTGGCTGCTTGCCGGCGGTGATACCCGCCAGCTGCGTCAGTTCGGTATTAATGCCTATCAGATGGAAGGAACGGATAATTACGGCAACGTGCAATTTACCGGTTATTACACCCCGGTGGTTGAAGCACGCTATACCCGACAGGGTGAATTCCAGTATCCGATCTACCGTATGCCGCCACGCAAACGTGGGCAAAAATTACCTAGCCGTGCCAGCATCTACAGCGGTGCCCTGAGCGATAACTATGTGGTGGCTTACAGCAACTCGCTGATTGATAACTTCATGATGGATGTGCAGGGCAGCGGCTACGTGGACTTCGGTGACGGGCAGCCCCTGAGCTTCTTTGGTTACGGCGGCAAAAATGGCTGGGCTTATCACAGTATCGGTAAAGAGCTGATCGATCGCGGTGAAGTGAAGCGCGAAGATATGTCGATGCAGGCGATTCGCCAGTGGGCGCAGGAGCACTCACCGCAGGAAGTGCGGTCACTGCTGGAAACCAACGCCTCGTTTGTCTTCTTCAAGCCGGAAAATTTCGCCCCCGTGCGCGGGGCCAGCGCGGTGCCGTTAATTGCGAAAGCTTCGGTTGCCTCCGATCGTTCGATTATTCCTGCCGGAACGGTACTGCTTGCAGAAGTGCCGCAGTTGAATGCGAAAGGCAAATTCAACGGGCAGTATGAAATGCGCCTGATGGTCGCACTGGACGTTGGCGGAGCCATTAAAGGCCAGCACTTTGACATCTATCAGGGGATCGGACCGGATGCAGCACACCTGGCAGGGTTCTATAACCACTATGGCCGTGTCTGGGTACTGAAATCTGCCCCTGGCAGTGGTCAGACGCTGTTCAGTAACGTGCAAAGCGGTAATAATGGCTCAATGTTATTAGGTTCCAACTGATTCCTGACTGCGGGCCTGCGTGCCCGCTCACGTTATAAGGTTTGTTATGGCTGTGGTTAATGACGCCTGGCGGCAACGCTTTGGCGGCACTGCGCGTCTGTATGGGCAAGACGCGCTGCAACACTTTGCAGATGCCCACTTCTGCGTTATCGGTATTGGCGGCGTTGGCTCATGGGCCGCTGAAGCGCTGGTGCGCACGGGGATTGGTAAAATTACCCTGATCGACATGGATGATATCTGTGTGACCAATACCAACCGCCAGATCCATGCGCTCAAAGAGAACGTGGGCAAAGCCAAGACGGAAGTGATGGCGGACAGGATGCGTGCGATCAATCCCGACTGCGAGATCATCTGTATTGATGACTTTATTACGCCAGAAAACACCGCTGAGCTGCTGTCTGCCGGGTTTGACTATGTGATTGATGCCATAGACAGCGTGCGCCCCAAAGCGGCCCTGATCGCCTGGTGTCGACGGAATAAAATCCCGCTGATCACCACCGGTGGCGCGGGTGGGCAGATCGATCCGACCCAGATTCAGGTCGCCGATCTGGCAAAAACGGTGCAAGACCCCCTGGCCGCGAAACTGCGTGAGCGGTTGAAAGCGATGGGTGTGGTGAAGAACAACAAAGGTAAGCTCGGCATTGACTGTGTCTTCTCCACCGAGCATCTGGTGTATCCACAGGCAGATGGCAGCGTCTGTGCTTCCCGTGCCACGGCTGAAGGGCCAAAGCGGATGGACTGCGAATCGGGCTTTGGGGCAGCCACGATGGTGACCGCCACCTTTGGTTTTGTCGCCGTCTCTCACGCACTGAAAAAGTTCCAGGCGCGGTTAGCGCGCAAAGCCTGAAACTATGCCGCTGCGCGTGCGGCGGCATGTACCGCTTCAGCCAACGCTTTTAATCCGCTACTGCGTGAGGCGCTGAGCTGAGCGCGTAGCCCAAGCTGATCAAACAGTTGCAGCGGGTCTTGCGCCAGCAGGGCCTGTGGCGTCTGGCCTTCAATCGCAGTAAGCAACACCGCCAGCAATCCGCGAACAATTCTTCCCTCACTTTCACCGTAAAAATGCAGAGTTCCATCGCTGCGTTTTTGGCTTCCCAACCAGACCCGGTTTTCACAGCCGCTCAGCTCAATCTCTGGTGTTTTTAACGCTTCGTCCAACGGTGGAAGCTGTCGGCTCAACTGGATGAGCTGACGATAGCGATCCTCCCACTGGTGAAAATGGGCAAATTTCTCCTCGAGCCCTGCGCGGGTGATCAGGTCGCCAAACGGGTGCTGGCCAATCTGCTGTGACATGTTAAAACTCCGAAAGCAATTCCACCGTGCTGCGCATGGCGCGTACCAGCGCATCCACATCCTGGAGATTATTATAGGGGGCGAATGAAGCGCGTAGCGTGCCGCTAACGCCGAGTGCCTGCATCAATGGCTGGGCGCAGTGTTGCCCAGCCCGCAGCGCAATGCCATGCTCTGCCAGCAGGGTCACGATATCGCTGTGATGAATACCGGCAATCTCAAACGCCAGCAGGCTCGACTGACCAGAGCGGAAGCTGCGAAAACCGCTGATTTCTGCCAGTTGCTCTTCTGCAATGCTCGCCAGTTGCTGACACCATAGTTCTGCCTGCGGCAAATTGTGTTGTTGCAGCCAGGCCAGTGCGGCGCTCAACCCAACCACGCCTGCGACATTAGGCGTTCCGGCCTCAAAGCACCAGGGAACGGGCTGCGGGGTAAAGCCAGAGAAACTCACCTCGGTGAGCATTTTCCCGCCGCCTTGCCACGGTGCCATTTCAGCCAGCAGCGCCGCATTACCATACAGCACGCCGATGCCCATCGGACCGTACAGCTTGTGGCCGGAAAAGGAATAGAAATCAATATTCAGGGCGGCAACATCCGGGGCATGGTGGACCACGCCCTGGGCACCATCCACCAGGACTTTGGCACCCACGGCATGTGCCTGCGGGATAATCTGCGCCAGATCCGGACAACCGCCAGTGACGTTAGACATCTGACTCACCGCGACCAACCGGGTACGCGCATTGAGGAGCTGTGGCAGCAGCGTCATATCCGGCAGATGATCCTCGCCCAGTGGCCATTTCACCACGCGAGCCTGGCGCGCGGCGGCGACCATCAGCCACGGCACCAGATTGGCATGGTGCTCTGCTTCACTTACCAAAATTTCATCCCCTGGCTGCAAACGCGGTAGCAGCCAGCTATTGGCCACCAGGTTGATCGATTCGGTTGTACCGCGTGTCCAGATGATTTGCCGGGCATCACCCGCGTGCAGGAAGTCCGCCACCTGTTGCCGTGCCTGCTCATAGCGCTCAGTCAATTCACGCGCGGCAGCAAACTGACTGCGATGCACAGTACCCGCGCTCAGGCTATAGAACTGCTGGGTGGTATCGATCACCACCTGAGGCTTCAGCGCCGTTGCGGCGCTATCGAGGTAGACACCTGCATCGGCCAGGGCAGGAAACTGCTGACGAAATGCGCCAGGATTGAAAAAGGTCATGCCGGACTCGCTTTCTGTTAACCAGGACCAGACCGAAAGCTGGGTTTCAGCCTGGCAAAGATGGAAAAGCGCGTTATGCTAATTATTGCAAGGTATTAACCAATACCCGCATAACGCGTCGACATTTGCAGTCGATCTCTCTGTTTTCTGCTGTCAACCAGCGAAATGCGGGTGGTTTTGTGCAATCAATCTGTAAGGAGATAGAAGATGAAAAAACTCGTCGCAGTGCTGGCTGTGTGTACCATGGCCTTTACCCTGGCTGCTTGCTCCAGTAACTATGTGATGCACACCAACGATGGTCGAACCATCATCGCTAAAGGCAAGCCGCAGGTAGACTCAGATACCGGTATGATCGGCTATAAAGATGCCAATGGCAACAAGCAGCAGATTAACCGTACTGATGTGAAAGAGATGGTTGAGATGGATTAAGGCATTGACTGCTTATCACTGAATCTTGACCTGAAGCGCCCTGATGGGCGCTTCGTGAACCCCCTCCCGTTAATTCACCGATGCGCGCCCGCGATGGCGTAATTTCTCCTGCACATCGGGCTCATCCTGTAGCGAAATGCGAGACGTTTCAGGCAGTGCCATACCGCCTGAAATAGCCAGTAGTGCCACCAGAATCAGGTAGAACGCTGGAGCCAGGCTGCTGCCGGTCAAACTGATTAACCAGGTAGCGACTAAGGGTGCTGTCCCGCCAAAAAGGGTATAGGCCAGGTTGTACGTAATGGCTGAAGCCGTATAGCGAGCCCGTGTCGGGAACACTTCAGACAGCAGCGCCGCCGTGACCACTCCGGAGAGAACCGCCCCTGTTGCCAGCAGTAAGACGCCAAAGATTGCCGCCCCAAGATGTCCACTGTTTGCCAGCCAGTAAGCCGGATAGACGGTGAAAATGACCCAGCAGCCGGTGAGCCGAATGGTTTTTCGTCTGCCGATGCGATCACAAAGTGCGCCAGCCAGCGGGCAAAGGGCCGCGGCAAACAGCAGCGCCAGGGTAGAGACCCGCAGTGACTGCGTGCGACTAAAGTGCCCTTCCAACTGGAGGTAGGTGGAAAAATAGGTGGTAAACATATAAAAACTCAGTGCGGTCAGAGAGATAAATGCACCGAGACGCAGAATATTGCCCCCTTGATGACGCACGGTCTCTGTCAGCGGTGAGTGCGGGGCGCTGTGATTTTCTGACAGCGCGGCACGGAATGCTGGCGTCTCTTCCATGCGCAGACGCAGATAAACCCCGACCAGCCCTAGTGGTGCGGCAATCAGGAAGGGGATGCGCCAGCCCCAGTGGCTCATCTGTTCCACGCTGAGCACGGCATCCAGCGCATAGGTCAGTACCGCCGCACAGGCGAACGCTGTAAAGGTGGAAACGGTGATAAAGCTACCGTACCAGGCGCGCTTGTGATTTGGAGCGTGCTCCATCACGTAGGCGCAGGCACCTGCGTATTCGCCACCGGCGGAGAATCCTTGTAAGCAGCGGGTCAGCGTCAACAGGATCGGTGCCCATAACCCGATGCTTTGATAGGTCGGTAGCAGGCCAATGACGGTGGTCGCAGCGGCCATCAGCAGCACGGTAAGGGACAGAATACGCTTGCGCCCCAGTTTGTCCCCCAGCATGCCACAAACTATGCCGCCGAGTGGACGCAGGGCAAAAGCCACAGCGAAGACGGCAAAGGTCTGTAATAACGCGGCATGGGGCTGACTCGCAGAAAAAAACTGTTGGGCGATCAGCGTGGCGAGGAAGCCATAGACAGCAAAATCAAACCATTCAACAAAATTACCGATAGCGGCAGCAGTGGTGACTTTACGTAACGTCGCGGCGGATGTTGATGTTCCGTTTTTCATGGCGCAGTTCCCGGTGTGGAGAGAAGCCATGACCGGTCACGCATCATGGCTTAACAGACAGCATTGAGTGGAAGGGTTATGGCATCTCTTTTACGCGTTGTGTGGTAACGGGTTCATTCGAGGTAGCAGGGGGCGTGTTACTCAGCGAAGCCGCATCGTTGAGATCCATCTTGTTGGTTTCCGGTGCGAGGATGAAGGAGACCAGCAAGCCGAAGAACGTAATGGCGGCGGAGATATACATCGTCACTTCAATCCCCTGGGTCTGGAGTGAGATGGGGACCAGCCAGGTGCCAGCGGCAGCACCAATACGTGACATGGAAATACCGACACCGACGGCAGCAGCACGGATTTCCGTTGGGAAGATTTCGTTGGGATAAACCAGCGTCAGCACCTGCGCACCACCAATAAACAGCGCGTAAGCACTGAACAGCAGCAGCACAACCACCGGTGAAGCATCGTGTTGCCAGCCTAGCAGCAGCAGGGCGAGGCCAGACCAGAAGAAGCTGTGCAGGATCAGATTACGCCGCCCCAGGTAGTTAATGAGTGAGGTCGCGAGAATGCACCCGGCAACGAACAACAGGGTAATAATAATGGTGCCGACAGAGGCCAGTTCGCCGGTCACGTGGAGCGCATCCAGCACGATGGGGCCAAAAGCGTAGACCGCGAACAGGGGAATCACGCCACAGGTCCAGAACAGGCTGACAAACGCCATGCGTTTACCGTAACCCGAATGCAGCAGGTTGATAAACGACAGTTTTTTGCGCGGTTCTTCGGCTGGTAAATTCGCGATCCCGTACTGCGTGCCATAGGTTTTTTTTATCACTTGCTCAGCTTCAGCAATGCGGCCTTTCCCCAACAGCCAGCGTGGGGACTCTGGCGTCCCCAGGCGCAGACAGAACAGGATCAGGCCAAACAGGGCCGCACTGGATATCACCCAGCGCCAGGCATCATCCCCACCATAATTGAGGATCAGTTCGCCAATAATGTACGCTGCAGCTGCGCCGACGAACCAAATAATGGTGATCCCTGCCAACCTTGGGCCACGATTTTTCTTCGGCAGAAATTCCACCAGAAACGCGGAAGCAACCGGATATTCAATCCCCACAGCCACGCCCAACATAAAGCGATAGATAAAGAGTTGCATGCCGCTCTCAACCCAGAGCTGGAGCAGGGAAAAAATAATAAACAGCGCGGGACCGACAAAATAGAGCAGGCGGCGACCCAATTTATCCGTCAAAAACCCACCTAAAAAGCCACCAAAAAATATCCCGATGAGCGCTGATGAAGCCACAAGTCCCTGCCAGAAAGCATTCAGGCCTAAGGCGACGGTGATTTTTGCCATGACGATGCCAATAATGCTTAATACATAGCCATCAACAAAAGTACCGCCTGCCGATCGCACGGTCAGTATTTTATGAAAACGGTTAAGCGGTAGATCTTCAATAGATAGATGTCTCGACATTGTTCTGATCTCGAATTGAAGTGGTGAGGATCAAAGTCAGAAAATTACCATGATGATTGCCGGGAGAGATTATTCCTTCGGTTTTTTATCGAGGGATTTTAATCATGCCAGGCATGAGCATTGTAATTGTCTGTCTTTAATCGCGTGAGGTTTTCTTTATTGTGATCGATCTCTCTTTTAATTGTTGTTTGATGTTTAGTTAGCGTGGTATCCGATTATTCAGGGTGCGTGATTATTAATTGTTCGGTGTGAAAGGATACTTGCATAAAGTTTTACAGCGATCAACACGGTTTCAACGTAAGTGCAATGAGAAACGGGATGAATGGGAAGTGTTAACAAAACGCAGCCCATTTAAATTCATTAAATTCAATGGGTTATGTGTTTTGTTTTTTGGTCATATGATTTTTGTTTATAAAAAAGCGCTATTATCCACACTTCGGCTTATTACCGTAAAAGGTAATAAAACCAGGCGATAAAAAAGAAAATGCCTTTGATTTATATGGTGATTTTTAAAACCACTGGCGGGTTTTTAAAAAAAGTGATGACGCAATTAAAACAGACTAATCTCGCCCTCTGTCGTTTTTTGACATTCAGAGGTCGCTTTTTTCATTTTTATGTTTTCGTAATGTCATATTTTATTACTTTGACGCTAGCGGCTGAAAGTCACTTCTGGGGGTATCTCTCTGCTGTAATTTTGATCAAATCACCGCTATGCAAAAAAATGTGAGCTGCGTTATATATTGCCCTGTTATTAAGCAATGTTTGCACTAAAAAAGTGCTTAAAGTCAGATCGCCGAAGCGATAAAACATTATTTATTGTGTGTCATCACGAATCCAGTAGCTTCGCTTGACAGTGGCATATCAATTGCTACAGATTTTCACGGCAGAGAATCATAATGTTACAGACCCGATTTTATCAATTTTCGGTAATACATTTAGAGGGTTGTGCTCATGCTCGAGACAAATACTGCATTTCAAACGACTGCAGATAAACCCAAAGTACGCAATGTCGGTTTTTTACTGATTAGCAATTTTACTATGATGGCGCTGGCGGCGGCGGTTGAACCTCTGCGTATGGCAAACCAGCTCAGCGGCAAGGAGTTATACAACTGGTGTACCATCAGTGAGGACGGTAACCAGATAGCAGCGAGTGATGGCATCTCCATTACGCCAGACAGCGCGATGCTTGAATCACTGACGCTGGATGTGCTGATCGTGGTGGGCGGTGTAAACATCACCCGCAGCTACAGCACCCGACAGATTAGCTGGTTACAGGCGATGGCACGGAAAAAAACGCTGCTTGGCGGCGTCTGTACCGGGCCATACCTGCTGGCCGAAGCGGGACTGTTGGATGGCTACCACTGCAGCGCACATTGGGAATGTATTGCCTCGATGCAGGAGCTTTATCCAAAAGTGATCTGCACTAACCAGCTGTTTGTGATTGAACGCGATCGCATGACCAGCAGCGGTGGCACGGTGCCGATGGATATGATGCTGCATCTGATTCAGCGGGATTTTGGCTACAAACTAACCACCGCCATTTCCGAGATGTTTATTTGCGATCGGGTACGCGATCAGTCTGACTATCAGCGTATTCCGCTCCGCCATGTGCTTGGCACTACTCAGCCAACGCTGGTGGAGGTGGTGTCACTGATGGAAGCGAACATCGAAGAGGCGATTGAGCTGGACGATCTGGCCAAATATGTTGGCCTGTCACGCCGCCAGCTTGAGCGCCTGTTCCAGAAGTATCTGCACTGTTCGCCTTCACGTTACTACATGAAACTCCGGTTGTTCAGGGCGCGCCAACTGCTCAAACAGACCTCGCTGTCGATCATCGAAATAGCTCTTGCTTGTGGGTTTATCTCTACGCCGCACTTCAGCAAATGCTACCGAGAATACATCGGCATTCCACCGCGTGAGGAGCGCAAGGGAAAGGGGAACCGGGATGAGGACAAAAAATTCTCGCAGCTCATCATCACCGACTTGCCTGGCCTTGCCAGCAAAAATGAAGAGTCGCTTCTCTCCCTGTCGCTGCGCGTACTGGGAGAAGCCCGCTATGAACCCACTTATGGTTCGGTCCCGTTACCGCTGATTTAACCCAGATTTAGCCGCTCGCTGTGTCGCAAAAGAGCTTGCCCATCAAGGCAGGCTTTTTTTGTCCTGAAGCCGCGTGATGACTGGGCTGGCAAAGCTGCGTTTCCAGTCAGCAGAGTGACGTTTTCAGAACAATTTCCGCCTGTGGTTAATCCTATGCTGTCAGCAACGAACAACGTCGCAGACAAACAGATTCAACGGGAGAGGCTATGAACGCAAGTGAACTGCACAATGATGCGGTGGTGATTGATGGGCTGGTGATTGCAAAGTGGGACCGGGAACTGTTCGTCGATATGCGCCAGGGAGGGATCACCGCAGCGAACTGTACCGTGTCGGTCTGGGAAGGGTTCCAGAGCACGGCAAATAACATTGTCGCGATGAACCAGCTGATCGCAGAGAACAGCGATTTGGTGACTAAGGTCCGCACGACCGAAGATATTCGCCGCGCCAAGCGTGAAGGGAGAACCGGGATTCTGTTCGGTTTCCAGAATGCCCATGCTTTTGAAGATCAGCTGGGCTACGTCCAGTTATTCAAGGAGCTGGGCGTAGGTGTGGTGCAGATGGCCTACAACACACAAAACCTCGTTGGCACCGGATGCTACGAACGTGATGGCGGTTTGTCCGGTTTCGGGCATGAAGTGGTGGCAGAAATGAACCGCGTCGGCATGATGTGTGACCTCTCACATGTGGGCGCGCAAACCTCAAAAGAGGTGATTCTGGCCTCGAAAAAACCGGTGTGTTACTCGCACTGCCTGCCGACCGGGTTAAAAGACCATCCGCGCAATAAATCGGATGAAGAACTGAAGTTTATTGCGGATCGCGGCGGCTTTGTTGGCGTTACCATGTTTACGCCTTTCCTGAAAAAAGGCATTCACGCAACGATTGACGATTATGTCGAAGCCATTGCCTACATCTTTAATCTGGTCGGGGAAGATCAGATTGGGATCGGAACTGATTTTACCCAGGGCCACGGTCAGGACTTTTTTGAATGGCTCACCCATGACAAAGGCTATGCGCGCGAACTGACGCAGTTTGGCAAAATTATCAACCCGGAAGGTATTCGTACCTTAGGCGAGTTCCCTAATTTAACCGCTGCGCTGTTACGCCATGGTTTCACGGAGAAGCAGGTGCGTAAAATTATGGGTGAAAACTGGATGAATATTCTGGCTGAAGTTTGGGGAGAATAACAATGCCTTCACATGCACCGGAATTACCCATCAATGTAGACAGCGAAACAGGCGTATGGACCAGTGATGCGTTACCTATGCTGTATGTGCCGCGCCACTTCTTTGTCAATAATCACATGGCCATTGAAGAAGAAATAGGGGCAGAAAAATACGCCGAGATTTTGTATAAGGCAGGGTATAAATCCGCCTACTACTGGTGTGAAAAAGAAGCCGAGCTGCATGGTATTCGCGGTGAAGCGGTGTTTGAACACTACATGAAACGCCTTTCTCAACGTGGCTGGGGGTTCTTTATTACCGAAGCGATTGATATTGAGAAAGGCACTGCGCGTGTTCGTCTCGAAAATTCCGCCTTTGTTTATCAGTATGGCAAGGTCGATCGCAAAGTCGATTATATGTTTACCGGCTGGTTTGCCGGGGCGATGGATCAGGTAGCACAAAGCCTTGGTTTTAAAATATCCACGCGTGCCGTGCAGACACAAAGTGCGGCTGAGCATGGCAAGGACGTCGGTATTTTTGAAGTCTCACCACTGTAAATGTTCTCCCGGCGTTATACGCTGAATGTATTTCTCTGCGTATAACGCTGTCGCTCTATTTAAATTCAGATAAGAAAAGGCAACGTAAAAATAAGTTGCCGGAAATACTTTCGTCTTCATTTAAGGTGCAGCCATGTCACAGTTTGATCTTCTGTTTCAGCCGTTGAATATTAATAAACTCACCATCCGTAATCGGATTGTCAGCACCGCACATGCAGAGGTGTATGCCACTGATGGCGGCATGACGACCGATCGCTATGTGAAATATTACGAAGAGAAAGCCAAAGGCGGCTGTGGCCTCTGTATCTGCGGCGGCTCCAGCGTGGTCTCGATTGACAGCCCGCAAAGCTGGTGGAGTTCCGTTAACCTCAGCACCGATCGCATCATTCCCCATTTCCAGAATCTGGCGGACGCTGTACATAAGCACGGCGGCAAAATCATGATCCAGATTACCCACATGGGACGGCGTTCACGCTGGGATGGCGAAAACTGGACTCACCTGATGTCTCCTTCGGGCATCCGTGAACCGGTGCACCGCGCCACCTGTAAAATCATTGAAGAAGAGGATATCTGGCGCATTATTGGCGACTTTGCCCAGGCGGCCAAGCGGGCAAAAGCGGGTGGACTGGATGGCGTAGAACTCTCTGCTGTGCACCAGCACCTGATCGACCAGTTCTGGTCGCCGCGCGTGAACAAACGTACCGACCAGTGGGGCGGCAGCTTTGAAAACCGGATGCGCTTTGGTCTGGAAGTGGTGAAAGCCGTGCGCGCCGCCGTGGGCCCCGATTTTGTGGTCGGGATGCGTATCACCGGGGATGAGTTTCACCCGGACGGTCTGAGCCATGACGACATGCGCCAGATCGCCGCCTACTACGCCGATACTGGCATGATTGACTACCTCGGTGTTGTCGGCTCGGGTTGTGATACCCACAACACCCTGGCAAACGTGATCCCCAATATGAGCTATCCCCCGGAGCCGTTTTTACACCTTGCTGCGGGCATCAAGCAGGTGGTGTCCATTCCGGTGATCCACGCGCAGAACATTAAAGATCCCAACCAGGCACAGCGTATTCTGGCTGCGGGCTACGTCGACTTTGTCGGCATGACGCGTGCGCACATTGCCGATCCCCATCTGATTACCAAAATTAAGCTCAATCAGGCCGACCAGATCCGTCAGTGCGTGGGCGCCAACTACTGCATCGATCGTCAGTACATGGGCCTGGATGTGCTGTGCATCCAGAATGCGGCGACGTCGCGTGAGTATCTCGGGCTGCCGCATATTATCGAAAAGACCACCGGGCCGCTGCGCCATGTGGTGGTGGTGGGGGGCGGACCGGGTGGATTAGAAGCCGCCCGCGTGGCTGCCGAACGTGGTCATAAAGTGACGCTGCTGGAGCGGGCTCAGGAGTTGGGCGGCCAGGTGGTTACGGCTGCCAAAGCACCCCAACGCGATCAAATGGCGGGTATCACCCGTTGGCTGGCGATGGAGCTAACGCGCCTTGGCGTTACTGTGCAGTTGGGCGTTGAGGCGGATGTCGCCATTGTTAACGATCTCAAACCCGATGTCTGCATTCTCGCCACCGGCGGTCGCCCGTTCCTGGAACAAAATCCCGAGTGGGGCGCAGCGGAAGGGCTGGTGGTTTCCACCTGGGACATTCTTAACGGCACGGTTGAGCCGGGTAAAAATGTGCTGATTTATGATGCTATCTGCGAATTCTCCGGCATGTCAGCGGCAGATTTTCTGGCCTCAAACGGTTCGCTGGTGGAACTGGTTACCGGCGATATCAAGCCTGGTGTGGGCATTGGTGGCACCACGTTCCCGACCTATTACCGCAGTCTCTACGAGAAAGCGGTGATTATGACGGCCGACCTGGCGCTGGAAAAAGTCTATCGCGAGGGCGATAAGCTGGTGGCGCTGTTGGAAAACGAATACACCGGCCAGCAGGAGGAGCGAGTGGTGGATCAGGTGGTGGTGGAGAACGGCACCTACGCCAATGATGAACTCTACTTTGCCCTGAAAGCGGACTCACTGAATAAAGGGCAGATTGATAACGAGGCGCTGTTTGCGTTGCAACCCCAGCCGATCCTCGCGACAACAGAGAAGGGCATGATTCTGTGGCGCGTGGGGGATTGCATCTCCCAGCATAACGTTCACGGTGCAATCTATGATGCGCTGCGGCTGTGCAAGGACTTGTGATTAAGGAGCACAGCATGATACTCGATCAATTACTGCCGCTGTTGCTGGCCGCCGCGCTGGTGTTAGTGGTGGCTGGCGTGGTGAAACGCGTTAGCCTGTGGCGCAGAGGCAGGCCGGAAAAAGTCAGGCTGCTACGCGGCCTGATGGCGATGCCGCGCCGCTATATGCTGGACTTACACCATGTGGTCGCGCGGGATAAATACATGAGTAATACCCACGTGGCTACTGCGGGTGGCTTCGTGTTGTCACTGGTTTTACTGGTGGCGATCCACCTGTTGGGCTTCTCCAGCGGGGTGCTGAATGTGGCACTCTCAGCGGCCTTAGTGATGATGTTTACCGGTGCCGTGTTTGTCTATCGTCGCCGTCGCAACCCGCCATCCCGCCTCTCCAAAGGGCCGTGGATGCGTTTGCCGAAAAGCCTGCTGATGTTCGCCTTTAGCTTTTTCATCACCACCTTGCCGCTCTCTGCGGCCGTCTCCTCTGATGTTGGTCGTTGGGCGATTTCCATCCTGTTAGTGGTGGGGATTATTTGGGGGCTTGGTGGGCTGGTGTTCAGCATGAGCTGGGGCGGCCCGATGAAACATGCGTTTGCTGGGGCATTGCATCTGGCTTTTCATCGCCGTCCTGAGCGTTTTGGCGGCGGCAGATCCACCGGACTGAAAGCGATTGATTTAGCGGCACCGAAGTTAGGGGTGGAGCAGCCAGCCGATTTTAAATGGAATCAGCTGTTGGGTTTTGATGCCTGCGTGCAGTGTGGCAAGTGTGAAGCGGTTTGCCCGGCGTTTGCGGCGGGGCAGCCATTGAATCCGAAAAAGCTGATTCAGGATATGGTGGTCGGCATGGCGGGGTGCAGTGACGCGAAGTTTTGCGGCAGCCCACATCCCGGTATTGCCGTGGGGAATGCAGTCGGCGATGCGCATCAGCCCATTGTCGGCGGACTGATTGCCCCTGAAACGCTGTGGTCCTGTACCACCTGTCGCGCCTGTGTGGAAGAGTGCCCGATGATGATTGAGCACGTGGATGCGGTGGTCGATATGCGCCGTTTTCAGACGCTGGAGAAGGGCAGCACGCCAGGCAAAGGCACTGAGGTGTTGGAAAATCTCAGCTTCACCGATAACCCAAACGGCTTTAATCCGCAGCATCGTACCCATTGGGCGGCCGATCAGAACTTGCCATTAATGAAACAGGTGAAAAGCACGGACGTGCTGTTCTGGGTTTCCGATGGGGCATTTGATATGCGCAGCCAGCGGATCCTGCGTGCCTTTGTGAAAATCCTCAATGCCGCGGGTGTGGACTTTGCCGTGCTGGGGGATGAAGAGGCGGACAGTGGCGATATGGCACGCCGCCTGGGCGACGAAGCCACGTTCCAGCGCCTGGCGAAACGCAATATCGCTACGCTGAGCCAGTACCAGTTTAAAACCCTGGTCACAACCGATCCCCATGCGTTTCACTGCCTGAAAAATGAGTACCTTGATTTTTATCCCGCCGGGGAAAAACCGGCATTTGAGGTGCTGCATCACTCCACCTTTATTAACAACCTGGTGAAAGCCCAGCGGCTACGTCTCAACGCCAGTAAGGGTAGCAACGTCACTTATCACGATCCCTGCTATTTGGGTCGCTACAACGGTGAGTATGCCGCACCGCGTGAGCTGCTCGCCAGCCTCGGCATGACGTTGGTTGAGATGGAGCGATCCGGTTTTCGTTCCCGCTGTTGTGGCGGGGGTGGCGGTGCGCCGATCACTGATATTCCTGGCGAACGACGGATTGCGGACATGCGCATGGACGATGCCCGACAGACCGGTGCTGAGCTGATTGCCGTAGGCTGCCAGCAATGTACTGCGATGTTAGAGGGGGTAGTAGAACCGCGCCCGGTGGTGAAAGACATTGCCGAGCTGGTGGCTGAAGCGCTGACCATGGCTGAGCGCCAACAGCGCGAGAGCAGCCGTCGCATCGAAATAGCCGTGGAGATGGCGTGATGAATGACATTATTCGCAGAGATCCCCGGCGGGAGTGGATTATCCGCAACCGCCTGCATCCGCAGCACCATGAAGTCACGATGAACGTCATGACATTGCGTGGCGCTTCCGGCGTGCTGCGCAAAAACCCGCATGTGTTGGGGTATATCGGCCCTAACGGGATTAAACGTATTGATCGGATGAACGTTATCGCGCCGCAACAGATCTCGGCTCGGGGCGTGGCCCGTGCGGCCGAAGCTCGCGAACTGCCGCTGCATCGGGTAGATCAAGCCGATTACTACGTGGCTGTGGTGCCGGACATGGTCGGTGGGCGCTTGAGCAGTCACGATCGCGATGCGATTGGCCAGGCGCATGCTTTAATCCGTCAGGCCGGTGGCGCAGGCGCGGTAGTCGTGATTGTGTTTGCGGAACACCGTGAAACGCAGTTTGCCCTGGCAGGGGTTGATCGGCTGATGCTGATCAACGGCAGCGAATATGCCGGATACAGCCCCGAAGCGCGAACTCAGGTGCTGGCACAGGTAGAGCAGGAAATTGCACCGCGCTACTGGCTGTTCCCGGACAGCATCTCCGGCGGGTTTGAGCTGGGTTGTCGCCTGGCCGCGCGCATCGGCGAACGGCCAGCCACTCAGGCATGGAAGGTGGATACTGAACAGACGCTCTGTCGCGGCGCGGCAGGCACGCAGGATATTGCCCGCATGACGCCGCGTGTTTTGCTGCTGGCGGAAGAGTGTGCCGATCACATTGATGAGACGCGTCATGAAGTGTTACCGCTGGCGCTCTCCAGCACCACGGCGACACGCGCACGGATTGTTGATGAAGGGCCGGTTGCAGTTGATCCTAATGCCGTGGCGCTGGGCGAAGCAGAATTTATTCTCTCCGCCGGTAATGGCGTGCATCACTGGGCGCAGTTCCATCAGACCGCACAGGCACTGGGGGCCACCGAAGGGGCGAGTAGGGTCGCGGTGGATAACGGCGATATGCCGCGTTTTCGTCAGGTGGGTGCCACCGGGACCTGGGTGACGGCCAGAGTGTATGTGGCCGTGGGCATCTCCGGTGCCGTTCAGCATCTGCAAGGTATTGGACAGTGCGACAAAGTGATCGCCATCAATACCGATATCAGCTGTGACATGGTGAAGCGTGCGGCGCTGAGTGTGATTGCGGACAGCGACGAAATTCTGGCAGAACTGCAGCGACTGGTGCAGCAAAATCGTAAGGAGGCGCTGGATGATGCAGCCTGATAATTACCGCATTACGGCGTTGATCTCAGTGGGTAAACATCCAGATTCCGGGCGCGATCGCCGTGCGGAGCAAGATGCACGCGCGGTAGAGATGGCGCTGCGTCTGGCCCCGCAGCAGCTAGAAGTGTTGCACGCCGGCGATGTCGAAACGCCCGCGTTGCGCGCCTATGCCGGCATGGGCGTGAAATCTCTGCGTGTGTTATCCCTCGCGCAATCAGCAGATGCGGTGCCGACGCTGGTGGATTATCTCCAGCGTAAACCGCCCGATATCATCCTCACCGGTAAGCGAGCTGAGCAGGGCGAATCTTCCGGTATGCTGCCGTTTCTGTTGGCGGAGCAGTTGGGCATTCCCCTGGTGATGGGCATTGCTGAAATTGTCCGGGTTGAAGGGGGCGAAGCGCAGGTGCTTCAGGCTTTACCGCGCGGGCAGCGTCGCGCGTTGCGCGTTCCACTGCCGTTTATTGCCAGTGTGGATATGGCCGCCAGCGTACCGCGCCAGAGTGCTTTCGGCCCTGGCAGCCGGGCCGTCTTCGCCTGTGAAACCGCGCAGGTGATAGCAGAGGATGAGGCGCGGGCAGCGTGGCAAGTCACTGCCGCACGTAAACGACCGAAACGGATGAAAGTGGTAAAGGCCAAAACCGCTGCGGATCGCTTTAAAGCGGCCACCGCGAAGGCCCAAAGCGAAGGGGGAAAGGTGATGCGCGATGAACCGGTTGAGAAGATGGCGCAGGCCATCTATGACCTGTTGCTGGAGGAAGGGGTGTTACGCTGAAAAGAATACCGCACTAAATCAGAGCCAGGCATTGCCTGGCTCTGTGCTCTCAGGGGTGCAGATTTTTCAGGACGATGTCACTGTACCAGTCAATGAAGTTGATCACGCCGAACTCATGGGACTCGGAATAGGGGCCAGGGCGATAACCCATGGAGTTGATGCCACGCTGGTTTTCCTCACCCAGTACGCGGTCCTGATCGTTGGTGGCATCCCACACTTCGCGCAGGCGCTGAGGATCGTAATCCACCCCTTCGACGGCATCTTTATGTACAAACCACTTGGTGGTTACCATGGTTTCCTGAGCGGAGATCGGCAACACGCGGAACACAATAAAGTGATCGCTCTGCATGTGGTTCCAGGAGTTTGGCAGATGCAGGATGCGCATCGAGCCCTGGAAATAGCTGGTAAAGCGGCCCAGTAATTTGCCCGATCCGGTGCCGCCGTCAATGGTCATGACTTTGGCTCCCTCTTTTAACGGCATACGCACAATGCGGTTACGCAAGCCAAAACTGCGGTGGCGGTGTGGAATTCCCTGTTCATCCCACTGCGCGGCGTGTTTGTTGTAGTAGTCGAGGAAAGACTGCGGCGCGCGTGGGTCATTGATATCGTCCCACTCCAGCAGGGAATTGAGCAACTCAGGATGGCTGCCCGCGCAGTGATAGCACTCGCGGTTGTTCTCAATCACCAGCTTCCAGTTGGCGCGTTCATACATATTCGACTCAACCGCCAGCTTGGTATTTTCGACGTCATACGGCTCCATGTACTCTTCCAGCGTCAGCAGGAAGTCATCGAAATCAGAAACCGGTGCGGATTCCGCCAGGCAGACAAAGATAAAGCCACCGGCTGTTTTACAGTGCGCACGCTTCAGGCCGTGCTGTTTCATATCGAAACCTTGATTGGTCTCCGAGCCGGCAAACAGCAGATTGCCTTTCAGGTCATAGGTCCACTGGTGGTAAGGGCAGACCAGGTTAGCGACCTTACCGCGCTCTTTAGAACACAGGCGCGAACCGCGATGGCGACAGGTGTTGTGGAAGGCAGAAATTTTCCCTTCACCGTCTCTGAGGATCAGCACCGGGTTTTGGCCAATTTCAACCGTGAAGTAGTCACCTTTTTTCGGTATTTCACTGCTCATCCCGACGAAAAGCCACTCCTTCTGGAAGATCTCCTCCATATCTACACGAAACAGCGCAGGGTCGTTATACAGCCCCTGTGCCAGAGAGTAGTTAGGCTGGCGCTGCTCGAGCAGCGCAGTGGTTTTCTCTCTCGCCTCGTCAATGCTGGTACAGCTGATATTCAGAAAATCGATATTGCTCATAATGGCTTTCTTCTCGCGCGGGTGAACGAAAATTGTGTTTGTGTGCAACACATTCGGATGTCAACCAGGCCCCAGCTGTGCGGGAAACCAATGCCGCAGTTTAGGTGTGGGTAACTGTTAAGCTGAATGCTGCACTGATTCAAATCTTGCGAATGTTCTACCTGCGACATCGATCCCCTCAGTTAAAGACGCTGCCAGCAAAGCACGAACCTGTGAGCGCTGTTTTAGGCATTTCCATGTCGTGAATAAACAAATGCCCGACCGGGGATAACACCAGAATTCCAGCTATTGGCCACATTGTCTGGCCGCACTGGAGAGCCTCCTTCGGCTTTTCATTTCCTCTACCCGAGACAGGAAATGCCATGATGAGCACGCAAGACATCACAATACTGAACCCGAGCTCTTTTGAACCCGTCACCACGCGAACCTGGAGCAACGGGCGTCATGCAGTGCGGTGCGTCAAGGTGATTCAGGAAACCTGGGACGTGAAGACCTTTAACTTCATGGCGGAGCAGCCAGCGATCTTCTTCTTTAAACCGGGCCAGTTTGTCACCTTAGAGCTGCCCATCGAGCAGGAGACCATTTTCCGCTCTTACACCATCTCAAGTTCACCTTCGGTGCCCTACAGTTTTTCTATTACCGTGAAACGTGTGCCGGGTGGTCTGGTCTCAAACTGGCTGCACGATAATATTCAGGAAGGGATGGAGCTGGCGGTACACGGCCCGGTGGGCCAGTTTAACTGCATCGATTTTCCCAGCCGCAAGGTGCTGTTCCTGTCGGGAGGCGTGGGCATTACGCCGATGATGTCGATGGCGCGCTGGTATTTTGATACCAGCGCCGATGTGGATATGGAGTTTGTCCACAGTGCCCGCACCCCGGAAGACATTGTGTTCAAGCGCGATCTGGAAAACATGGCTGCACGTATTCCCAGCTTCAAACTCAGTCTGGTTTGCGAGCGCTACACTTCGGGCCAACACTGGAGCGGCTATCGCGGCTTTTTCAGCTACGCCATGCTGGAGATGATTGCGCCTGACTACCGTGAGCGAGAGATTTTTTGCTGTGGCCCGACCCCTTACATGAATGCAGTGAAGAAAATGCTGCAAGAAGCGGGCTTCCCGATGCATCGCTACCATGAAGAGTCGTTTGGCGCGACCCCGGCACCCGCCAAAGAGCAGGCTAAGCAGGAAGCCGAGGAGGCGGAAACGCTGGCGGATGCGTTAGAAACCGCCGATCTGAATCTGGTCTCTTTCGCCAGCCACGGCAAAAGTGTGCAGATTGCGCCTGGGGAAACCATTCACGCCGCTGCGGCAAAAACGGGTATTACCATCCCGAAAGCCTGTGGCATGGGCATTTGTGGCACGTGCAAAGTGAAGTGCCTGGAAGGTGAGGTGGAGATGAACCACAACGGCGGCATCACCGATGAGGATGTTGAGGAGGGGTATATCCTTTCGTGCTGTAGCGTACCGCAGGGTAATGTGGTGATTGAAATCTAGTCGTTGGGTGATTTCAGGGCAAAAAAAAGCACCGCAATCGCGGTGCTATGTAAATCACTTTGGACAGACAGGGTAAATCTACAGGAATTAAAAGCTTGATCCGTAAGCTGTCGGATCAAAATGCAAACACAACATCACGACCACAAGCCAAAAATCCCCAGAAAGTCTGCGAGATAACTCGCAATTTCTAAAAATTTTTCGTTCCGGCTCAGGAAGTGCGGCAACTATAGGTATTTGCTGGAGCTTCCTCAACGGACAATTTATAATGTCTCGGATTAAAAAAACTAATACGGATGCCTCTGTTATAAGCAAACGTATTGTGGTCTTTTCCCGGATGCGGTAACCCATGTCGAAACGCCTTCCCCCGCTCAATGCTCTGCGGGTTTTTGATGCAGCTGCGCGTCATTTGAGCTTTACTAAAGCCGCTGAAGAGCTGTTTGTTACCCAGGCTGCTGTCAGCCATCAGATAAAATCTCTGGAAGATTTTCTCGGTCTTAAGCTGTTTCGGCGGAGGAATCGTTCGCTATTACTCACCGAAGAAGGTCAAAGCTACTATTTGGATATCAAGGAGATTTTCTCTGCCTTGAATGATGCAACGCGCAAATTGCAGGCGCGGAGTGCCAAGGGTGCCTTGACGGTGAGCTTGCTGCCAAGCTTCGCGATTCAGTGGCTGGTACCACGCCTTTCTAGCTTTAATCTGGCTTATCCGGGGATTGATGTGCGTATCCAGGCGGTTGACCGTGATGAAGAGAAATTGGCGGATGACGTCGATGTGGCCATTTTTTATGGGCGCGGCAACTGGCCGGGGCTGCGGGTGGAGAAACTGTACGCAGAATATTTGCTGCCGGTATGCTCACCGACACTGCTGACCGGTGAAAATGCGCTGAAGACGCCTGCCGATCTGGGCAACTTTACCCTGTTGCATGATGCCTCCCGACGGGACTGGCAAACGTATATCCGCCAGCTTGGCCTGCAACATATTAATGTGCAGCAGGGGCCGATCTTCAGCCACAGTGCGATGGTGTTACAGGCGGCTATTCACGGGCAGGGCATCGCCTTAGCCAACAATGTGATGGCGCAAACGGAGATTCAGGCCGGTCGCCTGGTTTGTCCTTTCAATGATGTCTTAGTCAGTAAAAACGCTTTTTATCTGGTTTGTCATGACAGCCAGGCAGAACTGGGTAAAATAGCCGCCTTCCGACAGTGGATTCTGGCAAAAGCGGCGAATGAACAAGAGACGCTGCATTTCCGTTACGATCATTAGTCTGGTGCGTTCTGTACAGTGACGTGCAGTGAAATACCTTGAGGAAAGTCTGATGTCCAGTCGTGCAATGTTTATCTTTGCAGCCATCAGCGGCTTCGTGCTGGTGGCCTTTGGCGCTTTTGGCGCTCATGTGCTGAGTAAATCACTCGGTGCAACCGAAATGGCGTGGATCCATACCGGTCTGGAGTATCAGGCCTGGCATACCCTGGCCATTATCGGTCTCGGCTCGGCGATGTTACGCCGGGCGAATATCTGGTTTTACTGGAGCAGCGCCCTGCTGGCATTAGGCACGGTACTGTTCAGCGGCAGCTTATACTGCCTTGCGCTATCACATCTGAAGGTGTGGGTATTTATTACGCCAGTAGGAGGAATGTTCTTCCTGATTGGTTGGTTAGTGATGTTAGTTGGCGCTTTGCGTCTGAAACAAAGGGCCGATCGCCATGAATAAAGTATTACTGTATTGCCGTCCTGGATTTGAGAAAGAGTGTGCGGCAGAAATTACGGCGAAGGCCACGGAGCGTGAAGTCTTTGGCTTCGCCCGCGTCAAAGAGAACTCCGGCTACGTGCTGTTTGAGTGCTATCAACAAGAAGACGCAGAAAAACTGATTAAAACCCTGCCGTTCGCCGAGCTGATCTTTGCGCGCCAAATGGTGGTGGTGGGTGAATTACTGCGTGATTTACCGCCAGAAGATCGCATTACGCCAATTGTCGGCATGCTGACCGGCGTCGTAGAGAAGGCGGGTGAGCTGCGCGTTGAAGTACCGGATACCAATGAAGCCAAAGAACTCACCAAGTTCTGCCGCAAGTTGACCGTACCGCTGCGCGCCAGCCTGCGTGAGAGCAAAATTCTCCTGAACTATGAATCACCGAAGCGCCCCGTGGTGCATGTGTTCTTTATTGCGCCCGGCACCTGCTACGTTGGCTACTCACTGACCGGCAACAATTCGCCGTTCTACATGGGGATTCCACGTCTTAAATTCCCGTCGGATGCGCCAAGCCGCTCTACGCTGAAACTGGAAGAGGCGTTCCACGTCTTTATTCCCGCAGATGAGTGGGATGAACGTCTGGCGAGCGGTATGTATGCGGTGGATCTCGGCGCATGTCCGGGCGGTTGGACCTACCAGCTGGTAAAACGCAGCATGTGGGTCTACTCCGTCGATAACGGTCCAATGGCACCCAGCCTGATGGATACCGGGCAAGTGACGCACTGTCGTGAAGATGGCTTCAAGTACCGTCCTGCACGCAACAACATCAGTTGGCTGGTGTGTGACATGGTGGAAAAACCGGTGCGTGTGGCGAGCCTGATGACCGAGTGGCTGGTGAACGGCTGGTGCCGTGAGGCCATCTTCAACCTCAAGCTGCCAATGAAAAAACGCTATGAGGAAGTGACGCAGAACCTGGCGATGATTGATGCCGCGCTGAAAGAGCAGGGCGTTAATGCGCAGATCCAGGCGCGCCAGCTGTATCACGACCGCGAAGAAGTGACCGTGCATGTGCGCAGGTTGTGGGCGGCAGTGGGCGGCCGTCGCGACGAACGCTAATCCTGCTTCATACTTTGCACTACAGCTGCGTTGGCAGCGCTTGCTCACCCCGGTCACATACTGGAGTATGCTCCCGGGGATTCCCAAGCTTGCCAGCCTTGCTGTAGCACAAATTATTTTGCAGGAACGTACGGTGCTCTTAAACGAAAGCCACTGAGAAATCAGAGTGATGCTTAGCGCCGCAGGTGCGTTGGCGAAGTTTACTCGCCCCGGTCATCCTGCTTCATACTTTGCACTACAGCTGCGTTGGCAGCGCTTGCTCACCCCGGTCACATACTGGAGTATGCTCCCGGGGATTCCCAAGCTTGCCAGCCTTGCTGTAGCACAAATTATTTTGCAGGAACGTACGGTGCTCTAAACGAAAGCCACTGAGAAATCAGTGCTATCAAGCTGTTATGCCTGATAGCGCAGCGTATTCAAATTCCCCTGTAGGACCAAATCGCGTTTCAGCGTGGATACCTGGCGGCAGATCTCTGCCATCTCCTGCTGGTCGCGCAGCTTTTTTTGCCACTTTTCCGGCACCTGATCCAGATGCTGATAGATCGCCTCCAGCGTGCCGAACTGCATCAGTAATTCGCGTGCGCTTTTAGGGCCAATGCCCGCAACCCCTGGAATTTTACTGCTGCTGATGCCGCACAGGCCCCAGTAATCGGGCAGTTGGGCAGGCGCTACGCCAAAATCTTGCTCAATAAAAGGCACATCCAGCCAGCGCTTCTGAAAATAGTCACGAATGCGGATCGCCGGAGCTAACAGCTGACAATAGCCCTTATCGGTGGAGACAATCGTCGCCTGGTGTCCGGCATCGGCCATTTTCACGGCCAGCGTGGCGGCCAGATCGTCGGCTTCATCCCGATCGGCTACCCAGCAGCGCACGCCAGCGGCTTCAAACGCGGCCTGTAACGCTGGCATTTCGGCCTGGAGATCGTCAGGCATGGGCGGTCGGCCCGCTTTATAGTCCGGCAGTAGCTGATGTCGCCAGCCAGGTTGACGGCTGTGGCTATCGAATACGGCGACCACATGTGTGGGTTGTGTATGGCCCAATAGCTGGTGCAGTGCTGTGATACAGGCATCGCGACAAGGCGAGCCCTGGACAGCATGGAGCCGGCGGATGAGGTTGAGCGCATCCACAATAAGAAGGTGAAAAGCCATAATGATTTCAGGCAGCCCGCAGGCTGCCTCCTGGGTTATTTGATGATTTCGTAGCAGGGCGTGTAAGCACTACCAGGCAGTTTCATGCGGTGCTGGGCAACAAACCCCTGCAGCAGTTCGTCCATGCGGTGCATGATGTCCGCATCGCCATGCAGTTTGAACGGGCCTCTTTCGCGAATTTCGCGAATACCCATCTCTTTTACGTTACCCGCGACAATGCCTGAGAAAGCCCGACGCAGATCGGCAGCCAGTTTTTCCGCCGGTTGGTTGGTAAACAGATTGAGATTCGCCATGTTTTCATGGGTCGGTGCAAATGGCTGTTGCAGATCGGCATCAATGCGAATCGACCAGTTAAAGCTGTAAGCATCGCCGGTTTCACGACGGTGCTCTTTTACCTGCGGCATGGCGCGTTTCATCAGGCGAGCCACTTCGGCGGCATCATCAATAATGATTTGATAATGTGCACGTGCGCTCTCACCCAGCGTATTGACGATAAAATCGTCCAGTACGCGGAAGTAATCAGCACTCTCTTTTGGCCCCGTGAGGATCAGCGGCAACACCTGCTCTTTGTTGTGTGGGTTCATCAGAATACCCAACAGATAGAGCAGCTCTTCGGCGGTGCCTACCCCACCAGGGAAGATCACGATACCGTGGGCGATTCGCACGAACGCCTCTAGCCGTTTTTCAATGTCCGGCATGATGATCAACTCATTGACCAACGGGTTTGGCGGCTCGGCGGCAATAATAGAAGGTTCGGTTAAACCGATAAACCGCGAGTCGTGATTGCGCTGTTGTGCGTGGCCCACCGCCGCCCCTTTCATTGGGGCTTCCATCACGCCCGGACCGCAGCCGGTACAGATGTTTAGCTCGCGCAAACCTAACTGGGTACCCACATTACGGCAGTACTGGTATTCAATGGCGTTGATGGAGTGACCACCCCAACACACGACCATATTGGGATACTCCCCAACGTGCAGTGCGCGGGCGTTGCGCAGGATAGAAAAGACCTGGTTGGTGATTTGCACGGAGTCCGTTGAGGCGGGATCCGCCAGGCGGCTGCCGGGCGTGAGCTGGCCATTAACGAACAAGATGTCTCGCAATACCGCGAACAGGTTAGCCTGCAACGAGCGGATAATGCGCCCATCAACAAACGCCTCTTCCGGCGGGTTAATCAGTTCAAGCTTCACGCCACGTTCGCGGCGTAACACGTTAATATCAAAGCTTTCGAAGCGGGAGAGCAGTTCATGGCTACTGTCGGTCTGGCTGCCGGAATTCAACACTGCCAGTGAACAGTTGCGAAACAGTTGATAGAGGTCGCTGCTCGCGGTGCGTTTGAGCATGTCGACTTCCAACTGGGAGAGCAAATCCATGGAGCCAAGTGGGCTGATATGTGTAATCAAGTGAACTCCTTTACACCCGAAAGGCGTGACTGATAACGCTGTACGAACAGAGAACGCGTTGCCACGCTCCCTGTAGCGGCGACCCTCATGGTCACCGTCTTTACTGAGATTAACGTTGTTCGCGGTCTCTGCTCAAGTCAAATGACACAGCCTGCGAAGCGACTCGCAAAGCGTTACTGGCGCACCAGTCTGGAATGGCCTGGCGTGAACGGTACGTTGCTACGCCACGGATTGATATCCAGGCCACCACGGCGGGTGTAGCGCGCGTAAACCGTGAGTTCGGTTGGCTGGCAGAAGCGCTGAACATCGTTGAAAATACGCTCAACGCACTGTTCGTGGAATTCATTGTGCTGGCGGAATGAGACCAGATAGCGCAGCAGCGCTTCGCGATCGATACGCGCACCTTTATAGCGAATCATGACCGATCCCCAATCCGGCTGGTTGGTGATCAGACAGTTTGATTTCAGCAGATGGCTGACTAAGGTTTCATCCACGACTTCCGTGCCTGTCGCGTTTGCCAGGTAATCGGCGTTAAAGCCGTAATCGCTGATCTCAATATCCTGCTCGTCGATGCACTCACCGGCAAAATGGCCAATGGGTTGGCCTTCAATGTCACTCAGACGGAACAGAACCACCTCAACATCCCCCTGAGCGCAGGCGCTGAGATCGCGTTGCAATGTCTGGCGCACGTCATCCCAGCCAGCAAACTGCGTCTGGTTGAAGCTATTGAGGTAGAGTTTGAAGCTCTTCGATTCAATCAGGTTGAGGCTGTCTGCATTCAGGACAATTTCACCCACGGCAACCTGGGGTACCCCTTTGCTGTTCAGCCAGGAGAGTTCATACAGCGTCCAGAGATCGGCGCCGTGGAACGGCAAATTGTCAGGTTGTAGCCCTAAAGGATCGCGGTTAAGGCTGCGTGGCACCGCTTGTAGCAACGTGTTGTCGTAGCGATCGTGGTAAGCTACCGACTTACCCAGCGTCAGGTTGCTTAGTGCCTGATCCTGTTTTTCAGAAGACATAGAAAGGTCATCACTCAGTTTGAACATATCTGCTCAGTGTAACCTATCAGAAGTGAGAATATGAAAGATGCCGCATACTGCTGATGCTCTGCGTGATTTTACCGCCCGCTACTGTCTGCGCTGGCAGCAAATTTATGGGCATCCGCCCGCGAGTGAAGCGCTATACGGTATTGCTTCTCCCTGTATTACGGAAACCCGAGAGAGCGAAGTGCTGTGGCAGCCGCAGCCGTTTACGCTGGGTTCGACGCTGGAGATGATTGAACGGGCGCTGGATATTCGCCTCCAACAGGATGTTGCCGCGTTCTATACCACCCAGTTTGCCGGTGATATGAGTGCAAAATTTGGTGAGCGAGCGCTGACGCTGCTGCAAGTGTGGAGTGAAGATGACTTTGAGCGGTTACAGGAAAACCTGATTGGCCACCTGGTGATGAAACGTCATTTGAAGCAGAGCCCAACACTGTTTATTGCCACCACCGATTCAGAACAGGAAATTATTTCGCTATGTAATCTTACCGGTGAGGTGGTACTTGAGCGTCCGGGAACGAAACATCGTGAAATTCTCGCCGATAAAATTGAGAGTTTTCTTAATGGATTACAACCAGCTACTCCTTAATTTGCAGAGCTGAACCCGTGCCCTTGTGAGAGATCTCTCACATTGGCTGTAAGAGATCCATCACTTGTAAGATTAATTTTTTTGTCTCTATTTTTGTAAAGATATTGTGAATCATGAACTTATTGAAAGAATTCGCGTCGCGAGGCTTTAACAAGAATAAGTTATTAATTTCGGTATCTTGCTTAAGATTCAGAATATGCCAGAATGTTTCTCATTAGCAGGACGCTAAAGGATGAAGATACAGCTAGGAGCTGTAAGCCAGGAGGCGGGAACGTAACGGAGTTTACGTCACACGGAAGGCTTCAGGATGAAGCAGGATCGCTCAGGATTGAGTAAAGGACACCTCCAGGAAGGAGAATGTGAGCCAGTGAGGATGACTGGTGGGCCTGGATGCCAAATGGATTAGCGTCATGATGACGAGTGGCAGGATGTCACGCGGGAAGAGTTGTCACGGATGAGCAGGGAGCACACAAGTAGCTGGATAGCTGCAAACGAGAATCGGGAGCACTGTGTAAACAGTGCTCCCTTTTTTATTGGTGCTTCCCGGTGGCCGCAAATGGTATTCTTGCCGCCCAATTTTTGGCTTTACGGAGGCGTGTATGACGCTGCAACAACTTCTTCAACAGCGGCTAATACAGGCCGAAACCCTGATGCGTGAGCATCAACTCTGGCAACTTGACGCTCCCGCAGCGGAATCATTAGTCAGCGATCAACCCTTCTGTCTTGATAAACTGGAGCCGCTTGAGTGGCTACAGTGGATCTTTATCCCGCGCATGCAGGCGCTGCTGGATGCCAACGCACCGCTGCCGATGAATTTCGCGATTACGCCTTATTATGAAGTGGCGTTGCCGGATACTACGCCGGGGCACGGGATGATACTGCTGACGCTAAAACAGATCGATGCGCTGTTCGTGCAGGACAGTGACTGATGCTGGAGATCATTTATCAGGATGAATGGCTGGTTGCGGTGAACAAACCCAGTGGTTGGTTAGTGCACCGCAGCTGGCTCGATCGTCATGAGAAAGTGTTCGTGATGCAGACCGTGCGCGATCAGATTGGTCAGCACGTGTTTACCGTGCATCGCCTTGACCGGCCCACTTCAGGTGTGCTGCTGATGGGGCTCTCCAGTGAGGTTGGGCGTTTGCTGTCACAGCAGTTTGAACAGCATCAGATCCGGAAAACCTACCATGCGGTGGTGCGCGGCTGGTTACAGGAAGCGGCCACGCTGGATTATCCGCTGCTGGAAGAGATGGATAAAATCGCGGATAAATTCGCAACGGCTCCCCGTGAGGCACAGCCCGCAGTGACCGATTATAAAGGCCTGGCGACCTGCGAAATGCCAGTGCCGATTGGCCGTTATGATGCGGCGCGCTACAGCCTGGTGGAGCTTGCTCCCCACACCGGACGCAAGCATCAGTTGCGCCGTCATATGGTGCATTTGCGTCATCCGATCATTGGCGATAGCAAGCATGGCGATCTCAAACAGAATCGCGGTGCGGCCAGCCACTTTGGTATGAACCGGCTGATGCTGCACGCCAGCCAGCTTGAGCTGACCCATCCCGTCACGGGAGAAGCGTTGTGTTTGCGTGCCGGGCTGGACCACGTCTGGCAAGGCATGTTGACGCAGTTTGGCTGGCATGATCAACTGTCGCATCTGCCACGGGTTGAGTTTCTGCCCACCCCCGGCGAGGATATCGCCTGCGAATAAGGAGTCTTACCATGGCGAAAATTGGCATATTTGTAGGTACGGTTTACGGTAACGCGCTGCTGGTTGCTGAAGAGGCGCAGCCAGAGCTTGAGGCGCTGGGGCATGAGGTCAAGGTGTTTGAAGATGGCACGCTCGAGGACTGGCAGAAGTACAGCCAGGACGTGGTGTTGGTGATCACCTCGACCACCGGTCAGGGCGATCTGCCGGATAACATTCGTGCGCTGTTCGCCTCTTTGCAGGATCAGTATCAGCCCACGCTGCGCTATGGCGTCATCGCTCTGGGTGACAGCAGCTATGACAACTTCTGCGGGGGTGGTAAGCACTTCGATGCTTTATTGCAGGAGCAGGGTGCACAACGTGTGGGCTCCTTACTTGAAGTGGATGCCATCGAAAATCCTGAACCTGAAGAAGTGACAACGCCATGGGTCAAGCAGTGGGCAGCCCAGCTCTAACCTTCCACGCCGGTTTCTGCCGGCGTTTTTCTTTACGCTAGCCACACTTTTTCCAATCGCGCTATGCTTAGTAGTTCTGCGCCTGCGCGCCATTTCAGTTCTGCCACAGGGGACAACCGGTGAAAATTGTCATTGCACCCGATTCATGGAAAGAGAGTTTATCTGCACTTGATGTCGCTACGGCTATCGAAGCGGGCTTTCGCGAAGTCTACCCTGATGCACACTATGTCAAAATACCACTGGCTGATGGCGGTGAAGGCACGGTAGAAGCGATGATCGCCGCGACCGGAGGTTCGTTGATCGCTTTGCCGGTCACCGGACCACTCGGGAACAGCGTGGAGGCTTTCTATGGCCTTTCTGGTGATGGGCGTACGGCTTTTATTGAGATGGCTGCGGCCAGCGGCATAGAGCTGGTGCCGCCAGCGCAGCGTAATGCGTTAATCACGACCTCTCGGGGAACCGGGGAATTAATCTCTGATGCGCTGGCAAGAGGTGTACGCCACTTGATCATTGGTATCGGTGGCAGTGCGACGAATGACGGTGGGGCGGGAATGCTTCAGGCTCTCGGCGTGAAGCTACTGGATCAACAAGGCATCGAGATCGCAGCAGGTGGCGCAGCGCTGGCTGGGCTGCACAAGATTGAGACTGCGGCACTCGACAGTCGCCTCAGCCAGTGCCGTATTGAGGTTGCCTGTGATGTGACCAATCCCCTGACCGGTCCACAAGGTGCCTCGGCGGTGTTTGGTCCACAAAAAGGGGCGACAGCAGAAGAGGTGCAACAGTTGGATAAAGCGCTGGCACACTTTGCCAGCCTGATTCAGCGCGATCTTGGGGTGGCCGTTGCGGAAGTACCCGGTAGCGGTGCCGCAGGCGGGATGGGGGCAGGATTGCTGGCTTTCTGTCAGGCAACCCTGCGCCCAGGCATTGAGATCGTCACCGAAGCGCTCCAGCTTGAAGCGCAGCTAGGGGATGCCGATTTGGTGATCACCGGAGAAGGGCGCATCGACAGCCAGAGCGTACAGGGTAAAGTGCCTGTCGGCGTGGCGCGGCTGGCGCAACGTGCAGGCATTCCTGTTATTGGTATTGCTGGCAGCCTGACGCCTGATGTGGGCGTGGTGCATGCGCATGGCATTAATGCCGTTTTTAGCGCGCTGTACCGTATTTGCACCCTGGAAGAGGCATTGGCCGCCGCGGCGGAGAATATTCGCCTGACGGCGCGCAACGTGGCCGCGACGGTGAAACTCGGGCAGCAACTAGCGCTGTAACAGCGCTTCAGCGGCCCGTGCAACGTTCTGCATTTCATCCAGCAGTTCCAGCAACTCCGGTTCTAAATCGTCAATATCACTGGCTTTAAGCAGCTCTTTCTCCAACTGATGACAGAGCTGCTTCATGCGCGGTACGCCGCTGTAGCTGGCGCTACCGTGCAGTTTATGGATGATTTCTCTCAGGCCGTTCACTTTGTTTTCATCCATGTAGCGGGTGACCTTTTCCTGCACTTCGGGCAAGAAGTCGAGCAGCATTTGCAGCAGGTCACGTGCCAGCTCAGGTTTGTTGGCCGCCTGGCGTAGCGCCAGATTCCAGTCCAGGCTGGCATTCATGTCGCTCTTTTCCGTCATTAATGAGGTGGGCACCGGTGCATAGCGCGCCAGCAGCTGGCTCAGTTTGCTCTCATCAATCGGTTTAGCCAGATAGTCATTCAGGCCCGCTTTGATCAGCTCTTCACGCTCGCCATCAATCGCGTGGGCAGTCACGGCGACAATCGGTGTCTGGGCATGATTAGGCAGGCTGCGAATAATTTCACTGGCACGAATACCGTCAATATCGGGCATCTGAATGTCCATCAAAATGACGTCCAGGGCGCGCTGGCGGGCCTGGCTTATCGCCTCACTGGCACTGCTACACAGAATAATTTCCTGGGTCTGCTCCTCCAGCAGGGTGCCGATCAGTTTCAGGTTAGCGGGGTTGTCATCCACCGCCATCACCGTGAGTGGCAAACGCTCAGAGACCGGTAGCGGGCTTTGCTGACGGGCGTGTAAGTCAAACAGCATTGGCAGCAGGCGCGTCATGGAGACAGGCTTCGCAATACAGCCATCAATTCCCTGTGCTTTGAGTTTGTCTGCCAGCAGCATTTTCTGGGTCGGCAGGGCGAGAATGACGCAGTCGGCTCGCTGGAGCAACGCGCTAATCCAGCGCTTATCGAGCAGGGCACGTGCGCTGATATTGACCGGAATGCCTACCAGCATCAGTGGATAGTGCCGATCGCCTAGCGCTTCCAGGGAGGGATAGTAATCCACCTGTAGCGGCGTGGCGCTGAGCATGTTGCGCACAGCGCGACTGGCAGAGGCATGCGGTTCTATATAGGCCACCGCGACTTCTGACAGCGCCTCCAGCACGCGCGGCATACTTGAGGCATTAGGGTTGAGGTGCAGCGGGATGTTGACGGTAAAGGTCGACCCTTCGCCTGCCTGGCTGGTAAAGCTAATTTCCCCGCCCATTTCACTGACCAGTTTCTGGGTGATCACCAGCCCCAGCCCGGTGCCGCCATGACGGCGTGAAATACTGGCATCCGCCTGGCGAAATGCCTGGAACAGCTGCGATTTCTGCTCAGATGAAATGCCAATCCCGCTGTCGTGTACATTGATGACAATTTCAACCTGGGTTGCGTCTAGCGACCGTCGTTCCACCTGCAAATCAATGGTGCCTTGCTCGGTGAATTTTACGGCATTTCCAATCAGGTTAATTAAAATCTGCTGGAGGCGCAGTGGGTCGCCAATCACGTTATCCGGCACGCTGCGGTCAACGTGTACCGTTAGCTCCAGCATTTTATCGTGTGCGGAAGGGGCCAACAGCACCAGCGTTTCGTCAATGGTGGCGCGCAGGGGGAACGGAATAGACTCCAGCATCAATTTACCCGCTTCCAGTTTCGAGAAGTCGAGTACGTCATTAATGATGCTCAACAGGTTGCTGGCGGAGCGTTCAATGGTGTGCATGTAGTCGCGTTGAGTGGTGCCAAGGTCCGTTTTTAGCATCTGACGCGTAAAGCCAATCACGCCATTCAACGGAGTACGTAGCTCGTGAGACATATTAGCGAGGAACTCGGATTTGATACGTGCCGCCTCCTGGGCGCGCTTTTTGGCTAAATCCAGCTCGACGTTCTGGATCTCTAACTGTTCCAGAGTTTCCCGCAGATCCCACGTGGCCTGATCGATATTGTGCTGCATCTCTTCATGATATGCCGTGAGGGACATGGCCATCGCGTTGATGCCATTTTTCAGAATGCTCAACTCACCCAGCATGTAACCTTCGACCCGGCTATCTAACTGACCGCGACGAATGCGGTCCACCGTACTGACCATATTCCGAATCGGGCCGGTGACATCGCGCATCAGGCGGTAAGCGAACAGCATTGCAATACACAAGCAGAACAGCAGTAGCAGGGTCGCAACAAAGACTTCTTTATATTGCTGGAGCCTGACTGACTGGAGATCCAGTTCGATCGCGACATAGCCTAATCGATCGCCACCCGGCGTCTCTTCGCTGTCGAGTTCATCGGAGGTATAGCGGACGGAGGTGATGGGCGCGCGCAAAATAATGCGGTCATTGTGGCGCTCTTGGGTGATTTTCGTCGGCAGTGCAGCGATATCTTCTTGCAACGAGAGACTGAGATCTTCGTTACCGTTCGACGTGACGTAGAGGCGATTGTTGTTGTCGTAGATGGCAATCGCACGGACAATATTAGAATGACGACGATGCAATAGTCCGGTCATGGCATGCAGTGCCGCCCGGTTGTGCCACATCATGCTGTATTCGCTGGCAATGGCCAGAGGTTCAATGATGTTGGAGCCGGAATCAATGACCTGATGTTGTAGTTCGTTGTAACGGTGTACAACAAAAAAGGCGCTGAGCAGCAAGCCTATCATCAGTGTCGGTGCGAGGATCAGAATCATCATTCTTGCCCGCAAGCTGTATTTCGTCATGAGTGTCGCCCGGCCTTATCATCCCTGGATACTGGAAATTAGAGAAATCGCATTACTATGGCGCAATTTTACTCCGCAAAACAGCGTGTGACGACCCGTCAACGCCTTACCGTCACGATTCAGGACCTTGATCCCTTTGGTCAAGGCGTGGCTCGCCATCAGGGGAAGGCCCTGTTTATCAGTGGGGCTCTGCCGGGTGAGCAGGTAGAAGTCACCCTACAAGAAGAAAAAAAGCAGTATGCACGCGGTAAAGCTGTGCGTTTGCTGAGCACCAGCCCGGAGCGCGTTACGCCGCGTTGTCCGCACTACCAACAGTGCGGGGGATGTCAGCAGCAGCATGTCAGCGAAGCGTTGCAGCAGCGCAGTAAAGCACAGGCACTGGGGCGGATGTTATCGGCGGAAGCGCACCGTACCGTTGCAATAGATGAAGTGATTGCCGGAGAGCCGTGGGGCTACCGCCGTCGTGCCCGACTGGGATTGCAGTGGCATGCTAAGCGCCAGGTCTTGCAGATGGGCTTTCGACAGGAAGCCAGCAACGATCTGGTGCAGGTTCAGCGTTGCCCTGTTTTGGTGCCCGAGCTTGAAGCATTGCTGGTGCCGTTGCACCACTGCTTGCAGAGCCTGAGAGCGGTTAAACGTCTGGGCCATGTGGAGCTGGTGTTAGCGGAAAATGGCCCGCTGATGGTGCTGCGTCATCTGGATGCACTGCACGCTGAAGATCGTGAAAAACTGGAACAGTTTTCGCATATCAGCAACGTGATGCTGTTTCTGGATGGCGGAGAAGGCGCGATTTGCCGCGCAGAAAGTGCGAAACCCTACTATCGTTCATCCGGTATGAACCTGAATTTTAACCCACAGGACTTTATCCAGGTAAACGATCGCGTTAATCAGCAGATGGTGGCGCGTGCGATTGAGTGGCTGGCGCTGGAGCCAGACGATCGGGTGCTGGATCTGTTCTGTGGTATGGGCAACTTCACACTTCCTGTTGGAAAACAGGTACAAATTGCAGTTGGCGTTGAGGGTGTTGCAGCTTTAGTGGAGCAGGCAGCGTATAATGCGCAGGTCAATAATCTGCACAATGTCACCTTCTATCAGCACAACCTGGAAGAAGATGTGACTCATCAGCCATGGGCTGCGCAGGGTTTCAACAAGGTGTTACTGGATCCGGCACGTGCCGGTGCCGCAGGGGTAATGGCACACGTCGTTAAACTTGCGCCGCAACGCGTGGTCTATGTCTCCTGTAACCCAACAACACTTGCCCGCGACAGTCAGACACTGTTGTCGGCGGGTTACCATTTGGAAAGGGTCGCGATGTTGGATATGTTCCCTCATACCCGCCATCTCGAGTCCATGGTGCTGTTTAGCAAAGCATAAGCAACACAACGTTGTGATGGCAGGAGAGGATATGGTTGCGGTCAGAAGTTCGCATTTAAATACGGCAGGGGAGTTTGCCCTGGAGCAGTGGATCGACAGCCTTGGCATTGCGAACCCGCAAACCTGCCAAAGCCTGGCCGATACCTGGCGTTATTGCGAAGCAGAAACCCACGGTCATCCCGATCAGTCCCTGCTACTCTGGCGTGGCATTGAGATGGTCGAAATCCTCTCTATGTTGAGCATGGATCTCGATAGCCTGCGTGCCGCGCTGATCTTCCCGCTGGCGAGTGCCGAAGTCCTGAGCGAAGAAGATCTGGAAAAAACCGTTGGTAAAGGCATTGTGTTGCTGGTGCATGGCGTCCGCGATATGGATGCGATCCGCCAGCTGAAAGCCATTCATAACGACTCCATGGCCTCCGAGCAGGTCGATAACGTGCGCCGTATGCTGCTGGCCATGGTGGAAGATTTCCGCTGTGTGGTCATCAAGCTGGCTGAGCGTATCGCGAATCTGCGAGAAATGAAGGACGCGCCGGAAGATGAACGCGTACTGGCGGCGAAAGAGAGCACCAATATTTATGCGCCACTGGCCAACCGTTTAGGCATCGGTCAGCTCAAATGGGAACTGGAAGATTACTGCTTCCGTTACCTCCATCCGGATGAATACAAACGCATCGCCAAGCTGTTGCACGAGAGACGTATCGATCGTGAGCAGTATATCGATGACTTCGTGGGCAATTTGCGTAAAGAGATGGCTAAGGAGGGGGTTCGTGCTGAAGTGTATGGCCGCCCGAAACACATCTATAGCATCTGGCGCAAGATGCAGAAAAAGTCACTGGCGTTCGATGAACTGTTTGATGTGCGAGCCGTGCGTATTGTCGCCGAGCGTTTGCAGGATTGCTACGGCGCTTTAGGCATTGTGCATACGCTTTATCGTCATTTGCCCAGTGAATTTGATGACTATGTTGCCAATCCGAAACCCAATGGCTACCAGTCTATCCATACGGTGGTGCTGGGGCCAAAAGGCAAGACGGTAGAGATCCAGATCCGTACCCGGCAGATGCACGAAGACGCCGAGCTGGGTGTCGCTGCCCACTGGAAATACAAAGAAGGCCCGGGTACCGGCAACTCGCGGGGTGCCGCCGGCCATGAGGAGCGTATTGCCTGGTTACGTAAGCTGATCACCTGGCAGGAAGAGATGTCCGATTCTGGCGAGATGCTGGAAGAAGTGCGCAGCCAGGTGTTTGACGATCGTGTTTACGTGTTTACGCCAAAAGGGGATGTGGTCGATCTTCCGGCAGGCTCGACGCCGTTGGATTTTGCCTACCACATTCACAGTGATATTGGGCATCGCTGCATTGGGGCCAAAATCAGCGGCCGCATTGTGCCGTTTACCTATCAGTTGCAGATGGGCGATCAGATTGAAGTGATCACCCAGAAGCAGCCAAACCCAAGCCGCGACTGGCTCAATCCGAATCTGGGCTATATCACCACCAGCCGTGGGCGTTCCAAGATTCACGCCTGGTTCCGTAAGCAGGATCGCGATAAAAACATTCTGGCCGGACGGCAGATCTTTGATAATGAGCTGAATCAGCTGGATATTAGCCAGCGTGAAGCCGAGAAGGTGTTGTTGCCGCGCTACAACGTGAGTTCCCTTGAGGAACTGCTGGCCATGATTGGCGGCGGCGATGTGCGCCTCAATCAGATGGTTAACTTCCTGCAAGGCAAACTCAATAAGCCGAGTGCCGAAGAGGAAGATCGTGAAGCCCTGCGCCAACTGACGCAGAAAAGCTTTGCACCGCAGCCGTCTCGTAAAGAGAGTGGTCGGGTGGTGGTTGAGGGCGTGGGCAATCTGATGCACCATATTGCTCGCTGCTGCCAGCCCATTCCCGGTGATGACATCGTTGGTTTTATTACCCACGGGCGCGGTATTTCCATCCACCGTGCCGATTGTGACCAGTTATCTGAGCTGATTGCCCACGCGCCAGAGCGCATTGTTGATGCAGTCTGGGGCGAGAGTTATTCCAGCGGCTATTCGCTGGTGGTCCGCGTGACCGCCAACGATCGTAGTGGCTTGTTGCGTGATATCACCACCATTCTCGCCAATGAGAAGGTCAATGTGCTGGGGGTTTCCAGCCGTAGTGATACCAAAAAGCAGCTGGCGACCATTGATATGGATATTGAGATTTATAATCAGCAGGTGCTGGGACGTGTGCTGTCACGGCTGAATCAGGTACCGGATATTATCGACGCCCGCCGTTTGCACTAAATACGGGTACGTCACTTCTTTCAGGCAAGATTACATCGCTGTGGTTTGGGTGGTCAGGTCAGATAATGTGGGATATGACTGCCCGGAAAGATTGCTCCTGCCGATCGGGCCCTACGTCCATGTAGGGCACGCACTCGCTATCATCTCCCCCCGTTATCTTCCCGGCAAGCAGCAGTGTTGCTGCCGGAAGCCCGTGCGGTTTTAGATTTGGGCGCTTTTACTATCTCCCAGGCTATCAGGCGGTGGTTTTGACGTTACTGGCCGCGATGTGTTTCGGATTGGCTGACTGTGGTTTTGACTTTATTGGCAGCGGGGTGGAATTGCTGTTGGTTCGGTAGGTACAATCAGGCCTTTGCTGAAAAGCCACAAGGACCGCCATGACTGCCCTGAACCGCCTGCTCGATATTATGAAAACCCTGCGCGACCCGCAGCGGGGCTGCCCGTGGGATCGTGAACAGACCTTTGCTTCTATTGCGCCTTACACCCTCGAAGAGACCTATGAAGTGCTGGATGCTATTCAGCGCGAAGACTTTGTCGACCTGCGCGGCGAACTGGGCGATCTGTTATTCCAGGTGGTGTTCTACGCACAAATGGCCGAAGAAGAGCAGCGATTCAACTTTGATGACATCTGCAACGCCATCAGCGATAAGCTGGAGCGCCGCCACCCGCATATCTTCGCGGACGCTCAGGTTGAAAACAGCGCGGAAGTCCTGAAAAACTGGGAAGCCATCAAAACGGCAGAGCGGGCGGATAAAGCCCAGCACTCGGCGCTGGACGACATCCCCAAAGCGTTGCCAGCCCTGATGCGCGCGCACAAAATTCAGAAGCGCTGCCACAATGTCGGCTTTGACTGGACGACCCTCGGCCCGGTAGTGGATAAGGTGCATGAAGAAATTGACGAAGTCATGCACGAAGCGCAGCAGTCAGTGATTGACCCGGTAAAGCTGGAAGAGGAGATCGGCGATCTGCTGTTTGCCACCGTTAATCTCTCCCGCCATCTGGGCAGTAAAGCCGAAACCGCCCTGCAAAAAGCCAATGATAAATTCGAACGCCGTTTCCGCCAGGTTGAAGCGATCATCACGGCTCAAGGCCTCAGTATGCCAGGTGCGACGCTGGAGCAAATGGAAGCCGCATGGCAGCAGGTTAAAGCGCAGGAAAAGGGCTAGTCAGCTGATTATTCCAGCGCTGATTATAATTCCATCAATTGAGCTTACTCGATTCAGCCTAACTGCACTTTTGTGACCTGCATCAACATTTCATTAACCGTGATCCGCTATGTTGGCTACCTACTGCGTGGAGGATTACGGTGATTGATCATTTGTGGCTGAGAGGGGTTTCCGGTATACTGCTTTCCCGTCCTGGTTATTCTACCGTCTTTAAACCTAAACTCTCAGGTTCAGCATGACAACGAACTATATTTTTGTGACCGGTGGGGTCGTATCCTCTCTGGGTAAAGGCATTGCCGCAGCCTCCCTCGCAGCTATTCTTGAAGCACGTGGTCTGAATGTGACCATCATGAAACTCGATCCGTACATCAACGTCGATCCGGGTACCATGAGCCCAACCCAGCACGGTGAAGTTTTCGTGACCGATGACGGGGCCGAAACTGACCTGGACCTGGGTCACTATGAGCGCTTCATCCGTACTAAAATGTCGCGCCGTAACAACTTCACGACCGGCCGTATCTACTCTGAAGTCCTGCGCAAAGAGCGTCGCGGTGACTATCTGGGTGCGACCATTCAGGTCATTCCGCACATCACTAATGCGATCAAAGAGCGCATTATTGAGGGCGGTGAAGGCCATGACGTGGTGCTGGTTGAAATTGGTGGCACCGTGGGTGACATCGAATCTCTGCCGTTCCTCGAAGCCATTCGCCAGATGGCGGTTGACGTGGGCCGTGAGCACACCATGTACATGCACCTGACGCTGGTTCCCTACATGGCAGCGGCGGGTGAAGTGAAAACCAAGCCAACGCAACACTCAGTGAAAGAGCTGCTGTCGATCGGTATCCAGCCAGATGTGCTGATCTGCCGTTCAGATCGCGCTGTGCCGGCTAACGAACGTGCGAAAATCGCGCTGTTCTGTAACGTGCCTGAGAAAGCCGTTATCTCCCTGAAAGATGTCGACTCCATCTACAAAATCCCGGGCCTGTTGAAATCACAGGGTCTGGATGACTACATCTGCAAGCGTTTCAACCTGTCTGCACCAGAAGCCAACCTGGCGGAATGGGAACAGGTTATCTACGAAGAAGCGAATCCAGGCGGCGAAGTCACCATTGGTATGGTGGGTAAATACGTCGAACTGCCAGATGCTTACAAATCAGTGATTGAAGCACTGAAGCACGGCGGCCTGAAAAATCGCGTTACCGTCAACATCAAGCTGATCGATTCACAGGATGTTGAAACCCGTGGTGTAGAAATTCTGAAAGATCTGGATGCTATTCTGATCCCAGGCGGTTTCGGCTATCGTGGCGTAGAAGGCAAAATGTTGACCGCGCAGTTTGCGCGTGAGAACAAAATTCCTTACCTGGGCATCTGTCTGGGAATGCAGGTTGCGTTGATGGAATTTGCCCGCAACGTGGCAGGCATGGAAGGTGCGAACTCCACGGAATTCGTACCAGATTGTAAGTACCCGGTGGTTGCGCTAATCACCGAATGGCGTGATGAAGAGGGTAACGTTGAACAGCGCTCTGAGCAGAGCGATCTGGGCGGCACCATGCGTCTGGGCAGCCAGCAGTGTCAGCTGACGCCAGAAAGCAAAGTGCGCCAGCTCTACGGTTCTGACGTGATTACCGAACGCCATCGCCATCGCTATGAAGTTAACAATATGCTGCTGAAGCCAATTGAAGCAGCGGGACTGCATATCGCAGGTCGTTCTGGTGACGATCAACTGGTCGAGATCATTGAGATCCCTGATCACCCTTGGTTTGTTGCTTGTCAGTTCCACCCGGAATTCACCTCGACCCCGCGTGATGGGCATCCGCTGTTTGCTGGCTTTGTTAAAGCGGCACATGAACATCAGAAGCGTTTAGCGAAGTAAGTTTCACGAACAACGCGCGAATTTTCGCGCGTTGTTTGTCTTAGGATTGACTAACTTGTTCTGAGGAAAATCGAATGTCCAAAATCGTTAAAGTCATTGGTCGCGAAATTATCGACTCTCGTGGTAACCCGACTGTAGAAGCTGAAGTTCACCTGGAAGGCGGTTTTGTCGGCCTGGCTGCAGCCCCATCAGGTGCTTCTACCGGTTCACGTGAAGCTCTGGAACTGCGCGATGGTGACAAATCTCGTTTCCTGGGCAAAGGCGTAACCAAAGCCGTTGCTGCTGTTAACGGTCCTATCGCACAGGCGCTGGTGGGCAAAGATGCCAAAGACCAGGCCAATGTCGATAAAGTGATGATCGATCTCGACGGTACTGAGAACAAATCCAACTTCGGCGCAAACGCCATTCTGGCGGTATCTCTGGCTGCTGCTAAAGCGGCTGCTGCCTCTAAAGGCCTGCCACTGTATGCACACATCGCAGAACTGAACGGTACCCCAGGCAAATATTCTATGCCACTGCCAATGATGAACATCATCAATGGTGGTGAGCACGCCGACAACAACGTCGACATCCAGGAATTCATGATTCAGCCTGTTGGTGCGAAGAACGTGAAAGAAGCCATCCGTATGGGTTCTGAAGTGTTCCACCACCTGGCCAAAGTGCTGAAGGCGAAAGGCCTAAACACTGCAGTAGGCGATGAAGGCGGTTACGCACCAAACCTGGGTTCTAATGCTGAAGCACTGGCTGTTATCGCTGAAGCGGTAAAAGCAGCGGGCTACGAACTGGGCAAAGACATCACTCTGGCGATGGACTGCGCGGCTTCTGAATTCTACAAAGACGGCAAATATGTGCTGGCTGGCGAAGGCAACAAAGCGTTCACCTCTGAAGAGTTCACCCACTTCCTGGAAGAGCTGACCAAACAGTACCCAATCGTCTCTATCGAAGACGGTCTGGATGAGTCTGACTGGGCGGGCTTCGCGTACCAGACCAAAGTACTGGGCGACAAAATCCAGCTGGTTGGTGATGACCTGTTCGTGACCAACACCAAAATCCTGAAAGAAGGTATCGAGAAAGGCATCGCTAACTCTATCCTGATCAAATTCAACCAGATCGGTTCTCTGACCGAAACCCTGGCTGCAATCAAGATGGCAAAAGATGCAGGCTACACCGCGGTGATTTCACACCGTTCAGGTGAAACCGAAGATGCCACTATCGCTGACCTGGCGGTAGGTACTGCAGCAGGCCAGATCAAAACCGGTTCAATGAGCCGTTCTGACCGTGTTGCTAAGTACAACCAGCTGATCCGTATCGAAGAAGCGCTGGGCAATGCCGCGCCATTCAACGGTCTGAAAGAAGTGAAAGGCCAGGCGTAATCGTCTGACTTTCTGAAAAAAGCCCCGCCATCGTGCGGGGCTTTTGCTTTTCTGGTGTTCAGGTGTTGTTGTCTGGCGCAGATCTGCCATAATCAGCGCCCTGTTTTACACTAACGAGTAACAAATGTACTACCCGATTAATGAGATGTTCCAGACATTGCAGGGAGAAGGCCTGTATACCGGCGTTCCGGCAATATTTATCCGACTGCAGGGATGCCCGGTGGGTTGCAGCTGGTGTGATACGAAACATACCTGGGATAAGCTGGCCGATCGGGAGACATCGCTCGGTGATATCGTGATTAAAACTCAGGAGAGTGATGCCTGGGGAAATGCCGACGAAGCGATGCTGCGTAAGGTTATTGCCGATAAAGGCTGGACGGCCCGGCACGTGGTGATCACGGGTGGCGAACCCTGCATTTACGACCTGCGCCCGTTAACGGAAGCGCTGGAAGCCGCAGGATTTGGTTGCCAGATTGAAACCAGTGGCACGCATGAAGTGCGCTGTAGCGAAAAGACCTGGGTAACCGTGTCACCCAAGGTCAATATGCGCGGCGGCTATGATGTGCTGCATCAGGCGCTGGTCAGGGCCGATGAGGTGAAGCATCCGGTGGCCCGTCAGCGTGATGTGGATGCGCTGGATGGATTGCTGGCAACGTTAAGTGACGTGAAGCCACGGATTATCGCCCTGCAACCCATCAGCCAGAAAGCAGATGCCACCGAACTGTGCATTGATACCTGCATAGCGCGCAACTGGCGGCTTTCGTTACAGACGCATAAGTATCTGAATATCGCCTGATGGCTAAGCGGGCCGGTTTATCCGGCTCGCTGGCTTTACTCAGGCTTTTTCGCTTTATACGCGTCGAAGGCTTGTTTAATTTCCGTTTTTGCCTCTGCTGCCCCTTTGAATCCATTCAATTCGACTTTTTTACGTCCATCTGGCAACTGCTTGTACACACGGAAGAACGCTTCCAGACGCGATTGCTCCATCTGCGGTAAGTCAGCCACTTCTTTTATACCGTCATAGGTGGGATCGATTTTGCTGGCGGGCACGGCAACAATTTTGTCATCCACTTCGCCACCATCGATCATTTTCAACACGCCAATCGGACGCAGTTTGATCAGCGTGCCAGGGCTCATTGGGGTTCGGGTATAGAAAATCACATCCAGTGGATCGCCATCACCCCCCAGCGACTGGGTTAACGAACCGTAATTTGCCGGATAGGCAACAGGCATCGACTGAAAACGGTCTGCGATCAACAAACCGGTTTTCGCATCTGTCTCATATTTGATAATGCCACCCTGAGGAATTTCAGTGACGGCGTAGAACTCTTCGGGCAGATTTTCTGGCTGTGGGAAATCAAGCACATTAATGCTGGCAGCGTGTACGGCAACGCTGGCGAACAGGGTAACAACAGAAAGTTTTTGCAGGAAATTCATTGTGATTCTCACGATCTTTAATGAAAGGAGCTCACATCTTGGTTACAGATTGTTACGTCCGGATGAATTTTGCAAAGAAGTGGGCCTGAAGCGGCCCGGAAGGTTACTCGCCGCGATAGACACAGCCAGCAGTACAGGTTTCTTTCACCATCACTGCGCTGAGTTCGGGCAGCTTTGGCTTCATCTCATCCCAAATCCACTTTGCCAGCACTTCGCTGGTAGGGTTTTCCAGACCTGGAATTTCATTGAGATAGTTATGATCGAGGCGATCATAGATCGGCATAAATGCCGCTTTCAGTTCGGCAAAATCCATTACCCAACCGGTATACGCATCCACTTCACCGGTAATTTCCAGTCGTACTAAAAAGGAGTGACCATGCAGGCGACCGCACTTATGCCCCTCAGGGACATGCGGCAGGTGATGGGCGGCTTCAAACTGGAATTCTTTAAACAACGTGGTAGACATAATGGTTCTCAAGCGGGTTAACGATGAGAATTCTACCTGAAATGGTAATTTTTCCCAGCCTAGTCGCACGAATGCGCCATTTTTCTGCCTTTGGCAGAGCCTCAGATGATTAACTCAATGATTTAAAATGCTTTTGTTTACCACTTTTTCTGGTTGGTTAAATCCATAAAACCATTAAGTCATTTTGGTTATTTTATATATCGAAGCTTTATTTAGTCGTTAATATAGTGCCCGGTAACCTACCCACATTCTGCCGTTGTTCACGGCGCTGATCACAGCTACTGGATATCTTAACGCGATGACGACTCAGGCTCCTTCAGGTTCAATTCTTCCGCTGACGCCCGATCAACTTGCTCGTTTGCAAACAGCAACCACGGACTTCTCACCTACGCAACTGGCATGGCTCTCCGGCTATTTCTGGGGCATGGTCAACAATGTTCCGGGTGCCGCTGTGGCAGCAGCACCGGCCCAGGCGGAAGTGCCCTCTGTCACTTTGATTTCCGCTTCCCAGACCGGCAATGCACGCCGTCTGGCAGAGCAATTACGTGATGATTTGCTGGCGGCAAAACTGAATGTGAACCTCGTCAACGCAGGCGACTATAAATTCAAGCAGATTGGTCAGGAAAAACTGCTGGTGGTCGTGACCTCAACGCAGGGGGAAGGCGAGCCACCAGAAGAAGCCGTGGCACTGCATAAATTCCTGATGGGGAAAAAGGCACCACAGCTGAAAGACGCGGCATTTGCGGTGTTTGGCCTCGGTGATACCTCCTATGAATTCTTCAGCCAGGCAGGCAAAGACTTCGATAAGCGTCTGGAAGAGCTGGGCGCGGCCCGCTTGCTGGATCGCGTTGATGCTGACGTTGAGTACGCACAGCAGGCCACTGACTGGCGCAGTGCGCTGGTTGAGATCCTGAAACAACGCGTACCCGCCCAGTCAGCGGCTTCCGCTGCGGTAACCGCGGCAGGGGCAGTGAATGAGGTTTTCTCTAGCCCTTACACCAAAGAAGCGCCATTAACTGCGGCTTTTGCGGTTAACCAAAAAATTACCGGACGCGGTTCAGATAAAGACGTGCGCCACATCGAAATCGATCTCGGCGACTCTGGCTTGCGTTATCAGCCTGGCGATGCGCTGGGCGTGTGGTATGAGAATGATGCGGAGCTGGTCAGCGAGCTGCTGGCGCAGGTCTGGCTGAAAGGTGATGAACAGGTTGAAGTGCAGGGCAACACGCTGCCACTGGCAGAAGCCCTGCAAAAACACTTTGAGCTAACGGTGAATACACCGCAAATCGTCGCGCAGTACGCCACGCTCTCGCGCAACGAAGCTTTACTGGCTCTGGTGGATGATAAAGCGGCGCTGCAAAACTTTGCCCAGAACGTTCCGATCATCGAGATGGTTCGTCAGGCACCGATTGAACTCAATGTGGAGCAACTGACCGGCCTGCTGCGTCCACTGACGCCGCGCCTCTATTCCATCGCTTCTTCACAGGCGGAGAACGAAAACGAAGTGCATATCACCGTGGGTGCTGTGCGCTATGAAATTGATGGCCGTGCACGCGGCGGCGGTGCGTCTACCTGGCTGGCCGATCGCATCGAGGAAGATGGCGAGATTCGTATCTTCATCGAACACAACGACAACTTCCGTCTGCCGGCTAACCCGGAAACGCCGGTGATTATGATTGGCCCAGGCACCGGCATTGCCCCGTTCCGCTCGTTCATTCAACAGCGTGATAACGACGGTGCAGGCGGTAAAAACTGGCTGTTCTTTGGCAACCCGCACTTTACTGAAGATTTCCTGTATCAGGTTGAGTGGCAGAAATATGTCAAAGATGGTCTGTTAACACACATCGATCTTGCCTGGTCGCGCGATCAGCAAGAGAAGATTTACGTACAAGATAAAATCCGCGCTAAAGGGGCGGAAGTGTGGCGCTGGATCGCAGAAGGCGCACACCTTTATGTCTGCGGCGACGCCAATCGCATGGCGAAAGACGTTGAGCAGGCTTTGCTGGATGTGGTGGTCGAACACGGCGGAATGGATCGTGAAGCGGCCGATGAATTTTTAAGTGAGCTGCGCGTTGAGCGCCGTTATCAGCGAGACGTTTACTGATGAGCGAAAAACACCCCGGACCTCTGGTCGTAGAAGGTAAGTTAGTGGACGCCGAGCGTCTGAAAAAGCAGAGTAACTACCTGCGCGGCACGATTAAAGAAGATCTGGAAGAGGGACTGACCGGTGGTTTTTCCGGTGATAACTTCTTGCTGATCCGCTTCCATGGCATGTATCAGCAGGATGATCGTGATATCCGTGCTGAGCGTGCAGCGCAGAAGCTGGAGCCGCGTCACGCCATGATGCTGCGTTGCCGTCTGCCGGGTGGCATTATCAAGCCATACCAGTGGCTGGCGATTGATAAATTTGCCACCGAGAAGACCATTTACGGCAGCATCCGTTTGACTAACCGTCAGACTTTCCAGTTCCACGGCATTCTGAAGAAGAACGTTAAACCTACGCATCAGATGCTGCATGAAGTCGGTCTGGATGCATTGGCCACCGCCAATGACGTAAACCGTAACGTGCTCTGTACCTCTAACCCGGTAGAGTCTGAGCTGCATCAGGAAGCGTACGAGTGGGCGAAAAAACTGTCTGAGCACCTGCTGCCGCAGACGCGCGCCTACGCAGAAATCTGGTGGGATCAGGAAAAAGTAGAAACCACGGATAAAGAACCGATTCTGGGTGAGACTTACCTGCCGCGTAAGTTTAAAACCACGGTGGTGATCCCACCGAACAATGATGTCGATCTGCACGCGAATGACATGAACTTCATCGCGGTTGCAGAGAAGGGCAAGCTAATTGGCTTTAACCTGTTGGTGGGCGGTGGCTTGTCTATCGATCACGGCAACAAGGCGACTTACGCCCGTACCGCCAGTGAAATTGGCTTCCTGCCGCTGGACAAAACTCTGGATGTGGCGGCGGCAGTGGTCACCACTCAGCGTGACTGGGGCAACCGTACCGATCGTAAAAATGCCAAAACCAAGTACACCATTGAGCGTGTCGGCCCGGATGTGTTTAAGGCTGAGGTGGAGAAGCGCGCAGGTCTGACGTTTGAGCCAATCCGTCCTTATGAATTTACCAGCCGTGGTGACAATATCGGCTGGCTGAAAGGCATCGATAACAAGTGGCATTTGACGCTGTTTGTGGAAAATGGCCGTCTGTTGGATTACCCAGGACGTCCGTTGAAAAGCGGTATTGCTGAAATTGCGAAAGTCCACGAAGGTGACTTCCGCCTGACGGCAAACCAGAACCTGATTGTGGCTGGTGTGCCTGAAGCGCAGAAAGCCCAGATTGAAGCGATTGCACGTGCGCATGGCCTGATGGACAGCGTAACGCCGCAGCGTGAGAACTCAATGGCCTGTGTTGCCTTCCCAACCTGTCCGTTGGCGATGGCTGAAGCAGAGCGTTTCCTGCCTTCGTTTGTGACGCGCGTTGAAGAGATCATGCACCGCCACGGTGTGGGCGAAGAGCACATAGTGTTACGCGTTACCGGTTGCCCTAATGGTTGTGGCCGTGCTTTGCTGGCGGAGATCGGTTTAGTCGGTAAAGCGCCAGGCCGTTACAACCTGCACCTTGGGGGTAACCGGATGGGAACACGTATCCCGCGTATGTACCGCGAAAACATCACGGAAACTGAAATCCTCGCCAGCATTGATGAGCTGGTTGGCCGTTGGGCGTCAGAACGCCACGCCGATGAAGGTTTTGGTGACTTTGTTATCCGCGTTGGGGTCGTCAAGCCGGTTCTGGATCCGGCGCGGGACTTTTGGGATCAGGAGGCATCATGAGTCAGTTTGACATTGCAGCACTGAATGCGCTGAGCAAAGAGGATCGTAGCCAGGCACTGGCGGAAACCAATGCGCAGCTGGAACAGCTTTCCGCTGAACAGCGGGTGAGCTGGGCGCTGGAACAGTTACCGGGCGCTTTTGTCCTCTCATCCAGCTTTGGTATTCAGGCGGCGGTGTCGCTGCATCTGGTCACGCGTCAGCAGCCGGATATTCCGGTGATTCTGACCGATACCGGTTATCTGTTCCCGGAAACCTATCGTTTCATCGATCAACTGACCGAACAGCTTAATCTCAACCTGCAGGTGTTCCGTGCGGACACCTCACCGGCCTGGCAGGAAGCGCGCTATGGCAAACTGTGGGAGCAGGGGGTTGAGGGCATTGAGCAGTATAATCAGTTGAATAAAGTTGAGCCGATGAACCGCGCTCTGGAGACCCTGGGCGCACAAACCTGGTTTGCTGGGTTACGTCGCGATCAGTCGGGTAGCCGGGCGCAATTGCCGGTGTTAGGTGTTCAGCGCGGTGTGTTTAAGATTCTGCCGATCATCGACTGGGACAACCGCCAGGTGTATCAATACCTGAAAGCGAATAACCTGAAATATCACCCGCTGTGGGATGAAGGTTATCTCTCAGTGGGGGATACCCACACCACGCGCAAGTGGGAACCGGGCATGGTAGAAGAAGAGACGCGTTTCTTCGGCCTGAAGCGCGAGTGCGGTTTGCACGAAGGTTAAGTCTCTGCCTTGATCGATGAATGGAAACCCCGACTTTGTTCGGGGTTTTTTGTTGTTACTGGCGGTGGTGATTAAGCCGCTATAGCTCGGGTGGCAAGGTCAGGCAATGGGGGATATGACTGCTCGGAAAGATTGCTCCTGCCGATCTGGCCCGACGTCCATGTCGGGCAAGCACTCGCTATCATATCCCCCAGTGCCTTCCCCGCAGGCAGCAATGCGGCTGCCAGAAGTTTGTGCGGTTTGTTGGTTAGCGCTTTATCTGCAAGCCACACGTTTCTCGTCTTTCAGACAAAACAGCGATACGGATTTCGGTGGCAGAGGGGGATTGGCGTGGAGCCTGTCGGAACCCACCCCCCTCTGACAGGCCGATGTATCTCAGGTCAGCAGACAGTTGTGTTGGTGTTGCTGGCAGCAATGCGGCTGCCAGAAGTTCGTGCGGTTTGTTGGTTAGCGCTTTATCTGCAATCCACACGTTTCTCGTCTTTCAGACAAAACAGCGATACGGATTTCGGTGGCAGAGGGGGATTGGCGTGGAGCCTGTCGGAACCCACCCCCCTCTGACAGGCCGATGTATCTCGGGTCGGCAGACAGTTGTGTTGGTGCTGCTGGCAGCAATGCGGCTGCCAGATGTCTGTGCGATAGATGACCCGATTAAATTCCTTTCAGGCCAGAGAACGGCTCGGCGGCGCGTGTCACGTTGACCTTCGTCACTTCATAGTTTGCCACTTCCACAAATGGATCCTCTGCCAGAATGGCGGCCAGGCGGGTGCGTGGCATGTCCCGGAGCATAATCATTCCTCCGGTACGCGGATCTTTGCGCCCGGCGGCAATAATATCTCCGCTGTCGAAATAACGGTTCAGCCACTCAATGTGGGGAGCCAGCAAAGCTTCGACATCTTCAACTGGGCGGAAGTAGTTCAAATACACCACGTACATATAGATTCCTTAACGTTGCGGATTAGCCAGTTCTTGCAGCAAAGGCAGGAGGATATTAACGCTCTCGCGGCTGCGCAGCGCAATGCGTCCAGGCAGCCAGCGATCGATATATTGCAAGTTATCCAGATCGGTCTGGTGCCGGGTTTCCCCTTCAGGGAAATGGCGGCTACGGCTGCGCTGCTGCATGCCGTTATGCTGGCCAAGTTTCCAGTTGCTGGCCGTGACATCAAGCAAAGGGAACCCGGCTTGATCAAAAGCATTATGCCCCGCAAAGTCACTACTGGTTAATACCCGGCTGGCTGCCGGGATATTGAGCCTGTGCGCCAGGCGCACGGCACGTTCGCTGGTCTGCTTACGTACGGCAACGGGCGTATGTTGTCCGCTGTTAAAATAGAGGGAATCGCCCGTGATCAGGCTGTTCAGGTCAATCACTAGCAGCGTATTTTTCTTCTCTACCGGACTCATGCGCTGTAGGTAATCATCCACACCGTGCAGATTGTTCTGTGCGGCACTCAGTGCGACAAAACGAATACCATAATGCAGTGGGCTATGGCTAAGCTTCTCAGCCAGCTCCAGCATGACGCCAAGGCCGGAAGCATTATCATCAACACCCTGTAAACGCAGACCACCCAAATTATTATCGATATCTTTGCTGCTGGCAGGGGTCCAGGTATCCAGATGGGCGATGACCAGAATCTCTTGCGGCACTTCACCTGCACGCGCGGCAATCACGGATGTCGCAGTCACTTTACGCGGGTGCTTCTGCCCACGTTCATCCTGCCATTCATAGCCGGTATTGAACTGACGAGTGTTGCTTTGATAGCCAAAACTGCTGAACTGGTGTTGCAGATAATCTGCGGCCATTAATTCTGCGGGCGACCCGCTCATGCGACCGGGGAAAAGTGTCGCGATATGGCGAATTTGTTGTTCGGCAAACTGGCCCGGCGTAGAAACAGATGCCGAAGCCTGAAAGGTAAGACCGCTGACCAGTGCGCAAAGCGCGGCCCGGCGGAGAAAGGCAAACATGGGGTTATCCTTGTAAAACACCTGAACACAGGCGGCGGAAAAAACGCAGCCAGTATGAAACTGTGAAGCAGATTAGACAATTTAGAAAACGCTGAAACACCAGCAATATCATTCGTTAAGCACTATTTGTTCGTAACTTAGCAGTGGCGTTATTCCATTCGGTAACAACTCATTCCAATAAGTAATTTCATCTGCCAGAACCAGGGGACGTATAGTCGCCTTAATCATTAGCATAGTACTAAGGTTCACGTGGATTATCTGCCCTTATTCGCCGATCTCAAAGGCCGCCCGGTGCTCGTCGTCGGTGGTGGTGATATCGCTGCCCGCAAAATTGAACTGCTGCATCGCGCTGGCGCGCAGGTGCAGATTGCCGCACGTGAATTGTGCGAAGAACTGCAAGCCCAACGAGATGCACAACAGGTTGAGTGGATCGCGACATCATTCGAACCGGCCCAGCTCGATAAAGTCTTTCTGGTGATTGCTGCCACCGATGACAACGCCCTGAACAGCCAGGTGTTTGACGAGGCAAATGCCCGTTTTCGTCTGGTAAACGTGGTGGATGATCAGCCGAAGTGTTCGTTTATCTTTCCTTCTATTGTTGATCGCTCCCCGTTAGTGGTGGCGATCTCCTCCAGTGGCACGGCGCCGGTACTGGCTCGTCTGCTGCGGGAAAAAATTGAAACCCTGTTACCCGCCACGCTGGGGCAGATGGCTCAAGTGGCTGGAGAGTGGCGCGGCAAGGTTAAACAGCGCTTTGCTGAAATGAGCGACCGCCGCCGCTTCTGGGAACGGGCGTTTAATGGTCTGTTCGCCAGCCAGATGGCCGCCGGTAACGTGACAGCGGCACGCGAAACGCTGGATCGTGAACTCACCACAGAGGAAAACCGCCAGGGTGAAGTGATTCTGGTGGGCGCAGGGCCTGGTGATAGCGGCCTCCTCACACTGCGTGGGCTTCAGGTGATGCAACTGGCGGATGTGGTGCTGTATGACCATCTGGTCAGTGATGAAGTGCTGGAACTGGTGCGGCGTGATGCTGACCGTATCTGCGTGGGCAAACGTGCTGGCGCACACTCTGTTTCGCAGGAAGAGACCAACCAACTGCTGGTCAAACTGGCGCTGGAAGGGAAACGCGTGGTGCGTCTGAAAGGTGGCGATCCGTTTATTTTTGGTCGTGGTGGTGAGGAACTTCAGGCTGCCCGCGCCGCAGGTATTCCGTTCCAGGTGGTACCGGGTATTACAGCGGCCTCCGGGGCGACGGCTTATGCCGGTATTCCACTGACGCATCGCGACTACGCGCAGAGCGCACTGTTTATTACTGGTCATCTGCGCAGCGACAGCGCAGGGATCGACTGGCCTTCATTGGCGCGAGCACGACAAACGCTGGCGATCTACATGGGCACGGTCAAAGCGGCGGAAATCAGCGCCGGATTAATTCAGCACGGTCGAGACCCGCAAACGCCAGTGGCAGTGATCGGACGCGGAACGCGTCAGGATCAGCAGGTACTCACCGGCACATTAGAACAACTGGAAGCACTGGCTGCCGTTGCGCCCACCCCGGCCCTTTTGGTGATCGGTGAAGTGGTGAATCTGCATGAGCAGTTAGCCTGGTATCAACATTCGGCACAGCAGGGGGCTCGCGAGTCCGCCGTTGTCAATCTGGCTTGAGGAAATATCATGGACCAAAAAAGACTCACTCATCTGCGTCAGCTGGAAGCTGAAAGCATCCATATCATCCGTGAAGTGGCGGCGGAGTTCAGCAATCCGGTAATGATGTACTCTATCGGTAAAGACTCTTCGGTGATGCTGCATCTGGCGCGTAAAGCCTTCTATCCAGGCACGCTGCCATTCCCGCTGCTGCATGTGGACACCGGCTGGAAATTCCGCGAGATGTATGAGTTCCGCGACCGCACAGTGAAACAGATTGGTGCAGAGTTGCTGGTCCACCGTAATCCGGAAGGTGTCGCAATGGGCATCAGCCCGTTTGTTCATGGCAGTGCTAAGCACACCGACATCATGAAAACCGAAGGGTTGAAGCAGGCGCTGAACAAATACGGTTTTGATGCCGCGTTTGGTGGTGCCCGTCGTGATGAAGAGAAATCGCGTGCCAAAGAGCGTATTTACTCGTTCCGTGACCGCTTCCACCGCTGGGACCCCAAAAATCAGCGTCCTGAGCTGTGGCACAACTACAACGGCCAGATCAATAAAGGCGAAAGCATTCGCGTATTCCCGCTCTCCAACTGGACGGAGCTGGACATCTGGCAGTACATCTTCCTGGAAAATATCGAAATCGTCCCACTTTACCTGGCCGCGCCGCGTCCGGTGCTGGAACGTGATGGCATGTTGATGATGATTGATGACGATCGTATCGATTTGCAGCCCGGTGAAAAAATTGAAGAGCGCATGGTGCGTTTCCGTACTCTTGGCTGCTGGCCATTAACCGGTGCCGTGGAGTCAGAAGCCCAGACGCTGCCGGAAATTATTGAAGAGATGCTGGTCTCCACTACCAGTGAACGTCAGGGCCGCGTGATAGATCGCGATCAGGCCGGATCAATGGAAATGAAAAAACGTCAGGGTTATTTCTGAGGAGCGCCAGATGAATACTGTAATTGCACAACAAATTGCCGACCAGGGTGGCGTAGAAGCCTGGTTGACCGCACAACAGCACAAAAGCCTACTGCGCTTCCTCACCTGTGGCAGCGTGGATGATGGGAAAAGTACCCTGATTGGTCGTTTGCTGCATGACACGCGTCAGATTTATGAAGATCAGCTCTCCTCGCTGCACAACGACAGCAAGCGTCACGGTACGCAAGGTGAGAAGCTGGATCTGGCGTTGCTGGTGGATGGCCTTCAGGCCGAGCGTGAGCAGGGCATCACCATTGATGTTGCTTACCGCTATTTCTCTACCGAAAAACGTAAATTTATCATCGCAGATACCCCAGGACACGAGCAGTACACGCGAAACATGGCGACCGGGGCTTCGACCTGTGATTTGGCTATTTTACTGATCGATGCGCGTAAAGGCGTGCTGGATCAGACGCGTCGTCACAGCTTCATCTCAACGCTGCTGGGGATTAAAAACCTGGTGGTCGCGATCAATAAAATGGATCTGGTCGACTACAAGCAGGACGTGTTTGAGCAGATCAAACAGAGCTATCTCGATTTTGCCGAGCAGCTGCCGCAGGATCTGGATATTCGTTTTGTCCCGATGTCGGCGCTGGAAGGGGATAACGTGGCTAGCCCGAGCCAGACTATGCCGTGGTACAGCGGCCCAACGCTGCTTGATGTGCTGGAAACCGTGGAAATCAAACGTGTGGTTGAGCACCAGCCAATGCGCTTCCCGGTACAGTACGTGAATCGCCCTAACCTGGATTTCCGTGGTTATGCTGGCACGCTGGCATCCGGTGTGGTTAGCGTAGGCCAGCGTGTAAAAGTTCTGCCTTCTGGCGTGGAATCTAACATCGCACGGATTGTGACTTTTGATGGCGATTTGCAACAGGCGGGTGCGGGCGAAGCCATTACCCTGGTGCTGACCGATGAAGTCGATATTAGCCGTGGCGATCTGCTGGTTGCGGCAGATGCCGAACTGCAAGCCGTGCAGTCCGCCACCGTCGACGTGGTGTGGATGGCAGAGCAGGCGTTGCAGCCTGGTCAGAGCTATGACGTGAAGATCGCGGGGAAAAAATCCCGTGCACGCGTTGAAAAAGTGATTCATCAGGTTGAGATCAACAGCCTGGAAAAACGCAGCGCGGATCAACTGCCGTTGAACGGTATCGGTCTGGTTGAACTGACCTTTGATGAACCGATGGTGTTGGATAGCTATCAGCAAAACCCAGTGACCGGTGGCATGATCTTTATCGATCGCCTGAGTAATGTCACGGTGGGAGCCGGGTTAATTAATCAGCCGCTGACTAACCAGCCACAGCAGCAGGGCCAGTTTAGTGCCTTCGAGCTGGAACTGAATGCGCTGGTGCGCCGCCACTTCCCACACTGGAACGCGCGCGATCTGTTAGGGGGCAACTAATGGCGCAACACGATGAGAACGTGGTATGGCATGACCATCCCGTTACGCGTGAAGCCAGAGAGCAGCAGCACGGCCATCAAGGGGTTGTGCTGTGGTTTACCGGGCTTTCGGGCTCGGGTAAATCCACCGTTGCTGGCGCGCTGGAGCAGGCTCTTCACGCTGCGGGTGTCAGTACCTATCTGCTGGATGGTGATAACGTACGACACGGCTTGTGTCGCGATCTCGGCTTCAGTGATGACGATCGTAAAGAGAACATCCGCCGGGTGGGTGAAGTCGCAAAACTGATGGTGGATGCCGGGTTAGTGGTGTTGACCGCCTTTATCTCTCCCCATCGTGCTGAGCGTCAGATGGTGCGTGAGCAGCTAGGTGAAGGCCAGTTTATTGAGGTGTTTGTCGATACGCCGCTAGCGATTTGTGAAGCGCGCGATCCCAAGGGGTTGTATAAAAAAGCCCGTGCCGGTGAGCTGCGCAATTTCACCGGAATCGACAGCGCGTATGAAGCGCCAGAAGCCCCAGAAATTCATCTGGATGGCGAACAATTGGTTACAAAACTGACCCGCCAATTATTAGACCTCCTGCGCCACCGCGATATCATCAGATCCTGAACAGACTGCGGCAAATCCAGTTGATTTGCCGCCCTCAGCGTCAACAGGATTTCTATGCAGAACGTTACCCCAATGCTGGCTCGCAAAGACGACCGCTCCCAGGATGAGTCTCGCTCCTCCCTGCCCGGAGGCGTGATTGGCTTTCTCTCTTACTGGTGTGCGTTAGCAATTCCCTTCCTGCTGTACGGTTCAAACACGCTGTTCTTCTTCCTCTATACCTGGCCGTTTTTCCTGGCGCTGTTGCCTGTCTCGGTTTTGATCGGCATCGCCTGTAGTATGTTCCTGCGTGGCCATCTGTTTTGGACGGCAATTGCTACGGCGATCATCGTCGTCTGCCTGTTCTGGCTCCTGTTCTCTTTCCTCTCCGGATGGTGATGGGGTGATGACCAAACGCATCGGGCAGTTACAAAACTTTACCCGAAGCGGCGCGGTTTTTTTGCGCATACAGTTGTCCTTTGCCACCATTTCTTCCGCTGCTGTGGAGTCTTCTGCAAAGTTATGGGATGATTGAGCGGTTTTTCAGGGGGCGGGAATGGGAAAACTGACGTTACTGCTACTGGTGCTGCTTGGCTGGCTTCAGTATTCATTATGGCTGGGCAAAAACGGTATTCACGACTACACGCGCGTCGATCAGGACGTTGCGGTACAACAGGCGAATAACGCCAAATTAAAAGCGCGTAACGATCAACTGTTCGCTGAAATTGACGATCTTAACGGTGGGTCAGAGGCGATCGAAGAGCGCGCGCGTAACGAGCTGGGTATGATCAGACCCGGTGAAACTTTCTATCGCCTCGTGCCTGACCAGAATCAACGCAATGCGCAACAAGCTGCGCAAAATCAGCCACGATAACTCCATGAATAACCTCGTATCCTCTGCGGATGTGGTCGCCGTTGTCCCGGCGGCCGGTATCGGCAGCCGTATGCAATCGGCTTGCCCTAAGCAATATCTGACTATTGGTCAGCACACCATTCTGGAACACAGCATTGCCTGCCTGTTCCGCCATCCTGCGGTGAGCCGGGTGGTTGTCGCCTTAAGCCCGGAAGATACGCAATTTGCTCAGTTGCCCGTGGCGCAGGATCCCCGTATTACTGTGGTCACGGGCTGTGATTCGCGAGCAACGTCGGTGCTGGCAGGGCTGCGTGCTATCCAGCATGCGCACTGGGTATTGGTGCATGATGCCGCGCGCCCGTGCCTGCATCCGGAAGATCTACACGCGCTGCTTGCGCTGCGTGAGCAGAGCAAAGTGGGTGGGATTCTGGCGGCACCCGTCCGTGACACCATGAAACGCGGCGAACCGGGACAGGCCGCCATTGCCCACACGGTCGATCGCGAACAGTTGTGGCACGCACTGACGCCGCAGTTGTTTCCCCATCAGCTTCTGCTGACTTCCCTTGAGCGCGCATTGCAAGAGGGGGCTAACGTCACCGACGAAGCTTCCGCGCTTGAGTACTGCGGCTATCATCCGGCGTTGGTTGCCGGTCGCAGCGACAACATCAAAGTCACCCGCCCGGAAGACCTCGCGTTGGCGGCATTCTATCTATCTCAGATTCAGTTAAAGGAGAGCGCATAATGCGTATTGGCCACGGTTTTGACGTGCATGCTTTTGGCGGGGAAGGTCCATTGGTGATTGGTGGCGTTCGAATTCCCTTTGATCAGGGGTTTATTGCCCATTCGGATGGCGATGTTGCGCTGCACGCGCTGACAGATGCGCTGTTAGGGGCCGTGGCCATGGGTGACATTGGCAAGCTGTTCCCGGATACCGATCCCGCTTATAAAGGGGCTGATAGCCGTGGTTTGCTGCGCGAAGCCTGGCGCCGCATTGAGCAAAAAGGGTATCGCGTCGGGAATGTCGATGTCACGCTCATCGCTCAGGCACCAAAGATGTTGCCACATGTGCCGCAGATGCGCGTCAACATCGCTGAAGATTTGGGCTGCCATATGGACCAGGTCAACGTCAAAGCCACCACCACAGAGAAACTGGGTTTCACGGGACGTGGAGAAGGGATTGCCTGCGAGGCTGTCGCACTGTTATTTAAGGTTGATGAGGCATGATACCGTTGCATTACCTGCATGGACAGCCAGGCGCGACTGGCGTACTGAAAAGTGCGCCGGAAGATTTTGTTGTGATAGAAGATCTGGGGTATGCCCCGGATGGTGAAGGTGAGCAACTGCTGGTTCGCATTCGCAAAACCGGCAATAACACCCGCTTTGTGGCTGAGGCATTGGCAAAATATTTGCGCGTTTCGGCGCGTGAGCTGAGCTACGCCGGAATGAAAGACCGACATGCCGTCACGGAGCAAACGCTTTGCTTCCGCGTACCCGGCAATGGGATGCCGAATTTGACCGGATTCGCCCTGGAAGGGGTCGAAATTTTGCAGGTGATACGTCACAAACGTAAAATTCGTATTGGAGCGCTGGCGGGGAATCATTTTCGGATAGTGATCCGCCAGATATCCGGGCAGGATGAAGTCACGCAACGACTTGAACTTATTCGCCAAAGCGGTGTGCCAAACTATTTTGGTGAACAACGCTTTGGCCGCGACGGCAATAATCTGTCACTGGTACGTCAATGGGCCGAGGGGCAGTTCCAGCCGCGCGATCGTAATAAAAAAGGGTTGCTGCTCTCAACGGCCCGCAGTGCCTTGTTTAACCAGGCGACCAGTGCCAGGCTGCAACATTATGGGCTACAGCGGGTGATGGCCGGTGATGCAGTGCAACTGGCCGGACGCGGGAGCTGGTTTGTCGCACAACCTGATGAGCTAGCTGAGGTACAGGCGCGGGTTGAGCAACAGGAATTGCGCATCACGGCTCCGCTGCCGGGCAAAGGCGAGTGGGGAACGACCGGGGCAGTATTGCAGTTTGAGCAGCAGACCCTGGCAGACAGTGACGAATTGATTAAGCTTTTGGAACGTGAGCGGGTTGATGCTGCTCGTCGGGCTATGTTGGTGGTGCCGCGTGATATGGAGTGGCAGTGGTTGGATGCTTCTACTCTGTCGCTACAGTTCTGGCTACCCGCCGGTAGTTTTGCTACCAGCGTAGTGCGTGAAATTGTTCAACATGTGGGTAACGATGCGGATATTACTGAGTAACGACGATGGTATTCATGCACCTGGCATTCAGGTGTTGGCACAGGCACTACGCACGTTTGCGGATGTGCAGGTTGTTGCTCCCGATCGTAATCGCAGTGGTGCCTCGAACTCATTGACGTTAGAGACGCCACTACGCACCTTTACCCATGAAAATGGCGATATAGCGGTACAGATGGGAACCCCCACTGACTGCGTTTATCTTGGCGTTAATGCCTTGATGCAGCCACGCCCTGACATCGTGGTGTCTGGCATCAACGCGGGACCGAATCTTGGTGATGATGTCATCTATTCCGGCACGGTAGCTGCGGCTATGGAAGGGCGTCATCTTGGCCTGCCCGCGCTGGCGGTTTCCCTTAATGGACATGAGCATTATGCGACGGCGGCTGCGGTAACCTGCACGCTGCTTCGCGCGCTGGTTCACACGCCTTTGCGCACTGGCCGCATTCTCAATATCAACGTGCCCGATTTGCCCCTTGAGAGCATCAAAGGTATTCGCGTGACCCGCTGTGGTAGTCGTCATCCTGCTGATCAGGTGATACGTCAGCAAGATCCTCGTGGTAATACGCTGTACTGGATTGGACCGCCAGGTAACCAGTTGGATGCAGGACCGGGAACGGACTTTGCCGCCATCGACGAAGGCTATGTTTCGGTTACCGCACTGCATGTGGATCTCACGGCGCATGCTGCCCAGGATAAGCTTGACGCGTGGTTACAGCAATCTGGGGTTGCGCAGACATGGTAAGCAGACGCGTCGAAACGCTGCTGGCACAACTGCGCTTGCAAGGCATTGAAGACGAAAGCCTGCTAAAAGCGCTGGCGGAAGTGCCTCGTGAGAAATTTATCGACGAAGCCTTTGAGCACAAAGCCTGGGAAAACATCGCATTGCCGATCGGTTCCGGGCAAACCATTTCTCAGCCTTACATGGTGGCGCGGATGACCTCTTTACTTGAGCTTCATCCCGCGTCACGCGTACTGGAGATTGGCACCGGCTCCGGTTATCAAACGGCAATCCTGGCCCATCTGGTCGATCATGTGTACTCCGTAGAGCGCATCAAAGGGCTGCAATGGCAAGCCAAGCGGCGGCTCAAGCAGTTAGATCTCCACAATATCTCGACTCGTCATGGCGATGGTTGGCAAGGTTGGGCTTCACGTGGCCCATTTGACGCTATTATTGTCACTGCCGCTCCCCCTGAAATTCCGACTGCACTGATAGCACAACTGGCTGACAATGGCATCATGGTGCTGCCGGTGGGCGAGGATCAGCAGGTGCTGAAACGCCTGCGTCGGCAGAAGGATGTGCTACTGGAAGAGATAGTCGAACCTGTACGTTTTGTGCCTCTGGTCCAGGGTGATTTGGCCTGAATCACTTCGTACTTGTTCACAACTGTCCCATAGCGCCACGTAGTTGATATTGCTACTATCCTTCCATATACATGTAAAACACATATTTTGTGACCTCAGGCAGCGCTTTGTGCTGCCTTGCGGTGCAAATCAGAGTCATCCAGGTGTGCCATCACGGGGGATTAATGAGCACGGGAAGCCCAACATTTCAGTTACGCCGTATTGCGGCGCTTTCTCTGGTAACGCTTTGGCTGGCAGGGTGTAGCTCTGGGGATAATACCCAAGCGCCTATCAGCAGCGTAAATGACAACTCAGGCATGAGCAGCCAGTCCGGTATGCTTTCTGGCAATTCATCCGGCATTCCACGCCAGGGTGGTGGGATGCTAAGTGGAGGCGTTCCTGCGACACCTTCCCGAGGCGGAATGCTAAGCGGAACTTCATCTTCTGTTCCTGCACAAGGCGGAATGATTAGCGAAAACAATAATGTGACGACGGAAAACGGTCGAATAGTATACAATCGCAACTATCAGAATATTCCGAAAGGTAGCTATGGCGGTAATACTTATACCGTTCGTCGTGGTGATACCTTGTTCTATATTGCCTGGATTACCGGCAATGATTTCCGCGATCTGGCTCAGCGTAATAACATCTCCGCGCCTTACTCCTTGAATGCCGGGCAGGTTTTGCAGGTTGAAAACGGTGGCGGACAACCGATCACTGGGGGCAATGCCATCACCACCGCAGATGCCCGTCAGCAGGGCGTGACGCCACCGCCTGAAACGACGCAAATTCATACAGCCCCTGTTGCACAGCAACCTGTTATTACGTATTCTGAAGATTCAGATGACACGGGTGGTAGTAAATTGTTGCCATCCCGAGGAGCAAATGTTGCAACGACAACAGCTCCAGTGGTAACCGCACCGCCAACGGCAAGTAGCACAACGGACAGCTCAACCCCAGTGGGTAGCTGGCGCTGGCCAACCGAAGGTAAGATCATCGATAACTTCTCTGCCTCGGAAGGTGGAAACAAAGGGATCGATATTGCGGGTTCACGTGGTCAACCTGTTGTCGCCACCGCATCGGGAAGGGTGGTATATGCAGGTAATGCACTACGTGGCTACGGTAATCTTATTATCATCAAACATAACGATGATTATTTGAGTGCCTATGCCCACAACGACACGATGCTGGTCCGGGAACAACAGGAAGTTAAAGCGGGTCAAAAGATCGCTACCATGGGTAGCACTGGAACCAGCTCTGTCAGACTGCATTTTGAAATTCGTTACAAGGGGAAATCCGTTAACCCGTTGCGTTATTTACCGCAGCGATAATCCGGCAGAACTAAGTTGTTCTGCCTTGGAATCACGGGTAGGAGCCGCTTATGAGCCAGAATACGCTGAAAGTTAATGAGTTAAATGAAGACGCGGAATTCGACGAGAACGGAGCTGAAGTTTTTGATGAGAAGGCTCTTGTTGAAAACGAACCTGGTGATAACGATGTAGCAGAAGAAGAACTGCTGTCGCAGGGTGCAACACAACGTGTGTTGGATGCGACGCAGCTCTACCTGGGAGAGATTGGTTATTCTCCCCTGCTGACAGCAGAAGAAGAGGTCTTCTTCGCTCGTCGTGCATTACGAGGCGATATTCCTTCTCGCCGTCGAATGATTGAAAGTAACTTGCGTCTGGTGGTTAAGATTGCCCGCCGTTATAGCAATCGTGGTCTGGCCTTGCTGGATCTGATTGAGGAAGGCAATCTGGGGCTGATTCGTGCGGTCGAGAAGTTTGACCCAGAACGTGGCTTCCGTTTCTCAACTTACGCAACCTGGTGGATTCGACAGACCATTGAACGGGCGATCATGAATCAAACCCGAACTATTCGTCTGCCAATCCACATTGTTAAAGAACTGAATGTTTATCTGCGCACCGCGCGTGAACTCTCACACAAGCTTGATCATGAGCCAAGTGCTGAAGAGATTGCCGAGCAGTTAGATAAGCCAGTTGACGATGTGAGTCGCATGTTGCGCCTGAATGAGCGTATCACTTCTGTTGATACCCCATTAGGCGGTGACTCAGAAAAAGCGCTGCTTGATATCCTGGCCGATGAAAAAGACAACGGTCCGGAAGACACCACGCAAGATGATGATATGAAACAAAGTATCGTTAAGTGGTTGTTCGAGCTGAATGCGAAGCAACGCGAAGTGTTGGCACGCCGTTTTGGCCTGTTGGGCTATGAAGCAGCAACACTTGAAGATGTAGGCCGGGAAATTGGCTTAACTCGCGAGCGAGTTCGTCAGATTCAGGTTGAAGGCCTTCGCCGTCTGCGTGAGATTTTGCAGGCGCAGGGGTTGAACATTGAAGCGCTGTTCCGCGAATAATCTGCGTTAAGCGTTGTTGAATAGAGAGCGGTGGTGAAAACCACCGCTTTTTTTATGGCTAAATTACAGCAAAGATTTAAGGCGATAGATCCACTCCAGCGCCTGACGTGGGCTTAGTGAATCAGGATCGAGGGCCTCCAATGCTTCAGTTGCCGGTGAAGGTGCATCAGCCAGCAACGCGAGTTGAGATCCTTCAACCGTTGAAGCAGCATGACCATTAGCAAGCGTCTCAAGCTCACGGAGCTTATGGCGAGCACGTTTAATCACCTCTTTTGGCACCCCTGCCAGAGCCGCAACTGCAAGGCCATAACTCTTACTTGCTGCTCCCTCTTCGACACTGTGCATAAAGGCGATAGTATCCCCATGCTCCACAGCATCCAGATGGACGTTAATCACACCTTCCATCTTCTCTGGTAGCGTTGTCAGCTCAAAATAGTGTGTCGCAAACAGCGTTAACGCTTTAATGCGATTAGCCAGACTCTCTGCGCAGGCCCAGGCCAGTGACAATCCATCATAGGTTGAGGTACCACGGCCAATTTCATCCATAAGCACCAGGCTGTTCTCTGTTGCGTTATGCAAGATATTGGCTGTCTCAGTCATTTCAACCATAAAGGTTGAGCGGCCTGAGGCCAAATCATCAGCTGCGCCCACTCGAGTAAAAATACGATCGACAGGGCCTATGATTGCCTCATCGGCAGGCACAAAACTGCCTATCCAGGCGAGCAGAGTGATAAGTGCAGTCTGACGCATGTAGGTACTTTTACCGCCCATGTTCGGGCCGGTAATGATTAACATACGACGTTGTGGACTAAGCGTCAGTGGATTCGCGATAAAAGGCTCTTTGAGCACTTGCTCTACCACCGGGTGACGCCCGGCTATAATCTTAACGCCGACCTTGTCCTGTAACTTCGGACGGTTGTAGTTCAACGTCCAGGCGCGTTCAGCCAGATTTGTCAGCACATCAAGTTCTGCAAGGGCCGACGCGCTTTGTTGCAAGGCCTCCAGATGCGGTAATAAAGCATCAAACAGTTCATCATACAGGCTCTTTTCAAGCGCCAGCGCTTTGCCCTTGGACGTGAGTACCTTGTCTTCATACTCCTTCAGCTCGGGAATAATATAGCGTTCGGCATTTTTCAGCGTCTGACGGCGAACATAGTGAATCGGTACGCGATGACTCTGGCCACGACTCACCTGAATGTAATAGCCGTGAATGGCATTGAAGCCCACTTTGAGGGTATCCAGACCCAGTTTGTCACGTTCACGAATCTCTAGCTTATCAAGATAGTCAGTCGCGCCATCAGCCAGCGCGCGCCATTCATCCAGTTCTTCGTTGTAGCCTGGCGCTATGACACCGCCGTCGCGAATTAACACAGGCGGTGTTTCAATAATTGCACGCTCCAGCAGCTCTCGCTGCTCAGCAAACTCACCCATAGCATCACGCAGGCGCACCAACTGTGGTGTGCTGGCGGAAGCCAGTCCGGCATTCAACAGCGGTAGTTGCTGGAAAGCATGGCGAATGCGCGCAAGGTCGCGCGGGCGTGCGGTTCGTAATGCTAAACGTGCCAGAATACGCTCAAGATCACCAACCTGGCGAAGGAGTGGTTGGAGGTCTTCATAGAGTGATTGCAGTTCGGCAACGGTATCATGGCGTTGACTTATTACGTTGGCATCACGGAGCGGTAAGTGCAGCCAGCGTTTAAACATACGGCTGCCCATAGGCGTAACGGTTTTGTCTAACACGGCGGCAAGTGTGTTTTCAATTCCACCAGAAAGATTTTGCGTGATCTCAAGATTTCGCCTGGTCGCCGCATCCATAATGATGCTGTCCTGCTGACGGTCCATGCTCAGACTGCGGATGTGGGGCAGGGCTGTACGCTGAGTATCTTTGACATATTGCAGCAAGCAGCCCGCCGCACGCAGAGCAAGGTGTGCTGTCTCAACACCAAATCCGATCAAGTCACGGGTGCCAAATTGCAAGTTTAGCTGCTGGCGCGCCGTATCGATCTCAAACTCCCAAAGCGGGCGACGGCGGAGACCACGCCGTTGCTCAATCAATGCCATCGCAGCCAGATCTTCAGGGTACAGCAGCTCCGCAGGATTGGTTCGCTGCAGTTCAGCCGTCATACTCTCACTGTCAGCAGGCTCACTAAGACGAAAACGGCCAGAACTAATATCTAGTGTAGCGTAGCCAAAACCGCGAGGCCCCTGAACAATAGCGGCCAGCAAATTATCCTGCCGTTCCTGAAGCAGCGCTTCATCACTGATGGTGCCCGGCGTGACAATACGCACCACCTTTCTTTCTACTGGCCCTTTACTTAATGCAGGGTCACCGACCTGTTCACAAATCGCAACAGATTCACCGAGTTGCACCAGCTTAGCCAGGTAGTTTTCGGCAGCATGGTGTGGCACGCCAGCCATGGGGATGGGCTCGCCCGCTGAAGCTCCACGCTTAGTGAGTGAGATTTCAAGCAGTTGTGAAGCACGTTTAGCGTCATCATAAAACAGCTCATAAAAATCCCCCATCCGATAGAACAGTAGAATGTCTGGGTGTTCAGATTTCAGACGCAGGTATTGCTGCATCATGGGGGTGTGATCGCTGAGATTGTTTTGAGTGCTCATTCGCTGGGATTGTCATCAGATTTAATGGTGGGCAGCATTGTCGATACCAAAGACCCGTACAAGCTGCAGATGACTGCCATATTAACCAGAACTGTAGGACAGGGAAAGGAAAGATATTATTAATCGAAAGCCATTTTGATGAATTCAGAGGCAGATCGTAAATCAGATACTCCAGTGAACTATTTTCGATAAAATAACACTGAATCAAACCTATATCCCACAGCAAAAGTGACATTTTCGTGAGAAGTGCCAATGAGTTTAATAAAAAACGCTATTAGTGGATTGTTATTATGTTTTTTGCTAACAAGTTGTAGTTCAAGAAGTGATGTTTGTATTAGTGGTCAATGTTCAATTAATAACCCAGAGAAGGAAGGAGCAGTAAAAATATGGTGGGCTCCAGAACTCCGCAATGATAGTAATGAGTATAGTATATTAACCAGAGGGTGAAATATGTACACAGAAAATAAACTTATAGGTTTACAGGATTTTAACAAAAGAATTGAAAAGCTCAACGAAGAAACAAGTTATGAACTCGAATTGGCGGGATATGATTTTCGTAAAATGGTTACTGAAAATGATCAAATAAGAAACTTGACTTCTTTTTATGAAAATAAACGTCGTGATATGGAAGATAAAGTTACGCGTTCCGCTGTTTCAGCAAATGTACAGGACCTCTCGGCAGCGGCAGGAGCGGCAAGGGAGTATTACATTCTGAATCACCTTACAGCGAAAGTGATTGGCAAAGGAGTTCAATCAATTGAAAAATTAACGAGTATGCAATGATCAAGCTTATGGTCATATTCGCTGTGGTTTTACTCACTGGGTGCGATAAAAAAATTGAATTACATCGCGGCTTAAGCGAAAAAGAGGCTAATGATGTTATTGTCCTGCTTGCAAGGAATAGTCTGTTTGCGGAAAAGGGATTTGAAAAAGAAGGGTATTTTATTTCAGTAAAAAGTGACGATTTAGCCAATGCATTAAAGATCTTAAAAGAAGACGATTATCCCAAAAAAAGACGAGCAACTTTAGGTGACACCTTTAAAAAGGAAGGTATCGTCTCAAGTAGCATGGAGGAGAGAATTCGATATGTCTATGCATTATCACAGGCAATGGAAGAAACGTTGGAAAATATTGACGGTGTCATTTTGTCAAGGGTCCAGATTGTCTTGCCTGAAAGACTTGCGCCAGGTACTTCATGGCAACCTGCTTCTGCTTCCGTATTTATCAAACACAAACACTACCTGGACATAGAGGGCATAGAAACAAGAGTGAAAAAGTTAGTGGCAAATTCGATTCCGGGGTTAAGTGAAACCAAATACAACGATGTTTCAGTTGTATTCGTTTCCCAGCATGATGAGCCGATAAAAAACGGCGGTCATGTTAAAAATAAAGAAATAAATAATGGAAGAATGGTTATTTACGGTTTGATGTTACTGTGGGTATTGTTGCTTATCGGGTTTTCAATAAGATTTTATCTGAAAAAATCCTCTAAAATGAAAGTTAAAAATGAAAATTGATAAGGGAAATAGCTTTGGCTGTAAACAAGTTTTGTTTATATCGCAGACATACCATGCTGAGGGGGGGGTATTTTCTGAAAAGGATTTTAATGTTGTAGAAAGCGATAACGTTAAGATAAAAAGCACAATGGAGTACTGTGATTCTTTGTTGTATGACGCGGATCAAATTATAAAGAAACGGAGGCTTGATTGTGAGGTGGAGATAAATTCACGATGGGAAGAACATGAGAGAGAAAAAATTGAAGCGACGCATCGAGAAGAAAAAATAAGACAGGCCGAGACTAAAAAACAGTCAGTTAATTTTTTGGAGAAAAGTAGGGAGGTAATCAAAAGATGGACTGAGGAAAAGGAGAAAGAAAAAATATATTTGCAAAATAAATCTCAGGAAATGGTGTTTGAAGCAATATATAAATTGATGAAAGAAGCTCCCGATCGTAAAAAGATAAAAACATTACTTTCACACTTAAAGCTTGAAGCCCCGGAAGGCGAACCAACAGTATTAATGTGCCATGAAAGGCAGGAGAAAAAAATCAGAGATTGTTTAAATGTATTGGAAATTGTTCAGTGGCAGGTGAAAGTGGATATTGACTGTAGTGAATATGAGTTACGATTGATAACTAAAGATGAGGACCTTTGGATAAGCTGGGATGCATTAATGTCATTGTGCCACAGGGATGCATTACATCCACCGGGAAAAGATATCCCCGGTGGAGATAAGATCAGTTGTTAGTCAATAACTTTAATCTTTGACGTATTGAAAATAATCTTGAACGGATGGTTCCTACAGGGATAGAAAGTTCATCCGCAGCATCTTCGTAACTATAGCTTTTATTAATAATCATATTAAAAACATCTTTATGTGTATCAGGAAGTGTTTCTATATAGACAAATATTTTTTCTAACTCATCTTGTAATGAAAGTGACTCTGCAAAATTATCACCATCAATGTGGTTTTCTAATAAGTCTGTATCATTAATTTCGTTTCTGTATTTTATTCGTCTACGATAAAAGTTCAATGTAAGGTTGTGAGCGATACCATATATCCATGTTTCAGGCTTTGATTGACCATTGAATTTACTTCTGTTAGCAAATGACTCTAATAAGGTCTGTTGGATGATATCTGGGATGTCTTCAATAAATGATGTACGTTTAAGGATAAAATAGTATAAGAACTGAGAGTTTTCTTTAACGAACTTATCCCAGTTAAAGTTTGCAAAATGCACTGGTGTATCTGTGTGAGTTGTCATGGATCCTCCTTCTGTATGAATATTTTTACCAGCAAGAGTTGTGCCATTTTTATAAAAAATAAATTATTAATTATCAAACCATTATGTAAACTTGGTCTTAAGTGGATGTCATTTTTTTCAGAAGTTACATTAATAGCTAAGAAAAATCGTTCATATATATTCATTTTTACCAGGACTGAACTAAAGCCTAAGTGTTGTCACCAATACGGAAGTACTGGGGGTAATATGAATAAGATTGAACATGTTTTACCTACATCCTGGCTGAGCTCAGAAACAAATGGGAAGGTAACGAAAGATAGTTTGCATGTTATGCACCAGGCGCAAGAGGAAATTGCCGCGCTTAGATTCCGTCAAGCTATCGAGATGAAGTCAGAAAAGGGTGTAGATAAAGGAATAAAACATAAAAGGAACAAAATATTACGCATTCATGGCCTGAATGTTTTGTATAATATCATCGATGCGTATCGTGACATTCCTAAACAGGGTGTAACGCGTAAAGTTAAGGGGAAGTCAGAACGTCACACAGCGATATCTACAATTGGGAAAAACACCCAAAAGAGCTCAGTTGTTAAAAAAATATCTGCTTTAAGTCAAATAGAAGATGAAGAACAAGCTGATATAAAAAACATGCTTGCTGATAATTATCAAATTTTTGAAGAGGATGAACTAGGAAGTTTTAAGTTAATGGATGCATTGTTAACAGTACGCACTGACATTCCTTTTATTGAAAAAATTGAAATAATGCACCAGAGTTTAATGAAAGATTATCGCGTTACTGATTATCTATCAAATACGATTATTGGGAAGGTGAAAAGAGACGTATCATTATTACAAAGTGGAAAGGGGATGATCTATCTTATTGATGAGATTTTCCCTGCCACAAAAAAGGCTTCAGATTCTGAAATTTCAAACTCAACAATTACTGTCCTTTTGCTTAAAATAATGAAAAATAGCAATGATAAAATAAATTATCATGAATTGCTGATGATGGTAAATATTGAGAGTTCACAGCCACAACAAATAAAGCTATATCGAGGGTTAAGAAAGCAGCCGATCGTACTATGGGAAAATCAAGAGTACAGGCTGAAAAAATTACATCAAATGAGTAAGATCATGAAAGCGCTTAGAACGAAGAACGAGAACAACAATAAAATGAGCTTCCTAGATAGTATAATATTCAGCGGTGACAGGAAAATATAAATTGAATCTTTTTCTTCTTAAATCGGAGGCAATTGGCCCTGTTTTTTGCCTTGGAATAGTGTTCATGCTAATGATGCCTATTCCATTGGGTTTACTCGATGTGCTTATCGCCATAAACATTTGTATGTCAGCATTATTGATGATTGTCGTTATGTATGTGCCTAAGCCGCTATACTTCACCAGTTTCCCGGGTGCGCTATTGCTTGTAACTATGTTCAGGCTTGCTATATCAATTTCTACCACTCGACAAATACTTCTCATTCAAGATGGTGGAAATATTATAGCTGCATTTGGTAACTTTGCAGTGGGTGGGAATCTTGCTGTTGGCCTAATAATATTTTTAATATTAACACTGGTCAATTTTCTCGTAATTACCAAAGGCGCCGAGCGTGTAGCTGAAGTTGCTGCAAGGTTTACACTGGACGCAATGCCCGGCAAACAGATGTCCATTGACAGTGACCTGAGAAATAATTTGATAAATGTCGACCAGGCCAAGGAAAAGAGGCAAGAGTTGACTACGGAAAGCCAGCTCTTTGGTGCAATGGATGGTGCGATAAAATTCGTAAAAGGAGACGCAATAGCAGGCATTGTTATCCTTTTTATTAATCTTATCGGCGGTATATCTATAGGTGTTTCACAGCTTGATATTAGTGCCAGTGATGCCATGAAAATATATTCAGTTTTAACTATTGGTGATGGTCTTATTTCTCAGATTCCTGCATTGCTAGTTGCACTAAGCGCCGGTGTGATGACAACACGAGTATCTAATGCTAGCGAAAAGAAAAATAATAATGTTAGTCAGGATTTGGTAAGCCAATTGGCTAATCAACCCAAAGCATGGGGGATTTCTGCATTAGGTGCACTTGTGTTCTCATTAATTCCGGGGATGCCGGCTGTTCCATTTCTGATTCTGGCCTTGTTGATGATGTTATTTTCAATGAAAAGCAAAATATACTCATTAATATATAAATTAAAAAAGCCACAGCATGTAGATGAAGTTAGAATGGATTATGTTGATGACAAAACTGTGCTGAATACAACGGAAATATATTTAATGCAATTCTCACGTGTAAAAGAAGGGAAACAAGAGACTCAAGATTTAATCAATGAAATTAAAAAATTAAGAAATAGTATAGTAGCTGATAAAGGAGTAACCCATCCGCTGCTAAATATACAATATCTGGATAGTGTTGCTGAAGATGAATTTAGGTTCCTTATTCATGAAGTGCCATTGGTGATAGCTTCATTTGGCAATGATCGGATTGCTGTTCAGAAGAGTGATGCGAAAATCTATATGCAAGATGAAGAGTGGCTGGAGGGGAGTGAGAGAAGGCAGGAGCAGGATTATGTTTGGGTTGAAAAAAGTATAGTAGATAACCTACCGAAATCACTCGTTCTAACAAGTCAAAATCAACTTATTTTAAACAGGATGAAAACAGCGTTTTATAAAAATGGTTATGTCTTTTTTAGTTATGAAGAAACCGCATTAATCTTGCGTTGGCTAGCGACTGAAAAACCAGAGTTGGCTAAAGAGTTACAGAAAACTTTGCCCGTATCTACAATTAATAAGGTATTGCAGCTATTAGCATCAGAAAGAATTTCTATTCGTCCTGTGATTGCGATTGCTGAAGCTTTACTTGAACATGGGCAATATGAAAGAGATTGTAATATGTTAGTTGATATGGTGAGAATTCAACTTAAAGAGCATATATGCTATGAGTATAGTGCAGAGGATGGACTCCATGCCTGGTTATTAACCAGCGAAACTGAGTATTATCTTCGTGAATTGATGCGGCAAACACCACAAGAGATATTCTTCTCTCTTGAACCCGAGCAGGCTCAAGTCATTAAAAATATACTTGATCAGCATGTAAAGAAAGAAACCGTTCCTCAGGTTGTTATCATAGTCGCGAATGACTTGCGTCAACCTATGAGAAGGCTAGTACAAAATGATTTTAATCATGTGGGAATAATATCTTATGCGGAGTTGATTTCTGATGTGAAACTCAATATTTATGGCCGTCTTGATCTTCAGTACGGTAATGCTGAGGAATAAAAATGTTATTCGAGTTACGTGTTCTTTCCGGTCTAAACATGGGGGCTGCTTTTCCTCTTACAAAAAAAAGGCATATAATAAGCAATGATGTTAATGCTGATATTTATATAAAAATATCCGGTGATGAAAAAAGTTCTTTTGCATTAGATAAACAGAATGAGGGGTGGGTACTTGACGATCCAGTTTCAGGCAGGAAAGAGTTAATTTATAATGATAAAGCGTTTAAAATAAAGGGTGATCATTATGTAATTAAACTGACAACGGATGACTGGTGTGATAAATCTACTTCATCTGGCAGTCGTGTGGTTTATTTTAGATCTGTAAGATCGGTTTTTATAATTTTCAACATAGTATTATTTGCAGTTTTTTTGATTTTTACTGCACAAGGTGGAAAGAATAATGATGTCGAAAACGCGTATTCAGGTGAGGTTTCTTTAGTTGACGGTGTTGTATCCGAACAGGAAGAAGTTGTTTGGCTAAGGAAGATTTTAAGGGACTATGATTTGCATAAAAATGTAAAGGTTATCCAAAATACAGATGGTTTTATCATCGAAGGTGAGTTGTTACTTGAGCAAGGTGACCGGAAAAACAAAGCAGTTAAACTATATCAGGATAAATTAAAAAAAAAAATTCATGATAAAACTAATCTAAGCGAAGTATCGACTACCCCATTTGATATAAAACAGATCGTATCTTCAAATCCTGCTCATCTTGTTACTGTTGATAATGATTATATTTTTGTTGGAGATGAGTTGGACGGTTGGCGATTAAAATCGGTCAATATGACAACTGTAGAATTTGAGAAGGTAAATTAAGGTGATTCCATTATGGAAGGCAAGGTTGAAGAATATATAAAAAAAATAGATGCCAGAAATTGTATTAAAGTTTTTGGAAGAGTCACTAGCGTAAAAGGAATAATAATTGAGGCAACGATCAGGAATGCGCAAATTGGCGAACTATGCACTATTCATGCTAAACATAATTGTGAAGCCCTTGCTGAAATCGTTGGTTTTTCGGAGAGTATCGCTCAGTTATTATTGCTGAGTGAAGCTAAAGGGTTAAGTGTAGGAGCACTGGTGAAAAAACTAGGTTGTCGGCATAAAATTAATGCCTCATTAGATTTGTTGGGGAATAAAGTTGATGGTTTTGGACGACCACTAAGCGATAGCGATAAAAATGCATTATGGTTACCGGAGATGGCAGGTACTGGTGTGGATGTATTTTCTGCTGCCCCCCTTGCTGTGGAACGGCCATGTATTGAAGAAATATTGCCAACAAAAATACGTGCTATTGATGCATGCCTGACAACAGGAAAAGGGCAAAGACTGGGGGTTTTTGCCGGTGCAGGGTGTGGTAAAACAACATTATTGGCTGAGATAATGCGTAATGCACCTTGTGATGTGATTGTACTGGCTTTGATTGGTGAGCGAGGGAGAGAGGTCAATGAGTTCCTTCTCCATGAGTTTGACGAAACGCTAAGATCTAAAACGGTACTGGTATGTGCAACTTCAGATAAGACGAGTATGGAACGTGCCAGAGCGGCATACACCGCCACTGCAATTGCAGAAGGGTATCGAGATCAAGCTAAAGATGTACTCCTTGTTATGGATTCAGTGACACGATTTGCACGTGCACAAAGAGAAATCGGCATTGCAATCGGCGAACCGACCGGCGCTTCTGGTCTTCCTGCCTCAGTGTATACAGCACTACCAGCATTGGTAGAAAGAACAGGATTAAATGCACTGGGATCAATTACGGCATTTTACTCAGTTTTAATCGAACAGGATAAACTAACCGATCCAATAGGAGATGAGATCCGCTCTCTCATTGATGGTCATATTGTTTTAAGTCGAAAACTTGCCCAGCGGGGGCATTTCCCTGCAATTGACATTAATAAAAGCCTCAGCAGAGTGATGAGTAATATTGTAGATAAGGAGCATCAGCAAAAAGCCGAGCATATAAGGAAGCAACTGTCCTGTATTGAAGAAGTAGAGTTTTTATTACAAGTAGGGGAGTACAAACATGGGTATGACGAAGATACAGATCAGGCTCTTAATAACAGAATTAACCTTGATTGTTTTTTACAACAACGTAATAGGCAACCCGTGGAATGGGATGAGATGCAATTCAATTTTGACCAAATAACAAGAGGAGGAATGAGTGATTATGGATAAACAATTGTCAAAACTCATAAAGTTAAGAAGGTTGCGAGTCACTATACTGGATAGAGAACGACATCTGTTAAAAAAAAAGTTAGACGATAAAATTGAAGAGAGAAGGAAATTAAAAGAAAGTATAGATGAGTTTTCATTTATTTACAGAACTTATTCAGATGATATAGCCACAAAAGACGTACCGTTAAAATCATATAAACTGAGCATACAGGCGATGAGTGCATATAGGGATATGTTACTAGGGGAAATTAGGCTAAATAAAACCAATATTCAGCATGTTGTTGAGGAGGAAAAAATCTTGGTAAGGGAGATTAACGAGGTTGATAAAGACATCATATCCGTACGGAAATCTGAGAAAAAAATTGAATTTTTGCTTGAAATAAATAATGAAAATGATTGAATTAAGGAAGGTTACAAATGCTGAATTTAGAATCAGGAACAGGCTACAAGATAGAGTAATTTATTCTTTGTCTTCTACAGAAATGTCTGGCTACTTAAAAGTTTCTGATTTTTGTCATGATAACCCCGGGGATGATGTCACTTACTACACGTGTTTACATGGGGATTTTGCGACCGAGCTAAGTCTTTATAGCTTGAATATTTTTTCAGATTACATCCTTACCGAAAGAAAAATAACATGTGAGATGAGTGATAAACACTGGGAGCTATATAATCTGAAGATGTATGAAAACGTCAGAAAACTATTGGGATATATTAAGCCACATTGCAATGGCAGTTTATCCTCTGGTTGGGTTTGTGGCAGGGTTGAGTGCAATATAGATAAAGAAACAATTGTCGGGAATGTGTACTTTTCGCACAAGATCTTACTTTCTATGATCAAAAATAACACTCATCAATTTCATAGTACAGAAAGAAGATTAAATATTCCAATTTCATTCCCTGTTGATATCGCTACACATACTCTTCCTTTTAGGTCTTTATCGTTGTTGAAGCCAGGGGCGCTTATTATCCCTTCGCAGCAGAACTTCTCGACTGATGGTAATGGCGCACTTTTGTTTGATCAGATTAGAGTGACAGGTGTAATTGATAATAATAAAAGTAGCGTTTTTATAGTTGATAGCATCGTAGTTAACGGAACATAAAATGGGTAAATTTGATCTTTCAAATATTAATATAACGCTCACCATAAGATATGGGAAAGTGTGTTTGTCACTTAAGGAATTGAGTGAGTTAAGTGAAGGGAGCATTATTAAAATTTGCAACTCTAATCCATCGCAAGCGACGCTATGGCATGAAGATCGCTATCTTGGTACAGGTGAACTCGTAGAGAGCAATATAGGCATAGGGTTTCTAATTACAAGCCTGGGTTTTGATGTAGATACTTTTAATAATGATGATATAGATGGATCTTAATAACCCTTTATTCCTGATGGGAGTGGTTGCGGTTGCATCACTAATTCCTATTATTGTATTAACGTGCACTTGCTATTTGAAGATTGTAATTATATTAATTTTAACTCGCAATGCAATGGGAGTACAGCAAGTTCCACCAAACATGGCTCTTTATGCCATAGGGCTTATCGCGACATTATTCATTATGGCACCCACATTAGAAAAAATGTATAACTACACAGAGAGTCTTACGGAAAATGAAAGAATAACAGAAGGAGAAATAAAATTATTCATTTTACCATTAAAGTCATTTATGCAAAAAAATACTGACCTTGATGTTATTGCGCAAGTTATGACTTCCGCTAAGAAAATATGGCCGGTTGAATATACCGATACAATGGATAGTGATAGCCTTATTATCCTTGTGCCTTCATTTATGATGTCTGAACTTCAACGCGCGTTTAAAGTTGGTTTCCTGATTTTTTTACCATTTTTAGTCATTGATTTAATCGTTTCTGCGGTGTTGCTAGCTTTAGGGATGCAAATGGTTTCACCAATGACAGTATCGCTACCACTAAAAATACTTTTATTTATTATGGTTGATGGTTGGGCAGCTCTTTTGGATGCAATATTTAATAGCTATCATTAATATGCAATTATTTGATCTTATATCAACAGGGTTATGGCTAGTAGTTTCTTTATCACTGCCAGTCATCTCTGTTACCGTCATTATTGGGATTGTTATATCGCTGATTCAAGCAATGATGCAAATTCAGGATCAGGCTTTGCCTTTCTTCCTAAAACTGGTCAGTGCTTCATTAACTTTATACTATAGTGCATCCTGGTATAAGGAAGAGCTGACAGAATATACCAAAAAAATACTTGAGTTTATTGCTTACCAATGAATGTTTCGTATATTGATTTTGTGGAGATAATTTCTGGAGAAATTTTTTTTCTGGCAATAAGCATGGCAAGGGTCTATGCGTTTATGGTTTTTATTCCCTGCTTCCTCTTTGGGTTAATAAAAGGAAAGCTAAAAGTTTCATTGGTCATCTCTGTTGCTATTATTATAACGCCTTTAACAAAATTCCACTTAAGCGTAGATAATTTGTCGATATATGACATTGCCAGTGTAGTAATGGCAGAAATGATTAAAGGCGTTGTCATAGGTGTTTTGGTTTCTCTTCCTTTTTGGATTGTTGAGTCATACGGTGGATTGATAGATAACCAACGCGGAACACTCATGGGAGGGCAGATCAATACCGCACTGGGCCAGGATGATTTTACTCCCTTAGGATATTTCTTTAAAAACCTGCTTGGGATAATAATTATTATAAATTTTGGGTTTTATTTCATTTTGGAAATATTAATGAGTAGTTATAGCATCTGGCCTATTAACAGAACTCTCCCTGATTTATCCGCACAGAAATTCGAATATTGGTTGCAATTTTTAAAGAATTATATTTCTATTATTATCCTTTACTCTGCTCCAGTAGTGGTTGTATTGATGCTCATCGATTTAGCTAGTGGGATATTGAATATCTTAGCACCACAAGCACAGGTGAATATGATCGCGATTCCGATTAAATGTCTGGCAGGTATATTTATATTGATAATTATGATGCTTATGTATCGTGACTTAATGGTCGAGCTATTTTTTGATTTTTCTAAGGTCATAAAATATTTTGTCGGTGGAGCACAATAATGGCAGAAAAGAATAAAAAAGCAACTCCGCATAAGTTAAAAGAAGCCAAAAGAAAAGGACAGGTAGCACAAAGCCAGGACCTCTATAAAATAGTAATTTTTATAATATTAACCGAGTGCATTTACCTTACTTCAGAATGGATAATGGATGATCTTTTATTCCTGTTATCTGAGTCACTCTCAGGTGACGTTATTAATAGCGAATTTTTCTTATCTTCGTTGTTTAATGTCTCCATTATGACAGTTGCTCAGGTCATAGCTATTACACTTTCATTAGTTATTGTTTTACGTATTAGTTGCGCATGGATGCAATTTGGACCACTTTTCTCGACTCACTCTGTTTCACCAAAGATGAGTAATATTGATCCTTTCAAGCAGATTAAAAATACATTGTCTGCTAAGCAGTTTACTATGCTTTTACTCAATGTTATTAGGATGATGATTGTTGCTATCATTATTTTTTTATTATTTAAGGAGATTTTGAATAACCTGATAATGGCAATTTATCATGATCTGAAAGTTTTCCATTCTATCGTATTGGCAACACTAAAGAAATATACCAGGGTAATTAGCATTGTGCTGTGTTTCATCGTATTGCTTGACATCCTCATACAGAGGTATTTTTTTATGAAGCAGCAACGTATGAGCATTGATGATATTAAAAAAGAGTATAAGCAAAATGAAGGCGATCCTTTGGTGAAAGGGCAGCGTCGTTCACTGGCACAAGAATGGGCAAATGATACCCCAGCACCGTCTGTGAAACAAAAAAGTGATGTTGATAACATTGATGCATTGCTTACTAATCCTACTCATTATGCGATTGGAATTTATTACCGTATCGGTATCACTGCCGTGCCTGTTATTTCTGTTATTGCAGAATCTTTTGAAGCAGAAGCATTGATCAAGTTTGCCAGGGAGAAAAAAATACCCGTGATCTGTAATGTTCAGCTTACCAGACGACTTTTTTATGAAAACAAGGTAGGAGACTCTATCCCTAATGTTTATTTGCGTGATGTTGCAATGATATATCGTCAATTACAAGAAACCAATGCAGATAAGGTAATACAGACTATATAAAAAGAGGTAAGTAATGAGTTCAAACTCTATTGGCTCAGTTAAGCGTATTGATGAAGTGCTCAATGAATCATTCAACACTGCTTATGAAAATATAAATTCTGCTCTAGCTGCGAGACGTGATAATCCACTCTCTCCATCAGCGGCAGTTGATTTTCAATTTGCACTGTTAAATGCCAGTAACACATTCAACGCTCGATCAGGATATTCAGGTATGAATTTCACTTTACAGAAAAAAATACTTGAGTCTATAAATTGATCGTTTGATGAACTTTTTTATTTTTAATGTCACTATGCTTAGAGATTTATAAACACTAATGCGAGGTAAAAATATGAATCCATTTGGAATGTTAACCAATGCCCTTGGTGGTATCGCAGGGCTTGCTGGTCTCCCGAGCAGCATTGCTTCAATTGGTCAAAATGCTATGACAAACAACATGGCTGAAGGAGCAATTAATGGCATTCAGACATGGTCAATGATAAAAGGAGTTGAAAATGCGGCTAAAGGTGCAATTAACGGCGCAACCAATGCGAGCATAAACACCATGAACAACTTCTCTGGCAAAGCTGCAAACTGGTCAATTAACTAAGCCTTCCCCTGCCATATTCTTATGGCAGGGGAAGGAATAACGTGCGCTTTCAATGACAAATCTTTTATGAAAAATATATATTATTTATCCCTTTCTATAGTAATGGCATTTATCCCTTTTTCTTATTCAAAGGCCAACATTCCCTCTAACTGGAAGCTCGGTGAATACTACTATAAAAGTCATAACCAGTCTCTTGAAGATATGTTAAGTAATGCTGCCAGAAGTTATAATGTCAGAACATCCTTTGATGATATTCCGAATAAAATAATACAAAAAAACTTTAAAGTGAATAATTTTATAGGTTTGCTTGAGAGAGTTGAAATTGAATTCGATCTTGACTGGTTTTTTTATAATGACACTATTTATTTTAGCAATAAAAGTGATCGTGTAAAACAAGATATTTCCGTAACTAAATCAAGTTTATTTGAGTTATCTAATCATCTTGATAGCTTAGGATTGAAAAACAAAAAGTTTGGTTGGGAGTATATTTCTGATAGCGAAACGCTTCGCCTTTCGGGACCAGAGCAGTACGTTAATTTGATTATTGGATTTATCGGTTCAGGGCAAGCTCTTGCTCAACATGATGAATATGTTCCTATGGTGTTTGAGTTAAAGTATGCTTCTGTTTCTGACCGCAAGATGAGCTTTAGGCAGCAAAACTCTTTCATTCCGGGAGTGGCAACATTACTAAGAAAAATAACAGGTGATGCAGCACCATTACTTTCCTCAGAACTGCCGGTCAATCCATCATTAAACACCAATAGCCATGTGGAAACAGGAGAGATTAGTGAATTTTTGAATGGCAGTGTTGATGAGTTAGACGATACTATAGCCATTCAGGATAAAGTAATTAAAAGATTCTTCAATCCTAATTCATCTAATAAGCCTGCATCAAGTAAGCGAGTTCGCGTTGCTGAAGACGTGGCCAGAAATAGCATTATTATTTATGATAGCATCAAAAGGCGTTCTTATTACCAATCTCTTATTAATCGACTTGACCGTCCACAGAAAATGTTTGAAATCAATGCTATGATTCTTGAGGTGAATGAAAGCGTTTCTCAGAAGTTTGGCGCAGACTTGGCCATTTTTACTGAGGGGAAGCAATTTTTTTCGGGAGAAAATACTACATCAAGAAATATTTCAATTAGCAATGGAAAGAATTTTTTTGCTAAAATAAAAGCTTACCAGGATAAAGGTCTGATTAAGTTAACGGCCAATACTTCGGTGCTCACTATTGAAAATAGCCCGGCTATTATTGATTTTAGTAAAACCTTATATCTACCAGTGCACGGTGAACGTGTTGCAAGCTTTCTGCCCGTAGTGAGTGGTACGAGCTTAAGAGTTACACCACGGGAATTGGGTTTTGCCTCACCGAGAACCATCCAATTGTCAGTCGATCTTGAAGATGGAGACGTCAACTTTGAGAACAATGGTTCTTCAGCAAGTAAAAAAGTGGCTGAAATAAAAACTCAAGCAACACTTCTCGAAAATCAACCACTGGTTCTTGGCGGGGTTAATTCAACAAGAATTGATAGCAGTACATCCAAAGTTCCTGTTTTAGGGGATGTTCCCTTAGCTGGTTTGTTATTTAAGCAAAAAACGAACCAAAAAAGTTTTAGTTATCGTTATTACATAATAACACCCAAAATAATTGGCGATCAGTCAACGGCCGATAAATTCAGAATCGCTGAAGGAAATTACTCAACTTCTTATGTAACTAACAAAGCTAATCTCATCAAAGCTCAATCAGAAAAGCGAGCAAAAATTGAGTCTGTAATGACTGAGGTTATGTATTCAAGAAATATAACCTCCCTGAAAATCTTAGGCGGTATTAAAAGCAGTTCTAATCAATGCATACTACCTCCTGGAGTGTCTCTCTTGAATAGCACAAGGACCTTTTCCGATGGTGAAATAAAGTTAACTGTGTATTCACTAACTAACGTTGGAAAGAGGCGAGTTTATCTTGAGAGAATTCACTGCCCTTTCTCTAATGTTCTTGCTATATCTGCCTGGCCGTTGAATCAGCTGTCTAAAGGAATGAATTCCAATTTGTTCGTTTTCTCAAATAACTAAGCTTCCTTGTTATCATGTGAATATTGTTTTTATCATTCAATGAGTTTCTATTCAAAGACAAGGCTTATAGAAAATTCATCCCCAGGATGGTATTTTAAGTTGAATGCTATGAATTTCCCTATGAGTTTATAGATCATTAAATTAATCTCTTGTTGAGTTTATTATTATTATTTTTGGTTGAGTGATGACTATTCAAAATCCATTGATTTCCTTAGACAATGAAGAACTCAAACACGCTTTATACTCGTCATATCATGACATCCTCATTCAGGGGGAAACGGGTACAGGCAAGGACACACTTGCCCATAGCATCTATAAGCAACAACAGTTTAAGGGAGACTTTGTAGCTGTTAATGCGGCAGCTATTCCTGACGCGCTAATTGAAAGTGAACTCTTTGGTACTGTTGCTGGAGCTTATACTGGCGCAACAAATAGTCGGGTTGGGTATGTTGAAGCAGCACATGATGGCATTCTTTATCTTGATGAGATTGATAGTCTGCCCTTACATTTGCAAGTCAAATTATTGAGGGTAATTGAAACGCGTTCTTTACAACGTTTAGGAAGCACAAAAACATTACAACTTAACTTCAGGATCATCGCATCATCTCAGCGTAATTTATTTAATCTTACTCAGAATGGTTTGTTTAGAGGGGATCTTTATTATCGTCTCATGACGTTGAAAGTTAACATACCGCCACTGAGAGAACGTGCTGAAATCATTTTGCCTATGTTCAAGGTTTTCCTTAAATCCTCCTCTTGCATTAATGGGGTGCATCCACCGAATATTACTGCTGAAATTGAAGATGCTTTACTCATGTATTCATGGCCTGGTAATATTCGAGAGTTAAAGTCTTGTGCAGATAGGTTTTCTTTAGGCTTGCCGATTTTTTCACAACCGATTTTGTCCACCGGAATTAAAAAACTAAAAGAAAGAGTAGGTATCTTTGAACGATCTGTTATAAATAGCTGCCTCGAAAAATATGATGGTAATATGAAAGAGGTTGCTGAAGAATTAGCTGTTACAGTTCGGACTATATATAATAAGCTGCAAAGTTAAGTATAAGGTATGACTGATGCATTAATCCAAGATGATGTTCGGTTTTTTTTGTCACAAATACACTCGTCATGGTTTGATTCAAGTGAGGAGTGTCTTTACTTCAATAATAATGTTTCTTTCTCTTGCAGGGAAGTGGCAGTCTATTTGGATATCCTTAGTATCGATAGTTTATCTTTAACTGAGGCCCATCCTCTGGTCTCATCTTTATTTTCTCTTGAAGATGATCGTAGAAAACATTTTTATGCGCTTTTATCGGAGGTTATCGTTAAAGGAAGCGGTGTTGACACGCTATCCTGTGATGATGTGGTTTGGTGTGGTCGTTTGGGACGCTTCTACCCACAAATTAATAATTTGATTACGCTTAATGACGTTTATCATCCAGATAAGCTGTTTCTTGATATTACATACCAACTTTATCCGCAGGAATGGTTTTACTTTAGGCTCCTCTTGGATAAAGAGGTGAGTTTACCTGTTAAAATTGCTCATTTCTCAGCGATAGAGTCGATTGTTCTGCGTAAAGTTTTTACGCTTCTTCTGAGTCATGTCACTGAGATTTCGTGCCCTCACATCGATGAAAACGGCCTTGTTACCTTATCCTGAACATAACATATCGCTACTTTGTTCCAGCGCTTCACATAAGTGATGGGGGAAACGCTTTTTTGTTTTGGCCTCTATACTTCCTGTATAGAATGTTTAACATCAATACCCATTCAATCTTCTGTTTGCTGGATGCGTGATGTACTTAAAGTTAACTCTGTTGTTACCTGTACTTTTTCTGGCCGCTTGTAGCAGTAAGTCTCATCTACAGGCCCGTGAGACGCCATCTTCTGTTGGGCAGGGGGGCTTTTTGCTCCAGCCCGACCAGAGTGCACAGGTGCTCAATGGGGATTTCTCAGGTAACCCAGCAGCCGAACAGTTCATTGATATGATGGTGTCGAAACACGGCTTTGACCGTGCTCAGCTCCATGTTGTTATTGGTCAGGCTAAGCGCCTTGATTACGTCCTGCGCTTAATGGATCAACAGGCACCTACCTACACTGGGCCGACCGGACCCAACGGCGCGTGGATACGCTATCGCAACAAGTTTATTACCCCTGCGAATGTACAAAACGGCGTTGCTTTCTGGAACCAATATCAAGATGTCTTACAGCGTGCAGAACAGCAATATGGTGTTCCTGCTGAAATTATCGTCGGTATTATTGGTGTAGAGACCCGCTGGGGCAGAGTGATGGGGAAAACCCGTATCCTTGATGCTCTGGCGACTCTCTCTTTCAATTATCCACGCCGCGCAGCTTATTTTAGTGGCGAGCTTGAAACCTTCCTGCTGATGGCCCGCAGCGAACAGGATGATCCGCTTAATCTTCGTGGTTCCTTCGCCGGGGCAATGGGGTATGGTCAGTTCATGCCTTCAGCCTATAAACAATATGCGGTTGACTTCAACGGGGATGGTCACATCAATCTGTGGGACCCTGAGGATGCGATCGGCAGTGTTGCTCACTACTTCCAGGCTCATGGCTGGAAAGCTGGACAAGGTATCGCTGTGCCAGCCAGCGGACAGGCTCCGTTGCTTAATAATGGTTTTAATACGAGCTATACACCCTCCATGCTTGCTGCATCGGGTCTGAGTGCCCAAGGGCCACTGGATGGGGCGAATCAAGTCAGCCTGCTAAGGCTTGATATGGGAACCAGCTATCAATATTGGCTCGGCTTACCGAATTTCTATGTTATCACTCGCTACAACCACAGCACACACTATGCAATGGCTGTATGGCAGCTTGGCGAAGCGGTAAGGCAGGCTCGACAGGGTGCTGTGTTTCAGTAGCATTGCTTTCATCCGTAGAGGCGTTAACTATGACTGACTGGGATCCAGCATTGTATCGACAGTTCGAAGCGGAAAGGACGCGCCCGGCACTCGAGTTACTGGGGCGTATTCCTCTCACTCATCCTACGCGCGTTACTGATCTAGGTTGCGGCCCTGGAAACAGTACGGAATTGCTTCGGAAACATTGGCCCGATGCACAGATCATCGGACTTGATAATTCTCCCGCAATGCTGGAGCAGGCCAGAGAGCGCCTGCCAGATTGTCTTTTTGTCGAAGCAGACATTCAGCGCTGGCATCCGCAATCTCCTCAGCAGATTATTTATGCGAATGCGTCTTTGCAGTGGGTGGAGAATCACAATCAGCTAATACCTCATCTCGTGCGCCAACTCGCTCCAGAAGGTGTGTTGGCCATCCAGATGCCAGATAACGTTAATGAACCTTCACATCGTTTAATGCGAGAAATTGCCGTTCGTGAACCTTTTAGCCAGCTAATTCCTGCCGCTATAGTGGGGAGAAAACAAGCGTTCAATACAGATCACTATTATGATCTTTTGACGCAAAATGGCTGTCAGGTCGATATTTGGCGTACCACCTATTTTCATGTGATGCCAACCGTAAGTGCGATTGTTGATTGGTTGCGATCTACCGGTTTGCGGCCGTTTTTGGCACAGCTAAATCAAGAGCAACAGAGGCTATTTCTTGATGCTTATTTATCTGAACTGAAAAATGCCTATCCTCAACGTGCTGATGGCAGGGTTTTATTGGCGTTCCCACGATTTTTCATCGTTGCAGTGAAATCTGTCTGAGTTTTCTGGAATCGGCACCGCACAATAGCGCGGTGCTTTTCATCTCACCTTGAAATAGTCTTAACACTCCCACATTTTATCTCTTCACCAGATTAGGGAGTCGTACATGGACGATCATCAGCTTATGGCGTTAAGCCATCAGATTGGCCAACTGCTTAAACAGCATTCTGCCAGTGTAACGGTAGCGGAATCCTGTACCGGTGGATGGTTAGCTAAAATACTTACTGACATTAGCGGTAGCTCTGCCTGGTTTGAGCGCGGTTTTGTGACTTACAGTAATCAGGCGAAAGCTGAAATGCTAGGTGTACAAACAGCCACGCTGGAACGTTTCGGGGCCGTGAGTGAAGAAGTTGTGAAAGAGATGGCTGCGGGAGCACAGCAACAGGCTCAGGCACAGTATGCGATCTCAGTAAGTGGTATCGCAGGTCCCGACGGCGGGACGCCAGAGAAACCGGTTGGCACAGTGTGGTTCGGTTTCGCACTGCCCGGCGGTAAGACGGTTGCTTATCGTCAGTGTTTCAGTGGCGATCGTGAAACTGTTCGTCGGCAGTCAGTATTTTGGGCGCTGAGTACATTGCACGGTGAATTTCTCAAAAATTAAACTTGATACTGTATGACCATACAGTATAATTGTGCGCAACAGAACGAGAGCAAGTACTTCAGGTGCGTGCAAACCCGGCATGATGAGGAACAGAAATGGCAATTGATGAAAACAAACAGAAGGCTTTAGCCGCTGCGCTGGGCCAGATTGAGAAACAATTTGGTAAAGGCTCTATCATGCGTCTGGGCGAAGACCGCTCTATGGACGTAGAGACCATTTCTACCGGTTCACTCTCTCTGGATATTGCATTAGGTGCTGGCGGTTTGCCGATGGGCCGTATCGTTGAGATTTATGGCCCTGAGTCTTCTGGTAAAACTACCCTGACGCTGCAGGTTATCGCTGCGGCACAGCGCAAAGGCAAAACCTGCGCATTTATCGATGCCGAACATGCGCTTGATCCGGTTTATGCGAAGAAGCTTGGGGTTGATATTGATAACCTGCTGTGCTCACAGCCGGATACCGGTGAACAAGCACTGGAGATTTGTGATGCGCTGGCACGTTCCGGTGCGGTCGATGTTATTATCGTCGACTCCGTTGCAGCATTAACGCCAAAAGCTGAAATCGAAGGCGAAATCGGTGATTCCCATATGGGCCTTGCAGCTCGTATGATGAGCCAGGCGATGCGTAAACTGGCTGGTAACCTGAAGCAATCCAATACGTTGCTTATCTTCATCAACCAGATTCGTATGAAAATTGGTGTGATGTTCGGTAATCCAGAAACCACGACGGGTGGTAATGCCTTAAAATTCTACGCTTCTGTGCGTCTTGATATCCGCCGTATTGGCGCGATTAAAGAAGGCGACAACGTGGTAGGCAGTGAAACCCGCGTTAAAGTGGTGAAGAACAAGATCGCTGCGCCGTTTAAACAAGCTGAATTCCAGATCATGTATGGCGAAGGAATTAATACCTTCGGCGAGCTGGTTGATTTAGGTGTTAAGCATAAACTGATTGAGAAAGCGGGTGCCTGGTATAGCTACAATGGCGATAAGATCGGCCAGGGTAAAGCTAATGCCGGTAACTTCTTGAAAGAAAACGCCGCAATTGCGAATGAGATTGATCAGAAACTGCGTGATTTACTGCTCAATAACCCAACGGGTGATACCGGAGCTGCTGATTTCTCTGCGGATGAGAATGAGGATGCCGCGAGCGAAACCAACGAAGACTTTTGATTAATATGACGGGAGCAGGAAACTGCTCCCGTTTTGCTTTTCTTTCCCTGCACGTATTTCCCCGGTATGGTGTCGCCCGACACGTCCTCTACATTGCCAAAGAGTTTTTTCATGCCTCCATTATCAGACGCAGATAAAGCGACGTTTACGCGTTTACTTAATAGCGCTATGTACATCCTGGCCCAACGCGATCATAGCTGTTATGAGCTGCAACAAAAGCTACAGCTAGCGGAGCAGAGACGGGCCAGAGGCGAGCAACGCGATCCCGAGCTATACAGCGCTGAACTGCTGCAAGCAGTGACGGATTACTGTCTTGAGAATGGTTGGCTAAATGAGCAACGTTTTATTGAACTGTTTATCAAAGGAAGATCGCGTAAAGGTTATGGCCCACAACGCATTAAACAGGAATTGATGCTTAAAGGTATCTCGCGTCAGCTCGCTGATGAAGCGATGGCTGAATCAGATATCGACTGGCAACAAGAAGCTTGTCAGATTGCTGAGCGTAAATTTGGTCTGCCATTGCCAACCCGCTGGCCGGAGAAAGCAAAAGTGATGCGCTACTTGCAATCTCGCGGCTTCTATAGCGAAGATATCCAGTCAGTTTTCACAAATTTTGATGCCTGAAGGACGATGGGATTTTACTTCCCATTGAAGAAAATTTATCTTATTCCCACTTTTTGTTCCTCTTTCACTTGTATCCGCTTAGATCGTGATGCCAGAGAGACGGAACCTTCGTTAGCGTGATTCCAGGAAATTTATGAGCAAGAGCACTGCTGAGATCCGTCAAGCGTTTCTCGACTTTTTTCACAGCAAGGGACATCAGGTTGTAGATAGCAGCTCCCTTGTGCCGAATAACGACCCGACGTTACTGTTCACTAACGCTGGGATGAACCAGTTCAAAGACGTGTTCCTTGGTCAGGATAAGCGTAGCTACTCCCGTGCGACGACGTCTCAACGTTGTGTACGCGCTGGCGGTAAGCATAACGACCTGGAAAACGTTGGCTATACTGCGCGCCATCACACTTTCTTTGAAATGCTGGGCAACTTCAGCTTTGGCGATTACTTCAAGCAGGAAGCGATTGCCTTTGCCTGGGAGTTGCTGACAAGCCCGCAGTGGTTCAGTCTGCCGAAAGAGAAGCTCTGGGTCACCGTCTACGCGTCAGATGATGAGGCTTACAATATCTGGGCCAACGAGATTGGTGTCCCACACGAGCGCATCATCCGCATCGGTGACAACAAAGGTGCACCGTACGCTTCAGATAACTTCTGGCAAATGGGTGATACTGGACCATGCGGCCCTTGCAGTGAAATTTTCTATGATCACGGCGATCACATCTGGGGTGGTCCTCCAGGTAGCCCGGAAGAAGATGGCGATCGTTACATTGAGATCTGGAATATCGTCTTCATGCAGTTCAACCGTCAAATTGACGGTACCATGTTGCCATTACCGAAGCCTTCAGTAGATACCGGCATGGGTCTCGAGCGCATTTCGGCAGTATTGCAGCATGTGAATTCAAACTATGAGATCGATCTGTTTGAAAAACTGATTGCCGCGGTTGCTGCGGTAACAGGGGCTACCGATCTCAGCAATAAATCTCTGCGCGTTGTCGCTGACCACATTCGTTCTTGTGCCTTCCTGATTGCCGATGGTGTCATCCCGTCGAATGAAAACCGTGGCTATGTGCTGCGTCGTATCATTCGTCGTGCTGTGCGTCATGGCAATATGCTGGGCGCTAAAGAGGCATTCTTCTATAAACTGGTTGCCCCTCTGATTGAAGTAATGGGCAGCGCTGGGGATGAACTGCGTCGTCAGCAGGCTCAGGTAGAGAACGTACTGAAGTCAGAAGAAGAGCAGTTTGCCAAGACCCTTGAGCGTGGTTTGGCGCTGCTGGATGACGAACTCGCAAAATTACAGGGCGATACCCTGGACGGAGAGACTGTATTCCGTCTCTACGATACCTTCGGTTTCCCGGTCGATTTAACTGCGGATGTCTGCCGTGAGCGAGATCTGAAAATTGACGAAGCCGGCTTCGAGAAAGCCATGGAGCAGCAGCGTCAACGTGCGCGTGAAGCTAGTGGCTTCGGCACAGACTACAGCAACGTTATCCGTGTTGATGAGGCTTCTGCGTTTAAAGGCTACGAGCAGTTAGCGTTGACAGCCACAGTCACTGCACTTTACGTGAATGGGTCTGCTGTAGAATCTGTTAGCAGCGGTGATGAGGCGGTGGTCATTCTTGATGAAACACCATTCTACGGCGAATCCGGTGGACAGGTTGGTGACAGCGGTCTGTTGAGCGCTCAGGGTGTGTCATTTACCGTTTCAGATACGCAAAAGTACGGTAAAGCCGTTGGCCATATTGGTCATTTAACGGCGGGGCAGTTACGTGTTGGCGATCGTCTGGAAGCACAGGTGGATGAAGAGCGTCGAGCACGCATTCGTCTTAATCACTCTGCAACGCACTTGATGCATGAAGCGCTGCGTGAAGTATTAGGCCGCCATGTTGGGCAGAAAGGCTCACTGAACAATGATAAGTACCTGCGTTTTGACTTCTCTCATTCTGAAGCGGTGAAACCTCAGGAGATCCGTGCGGTCGAAGATATTGTGAATGCTCAGATTCGTCGTAATCTGTTGATTCAAACTGATGTCATGGATCTGGATGACGCTAAAGCGCTGGGTGCAACTGCACTGTTCGGTGAAAAATATGAACAGCGTGTGCGTGTTGTGACCATGGGTGACTTCTCGGTTGAGCTTTGTGGTGGTACACATGCCGCAAGAACCGGTGACATTGGTTTGTTCCGCATCTTGACCGAGTCAGGAACGGCTGCAGGCGTGCGTCGTATTGAAGCGTTGACCGGTGAAGCTGCAATTGCTCAACTTCACGCGCAAAGTGACCAGTTGTCAGAGATTGCGCAGGTGGTGAAGGCCAACAGCACAAACTTAAACGAGAAGGTTCGTACACTGGTTGACCATACTCGTGCGCTGGAAAAAGAGTTGCAACAACTGCGCGATCAGCAAGCTGCGCAGGAGAGTGCTAATCTGAGCAGTAAAGCGATTGATGTGAACGGGACGAAACTGCTGGTCAGTGAACTGGCTAACGTGGACCCGAAAATGTTACGCACCATGGTTGATGATCTGAAAAACCAGCTGAAATCCGCCATTATTGTTTTGGCTACGGTGGCAGAAGGTAAAGTGTCGTTGATCGCTGGTGTGACGAAAGACCTGACAGACAAGGTCAAAGCCGGTGAGCTGGTGGGCGATTTGGCCCAGCAGGTTGGCGGTAAAGGTGGTGGTAGACCAGATATGGCGCAAGCCGGGGGAACGGATACTGCAGCTCTTACGAACGCGCTGAAAGGCGTGGAAGCGTGGGTCAGTAGCCGACTGTAATGAAATAAAACAATGCATTGTGGAGAGTGCCATCACAGGTGTTGGCACTTTCTAACACGATGTGCAACTGCTAATGATAAAGTCAGGTTGATGTAGTGTATTTCGGCTAAACTTACTATCAGCAGAATGTATTGGCACCATAACGCGGGTTGCTGTATTTATCATAGTCAACGTTCGGTGTCGCATGATGGAGAATGCCGGGAAACCTACGGGCCCGACTCTTTTAATCTTTCAAGGAGCAAAGAATGCTTATTCTAACTCGTCGAGTTGGTGAAACCCTCATGATTGGCGATGAGGTGACTGTAACGGTGCTGGGAGTGAAGGGTAACCAGGTTCGCATTGGTGTGAATGCGCCGAAAGAGGTTTCTGTGCATCGTGAAGAAATCTACCAGCGCATTCAGGCTGAAAAAACTCAGCAAACGAGTTACTAATCCCCCTTTCTAGCGCCTCGTTTCTTAGCGAGGCGCTGCCTCTAAAGCGTTCTTTCTTCTTCTGCTTGTCCTGCTTTTCGTTAACGCGGCTTCTTTTAATCCATTTTCCTCACCGCTTTTTATCCCGCTAGACGTCATTTTCTGTTTTTCAGGCTGTTTTTTTTCTCTCTATCCTTTGTCAGGCAGCTTTCTCGCTCGCTTTTTTTGATCTGAGATCATCGCTTAACGGGGTCTTTTTCGTTGATAAATCACTCTTTTTGCCTTTAATCTGCTCAAATTGAGTGTCATTTGTGCAAACGAATAAAAAGGCGAAAAAATTTGTTTGACTTATAAGTGCCAGAAAGTAATATGTGCGCCACGCAGTGCCGATGAGCAGAAACAAAGTTCAGAAGCACAGGCAGTAAGAAAGCGTAAGGTGAGGTGGCCGAGAGGCTGAAGGCGCTCCCCTGCTAAGGGAGTATGCGGTCAAAAGCTGCATCCGGGGTTCGAATCCCCGCCTCACCGCCATTTTCTCGATGCATCCATAGCTCAGCTGGATAGAGTACTCGGCTACGAACCGAGCGGTCGGAGGTTCGAATCCTCCTGGATGCACCATCGAGAAGAACGGAAGTCTAAAGCATCTTCCCCCATGGTGTGTTGTTAACACCCTGCGTAGTACAAGAATTACCAATGCATCCATAGCTCAGCTGGATAGAGTACTCGGCTACGAACCGAGCGGTCGGAGGTTCGAATCCTCCTGGATGCACCATTCTTTGTATCGTTCCCAGGTTGGTCTCATCAAATCCATTTTGAAAAGAATTATATTGCATCCATAGCTCAGCTGGATAGAGTACTCGGCTACGAACCGAGCGGTCGGAGGTTCGAATCCTCCTGGATGCACCATTCTTTTCTCAAATCAGCACAATGTTTTACGATGCATCCATAGCTCAGCTGGATAGAGTACTCGGCTACGAACCGAGCGGTCGGAGGTTCGAATCCTCCTGGATGCACCATCTCCTTTCTTCTCTGCATTTTTCATTAAAGTTTCGCATTACCTCCCAATCTAATCCTGTTATTTATTTCGCAACTTTCTGATCCTGCAACAAAAGCTATAGCTGTCACACAGTTAACTCTGGCACTCACTACTCCTCTTTTTCTCAAATGAAAAATTGCTAATGCTTTCAAAGCATTTGCGGTTAATCACTCCTGGCGACAACCTATGCACATTCAGCTAAAGTAAGGACACATTTTTCGTGATGTCTGGAGAGGCAATGTACGATCAATATGATGCTCTGATTTTCGATATGGACGGCACTATTCTCGATACAGAGCCAACGCACAGAAAGGCCTGGCAGCAGGTTCTGGCGCGTTATGACCTCGCGTTTGATGAAGAAACCATGGTGAGGTTCAATGGATCGCCAACCTGGCGCTTAGCACAGTTCATTACTGAAACTCATGGCTTAAATATTGATCCTCATCATCTGGCTGCGGAAAAAACCACGGCGGTGAAAGCGATGCTGCTGGATAACGTACGCCCTCTGCCACTGCTTGAGGTCGCTAAGGCTTATTATGGTAAGCGTCCGATGGCTGTAGGCACCGGAAGTGAGCACAGTATGGCTGTGGCACTGTTGACGGAGCTGGGCGTGCAGAATCTGTTTTCGGCGATTGTAGGCGCGGATGATGTCACGCTGCATAAGCCGGAACCTGAAACCTTTTTACGCTGCGCAGCACTGTTAGGTGTTGCGCCTGAACGCTGCGTGGTGTTCGAAGATGCTGATTTTGGCATTCGCGCGGCTCAGGCGGCAGGAATGGATGTCGTTGATGTGCGTTTACTGTGACCGTATTTCTCGCAAACGCCTCTTTATTTAGCAGCAGCTTCCTTAGTGCGACACTGCTACCGGGTAGCTCAGAAGCTCTACTCGTCACATTATTGATAGCTAAACAGGCATCGGTTTTTGCCTTGGTGACGATGGCCTCGCTGGGAAACACCCTGGGTGGCCTGACAAACATTATAATTGGTCGCCTGCTACCACTGAAGCAGCAAGGGCGATGGCATCAAAAAGCAATAACGTGGCTAAATCGGCTTGGACCAGCAGCTTTGCTGTTCAGTTGGCTACCGCTTATTGGCGATGTATTGTGCGTGCTGGCCGGCTGGCTGCGTTTGGCCTGGGGTCCAGTGGTGCTGTATCTTGCGATCGGTAAAACGCTGCGTTACGTGGTTATCGCGATGGTCACCTTACAAGGTATGCAATGGTGGCATTGATTCGCACAGATTCGAGGCTAGGGTTAACATTATGCTGAACAAAAATAAACTATTCTCACAGCGGGAGGTTAATGTGGTCCCGGATGTATCTAAAGCGCTTTCCTGGCTGGAAGCGCACCCCGGTGCCCTGAAAGGGATCGGTCGCGGTATTGAGCGTGAAACGCTGCGCGTTGACCCAAATGGTCATCTCGCCTCAACCGGCCATCCTGTTTCGCTGGGTTCAGCGTTAAAGCACGACTGGATAACCACAGATTTCGCAGAAACGCTGCTGGAGTTTATTACTCCGGTCGATAAAGACATTGATCATATGTTGGCGGTACTGCGTGATATTCATCGTCATACAGCTCGAGAGCTGGGCGAAGAACGCATGTGGCCGTTTAGCATGCCCGGTTTCGTTGCCGATGCCAGTGCGATTGAGATCGCACAGTATGGCGTTTCTAACGTAGGGCGTATGAAAACCCTCTATCGTCAGGGATTAAAAAATCGCTACGGCGCCCTGATGCAAATTATCTCTGGCATTCATTACAACTTCTCGCTGCCGCTCACCTTTTGGCAGGAGTGGGCAGATGTGAAAGATGCAGAGAGCGGGAAAGAGACGATCTCTGCCGGTTATCTGCGTTTAATTCGCAACTACTATCGATTTGGTTGGGTTATTCCTTATCTTTTTGGTGCTTCTCCGGCTATCTGCGAAAGTTTCCTGCAAGGGCGCGAAAGCAAACTGCCGTTTGAAAGTAATGGTAAAGGGACGTTGTGGCTGCCTTATGCGACGTCACTACGCCTGAGCGACCTTGGCTACACCAACAAATCGCAGAATAACCTCGGCATTGCCTTTAATTCCCTTGAAGGGTATGTCTCAGCCCTGAAGAAAGCGATCAAAACGCCTTCTGAAGAGTTTGCCCCAATGGGCACTCATGATGCTGATGGCAACTGGCTTCAGCTCAACACCAACGTGCTGCAAATTGAAAATGAGCTCTATGCGCCCATTCGTCCAAAACGCGTAACGCGTTCAGGAGAAGCACCGTCAGATGCATTGTTGCGCGGTGGCATTGAATATATTGAAGTGCGCTCGTTGGATATCAATCCGTTCTCGCCTGTGGGTGTTGATGCCGATCAGGCCCGTTTCCTCGATTTGTTCCTGATTTGGTGCACCCTTGCGGATGCGCCAGAAATGAGTGCTGAGGAGCTGTTATGCAGTCGTACGAACTGGAACCGCGTGATTCTTGAAGGCCGTAAGCCCGATCAGACGATTGGCGTGGGTTGTGGTGAAGCGCAATTTAGCCTGGCTGAAGTGGGTAAAACCCTGTTTGCTGACCTACATCGCGTGGCTGAAGTGCTGGATAGCAATAACGGTAGCACGCAATATCAACAGGTTTGCGATCAACTGGTAGCATCGTTTGACGATCCTGAGCTAACCTATTCGGCGCGTATTCTTCGCACCATCAAACAGAACGGTTTGGTGGGGACAGGGGTTGGATTGGCTGAGCAATATCGCCATCTGCTCTGTGAAGAGTCACTGGAAGTGTTGGATGAACAGGCGTTTAGCCGTCAGGCCGCTGAATCGATTGCTGCACAACAGCAGTTAGAAGCAAGCGAAACGCAAGATTTTGAAACCTACCTGGCAAGTCGGAACGGGTAGAAAAGAAAATGGCCACATCACTGTGGCCAAAATAACATCTCTGTGTCAGGGATGATGATAACAAATGCGCGTCTTTCATAGATTAAGACGCTCGGCGAACAGAAAAGTTTCATCGGTTCAAAAAAAATTTCAAAACAGGAGGTGACAAGATGCCACTGCTGGATAGTTTTACTGTAGACCACACCATCATGGCGGCACCCGCAGTACGTGTAGCCAAAACGATGAACACTCCTCATGGCGATACCATCACCGTTTTTGACCTGCGTTTCTGCCGTCCGAATATCGATATTCTGACTGAGCGTGGGATCCATACCCTGGAACACCTGTTCGCAGGCTTCATGCGTAATCATCTGAATCGCGCTGGTGTAGAAATTGTTGATATCTCACCAATGGGCTGCCGCACCGGTTTCTACATGAGCCTGATTGGCACGCCAGATGAGCAGGAAGTGGCAAAAGCGTGGAAAGGCGCAATGGAAGATGTGCTGAAGGTCAAAGACCAGAACCAGATTCCTGAGCTGAATGAATATCAGTGCGGTAGCTACAAGCTGCACTCTCTGGACGAAGCGCAGCAGATTGCTCGCAACGTTCTGGCACACGATATCGGCGTTAACCGTAACGAAGATCTCAAGTTGCCTGCTGAAAAGCTGAAAGAACTGCACATCTAGTCGTTCATTTGAACGAAAAAAAACGCCGCAGAGTTTGCGGCGTTTTTGCATCAGGAACCTACAGAAGTTTTGAGTGGCACATGGGGAGTAATACGTACTTGCTTCACCATATTGTCCTGTACATCAAGAATGTCCACGTCATATTTGCTGATCAACACCCGGGTCTTCACTTGCGGAATCTCCTCTAGCGCTTCCAGCAACATGCCATTGATCGTACGAGCACCTTCTTCAGGCAAATGCCAGTTAAACGCTTTGTTGATGTCCCTGACGTTTGCGCTGCCCTCGATGAGCACCGAACCATCTGTTTGTGGCATGACTTCCTCGGCGAGGGAAGGAGACATAGAGGTTGTAAAGTCACCCACAATCTCTTCGAGAATATCCTCGATAGTCACCAGTCCTTTGATATCGCCATACTCATCGACCACCATGCCAACTTTTTTCTTGTTGCGCTGAAATTTGATGAGCTGCACATTGAGAGGCGTGCCTTCCGGGACATAGTAGATTTCATCCGCTGCACGCAGCAAAGTCTCTTTGTTGAACTCTTTTTTCTCACTCATGATGCGCCAGGCTTCGCGCACCCGCAGCATGGCAACACAGTCATCCAGGGAGTCGCGGAACAGCACAATCCTGCCATGAGGAGAGTGCGTCAGCTGGCGCATAATCGACTTCCAGTCGTCACTGATGTTAATGCCGACGATTTCATTGCGCGGCACCATGATGTCGTCCACGCTGATTTTTTCCAGGTCTAACACTGACAGCAGCATATCCTGATTACGACGCGACATCAGACTACGCGACTCATACACGATGGTGCGCAGTTCCTCTTTGCTTAAAGCGCCGCTAATTGAGCCTTCAGTTTTAATGCCGACTAAACGCATCAGGCCCCGTGCAATCGTATTTAGCAACCACACCAGCGGCAGCATGACATATTGCAGTGGGCCAAGCAGGATACTGCTGGGATAGGCCACTTTTTCGGGATAGAGCGCAGCAATGGTTTTGGGCAACACTTCAGCAAAAACCAGCACCACAAAGGTCAAAATGCCGGTAGCAATGGCGACACCCGCATCGCCGTATAGCCGGATGCCCACGATGGTCGCCAGTGAAGAGGCCAAAATATTAACGAGGTTGTTGCCGATCAGCACCAGGCTTATCAGGCGGTCCGGCCGCTTAAGCAGTTTTTCAACCCGGCGAGCGCTGCGTACTCCGCTCTTAGCCTGATGACGTAATTTATAGCGGTTAAGTGTCATCATGCCGGTTTCAGAACCGGCAAACCATGCTGAAACCAGCACCATGATGACTAAAGTGATAATTAACGTGGTGGTTGAAACATGTTCCAACACAGGTGTTCCTTATTAATGGGACGTATGGATGAGCAAATGCTGTAACACGCGACTACCAAAGTAGGCCATGGTTAACAGCAGTGCTCCACCACAGTTGAACCAGACCACACGGCGTCCACGCCAGCCTTCATGATAATGGCCCCAGAGCAGAACAATATAGACAAACCAGGCGAGGATCGAGAGCACGGCTTTATCGACGTTCTCTTCGCTAAACAGATTGTGCATATAGAACAGGCCGGTGCACAGCACCAGCGTCAGCAGGACTACGCCTACCTGAGTAATATGAAACATCTTACGTTCAATGCTCAGCAACGGCGGCATATCCTGCGTAAAAGCCAGTTTCTTATTTTTCAGTTGGTAGTCGATCCACGCCAACTGTAAAGCATAAAGCGCCGCAATAATGAGCGTTGCGTAGGCAAACAGAGAGAGCCCGATGTGAATCATCATGCCGGGTGATGTCTCCAGATGCGTAATAAATGCATTGGGGACAAACGTGGCAAAGGCCAGATTGATCAGCGCAAAGCTATACACAATCGGCAGCAGGACCCACCCACGATTGCGTGAGGCAACGATAGTCATCACACAACAGATCAGTAAGCTCACCAGCGAGCCAATATTGAGCAGGCTAAGGTTCTGTCCGTCATCAACGGCAAAAATACGTTGCTGTAAGGCCACAGCATGGCAGATCAGTGCAAGGCAGGCGGAAAGCACAGCCATCCGACGCCAGCCACCGTTGCGTTTGAGTAGACCCGGGATAATCAGAGCGAGGCTCAGAGAGTAGGCGAATAACGCCACTAACGCGAAAGCGGACATATAACCTTTCAGGTATCAGTCAGATAAACAAAAAAGCAGTATAACGTCAGCAGCAGCATGCGCCAAACGATCTGAAGGGCAATTGCAGAGATCGATGGCACTTCATGATATAATCCGCCCAATTATGCCGTTCACACGGCCTCGCTATGTTCTGAGTGAGAGACAATGTTTGATAATTTGACCGATCGTTTATCGCAAACTCTGCGAAATATCAGCGGCCGCGGCAGGCTGACTGAAGACAACATCAAAGACACCCTGCGCGAAGTGCGTATGGCATTGCTGGAAGCTGACGTAGCGCTGCCAGTTGTGCGTGAATTCATCAACCGCGTCAAAGAGAGCGCGGTGGGTCATGATGTTAATAAAAGCCTGACGCCAGGTCAGGAGTTCATCAAAATCGTGCGCAATGAGTTGGTTGCAGCGATGGGGGATGAAAACAACACGCTGAACCTGGCGGCTCAACCGCCGGCAGTGGTGTTGATGGCTGGCTTGCAAGGTGCGGGTAAAACCACCAGCGTGGGTAAACTCGGTAAGTTCCTGCGCGAGAAGCACAAGAAAAAGGTGCTGGTCGTTTCTGCTGACGTTTATCGCCCTGCGGCGATCAAACAGTTGGAAACGCTGGCGCAGCAAGTTGGCGTTGACTTCTTCCCTTCTGACCCAAGTCAGAAGCCTGTAGACATCGTGAACCAGGCGCTGAAAGAGGCGAAACTGCAGTTCTATGATGTCCTGTTGGTGGATACCGCGGGCCGTCTGCACGTTGACGAAGCCATGATGGACGAAATCAAGCAGGTTCATGCCGCGATCAACCCGGTAGAAACGCTGTTTGTCGTCGACGCCATGACCGGTCAGGATGCGGCGAACACCGCCAAAGCCTTTAACGAAGCGCTGCCACTTACGGGTGTGATCCTGACGAAAGTCGATGGTGATGCACGCGGTGGTGCGGCACTGTCTATTCGCCATATTACCGGTAAACCTATCAAGTTTATGGGTATGGGCGAGAAGACCGAAGCGCTGGAAGCTTTCTATCCAGACCGCATCGCCTCCCGTATTCTGGGCATGGGCGACATGTTGTCGCTGATCGAAGATATTGAAAGCAAAGTTGACCGCGAACAGGCGGAGAAACTGGCCAAGAAGTTGAAAACCGGTGACGGTTTTGACCTTAACGACTTCCTTGAGCAGCTGAAACAGATGCGCAATATGGGTGGCATGGCCAGCCTGATGGGCAAACTGCCGGGTATGGGACAGCTGCCTGACAATGTGAAGTCGCAAATGGACGATAAAGTGCTGGTCCGTATGGAAGCGATGATTAACTCAATGACGCGCAAAGAGCGCGAAAAGCCAGAAATCATTAAAGGATCGCGCAAGCGTCGTATTGCTGTGGGCTCGGGTATGCAGGTGCAGGACGTTAACCGTCTGCTCAAGCAGTTCGACGATATGCAGCGTATGATGAAGAAAATGAAAAAAGGCGGCATGGCTAAAATGATGCGCAGCATGAAAGGTATGATGCCGCCAGGATTCCCGGGACGTTAACCGTTCCGCAAAAAAGCCGGAAAGCTAGCGCTATTAGGTTGCTTTTTTCACCAAAGCGAGTAAGATTTTCGGGCTTTTTATACGACATCCGGGCCCCGACCCTCATTGGGGCCCGGTTGTTTTATTAACTGAAGAGGATGTTATGGTTACAATTCGTTTGGCACGTCACGGCGCTAAAAAGCGTCCGTTCTATCAGGTTGTCGTTACTGACAGCCGTAACGCTCGTAATGGTCGTTTCATCGAGCGTGTTGGTTTCTTCAACCCGATCGCATCTGGTCAGGCTGAAGGTCTGCGTCTGGACCTGGATCGTATTGAGCACTGGGTTGGCCAGGGCGCAACGCTTTCTGATCGCGTTAACGCGCTGATCAAAGAAGCAAAAAAAGCAGCTTAATCTGTCACGGTGGTGAGCATGAGCATGAAACCTGCCGCACAGCTTCCTGTTAACCCAATTGTATTGGGCAAAATGGGGGCCGCATACGGCATTCGGGGTTGGCTCAAAGTGTTTTCCTCCACCGAAGACGCCGAAAGTATTTTCGCCTATCAACCCTGGTTTATCGAGCGTGCCGGCAAATGGCAGCTAGTTGAGCTAGAGGGGTGGAAGCACCACAATCAGGACCTGATTATCAAAGTCAAAGGCATTGATGATCGGGACGCGGCGGCGCAGTTAACCAATTGCGAAATCAAGGTTGACTCGACGCAACTGCCAGAGCTGGACAATGGTGATTACTACTGGAAAGACCTTATGGGTTGCAAAGTGGTAAACACAGAAGGCTACGAGATGGGCAAAGTCATTGATTTGATGGAAACCGGATCGAACGACGTTCTCGTCGTTAAGGCAAACCTGAAGGATGCATTCGGTGTGCAGGAGCGGTTAATACCGTTTCTTGATGAACAGGTTATCAAGAAAGTCGATCTCGCTACTCGAACTATCGAAGTAGATTGGGATCCTGGTTTTTGATCTCCGGATATCACGGTAACGAAACGGCGCATACAATGTGGATTGGTGTTATTAGCCTGTTTCCAGAGATGTTTCGCGCTATTACCGAATACGGGGTAACTGGCCGGGCAGTTAAAAATGGCCTGCTTAACATTCAGAGCTGGAGTCCACGAGACTTCGCTCACGACCGGCACCGTACTGTAGACGATCGTCCTTACGGCGGCGGACCGGGAATGTTGATGATGGTGCAACCCTTACGGGATGCGATTCACGCGGCGAAAGCAGCGGCAGGAGACGGTGCAAAGGTGATATATCTTTCACCTCAGGGACGCAAACTGGACCAACAGGGCGTTTGCGAACTGGCGTCACAGCAGAAGTTGATTCTGGTATGTGGTCGCTATGAAGGGATAGATGAGCGCGTAATCCAAACCGAAATTGATGAAGAATGGTCAATCGGCGATTACGTACTCAGTGGCGGTGAGCTGCCAGCAATGACGTTGATCGACTCAGTCTCCCGGCTTGTGCCAGGGGTATTGGGTAAACAAGCGTCAGCAGATGAGGATTCATTCTCGGACGGTTTGCTGGATTGCCCGCACTATACCCGACCTGAAGTGTTAGAAGGCAAGGATGTTCCGGCAGTTCTGCTGTCTGGTAACCATGCTGATATTCGCCGCTGGCGGCTTAAACAGTCGTTGGGCCGTACCTGGCTGAGAAGACCTGAACTTCTGGAAAACCTGGCTCTGACTGAAGAGCAAGCAAGGTTGCTGAGCGAGTTCCAACGTGAACATCAGCAACAAAACGATGATGAGGAAGAGTAATCTTCCCCCACTATCAGTTTACCCAGGATAAGAGATTTAATTATGAGCAACATTATTAAGCAACTTGAACAAGAACAGCTGAAGCAAGACGTACCTTCATTCCGTCCGGGTGATTCCGTGGAAGTGAAAGTATGGGTCGTTGAAGGTTCTAAAAAACGTCTGCAGGCATTCGAGGGCGTGGTTATCGCTATTCGTAACCGCGGTCTGCACTCTGCATTCACTGTTCGTAAGATTTCTAACGGCGAAGGCGTTGAGCGTGTTTTCCAGACTCACTCACCTGTTATTGACAGCATCGCTGTTAAACGTCGTGGTGCCGTGCGTAAAGCCAAACTGTACTACCTGCGTGAGCGTACTGGTAAGTCAGCGCGTATCAAAGAGCGTCTGGGCTAAGTACTCGCGTCAGCGACATCTTAAAGTTAATGCAAACAAGGGGTCAGCATATGCTGGCCCCTTTTTTATTCCTGATACCTCGTCTGTGAGCTATTTGGCTTCATCCTCTTCTCTCTCTCGTGCTGGTGCGGCTTTGTTCAGCTGCTGTAAACGCAACTTTTTCTTGCGGTAGTGCCAGTTAAGAAAAAAATTCGCCAGATTGATCAGCAACGTAATCAGATTGATTAATAACGTGGTAACCGCCACGGTTGCTCCAATGACCAGGGCGACTTCCTGCACGCTGTGGTGACTGATCCAGTCTGAAAAGCCTCCGCTTAACCAGCCGGAAAATGCGGGGATTTTATCCATAACGACTCCGGTTCACGCTGCGCTTTCCCTCTCCATTAGGATGTTCATAAACATTTAACTGTATTTATATACAGTATCACAAGCTTAGTAAACTGCAACCCACTGCCATTTTCGTTGCTTAATTGTTGGCCAGGTCTGATGGTGATGATCCTGCGTCGATCGTTATCTCAGTGTTTTCGTGCCCGATAGAAGCTAAAAAAATAGAGCGATTAGAAGCAGTTAACGCATTTTTATTGAATCCTGCATTTCGCATGTGTAATTTTATGTTTACACTTATTTATCGGGGTATGAATGTGCGCTCTGGTTTATGTATATAATATTTATGGTTTTATTTTTTGTTTTCGTTGATCTTTATTGTCGTGGTAACAAAAGTGTACATGCTGGATTGCATGATTTACGTTATGTGATAGAGTGAATCTCATCCTCTGACGAGGATCCCATAACGCATAAACGAGAGAATAAAGGATCGCTATCATGCAGAAAGACGCGCTGAACAATGTGCACATCGCAGATGAGCAGGTGTTGATTACTCCAGAGCAGCTTAAGGTTAAGTTCCCGTTAACCGCCGCGCAGGAAGCCCAGATTGCCGCTTCCCGTCAAACCATTTCAGACATCATCGCCGGTCGCGATCCGCGTCTGTTGGTGGTTTGTGGCCCTTGCTCAATTCACGATACCGAAGCTGCACTGGAATATGCTCGTCGTCTGCAAACTCTCTCTGAACAGTTGAAGGATCAGCTGTATATCGTTATGCGCGTCTATTTTGAGAAACCTCGTACCACCGTTGGCTGGAAGGGGTTGATCAACGATCCATACATGAATAACTCCTTCGACATGGAAGCGGGCTTGCATATCGCACGTCAGCTTCTGGTTAACCTGGTTGAGATGGGCCTGCCACTTGCCACCGAAGCGTTGGATCCAAACTCTCCACAATATTTAGGCGATCTGTTTAGTTGGTCAGCTATTGGTGCGCGTACCACTGAATCACAAACGCACCGTGAAATGGCTTCCGGTTTGTCGATGCCTGTTGGCTTCAAGAACGGCACTGACGGCAGCCTGGGTACCGCTATCAATGCAATGCGTGCCGCAGCAATGCCGCATCGTTTTGTAGGCATTAACCAGTCAGGACAAGTTTGCTTGCTGCAGACTCAAGGCAACCCGGATGGACACGTGATCCTGCGTGGTGGTAAAGCCCCTAATTACGGCCCGGAAGATGTTTTGCAGTGTGAAAAAGAGATGCTGAAAGCAGGACTGCGTCCATCCTTAATGATAGATTGCAGTCATGGCAACTCTAACAAAGACTTTCGTCGCCAGTCTGGCGTGGCCGAGTCTGCTGTCGCACAGATTAAAGATGGCAATCGCTCGATCACTGGCCTGATGCTGGAAAGCCATATCCACGAAGGCAATCAATCTTCTGAGCAACCGCGTAGTGAGATGAAATATGGTGTTTCCGTGACGGATGCTTGCATCAACTGGGAAACCACCGAATCGTTACTACGTGAAATCCATCAGGATCTGCAAGGAGTACTGGCGGCGCGTGTTTCACACGAGGTGTAAAGAGCAATGGTGGCAGAACTGACCGCGCTACGCGATCAAATTGATGAAGTAGATAAAGCGTTACTGGAGCTGTTAGCCAGACGCATGACTTTGGTGGCTGAAGTCGGCGAAGTAAAAAGCCGCTACGGCCTGCCGATTTACGTACCCGAACGTGAAGCTTCAATGCTGGCTTCACGGCGTAAAGAGGCGGAGGCGCTCGGTGTAGCGCCTGATTTAATAGAAGATATCCTGCGTCGTGTGATGCGGGAGTCCTATGCCAGCGAAAATGACAAAGGTTTCAAAACCCTGTGTCCAACAATGCGCCCGATTGTCATTGTTGGTGGGGCAGGGCAGATGGGGCGGCTGTTTGCCAAAATGCTGACATTGTCAGGCTATCAGGTCAAAACGCTGGATAAAGACGACTGGCCTCAGGCTGAGAGTATACTGAGTGATGCCGGTATGGTGATCATTAGTGTACCTATCCACCTTACCGAGCAGGTTATTGCGCAACTACCACCGTTACCGCAGGATTGTGTTTTAGTCGATCTGGCCTCCGTCAAGAATGGTCCACTGCAGGCTATGCTGGCAGCACACTCTGGGCCAGTGTTAGGTCTGCACCCGATGTTCGGACCGGATAGCGGTAGCCTGGCAAAACAGGTTGTGGTCTGGTGTGATGGGCGTGAGCCGGAAGCGTATCAGTGGTTCCTGGAGCAAATTCAGGTGTGGGGTGCGCGTTTACACCGTATCAGTGCGGTTGAGCACGACCAGAATATGGCCTTTATTCAGGCCTTGCGCCATTTTGCGACCTTTGCTTATGGTCTGCATTTAGCAGAAGAAAACGTTAATCTCGATCAGCTGTTGGCACTCTCATCACCTATCTATCGTCTGGAACTGGCAATGGTAGGTCGATTGTTTGCACAAGACCCACAGCTGTATGCGGATATCATCATGTCATCGGAGAACAATCTGGCGCTAATCAAACGTTACTATCAACGTTTTGGTGAGGCGATTAAGTTACTGGAGAACGGTGATAAGGCCGAATTCGTCAGTAGTTTTAACCGGGTTGAGCATTGGTTTGGCGACCATGCCAAACGTTTCCTGGTTGAAAGCCGTAGCCTGCTGAAATCGGCTAACGACAGCCGCAAATAAAAGTAAAGGCATCCTGTGGATGCCTTTGTTCTTTATGCGCGTGGTTCTACCGGCACGACATTCTCACCGGGATAGCAGCCCAGCACTTTGAGAGAACGTGTCAGGCCCGTGAGTTCCTGAAGCGCCTGCTGCATCGCAGCGGATTGCAGATTACTCTGCACATCAATATAAAACATCTCTTCCCATGGGTTACCGTTGATCGGACGAGACTCAAGCTTGCTCATGATCAGATTATGATTACGCAGTACCATTAGCGCATCCACCAGAGCCCCGGCTTGTTGTCCGGTAGCCATGACCAACGTGGTCTTAGCCGGTACTTGTTCAGACACTTCAATCGCATTACGTGCGAGGACAATAAAGCGTGTCTGGTTTTGCTGCTGATTGGCCAGGTTACGTTCCAGTACCTGCAGTTGATACAGCTCACCCCCAGCTTCGCTCCCCAGTGCTGCGACCGTAGGAGAATTCATTGCGGCAACTTTTTCCATTGCAGCGGCGGTGCTCTCGGTGTATTCGATTTTCCAGTGTGGGAAACGGTTAATAAACTGGCTGCACTGCTGGAAGGGTTGTGGATGACTGTAGACGGTTTCAATTTGCTGCAGCGAAGTGTTGCTGGACACCAGAACGCAGTGATCGATAGGAAGCGTCAGCTCACCCACAATCGACAGCGTTGTCTGCTGCAGCAAATCGTAAACGTCATTGATTGAACCGGAGCTGGTGTTCTCAATCGGTAATACTGCGTAATCAGCCTGTCCCGTTTCAACGTGTTTAATGATGTCCTGGAATTTAAGGCAACCTTGTTCGGTCATGGCGTCGAAGTGACGGGCTGCATATTTTCGTGCGGCGAGGTGGGAATAAGAACCTTTAGGGCCAAGGAAAGCGATGCGAGCAGCAGAAGCGTGTTCATGGTTGAGGTTGCGTTGCAGCAAAGCCTGCTGTGTCAGAACGGAATCTTCAACGACTAACTGGAACAGGCGAGTAATGTAATGTGCATCCAGATTGTGTTTCTTACCCAATTGAATCAGATGTTCCAGTAATGCCCGTTCCCGCTCGATATCACGAATCGGACGGTGGGTTGCCAGTTTCGCCTGCGCGACATCAACGGCCAGAGCACGGCGTTCAGCCAGAAGTGTCAGTAATTTCTCATCAACTGCGCTGATTTTTTCTCGCAGTACCAGCAGTGGATTTTCCGGATTCATTAAGCTCACCTGTCAAAATTAAATAAAAAAAAACCTCCCGGTTGGGAGGCTTTGTAGTTCGTCTTCGCTTTCGTTTTCACACGACGAATTGCCTCCCAATCAGGGGAAGGTAAAAAAGAAAGCGAAGAAAAACGGCAGTTTGGTCATGGTAGTTTCCATTATCAGGATGCTGTGAGAGTAACCGTACTGATTTAAGGCTGTCAACAGAAAACGCGCCCGCAGGCGCGCCTCAATGGGGATTATTCGCTGGCCAGGGTGAGATCTTTCACGCTGGCATTGGCTCGACGTGCTTCTGGCTTATGCTGTGCTTTGTTCAGTTGGCGCTCCAGCTTAGCCAGTAATTCGTTAATGGCGGTATACATGTCCGCGTGTTTTGCACTGGCAACCAAGGTGCCATTTGGTGTGTTGATCGTGGCGTCAGCCACAAATTCCTTCGGTTCCTTCGACAAGACGATGTGCGGGTTAATCAGATGAGTTTGCCACTTTTCAAGTTTGGCAAGGCGATCCTCTACGTGTGTACGAATGGCCGCAGTGATCTCCATTTGTTTACTGGTAATGTTCAGAATCATCGTTGAAACCTCTCTGTCATTTCCGTCTTGGTAGGGCCAGCATACCGCGAAAATCAGGAAAAAGTGTGATCTATGTCACACAAAAGCGTCACTTTTTGTCAATGGAAAGGGAATGCTCGAAGTTTGTGCGAAGACACCAGAAAGGCGAGAAAAAGGCTTGATGTCATCAAATTTGAAGTGCATTGTTGACTGGATAACCCAAGGATAAAAATTGAAAACGTTGGGTATCGGAACAAAAAAAAGCAGCCATATCGGCTGCTTTTTTAGTTGGTACAGAAAAAATTACTCTGCGTTGTTGTTGGCAATAATTTTGGCCACTTTATCCGCTTCTGCGTTCAACTGCAGCTTACGATAGGCATTTTCCATCAACGGCAGCGCATCACGCGTTGCTTTGGTATCAGGATAATCACGTAGCATACCCTCAACGCGATTAACTACCGCGACATAAGCACCACGCTTGGTATAGAATTGCGCCACGGACAGTTCATATTTCGACAAACGATCCTTCAGGTATACCAAACGTTTTTGCGCATCAGCAGCATACTGGCTGCCAGGATAGCCTTGCAGTAACTGCGAGAAATCCTTGAAGGCATCACGAGCATGCGTAGGATCACGATCGGAACGGTCAATACCAAAGAAGCCCTGCAGTGCTGAATCATCCAGCGCCATATCCGTCAGACCTTTCATGTAAATGACATAGTCGATGTTCGGATGGGTCGGATTAAGACGCATGAAACGAGAAATAGCAGCCTGCGCGAGGGGCAGATCGGCGTTTTTATAGTAGGCGTAGATCAAATCCAGCTGTACCTGCTGGGAGTAAGGGCCGAACGGGTAGCGGTTGTCCAATGCTTCAAGTTGCTTAATTGCCGCTTTAAAGTTACCGTCCTGCAGTTTTTCCTGGGCTGTCGCGTAGATGACAGAAGGCGGGCTGTCCGGCACTGCGTCCGAGCTGGAGCAACCGGCAAGTACCAGGCTCAGTGTGGCAGCAGCCACCAGATGTTTCATGCGCGTCATGACGAAATGATTATCCTCAACGTGTTATGGTGGAAGCGGTCCGTATAGCTCCCGGTTATGACAGGTACGATAGCACATTATATTAAACGGCATCGCCGTGAAAACCCAACGTTAACGAAGAAGCTGTATATGGCACAACAAGTTCAACTTACCGCAACGGTTACCGAGTCACAGCTCGGACAACGGTTAGATCTAACTTTGGCAGAATTGTTCCCTGATTATTCACGTTCTCGCATAAAAGAATGGATCCTGGCCCGTCAGGTTTATGTAAATGACGTCGTCATCGACAAGCCGAAAGAGAAAGTTCTGGGCGGCGAGCGCGTAGAAATTCGCGCAGAAATCGAGGAAGAGCAGCGCTGGGAAGCCCAAAACATTGCGCTGAACATCGTCTATGAAGATGAGCATATCCTTGTCATCAACAAACCACGTGACCTGGTTGTTCACCCTGGTGCGGGTAATCCTGATGGCACGGTGCTGAATGCGCTGCTCTATCATTACCCGGAAATTGCCGATGTGCCACGTGCGGGAATTGTCCATCGACTGGATAAAGACACCACGGGCCTGATGGTCGTAGCGAAGACCGTTCCTGCACAGACTCACTTAGTAGAGTCACTGCAATTGCGTGAAATTACTCGCGAATATGAAGCTGTTGCAATTGGAACGATGACAGCAGGCGGAACGGTAAACGAACCGATTTCTCGTCACTCGACCAAGCGCACACACATGGCCGTGCATCCGATGGGCAAACCTGCGACGACCCACTATCGCATTATGGAGCACTTCCGGGCACATACACGCCTGCGCCTGCGCCTCGAAACCGGGCGTACGCACCAGATTCGTGTCCACATGTCGCACATTACGCACCCTCTGGTTGGGGATCAGCTGTACGGCGGCCGTCCGCGTCCACCAAAAGGTGCTTCTGAGGAGTTCATTGCGGCATTACGTAAGTTTGATCGCCAGGCTCTGCATGCGACCATGCTGCGTTTGTACCATCCGATCACGGGTATCGAAATGGAGTGGCATGCGCCATTGCCACAAGATATGGTAGATCTCATTGCGGCGCTTAAAGCCGATACTGAAATCTTCCGCGATCAAATGGACTGGCTATGACATCACTGATTTTGCCTAAATGGCCTGCACCTGAAGGGGTGCTGGCTTGTTCAACCACCCGACAGGGCGGGGTAAGCACTTCTCCATGGGATTCATTTAACCTGGGAGCCCATGTTGGCGATGCGCCAGAGAGTGTTGCTGCTAACCGCCATCGTTTGGTCGATTGGGCAAAATTGCCTCAAATGCCGCAATGGCTCGATCAGGTTCATGGAACAGACGTTTGCCGTCTGCCCGAACAGGATCAAGTAATTCCGCGAGCAGATGCTGCGTACACCCGTACTAAAGGGACCGTGTGCGCGGTAATGACCGCGGACTGCCTGCCCGTGCTGTTCTGTTCAGCCGACGGTAAAGAAGTCGCTGCTGCTCATGCTGGCTGGCGCGGTCTTTGTGCCGGCGTGCTGGAAAACACGTTGGCTGCGTTTCAGGCTCCACCCGAAGAGATCTACGCCTGGCTGGGCCCAGCTATTGGTCCTCAGGCGTTTGAAGTGGGGGCAGAAGTGCGCCGTGCATTTGCAGAGCAGGATTCGCGGGCAGAAGAAGCATTTCGTCCCGCGGGCGCAAAATATTTTGCGGATATCTGGTTATTAGCCCACCAGCGCTTAATGGCTGCTGGTATCAGCGCTATTAGTGGTGAAACACGCTGTACATACAGTGAAACTAACGATTTTTTCTCCTTCCGTCGTGAAGGAACAACTGGGCGTATGGCAACTTTAATTTGGCTGCGATAACCTTACGCCACAAGACGGTCCAGGTTAGCCTGTTTTTTATCCAATTTTCAGGTCATTAACCTTGAAAATTTGAGGGATGACCTCATTTAATCTCCAGTAGCATTTGACCTGTAATGGGAGGAAATATGCGTCTGGATCGTCTTACTAACAAATTCCAGTTGGCCCTTGCCGATGCCCAGTCACTCGCGCTGGGACATGACAACCAATTTATTGAACCTCTACATCTGATGAGCGCGTTGCTCAGTCAGGAAGGGGGATCAGTGCGTCCTTTATTAGCCTCTGCGGGCGCGAATGTGGCTTCACTTCGCACTGCCGTTGAGCAGGCTATCAGTCGTCTACCTCAGGTCGAAGGAACAGAAGGTGATGTGCAACCTTCTTCGGACCTGATACGCGTACTTAATCTGTGTGACAAGCTTGCGCAAAAGCGTGGCGACAACTTCATATCATCTGAACTATTTATTCTTGCGGCCCTTGATTCACGTGGCTCATTGGCTGATTTACTGAAATCCGCTGGTGCAACCGCAGAGAAAATCACGAAGGCCATTGAGCAACTGCGTGGAGGGGAGAACGTGAACGATCAAGGGGCTGAAGATCAGCGCCAGGCTTTGAAAAAATACACTATCGATCTTACTGAGCGTGCTGAACTGGGGAAATTAGACCCGGTTATCGGCCGTGATGAAGAAATTCGACGAACCATTCAGGTTCTGCAACGCCGCACCAAAAATAATCCAGTATTGATTGGTGAGCCTGGCGTAGGTAAAACCGCTATTGCGGAAGGTCTGGCGCAGCGCATCATTAATGGTGAAGTGCCTGAAGGCCTGAAAGGTCGACGCGTGCTGGCGCTGGATATGGGTGCGCTGGTGGCGGGTGCAAAATACCGTGGTGAATTTGAGGAGCGCCTGAAAGGTGTGCTCAACGATCTGGCGAAGCAGGAAGGGAATGTCATCCTGTTTATTGATGAACTGCACACCATGGTGGGTGCGGGTAAAGCCGATGGTGCGATGGATGCTGGCAATATGCTCAAGCCTGCTCTGGCGCGTGGTGAATTGCACTGCGTCGGGGCGACTACGCTTGATGAATATCGTCAATATATAGAAAAAGATGCCGCTTTAGAGCGCCGCTTCCAGAAAGTGTATGTGGCTGAGCCATCAGTAGAAGACACTATCGCCATTTTGCGTGGCCTGAAAGAGCGCTATGAGCTGCATCACCATGTACAGATTACCGATCCTGCCATTGTCGCTGCGGCAACACTTTCGCACCGCTATATTGCCGATCGCCAATTGCCGGATAAAGCCATTGACCTGATTGATGAGGCGGCATCCAGCATTCGTATGCAGATTGACTCGAAGCCGGAACCGTTAGACAGGCTCGACCGTCGTATCATCCAGCTTAAGCTAGAACAGCAGGCATTAAAGAAAGAGTCTGATGAAGCAAGCGTTAAGCGCCTTGAAATGCTGGAAAGTGAGTTGGATCAGAAAGAACGGGAATATGCGGAACTGGACGAAGAGTGGAGGGCGGAAAAAGCGTCACTCACCGGTACTCAGAATATTAAAGCTGAGCTCGAGCAGGCCCGTTTATCTCTGGAGCAAGCTCGGCGTATTGGGGATCTGGCACAAATGTCAGAGCTGCAGTACGGCAAAATCCCCGAGCTGGAGAAACAGTTAGCTTCGGCGACCCAGTCTGAAGGCAAGATCATGAAGCTGTTACGCAATCGTGTAACAGATGTCGAAATTGCTGATGTGCTGGCGCGTTGGACCGGTATTCCCGTTGCCCGCATGATGGAAGGGGAGCGCGACAAGCTGCTGCGCATGGAGCAGGATTTACATGCGCGCGTTATCGGGCAGGATGAAGCAGTTGAAGCGGTTTCGAATGCTATACGTCGTAGTCGTGCCGGATTGTCGGATCCTAATCGCCCAATTGGTTCGTTTTTGTTCCTCGGGCCAACAGGCGTAGGGAAAACCGAATTGTGTAAATCACTGGCGAATTTCTTGTTCGACAGTGATGACGCGATGGTGCGTATTGATATGTCCGAGTTTATGGAAAAACACTCGGTTTCGCGCCTGGTCGGTGCTCCTCCTGGATATGTAGGTTATGAAGAAGGGGGATATCTGACGGAAGCTGTACGCCGCCGCCCTTACTCAGTGATTCTGTTGGATGAGGTTGAGAAAGCACATCCTGATGTCTTCAACATTCTGTTGCAGGTTCTGGATGATGGTCGCCTGACAGATGGACAGGGGCGTACCGTTGATTTCCGTAATACGGTCGTCATCATGACCTCGAACCTGGGTTCTGATTTGATTCAGGAACGCTTTGGTGAACTCAATTATCCGCAGATGAAAGAGTTAGTGATGAATGTGGTTGGGCAGCAGTTCCGCCCTGAGTTCATTAACCGTATTGATGAGGTCGTTGTGTTCCACCCGTTAGGAGAGAAGCATATTGCTTCTATTGCCTTGATTCAGCTGCAGCGTTTGTATCAGCGGTTGGAAGAGCGCGGTTATCAGTTGCACATCTCCGAAGCGGCTTTAAAATTGCTGGGAGAAAATGGCTACGATCCGGTGTACGGCGCTCGACCTTTGAAACGTGCCATTCAGCAGCAGATTGAAAATCCGTTGGCTCAGAAAATCCTTTCGGGGGCGTTGCTGCCAGGAAAAGTGATTAATATGGATGTGGAAGACGGCGAAATTGTCGCTACACAGTAAGTTTAACGTGATAAAACGGGCCTTCGGGCCCGTTTTTTTATGTTTAAACGGTGCTTTTAGCGCTTTTGTTGAGCGTTTGGGTGGAATTGTGAGCGGTTGAGCAATTTCTTGAAATTAGCACTTGTCAGCCCGGAAGAACTGCCTATAATGCGCAACCACTGAGACGGCAAGGCGGAAACGCAAACGGCTCAGCAGGGAGTGAAGTGATTCATCCCGCCAGAGAAAAATACTGAAAAAAGTGTTTGACTCTGAAGGAGGAAAGCGTAATATACGCCACCTCGCAACAGCAAGCTAACGCGCTGATTGCACCGCTCTTTAACAATTTATCAGACAATCTGTGTGGGCACTCGCAGGATTGATATCAACGTCTCCGGACGTAAAAAATATCAAGTCTCACGAGTGAACACATAATGAAATTCATTATGACGTTTTACAGA
>NZ_VWXF01000008.1:0-230934 GCF_011752615.1 Candidatus Pantoea multigeneris
GCCGGGTGCTGCCCTCCGCGTCCGTGACCGCCGTCAGCTGCCCCAGCGCGTCATAGTCGTAGCGCGTGATGCTGCCGGAGCAGTCGGTGTACTGCGTCAGCTGGCCCTGGCGGTTCCAGGTCAGCAGTGCCTCGCCGCCGAGGGCATCGGTGATGCGCGCCGGCAGGCTCTCTTCCTCGTCGTCGTAGTGGTAGTCGGTGTGGTTGCCGCGCGCGTCGGTACGGCGGGTGAGACGCCCGAGGGTGTCCCAGTGCTGCAGGTGCTGGCTGCCGTCGGGGCGCTTCACCCCGAACAGCTGGCCGCTGTTGCGCGAGTACTGGTATTCGGTGGCGTGGCCGTCCGGGTCAGTCTCTTTCAGCAGGCGGCCGTAGCGGTCCCACTCGCTGTGCCAGGCCGCGCCGGAAGGCAAACGTACAGATACCGGCTCGCCGCGCGCCCACGTCAGGGTGTAGCGGCGGCCGTCATAGTCCCACAGCTGCGCCACCTGCTCGTCGTCGTCCAGCACCCACCGGGCGTTCTGGCCGCCGTCGCGCTGGACGCTGCGGCGTCCGCCCTCAAAGTCATAGCCCAGCGTGGCCCACTCGCCGTCGCTGCCGCGGTAGCCGGTGACGCGCGGCAGGCCGTCGATGTCCTGCCAGGCGTAGTCGCTGCGCAGGCCGGAGGCGTCCTCGTGCCAGGCCATCAGCCCGTCGTCGTCCCAGCCGAAGCGGCGCACCGTCTCCCCGGCGCGGTTCTGCACGCGGATAAGCCGGTCCTGCGGGTCGTAGTCGTAGCGTACCAGCGGGAGGTCCGGCTCGCCGGGGCGCAGCAGCACCACGCGGCTCAGGCGGGTGGCCCCGCTGTCTCCGGTGTGATAGTGGCAGCGGATAAACTGTCCCGCGCCGTCCACGGCCTCGCTCAGCAGGCCGCGGGCGTCGTAGTAAAACAGGGTGGCGTTCCCGGCGATGTCGCTGATGCGCGTCAGGCGGGCCACGCCGTGCTCAGGCAGCGGCGCGTAGTGGTAGCGGGTTTCGCCGGTGTCGAAGATTTCGAGGCTGCCGTCGGCGTGCTGCATCAGCCAGCACTTCTCCGCCTCCGACCAGGTTTTGCAGCCCACCGGGGGCAGCGGAAAGGCCACGTACTCGCCGGTGGGGGTGTACCACGCCACGCCGTTCTCATAGCGCGCGATGTGGCTTTCACTCTCCAGGCTCCAGCCGTGGCCGAGCACGCCTTCGGTGGGGTTGGCGCTGTGCCAGGTGCGCTGCCAGGTCAGCGGCAGGCGCGCGGGCAGCACGAAGTCCAGCTCGTCGTCGCCGCTGAGAAACTTCTGGCCGGTAATGATATCCACCGGGCGCAGGATAATCCCGGCGGCGGCGTTGGCGGTCATCAGCACGCCGAGGCGGCAGAGCACCCGGCCAATCCTGCGCACGCCGCGCAGCTTGCTGAGCTTTTCCGCCAGCTTCATCACGGCACCGGGCGCGCGCAGGCCGCCGGAGAAGTTGAGCAGCCCGGCAAACAGCAGCGTCAGGTCCGACACCTGGCCGACCCACTCGGGCACCTCGGGCTTGATGGGCAGGGTGGTGACGGTGCCGCCGCCGATAATCACGTTGGGCGAGCCGGAGAGGATGGTGGCCCCGCAGTTGGTTTTGTCGCCGCTGCGCGCCAGCGGAAAGCCGTTGACGAAGACGTTCGAGGCGCCCTGGGCCACCTGCATGCAGGGGCCGTCCTGGCTGCAGGCGGCGCGACTGAAGGTGGCGAGGGCGGCGGGCTTGCCGTTGATAAAGACGTTGTGGGAGCCGGTGAGCAGGGTGCCGCACTGCGAGAAGCTTCTCTCCCCGACCCCGGCGAGGGCATCGCGGGCGGTGGTCGCCAGCCAGCCGCTGAGGAAGCCCACGGCCACGCTGATGCCAATTACCACCAGGCCCACGCCGAGGCAGGAGGTGGCGAGGCCGGCGGCAAACAGGGCCCCGGCGGCATACGAGCCGGCGGCGGCCAGCAGGCCGCCCACCACGGTGCCGGCTATCATGCCGGCAAGGGCGTGAGAATGTCCGATCGGGTCGCCAACGCGCGCCGCTTCTCCCATGTGAATATCCTTGTTTTTTAAGCCTGTGGTTCCTTTCCAGGCGTGTAGCTGAGCAGGACCTGCGCCAGCAAGTTTTCATCTTCTGTGGTGAGTTTACGCGTCACGGCCAGGGTAAATACCAGCACCGTATCACCCTCAACCACAAAGACTGCCTGCCGCTGCCAGACGCGCTGGCCACTGCGCAAGTAAGTGGCCAGTACCTGTTCGCCTTGTAAAACGTTGTCACCCAGCACGGCTGGTGCACGCTCTTTCTCGGCCCAGCCTTTGAGGCCATCCGCCAGGCTTGCTAACTGACGGGTGACATAAGCCGCGAGATCTTCGCCCTGATTCAGTGAATCACGGGAAATATTTAATGCGGGCGAGGTTTCATCGGTAGCGATTAGTACATTAACGGTACGATCACGGTAGCCATCTGGCAGGGTTACGCTGCCTTCAGTGAAAATACAACGGGGCGTCATGGGCTGTCCTTAATTGATGCCGGGGATGGAGAGACGAACCACGCTAAGGTGGTCGCAAAACGCGGGGAACCTTCACAAAATTAGCCCGTAGTGTCAACCCGAAGCCGGTCTGGATTTCACGGGAAAAAGGAATTGAAGCGGGTATAAAGGCCGCAGATTACGTGCGATATAACGCTGCGCCAAAAATAGCGACATGATATGTCGCAAACAGAATGCTAATGCCACTGCGCAATGCGGAAGTCGTGTTCGTGAGAGATCACGATTTCTTGCTGCTAATGCGAAGAACATCACAACCTTAACGACACCGTAAAATGTCGGCGGCTATATCCGGCAATCTGGCCCCATGAAGTAAAGCAACACCCTCGCCTGCCGATTGCAGACTTTATTTCCTGTCCCTTAGCTGAAGGCTATTTCTCGCCCGTAGTAGCATGGCAACGACCTTCCAGCCAATGTCCCCTGCCCCTACAACAAAACGTTATTACTCCTCGGACGGCTTATCCGTAACCCCATGGCAACAGCCCGCCAGGTGCTCAATGATGGGGCACGCGGCACTTTCATCGCCTGGGCAATCCGCCGCCAGCGCCAGTAATCTGGCTCGCATAGCGTGGAGATCTTCAATATGTGCGGCGATCTCTTCCGCCTTTTGCAGGGTACGGGCTTTCACCTCTGCGCTATGGCGGGCCGGGTTGTTCATCAGCTGCACCAGCTCCCCGCACTCCTCCAGCGTGAAGCCGACCTGGCGTGACTGACGCAGTAGGTTTAACTCATCCAGATGATGTTGCGTATAGCTGCGGTAGCCATTGGCGCTGCGAACAGGCGGCGTGACGACGCCCTTCTCTTCATAAAAGCGAATCGCTTTACGGGTTAAGCCGGTTTTTTTTGCCACATCGCTGATATTCATCTGCCCCTCGCTTGACCTTCCCCTTGATGGAAGGTTTAACCTTTATCTCAATGCAAATTACCGGGCAGGTCAACTGCCGTCACACAAGGAGTTAAAAATGAGCAATACCTTGACTCTGGCGTTGGAGGGTCTCTCTTGCGGCCACTGCGTCAAACGCGTTAAAGAGGCGCTGGAACAGCGCGATGATGTTGAACAAGCAGAAGTGACACAACAGGAAGCGCGCATCTCTGGCTCTGCACAGGCCAGCGATCTGATTGCTACTGTCGAACAGGCGGGTTATCACGCGGCGTTAAAGGCCGATCACCCAAAGTCTGAGCCGTTGACAGCAGCAGAGCCGCCGCCGGAGGCGCTGGCAACGGCCGAGTCCGACTCCCCGGCAAAAAACCCAGCAGCACCGGCTCAGGTGTTGCTGATTGAAGGAATGAGCTGCGCCAGCTGCGTCAGCCGGGTGGAAAAAGCCCTGCAAGGCGTGGAAGGCGTCAGTGAAGCGCGGGTCAATCTGGGGGAACGTAGTGCATTGGTGATGGGCGAGGTCACCAGCGATGCGCTGGTTGCTGCCGTGCAGGCCGCAGGCTATGGCGCAGAAGCGATCGCAGACGAGCAACAGCGACGGGAAAAACAGCAGCACAATGCACGCAGTGCCATGCGCCGCTTTAGCTGGCAGGCAATGCTGGCACTGGCATTTGGCATCCCCCTGATGATTTGGGGCATGCTGGGTGACAACATGATGCTCAGCCCACAGAACCACTCTACCTGGCTAACGTTGGGTATTGTTACTTTACTGGTGATGGGCGTGACTGGCGGCCATTTTTATCGCAGTGCGGCTCGTAGCCTGCGTAACGGCAGTGCAACCATGGACACGCTGGTGGCACTCGGGACTGCCGCCGCCTGGATTTACTCCTTCAGCGTCGTGATCTGGCCCGATTTCTTCCCCCATCAGGCACGACATCTCTATTTTGAAGCCAGCGTGATGATCATTGGCCTGATCAACCTCGGTCATGCACTGGAACAACGGGCGCGCCAACGATCTTCTCAGGCCCTGCTGCGCCTGCTGGATCTGACTCCTCAACAGGCACGTGTGATTGAAAACGACAATGAGCAGCTCCTGCCGCTGGCTGCGGTGCAGTCAGGCATGACGTTGCGCGTCACTACCGGCGATCGCGTTCCGGTGGATGGCGAAGTGAGTCAGGGCGAAGTGTGGGTTGATGAGGCGATGTTGACCGGGGAAGCCCAGCCACGGCATAAAACGCCGGGGGAAAAACTGTATGCCGGTACGTTGATCCATGACGGTAGCGCCCGGTTTATCGCCCAGGCCACCGGCAATAACACCGCGCTGGCGCGGATTATTCATCTGGTGCGTCAGGCACAAAGCAGTAAACCGGCGGTTGGCCGCCTCGCGGATCGCATTTCTGCGGTATTTGTCCCGGTCGTGGTGGCCTTAGCGCTGATCAGTGGTGCCATCTGGTACTTCTTCGGGCCACAGCCCAACACCGCTTATGCCCTGGTGGTGATGACAACGGTCTTGATCATCGCCTGCCCTTGCGCGCTGGGTCTCGCCACGCCAATGTCAATTATTGCCGGTGTTGGCCGCGCAGCGGAACTGGGCATTCTGGTGCGTGATGCCGATGCACTGCAACAGGCTTCACAGCTCGACACCCTGGTGTTCGACAAAACCGGTACGCTCACCAACGGCAAGCCGGTTGTGAGTGAGGTCATCAGCTTAACGGGCGATAACGATACGCTGCTCAGTGCCGCAGCGGCGCTGGAGTCACTCTCCGCCCACCCGCTCGCCGGAGCCATTGTGGCGGCAGCACAACACCTGCCACGCGTCGAGATCGACCAATTCCGAACCCTGCCGGGCAAAGGGGTTACCGGTCAGCTCAAGGGGCAGATGCTGCTGGTGGGCAACCCGGCCTTGATGACGGAACAACAGATTGACTGGCGGCCGCTGGAAGCAAAACTGGATCAGGCGGCTCAGCAAGGAGCGACGCCGGTGTTGGTTGCACTGGCGGGTCAGTTACTGGGTGCCATTATGATCCGTGACACGCTACGCAGCGAGAGCAAAAATGCCCTGCAGCGCCTGCACCGTTTGGGCTATCGCCTGGTGATGTTAACCGGCGATCGGGAACAAACCGCACGGGCAATTGCGGCAGAAGCCGGGATTGATGAAGTGATTGCCGGTGTGTTACCGGCTGGCAAGGCAGAGGCCATCGTGAAGTTGCAGCAGGCCGGGCATAAAGTGGCGATGATTGGCGATGGTATCAATGACGCGCCCGCACTGGCGCAGGCGGACGTTGGCATTGCCATTGGCGGCGGAAGTGACGTCGCGCTGGAAAGTGCCGGTTTTGCACTGATGCGAAACGATCTCCACAGCGTTGCCGATGCCCTCGCACTGTCGGCGGCCACTCTGCGTAATATCCGCCAAAACCTGTTTGGGGCCTTTATCTATAACAGTCTGGGGATTCCGCTGGCTGCGGGCGTACTGTTCCCGCTGACCGGTTCGCTGCTCAGCCCGATTGTTGCCGGTGCGGCCATGGCACTCTCATCAATCACCGTGGTCGGGAACGCCAATCGCCTGCTGCGCTATCAACCACCGGGACAGGAATAGCCCTTTCAGCGCTGTTTTTGCCACGCTGAAACCGCTAGCATGACGTTTTGATTAACCAAGGAACGTGCATGACTGTCAGCCTGTGGCAACGCCTGAGCGCCTTGAAAATGCGCCTGTTCCCGACTCAGTACCGCTGGCCTGCGCTGGATATGCTGCTGGGTGATCGCTGGCTGCATCTGGTCGGCAGCATTCACATGGGCACCCAAAATATGCAACCGCTGCCTCCGCAACTCCTGCGGCGGTTGCGCCAGGCGGATGCCCTGATTGTCGAAGCGGATATCACACGTGGTGGATCGCCGTTCACGCAAGATGAACAGCGCCCACCGCTGGCTGAGCGGTTCCCGGCTTCCACCCTCGCCGGGTTAGAAAAATTGCTGCTGTCCCTGCCATTTTCGCTGTCCCAGTTGGATAACCTGCCCGCGTGGCAGATAGCGCTGATGTTGCAAGCGCAGCAGGCGCAACAGCTTGGCTTACGCCCGGAATACGGGATTGATTATCAGCTCCTGCAGGCCGCACGTGACTGGCATAAACCGGTCATCGAACTGGAAGGGGCTGATGCCCAAATTACTTTGTTAAAGACGCTGCCGGATGATGGTAAAGCACTGCTGCTGGATACGCTGGAGCACTGGCATACCAATGCGCGCCTGCTACAGATGATGATGGGCTGGTGGCTTGAGCATCCGCCAAAGCAGCGGCAGCTCGCGTTGCCAACGACATTTAGCCAGACGTTGAATGATACGTTGATTACCCAACGAAATTTACAGTGGAAAGAGAGTTTAACGGCGCTCCCTGGCGGACGCTATGTGGTGGCAGTAGGGGCATTGCACCTGTACGGTGACGATAATTTGCCTGAGTTATTACGCCAGGCATAAAAAAAAGGCCAGTAGCGTTACTGGCCCGTCAAAGAGGAATTTGTTTATGATTTTGGTTATCGCCCGGCACTCCAGTGCCGAACGCGGGCTAATTTTCGCGCAAAGCTCAGATTTTCGCCACTAAAATTCATCAATCGACGTAATTAGTTTTTTTCCTCGCAAGGACCGGTTATGACTCCAGCGGTAAAGCTGCTTGAAAAACAAAAGGTAAGCTTCAAACTTCATCCCTATGAGCATGACAGCAACGAGACCAATTTTGGTGATGAAGCGGTGCGAAAGCTCAATCTCGATGCACGTCAGGTGTTTAAAACCTTGTTGGTTGCGTTAAATGGGGATGCCAAACAGTTGGCCGTCGCGGTGACACCGGTTTCCTCGCAGTTGGATCTGAAGAAAGTCGCTAAGGCTTTCGCGGCGAAAAAAGCCGATATGGCTGATCCACAGCTCGCACAGCGCGTTACCGGCTATCTGCTGGGCGGCATCAGTCCTTTGGGGCAGAAAAAGCGCCTGCCCACGGTCATTGATATACAAGCCACAGAATTCAGTACTCTGTTTATCTCCGGCGGGAAGCGCGGGCTCGATCTGGAACTGGCACCCAACGATCTGGCGCGGTTGCTGAATGCCCCGCTGGCGGACATTGCTCGCCGCGATTAATCACGCGGCTGTGCGCAGAGTTGATCGATCATCCAGCGTCCGGCCGGGCCTGGCGGGTGGCGATGCGACCACAGTACATCCACGGCGATATGCTGCGGCCAGCCACACACCGGCAGCTCAACCAGTACCTGATGCCCAAACTGGGCCACCAGCCAACGCGGCAATACGCTCCAGCCAAACCCCTGCTCTGCCATTTCCAGTAGTAACAAATAGGAAGGCGCAGACCACACCTGTCCACTTTGCGGTAACGGACGTTGCTGGCTCCAGGTATTCAGGCGCAGTTGACGCACTTCGCCCAACTGCCCTTCGCTGACTTCGGACAGCGCGCTTAAAGGGTGCTGCTGGTGCAGATAGATCGCCATTTGCGCTTCAACCTGTAAACGCGCCACCGCAATGTCCGGCGGTAAGGTGGGTTGCGTCCGCACCACCCCAAGATGCACTCTTCCCCCCTGGAGCAGATCCACCACATCCTCATCTTCAGCAATCATGCATTCGAACTCAATATCCGGGTAACGCGCAGCAAAGCGGTTGAGCATATTTTCATGATGATCGGCCTGCCAGAAATCTGAAATGGCGATGCTAAGGCGCGGCTCAACACCCTGCGCTAACTGCAATGCGAGGTCGTCTAACCGTTGGCTGGCCGCAATGATTTGCTGAACGCGCGTCAATGCACGCGCTCCTTGTGGCGTCAGTACCGGCTGACGTCCCTGACGATCGAACAGCACTATCCCAAGATCGTCTTCCAGATTGGCGATCGCCGCGCTGATCGTGGACTGGCTTTTTCCGAGGGCGCGGGCGGCAGCCGAAAACGATCCGCTGGCCACGGTCTGCACAAAGGCTTCCAGTGATTCAGGAGAGTATTTCATCAAATCCATCGCTTTTTTCGATAGGTGTTAATTTCAGCTTAGCATGACCGCGTGAGAAAATACGCCCCATTCACTAATGGAGGATATATGAGTCAGTCTCGCTCAATGAAAGAACGCTTTTTCCATGCCGTCGGATTTGAGGTGTTAGCTATTTTGACGGTTTCACCACTGGCCGCCTGGGCGATGGGCAAACCGCTGTTTCAGATGGGCGCACTTGCCATCATGCTCTCCAGCGTGGCGCTGGTCTGGAACATGATCTACAACGCGGTGTTTGATCGTCTGTTACCGCGCGATAAAGTTAAACGGGGTTTGCTGATCCGTGTGTTACATGCGTTAGGTTTCGAGGGTGGATTTATACTGATCGGCCTGCCAATTGCCGCGATGATGTTGGGTATTGGCCTGTGGCAAGCCCTGCTGCTGGAAGTAGCATTTTTCCTGTTCTTCCTGCCCTATACCATGGCGTACAACTGGATATGGGATAACCTGCGCGCACGTTGGGTCGCGCGCAGGTCGTGTGAAGCCTGATTATTCGTGTTTCTCACGCAACGGCTCGAACCACGCCAGAATCGCCTGTGGGAAGGTCAGGGCTTTCTTCTTCTCAGACTGCTGGCGTGCTTTTTCCTGTTGCTCTAGCTCTTCGGGCGTCAGTTGGCGAATTTCACCGTCTGGAGCGTAGTCAGCACGTTTCAGCGGTGAGTGATGCTGCACCCAGTCGCGTAATACGCTGATGTCCGTTACCCCCTTGTTGGAATAAGCGGGCTGCTGGTCGATACGCGGATAACCGTCACCGCCGCTGGCGTTAAAGCTGTTGGTCGCCAGCCGATAGACTTTATCGGCCTGCAACGGTTGGCCTTTGACCGTAATCTCCGTCAGCACATCCCCCGCACGCACAAAGCCCACCCCGGAGAACTGTGCATATCCCCCACTGCCAGCCGGAATTTTCGCTACCGCAGTGAGGTATTGTGCCAGTTCAGTGCCGGTCAACGTGACGGAAACCACCTGATTAGCAAACGGCTGCACCTGCAACAAATCGCGCAGCGTTAGTTTTCCAGCTGGCAGCGAACTGCGTACTCCGCCGCCGCTCATCACCGCGAGGTCGGCCTGCGTGCTGGCCGTTTGTGCCGCCAGAATCAACTGGGCCAGGTCACTGCGTCGATAGCGCACCACATCACGATCGCCATTAAACACCTCGTTACTGCTGCCCACAGCGACCTGCATTTTTTCTTCTGCCCGCTTTTTGAACGGTAGCAGCAGCTTCATCATCGCGCTGTTAGGCACGATCTCCTGCTTCCACGGCAGCCAGAGGGTCGATCCATCCTCATTTTTGATTTGATGGCGCAGGTTCACCGGCAGTAACTGGTAATTTGCCAGGCTGAGTTTGCCATCCTGGAAACGGAAATCAGCGCGCCCGACATATTTACCCCACTCACCCGCCTGCATAATCCAGATGCCGTTTTCTACATCCGGCAGACAAGGATCGCCCGGTTTATACTCTTTCACCGGCTGATTCTGTTTGTCCATGCAGATCAAGTCGTGACTGTGACCGCCCACAATTGCGCCGACACTGCCTTGTGGTAACGCCTGCGCCAGGGTGACATCATTTATTCCCTCGCTGTGCCAGCCGAGGTGAGAAAGCAGAATCACCACATCAGGCTTTTCCTGCTGACGGAGCTCAGCCAGTGCTTTCAGGGTTTCACTGACCGGGTCACGAAATTCCAGATTTTGCACATTCAGCGGGCTGGCCAGTTTTAGCGTATCCGGCGTGCTGAGACCAATCACGGCAATTTTCAGCCCCATGCGGTTAAACACAGCCCAGGGCTTAAACAGCCGCTTTCCGTCTTGTTTTTGATACACATTGGCCGCAATAAAGGGAAATCTCGCCCACTTTTGCTGCTGTTGCAGCACGCTGAGCGATTTATCAAACTCATGATTGCCCAGTGCCATGGCATCGTAACCAATCAGGTTCATGCCGCGAATATCGGGTTCAGCATGGGTGATATCTGATTCTGGCACGCCGGTATTAACGTCTCCTGCGGAGAGGATCAGCGCACCACCGCCTTTAGCTTGCGCATCATAGCGCTGCTGGTCCATTAAGGTTTTTTGTGCAGCGAGGCCATACTCGTTCTGCTCATTGGGCCAGAAGTGGCCGTGCTCATCATTGGTATGCAACAACGTAAAATTGTAACTATGGCCTGGCAGCCATGCCTGCGCCAGTCCTGGCGTCAGCGCGATGGCCAGAGCCAGAACTATGCCTTTCTTGCGAGTCAACACCACTGCCACTCTCCTTATCGCCGCTTCCGGCTGGCCTTTTTTGCTTTCTGCATTCTCTTCTTTTGTGTCGCACATTCCAGACTTTAACTCAAGGTGAAACACGCATACAGCTGTCAGGAAAACTGTGAGTAAACGAATCATTCGTAACGGCAGGATTTTACGGCCGCCACCAGATGCTCTCGTTCCAGATCGGACTTACAGCAGTATGGTTTCTGGGTTGAGTTGGCCGCGCACGCTGATGAAATGGCAATTTAATGGACATGATTGCTAAAAATGCGCCTTTTGTGCCTGATTTCACTTTATCGCCGGATTTTTTTCATTTATCACCAAAATAACTAAACTATAAATAATAAACTCGCGTACACTCGATTGTTACAAGCGGACACATTTGTACACAAGGAGACAGATATGCACCACACCACACCGTTGATTACCACTATAGTTGGGGCGCTGGTTCTGGCTTTTCTCCTTGGTATGCTGGCAAATCGCCTGCGTATTTCTCCTTTGGTCGGTTACTTGCTTGCTGGCGTGTTAGCGGGCCCTTTTACCCCCGGCTTTGTGGCCGATACCAACCTCGCCCCTGAACTGGCTGAACTTGGCGTTATTTTGCTGATGTTTGGCGTAGGTCTGCACTTTTCATTAAAAGATTTGATGTCGGTGAAAGCGATTGCCATTCCAGGCGCCGTGGCACAGATTGCTGTGGCAACGCTGCTAGGGATGGGGCTGTCGTGGGCATTAGGCTGGTCGTGGATGACCGGTCTGGTGTTTGGTCTGTGCCTTTCCACTGCCAGTACGGTCGTGCTGCTACGCGCCCTGGAAGAGAGGCAGTTGATCGACAGCCAGCGCGGTCAGATCGCGATTGGCTGGCTGATCGTGGAAGATCTGGTGATGGTGCTGACGCTGGTCCTGTTGCCCGCCATCGCTGGCATGCTGGAACAGGGCAACGCCAGCCCAGCGCTGCTGGCCTGGGATCTGCTGTTTACCATCGGTAAAGTCGCCGCGTTTATGGTACTCATGATGGTGGTGGGCAAACGCGTTGTCCCCTGGATTCTGGCCAAAAGTGCGGCGACCGGCTCACGTGAACTGTTCACCCTCGCCGTTTTGGCACTGGCATTAGGGATCGCCTTCGGGGCAGTAGAATTTTTCGACGTGTCATTTGCCCTTGGCGCGTTCTTCGCCGGGATGGTACTGAATGAGTCTGAACTGAGCCACCGTGCCGCTCACGATACCCTACCGCTGCGGGATGCCTTTGCCGTGCTGTTTTTTGTTTCGGTGGGGATGCTGTTCGATCCGATGATTTTACTGTCGCAGCCGCTGGCGGTGCTGGGCGCACTCACCATCATCGTGGTGGGGAAATCCCTGGCGGCCTGGTTGCTGGTGACGGTGCTGGGCCATTCACGGCGAACCGCATTAACCATTTCGGTCAGCCTCGCGCAGATTGGTGAGTTTGCGTTTATTCTCGCCGGGTTAGGCATTTCACTGGGTATGCTGACCGAAGAGGGCCGTAATCTGGTGCTCGCGGCCGCCATTCTGTCGATCATGATCAACCCGGTGCTGTTTACTCTGCTGGAGCGCTATCTCACCCGCACCGAAACCGTTGCCGAACAGACTCAGGAAGAGGCCAGTGAAGAGGAAAACCAGATCCCGGTGGATATCTGTAACCATGCCATTTTAGTTGGCTATGGGCGCGTTGGCAGCCTGCTGGGGCAAAAGCTACAGGAAGCCGAAGTCCCGCTGGTGGTGGTTGAGAATTCACGCACTCGCGTTCAGGCACTGCGTGAGCAAGGCATCCGAGCGGTACTGGGCAATGCTGCGCGCGCTGAAACCATGGAACTGGCGCGCTTAGAGTGCGCGCGTTGGCTGCTGCTCACTATTCCTAATGGCTATGAATCCGGTGAAATTGTCACTGCCGCCCGCGAGCAGCGTGAAGACATTGAGATTTTCGCCCGGGCACACCATGACGAAGAGGTGGATTACATTCTGGCACGCGGCGCAAATCAGGTGGTGATGGGCGAGCGTGAAATCGCCAACAGCATGCTGGGGCTGTTGCAGGTGGCTCCTGCTGTTGCTCCCCCTGAATCCCCAACGTCGGTCACCGCCGCTTCATAACCTTCCTGCCTGCGGCCGCTGTTCTCGTCGCAGGCAAGACCGGAAACTGCCAGCCATGCGCACCGTTTGGCGGCAGGGCTGGCAGTGAGACTTAACGCTCCCAGTACGCCTCTTCCAGACTATCTTCCCGTTCAGGCAGGCCTCGCATCAAACGCGGAGAGTGCTGATTGAGCACCTGATACGAGACGCGGTTGGCATATTTGCACACCTGAGAAAGCGAAGAATAAGTCAGGTAAGCCCGCGAGTGTTTACTGGAGTTCGGCACATTCTGGCGGTGGAAATTATTCGCGCTGATATCGTGTAACAACGCGGCCAGTGCGCCATCTCCCGCGCCATTGGTATTCATGATCTTCTCAGGCCCGCCCATATAAGGCGCGATGTGTGAGTAGATGGCTAATGGCTGCTCACAGTCGCTACGACGCATTGCACGGCTGAACTCATACTGATTGAATTCGGCGATAGCACCCGGCAACAGCGGGCGATTGGTGCTGCGCTTAAACGCCTCTTCGGTATAACCCGCCATGTAGAGTCCATTCGGACCGGCCGTACACAACACTAAATCTACCCACTCCAGCGCCTTTTGTGCCGCCAGCAGCGGATCGCTTTCGCCGGTCAGCGCCTCACCCTCTTCTTCGTTCATCGCCACAATAGTGACGTGATCGCGCAGGAAGTCGCGCCAGAACTGCGGATCATCATGGATGATGTGCTGGGTCCCAAGGGTTAAGACCACCGGGACATCATGGCGTTTCGCATACTCAATCGCCTGGAGCGTGGCCGCGGGCATCGGATCGCCTGGTTGTCCACGTAACAGATAGGAGGTCAGCACCAGTGCAGAGGATTCGGCAATCACCGCTTCGGGAATGCTGCTCGCACTGAGTTGGTTCATCTGCGCTGGGCTAATGGCGAATGTCCGCTCACCGTGTTCGCCAATCAAGGTGAAGCAGCGCCCAATGGCACCGTCAACGCCTTGCAGGTAGTTAAGGTCCATACGGCTGGAGGTGTTGCACAGGTAGCGATAGGCATAACCGCCAATCTGGATGTTATTACACATCACGCCGAGCAGGACGGAGCGATCGTCCGCCAGCACCGAGTAGTTGTGTAAGGTATTACCAATGGTGCCACCGGCAAACTGATGGCTAATCAGCTGATGCTGCATCAGCTCCTGATACAGCGCTTCGGCACGTGCATCGTCAATAACCAGCGAATGGCCAGCGCTGAGCTGATAACGCTGTAAAAAGCTGTCGTCTACGCGGGCTTCAATATCCACCATGATCTGGTCGATGCCGACAATAGTGCTGCCTTCACCCTGCTCCTGCTGAGTGGTTTGTATCAGCGGATCGCGTGCGCTAACGGGGAAGTAGTGTTTAGATTTACGTTTGCCGGGAAATTTCATGAAGATGCCGTACTGGAAAAACAGGCAGAGAATGATATCACACTCTCTGCCAGGGTTTTAACGACGACTGTTCACCAACTGCACCATCATTTCGATGTGCTCTGCGTCGGCATTCAGGGCAGGAATGTATTCGAATTTCTCACCACCGGCGTGCATGAAGAATTCACAGTTCTGCTCGCTGATCTCTTCCAGCGTTTCCAGGCAGTCCGCTGAGAAGCCCGGGCTCATTACCTGAACGTGCTTCACGCCTTTCTGCGGCAGATTTTGCATGGTTTCATCGGTATACGGCTGAAGCCATGGCTCACGACCAAAGCGTGACTGGAAAGTCATCTTGATTTGGTCGTCACGCAGCCCCAGAGCCTGTTGCAGCGCAGCGGTAGTGTCTTTGCAACGTTGCGCGTAGTCATCCCCTTCATCCACAAAGCGCTGCGGAATACCGTGGTAGGACAGCACCAGCAAATCGGGTTGGCCATGTTGGGCAAATGAACGCTCAACCGAGGCTTTCAGCGCGGCAATATAAGCAGGGTGATCGGCATAGTCGCGAATGAACTGGACGTCCGGCAGAGAACGATAGCCTTTGAAAATATCCGCAATCCCATCCCATACCGCAGCCACCGTCGAACAGGAGAACTGTGGGTAGAGTGGCAGCACGATCAGTCGGGTGACGCCCTGCGCCATCAGGCTATCTAGCGCGCTTTTCAGGCTCGGATTGCCGTAGCTCATGCCCAGCGCAACGGGCATATCCACGCGTTGTGCCAGCGCATCGCGTTGGCGCTTGCTGAACACCAGCAGCGGCGAGCCCTCTTCCATCCATACCGATGCATAGAGTTTGGCTACACGCGGCGATCGGAACGGCAGCACGATGCCATGCAGAATCGGCAACCAAATTGGGCGTGGCGTATCCACTACGCGCGGATCGCTCAGGAACTGCTGCAGGTAGCGTTTTACGGCGGGAGTAGTAGGTGCATCTGGCGTACCGAGGTTAACCAACAGAACGCCGGGCTTATCTTGCCTCATTCTAATTCCTTGCTGACATTGGACAGATCAGAAAACGGGGAAATTGTAGCGGAATTAGCGGGGAGGAAAAGCAATTACTGCAACAGGGGCCAGCTAACTAGCCCCTGAAGTGCATTAGCCGAGGATCTCAGCCAGTTCTGCACGCACTTCGGCCACCTGACGGGTGCCGTCGATTTTAACGTATTTGGTATTACCCGCTGCCGCTTCTTTGCTGTAATAGCCAATCAGTGGTGCCGTCAGCTCATGGTACTCGACCAGGCGCTTACGTACGGTCTCTTCCTGATCGTCTTTACGCGTAGACAGCTCTTCGCCGGTGACGTCATCTTTACCTTCCACTTTTGGTGGATTGTATTTGACGTGGTACACACGGCCAGAGTTCGCGTGAACGCGACGGCCAGTAATACGGTCAACGATCAGCTCATCCGGTACGGCGAACTCCAGCACGAAATCAACGTTGATCCCGGCTTCTTTCATCGCATCCGCCTGTGGAATCGTACGCGGGAAGCCATCCAGCAGGAAACCTTTCGCACAATCTTCCTGAGCAATACGCTCTTTAACCAGCGCAATCACCAGCTCATCAGTGACCAGTTTACCTGCATCCATGATCGCTTTTGCCTGATTACCCAGCTCGCTCCCGGCCTTAACCGCAGCACGCAGCATATCTCCGGTGGAGATTTGCGGAATACCGTAGTTTTCCATAATAAACTGGGCCTGAGTCCCCTTACCTGCGCCCGGAGCACCGAGCAGAATAATACGCATTGCGTAATTCCTCTTGCAAACACACATGATCAATCTGAGAAGGCGAAGAACATACCATTATGACCCGCACACCACAAGGAACGCGGACAGTCGCGGATGATTATCTGGCTGACACATTCTGCGTTTTGCACCCGTAAACGGTGGGTTACCTGTGGCGTTTTCAGATTACCCCGCCGCCGCCAATGTCTGGCACAATCGCTGTCTAATCGATTCAGTTGTGTCGCTAATTTTTTTACCACTGCCGCGTTTTTCGGCGCGAATAGAGAGTTTCAAGGCGTGGGGAAAAATTTGCATACCGGGCGACAGCACCAACCGGTTAAGCAGATTATCGGGCAATTCCAGCAGTGCGAAAGGCAACCCCGGCGTATGACAGGAGTGGATCACATGGGGCGTTTCAATGCGAATTGCACTCACCATCGCAATATTATAGGGCTGCCAGCGACCTCCGTTAATCTGTTCGAGAGCGTCAGTAATCGCCTCCCCGAACGCCATGCCCTGCTCAAACAAGCGCAGCTCACTACGCACCAGCGTGCTGAAATCCTGGGTGCGGAGCGCAATCAGCACCAGGCCGCCAGGCAGTGCGGCATGATGATCGAGCCGGGTAACAAACAGTTGGCTCTCGTCCACCAGCGGCATATGCAGGGTTGTCGCGAAGGTTTCACTTACATCAACCACCCCCTCTTTCTGGCAGGATTGCAGCGTGCGAATTTTGCCTTCAACAGGATCGACCTGCGCCACCAGATTGATACTCCCCGCCATAACCGGCACCTCCGGCATGGTGCTCAACGCCGTGATCGGGTAATGCGCAGCATAGCGTCGCTGATTACGCGTCTGTTCCTGTCTTAAAAACAGACGTGAGAGCAGCACGCGCGCAACATGCAAAGAGGGGGCGAAGAACAGATCAAACTGCTCAAGATGATAGCAACGGGAAAGTTCGGCACGGAGTTCATCTCGCGCCTGTGTCATTCGTTCCGTAATAGACATTGCGTGAGTTTCTCATTTTTTTACCCGTCGACGGGGTGCGAGGCAGGTGACAATCACAGGATAAGCGCGCAGTCAACCCGCCAGAATCTGCGGGCAAGGTTAGGTCAATGCGTCTGGACTTTAAAATGATATAAACTGACAATCCCTGTTAGGTTTTTGCACAGGGGATGGGTATGACCGGGCTTCCACCACTGCGGGCGTTGCACTACTTTTATCAGGCCGCCTTACACAGCAGTTTTAGCGTTGCCGCTGCAAGGTTACATGTAACCCATAGTGCAATCAGTCACCAGGTTCGCCAGCTGGAGAGCTGGATGGGCAAACCGCTGTTTGTCCGCGCCAGTGGCCGCGTTAAATTAACATCGCATGGCGAACGCCTGCTCTTGAGCTGTCAGAAAGCGTTCAACGAACTGACCGCCACCAGTGAAGGCATTCGCAACGGACTGCGTCATCAGTTAAATATCGCCTGCGCGCCGAGTTTTCTGGCGCAGTGGCTGATTCCACGGCTGGGCGGCTTTTATCAGCGCCATCCGGAAATTGATGTGCAGTTTCAAGGTATTATGGATGTGGACCAGCTACGCAGCGAGCATGCTGATGTGCTGATCATGAGCTATGAACAGCAGCCAGATGAAGATGTCGATGCTACGCTGGTCACCGCTGATTACATCGGCCCGCTCTGCGCACCGCGCTTTGCCAACGGTTTTAAACAGGCCGCCGATCTCGCTACGTTGCCCATTTTACACGCCGATACGCGCCGTCAGGCGTGGAGCGAGTGGGCTGCCCTGTACGGCGCAGAGTCGCAAGAGCACAGCGGTAAGCATTTTGACAATCTGACATTGGGGATTCAGGCCGCACTTAATGGCCTGGGTGTGATCATGGCACCACGCCTGTTAGTGCGGAAAGAGCTGGAAGACGGCTCACTGATTGCACCACTGGGCTTTGTTCGCGCCGCACGCGCCACCTGGATGATGACGAAGCAGTCACGCCGTGACGATGTGGAAATCGCGCTGTTTCGCCACTGGCTGGGGGAAGAGCTGCTACAGCAATAAATTGCGGGCATAAAAAAAGCCCCTGCCAGTGGCAGGGGCTGAGTCTACGGCTTACGCCAGCAGTTGGTTCATACGACGGATAAACTGGTTAGGATCTTCCAGCGTGCCGCGTTCAGCCAACAGCGCCTGATCCAGCAGCAGTTCAATCCACTCGCTGAATCGGGTCTCTTCTTCGGTGTCAGCCGCACGTTTCACCAGCGCGTGCTCTGGGTTCAGTTCGAAGATGTATTTCACTTCCGGTGCGGCCTGACCTGCGGCAGCAAACAGTTTCGCCATCTGGGTGCTGATTTCATCTGCATCCGTGGTGACAATCGCCGGGGTGTCTGTCAGGCGATGCGTCAGACGCACTTCCTTCACACGCTCGCCCAGCAGCGTTTTCACGCGGTCAACAAACGGCTCCAGCGCTTTACCGGCTTCTTTCTGCGCTTCGCTCTCTTCATCAGCCAGCTTATTCAGCGACTCATCCGCTTTGCTGACAGACTGGAAGCTCTTACCGTCGAATTCGGTCAGGTAGCTCATCATCCACTCATCGATGCGATCGGAGAGCAGCAGCACTTCAATGCCTTTTTTACGGAACAGCTCAAGGTGCGGGCTGCTCTTCGCGGCGGCATAGCTGTCGGCCGTGATGTAGTAGATCTTATCCTGGCCTTCCACCATGCGGCTGACATAGTCTTCCAGCGAGATAGTCTGCGCGGAACCTTCGCTCTGGCTGGTGGCGAAACGCAGCAGCTTAGCAATGGTTTCCTGGTTGGCGTTATCTTCCGCTGGGCCTTCTTTCAGCACCAGACCAAACTCTTTCCAGAAGGTCTGATATTTTTCTGCGTCGTCTTTAGCCAGTTTTTCCAGCATCTGCAGGCTACGCTTGGTCAGTGCGCCACGCAGGCTCTGGGTAACACGGTTATCCTGCAGAATTTCACGGGAGACGTTAAGTGGCAGATCGTTTGAGTCAATCAGACCGCGCACAAAGCGCAGATAGTTCGGCATGAACTGTTCCGCGTCATCCATGATGAATACGCGTTGCACATACAGTTTCAGACCGTGTTTCTGATCGCGGTTCCACATATCAAACGGCGCACGCGCGGGGATGTACAGCAGTGAAGTGTACTCCTGCTTACCTTCTACGCGGTTGTGGCTCCAGGTGACAGGATCGGTGAAATCATGGGCGATGTGTTTATAAAACTCACCGTACTCTTCATCGCTGATATCAGATTTGTTGCGCGTCCACAGAGCCTGGGCTTTGTTGATCTTTTCCCAGCTGGTGGTATCGCTCTCTTCATCTTTGCTTTCGATCTCAACCGGCAGCGCGATGTGATCGGAGTATTTGCTGATGGTGCTGCGTACACGCCACGCATCAAGGAACTCATCCTCACCTTCGCGCAGGTGCAGGGTGATTTCAGTACCGCGATCCGCTTTTTCGATATCGGCAATGGTGTATTCACCTTCACCGGCAGATTCCCAGAACACGCCTTCGTCTGCGGCAGCACCGGCTGCGCGCGTGCGCACCGAAACTTTGTCCGCCACAATAAAGGCTGAGTAGAAACCAACACCGAACTGACCAATCAGTTGGCTGTCTTTGGCCTGGTCAGAACCCATTGAATCGAGGAAGGCTTTGGTACCTGATTTTGCGATAGTCCCGAGGTTTTCGATCACCTCGTCACGGCGCATACCAATGCCGTTATCGCTCAGGGTCAGGGTGCGGTTGTCCTTATCCACAGAGACACGCACGCGCAGGTCGCCGTCGCCTTCATACAGATCCGGCTGTGACAGTGCGCGGAAACGCAGTTTGTCAGCCGCATCGGAGGCGTTGGAAATCAGTTCGCGCAGGAAAATCTCTTTGTTGGAATACAGAGAATGGATCATCAGGTGCAGAAGCTGTTTTACTTCTGACTGGAAGCCACGGGTCTCTTGTCCTTTCATGGTCATTGCTACCTCAACGGAATCAGGTTTAATGGACGTTGAGGAGGAGATGGGGGCCGAACAGCGGATTTCAAGCCGGTGTTTGTCACAACACCGGCAAGTGGTCAGAATTTAAACTTTTGGCGTCCTGCCAGCGAGTGCGACAGCGTCGTCCCGTCGACCATTTCCAGCTCGCCCCCCACCGGGACACCATGCGCAATACGGCTGGCTTCGACGCCATACTGGCCGCACAGCTCAGCGATGTAGTTAGCCGTGGCTTCACCTTCCACCGTGGGATTTGTCGCCAGAATGACTTCATGCAGGGTTTCACTTTCCAGACGCTGCTCAAGGCGGTCCAGACCGATATCCTGCGGGCCAATGCCATCGAGCGGCGAAAGATGCCCCATCAGCACAAAGTAGCGTCCGGCAAATTGCCCGGTTTGCTCAATGGCGTGGATATCCGCCGGGCTCTCAACCACGCAGATCTGACCATTTTGCTGCCTTCTTGGGTTGGCGCAGATGGTACAGATATCCTGCTCGGTAAAGGTGCGGCAATCCGCACAGTGGCCAATTTCGGACATGGCGCGGGTCAAAGCCTGCGCCAGCCGCATCCCACCGCTGCGATCGCGCTGCAGCAGCTGAAAGGCCATACGCTGCGCTGATTTCGGGCCGACGCCAGGCAAACAGCGCAGCGCCTCCATCAGGGATTCAAGCAGTGGACTGGTTTGCATCAGAATGGCATCTTGAAGCCTGGTGGCAACTGCATTCCAGCAGAAACAGCACCCATTTTCTCTTTCTGCGCTTCATCGATGCGACGCGCTGCATCGTTAAATGCCGCAGCGATCAGATCTTCCAGCATGTCCTTGTCGTCTTCCAGCAGGCTTGGATCAACTTCAACGCGACGGCAGTTGTGCGCACCATTGATGGTCACTTTTACCAGGCCCGCGCCAGATTCACCGGTCACTTCCAGTGCAGCAATCTCTTCCTGCACTTTCGCCATTTTGTCCTGCATCTGTTGGGCCTGTTTCATCAGGTTGCCCAGTCCGCCTTTACCACCAAACATAGTTTTCTCTCTTTACCGGGCTGCGTATGCTGCCAGAGGCAGTTGCAGCGTGATTAAACAGGTCGGATACTCTCTTCATCCAGATCAGCATCGAAAAAGCGCTGCAAGGTTTGAATATGGGTATCACTCATAATGGACTGACGCGCCTGCGCCAGTTTTTCTTCATAAATGGCCTGACGCCACTCCAGCGGCGTTAACACCGCCGGATTATCATCTTCAATCACCGTCAGTTCAACTGCCTGACTGGCGGCGTTACTCAATGCAGTGGCCAGAACCTGCTGCGCCGACGCTGAATTCAGGTGACGCTGGCTGGAACGCAGATGCAGCGTCACCGCGGATTCGCTCTGCTCTTTCCAGGCGTTGAGCGCCAACTGCTGTACCAGCTTCGGCAGTGGCAGCGTAGCGATTTCAGCCGCCCAGGCATCGCGCTGTTGGGCTTCTTCCGCCAGGCGCGCGGCAAGCTCGGGCGTTTTCTCATGCTCCAGCGCTGAACGCAAGGCTTTTGGCGTTGCGACGGGCTCAGCTTTCACTTCTGTGATCGTCTGCGCTTTCCAGCGGTATGCTTCTTTTTTACTGTTTTCTGCCTCAGGCGCTTTGCGCTGGGGCTGACTACGTTCGGTCACGGAAGCCAGACGCTCCAGCGCTGAACTGGCCGGCCGCGCAGAAGGCGCTGCCGGCTCACTCTTTTTTGCTTTGTTCGCTCCCTGGCGCTGCAACTGGCTCCTGGCCTGTAGCAGTTGGCTGGTGCTGTCGGACAATTTAGGCTCCGGGGGCCGGTTTTCAACCACCGGAGGTGCCACGGCTACCGGCGCTGACGCGGCCTGCGGCGGCACTGGCGTGGCATTTACCGTAGCAGATTGCACCTGTACCGGTGTCGGTGCGGGACCGGCCGGCGCGGCTATGGGTGCGGCTGGATGAAAAGCTAAGGCACGCAGCAGCGTCATTTCCACGCCCATACGCCTGTCAGGTGCCAGCGGCAGATCTTTGCGGCCCATTAACAGCGTCTGGTAATAAAGTTGTAAATCTTGTGGCGGGATCTGACGCGACAGCTCACGCAGATGCTGGGCATCATGTTCGCCCATATCATCCAGGCTGGAAGGCAGTAATTGCGCCATCGCCAGGTGATGCAGCAAGCGCAGCATTTCCACTAACAGCGCATCCCATTCGACGCCGCGTGATGCCGCCTGCGCCAGCAGGGCCATCACTTGTTCACCGCTGCCAGCCATTAATGCTTCAACTAACGCCAACGGTTGTTCATCGTCCAGCGTGCCGAGCATCTGGCTGACGCCTTCGCTGCTGATACTACCCTGCCCCATGGCAATCGCCTGATCGGTCAGGCTTAAGGCATCACGCATACTGCCATCTGCCGCACGCGCCAACAGTTGCAGCGCACGCGGTTCGCTACTGACCTGCTCTTGCTCCAGAATATAGGTCAGCTGCTGGCGAATCTGTTCAGGCTCTAACGCTTTGAGATGAAACTGTAAGCAGCGCGATAAAATGGTGACCGGCAGTTTTTGCGGATCGGTGGTGGCGAGTAAGAACTTAACGTGTGCCGGAGGCTCTTCCAGCGTCTTCAACAGCGCGTTAAAACTGTGACGCGAGAGCATATGGACTTCATCGATCAAATAGACTTTGAAGCGGCCGCGTGCGGGCGCGTACTGCACGTTGTCCAGCAGATCGCGGGTATCTTCTACTTTGGTGCGTGATGCGGCATCAATCTCAATCAGATCAACAAAACGCCCCTGTTCGATCTCTCGACAGGCACTGCACTGACCGCAAGGGGTGGCAGTGATACCCGTTTCGCAGTTCAGCCCTTTCGCCAGCAAACGGGCGATGGAGGTTTTCCCTACGCCGCGCGTACCAGAAAAGAGATAGGCGTGGTGAATGCGCCCCAGAGTCAGCCCGTTGGCCAGCGCCTTCAGCACATGTTCCTGGCCGACTACATCGGCAAAAGCCTGAGGGCGCCATTTTCGCGCAAGTACCTGATAGCTCATAGGGTTTCAGTCGCTGGAATAAAGAGTGATAAGGGGTAATACCCCGGAATATCGAGAGGTGTAGTTTAACAGCGACACCGACAGATGCCTACCGGGTTGTCACATTAGACGGCCCCGCACTGCTGCGAGGCCAATATGACTTAGTGGCCTGGGAAGTTGACCAGACTATAGCAATTGATGCCCAGCGCCTGCAGGCGAGCTTCACCGCTCAGATCAAACAGGTTAATCACGAACGCAGCATCTTCTACTTTACCGCCTGCGCGGCGAATCAGTTTTACCGTGGCTTCAATGGTGCCGCCGGTCGCCAGCAGATCATCTACCATTAATACTACGTCGCCCGGAACGATGGCATCTTTATGCAGTTCCAGCGCATCAGTGCCGTACTCCAGCTGATACTGTTCCTGGAATGTTTCACGTGGCAGTTTGCCAGGCTTACGTACCGGTACAAAGCCTACGCCCAGCCCCAGCGCCACAGGAGCACCGAACAAGAAACCACGCGCTTCTGTTCCCACGACTTTGGTGATGCCTTTGTCGCGATAGCGCTCAACCAGCAGCGCGATAGTCGCGGCATAGGCCACTGGATCTTCCAGCAGGCTGGTCACGTCACGGAACAGGATGCCCGGCTTCGGGTAATCCGGAATACTTTTGATGCTGTCTTTAATGAAATCAAGCTGCTGCGCAGTTGCGGTCATGATGTTACGCCTGGTGAATATTCTGTATCACGCAGCTTCCATAGCGCTTAAACCTGGTTTCAGGTTAGGCGACAGTTGATTCACTAAGGGAAGCCACGCACGAAGACGCCCAAATCTAAGCAAACAGGGAGATAATTGCAACCTTATCGCCCCGATAGCGCATTATCATTTATCATAGTGGTGGATTTTGACTGACCCAGGCGAGCAAAAAAATGACCATAACGTCCGCATTAACGCGACTTCAGGCCACGATTCAGGCGCTACGACGGCAAATCGAGCCGGTTGCGGGGGAAACTTGCCGGGTGGCACGCTTTGATAAACAGCTGTTTCCGGGCGATGCGCGGCAGTTAGGCCAGTGTCTGGCTATCCTTGAGCAGAACTATGCACGACTGTGCAGTAGCCAGCACGATGAGCAGCGCCTGTGGCTGGCGGAACGCGTGGCTAATCAAGTCGCCGCCTTACAGCGTGAGCTGGGCAGTCGCCACCTGCGCCCGCAACGCGAACGCGTTCACACCGATCCACAACAGGCAAAGCATGCTGAATACCTCGGCTATCAGCAGCGCTTACAACAGATGATCGATGAGCGGGAAACCCGGCTGGCCCAGGCAGAGACTCTGGCGGTGCAACAGCAACTTAAGCAAGATCTCACCGTGCTGGAACAGCGCATGGGGCGCTGCAAGGCCGCGATCAAACAGGTTTCCTGGACGCTCGCGCTGCGGGGGAAAGCGGAATAACCGCTATCCTCTCTCTTCTATACTCTGATGAACCCATGAAATACCCAACAGGAGGAGTGATGTCTCTGGAAAATGCACCTGCCGAAGTCAAACTGGCGGTTGATTTGATTATGCTACTGGAAGAGAACAACTTACCGGCTGAAACCGTGCTGGCAGCGCTGGCGATTGTCCAGCGCGACTATGAAAAGAAACGTGAACAGGCAGAAACATCTCAGGGACGCTGACTGAGCGTTGGGCTGAAGCGCAGCATATCAATAAAGGTTTCTACTAATTGTGGCGCGTCCTCGGCCAAATCAAAGGTCTCGGGCGTAAATAACCAACTTTCCATCATCCCGTTGACGTAGCCGCGCATGATAAGCGCCGCCTGACGGGTATTTAGCGTTGCAGGCAGTTGACCCGCCTCAATACAGTCACGCAAGATTTCTTCAATTTTGTCGTAACATGCCAGCAGTAAAGTCTGTTGAATATGCTGTAGCGCGGCCATTTCCCCCACAAACTCGCATTTATGGAAAATAATTTCCATTAATGCCCGCCGCTGCGGATCTTTTGCCGTTGCTTCAAAAAGATAAATCAGCATCGAGCGTAAAACAGAAAGTGGATCACCAGGGTATTTTGTCTGATACTCAAGTTCCACACTATCCAGTCCGGCATCCGTCTCTAGCCAGATGGCGTGTAATAAATCAGCTTTATTTTTGAAGTGCCAGTAAATCGCGCCCCTTGTGACACCAGCAGCGGCCGCGATCTCTGCCAGCGATGTGGCAGAAACCCCCTGATGAGAGAAGAGTTCCACGGCAGCATCGAGAATTTGCTGTCGCGTTTCAAGCGCTTGCGCTTTGGTTTTTCGTGCCATAGGTGACTTTTTTTACAATCTGGCAAGTTTACATACATTTGTGAATGTATGTACCATAGCATGACCCGTGATATAGCGCAGCAATGGGTTTATCGGTTTGTGATCCATTGATCAATTGATATCGGACACTAGAGGTTTATTATATGAATAAAAACAGAGGATTAGCGCCTCTGGCGGCCGTCCTGATGCTTTCAGGCAGCTTTGTGTTAACAGGATGTGATGGTAGCAAATCCGAGCAAGCCGCCCAGCAACAGCCACCTGAAGTGGGTGTACTGACCTTAAAAACAGCACCTCTGCAAATGACAACAGAACTGCCTGGCCGTACTTCCGCGTATCGCGTGGCTGAAGTGCGTCCGCAGGTTTCTGGCATTGTGCTGAAACGTAACTTTGTCGAAGGAAGCGACGTTAAAGCCGGGGAATCGCTGTATCAAATTGATCCTGCGACTTATCAGGCCGCTTATGACAGCGCCAAAGGCGATCTGGTCCAGGCACAGGCGAATGCACGTATCGCTGATTTGACATTAAAGCGTTATAAGCCGCTGTTGGGTACCAAGTACATCAGTCAGCAGGATTATGATACTGCCGCTGCAACGGCTGCTCAGAATGCTGCTGCGGTACAGGTAGCTCAGGCAAATGTCGAAACCGCGCGTATTAATCTCGCCTACACCAAAGTGACTTCTCCGATCAGCGGCCGTATTGGCAAGTCTTCGGTGACTGAGGGTGCTCTGGTGCAGAGTGCACAAACCACCGCGCTGGCCACCGTTCAACAGCTTGATCCTATGTATGTCGATGTGACGCAGTCCAGCGATGACTTCTTACGTCTGAAGGCAGAGCTGGAATCCGGTCAGTTGCAGCAGAACAACGGTAAAGCCAGCGTGACGCTGCTGATGCAAAACGGTTCAACCTATGCGCAGCAAGGTTCACTGGAGTTCTCGGACGTTACCGTTGATGAAACCACCGGTTCTATCACCCTGCGTGCCGTGTTCCCGAACCCAGGCCATAACCTGTTACCTGGTATGTTTGTTCGTGCCCGCTTGCAGGAAGGGGTAAACCCAACCGCCCTGCTGGTGCCACAACAGGCCGTCACTCGTACGCCTACCGGTCAGGCAACGGCGATGGTTGTAGGTGCGGATAATAAAGTTGAAGTACGTAACATCGAAGCACCGCAGGCGATTGGCGATAAGTGGCTGGTAACCAGCGGCTTAAAAGCCGGTGACCGCGTGATTACCGTGGGTATCCAACGCGCTAAACCAGGTGCACAGGTAACGCCACAAGAAGTTTCCGACGATGCACAACAGGCCCCCGCGAATTCTGAAAAATCATCGTCTTAACAGGAGCCGTTAATACATGGCTAAGTTCTTTATCGATCGCCCCATCTTTGCATGGGTCATCGCCATCATCATCATGTTGGCAGGTGCGCTATCGATTCTGAAACTTCCGATTGAGCAATACCCAGAAGTTGCTCCACCGGCGGTTCAGATCCGTGCGACCTACCCAGGTGCTGATGCGAAAACGCTGCAAGACTCGGTTACTCAGGTGATCGAACAAAATATGAATGGTATCGACGGACTGATGTATATGTCCTCGAACAGTGACTCTTCGGGGACACTGCAGCTGACGCTGACCTTCCAGTCCGGCACCAACCCGGATATCGCGCAGGTGCAGGTACAGAACAAACTGCAACTGGCGATGCCGCTGCTGCCGCAGGAAGTTCAGCAACAGGGCATTCAGGTTCAGAAATCCTCCAGCAGCTTCCTGATGGTTGCAGGCTTCGTGAGCGAAGATGGCAGCATGACGCAGAACGATATTGCGGACTATGTGGCCTCGAACATTAAAGATCCTATCAGTCGTACTCTTGGGGTGGGCGACACACAGATCTTTGGTGCGCAATACGCGATGCGAATCTGGATGGACCCGCATAAGCTGAACAACTATTCACTGACGCCGGTGGATGTGATCAGCGCGCTGGATACACAGAACGCCCAGGTGGCTGCCGGTCAGTTGGGGGGTTCTCCACCTGCGCCTGGTCAGCAGTTAAATGCTTCGATCATTGCACAGACCCGTCTCACCTCGACGGCGGAGTTTGGCAACATCCTGCTTAAAGTGAACAGCGACGGTTCGCAAGTTCGCCTGCGTGATGTGGCAAAGATTGAACTGGGTGGTGAAAACTACGAGATCATTGCACGCTATAACGGTAAACCGGCTTCCGGTATCGGTATCAAGCTGGCCACCGGTGCGAATGCGCTGGATACCGCTGCGGCGGTAAAAGCCGAGCTGGCTAAGCTGTCGCCGTTCTTCCCACACGGGATGAAAGTGGTGTATCCGTACGACACCACGCCATTTGTGAAAATTTCGATTTTCGAAGTGGTGAAAACCCTGTTTGAAGCCATCGTGCTGGTGTTCCTGGTGATGTATCTGTTCCTGCAAAACTTCCGCGCCACGCTGATCCCAACGATCGCGGTGCCAGTGGTTCTGCTGGGGACGTTCGCCATTATCAGTGCCTTTGGTTACTCGATAAACACCCTGACGATGTTCGGGATGGTGCTCGCCATCGGCCTGTTGGTGGATGATGCCATCGTGGTGGTGGAAAACGTCGAGCGTGTAATGGCAGAAGAGGGCCTACCGCCGAAGGAAGCCACGCGCCGTTCGATGGAGCAGATTCAGGGTGCGCTGGTCGGTATCGCCCTGGTGTTGTCTGCGGTATTTATCCCGATGGCCTTCTTCGGTGGCTCCACCGGGGTAATTTACCGTCAGTTCTCGATCACTATCGTTTCAGCGATGGTGCTGTCGGTGTTGGTGGCATTGATTCTGACCCCGGCACTTTGCGCCACGATCCTGAAGCCGATTGAGAAAGGCAGCCACGGCAAAACCACCGGTTTCTTCGGCTGGTTTAACCGGGTGTTCGATAAGAGCACGAACCACTACGTGGATAGCGTAGGTCACATCGTTCGCAGCACTGGCCGCTATCTGGTGATCTATCTGGTGATTGTAGTGGGTATGGCATGGTTGTTCCTTAAGCTTCCCTCTTCCTTCCTACCGGAAGAAGATCAGGGGCTGCTGTTGGCTCAGGCGCAGTTGCCTGCTGGCGCAACGCAGGAACGTACCCAAAAAGTCCTAGATCAGGTGACCAATTACTTCCTGACCAAAGAGAAAGACAACGTTAACTCTGTATTTACCGTTAACGGCTTTGGTTTTGCCGGTCGTGGACAAAACACCGGTATCGCCTTCGTCAGCCTGAAGCCTTGGGATGAGCGCAGCAGCGCAGATTCTAAGGTGCCAGCCATCGCGGGCCGTGCCATGCAGGCACTGGGTCAGATCAAAGATGCCATGGTATTCCCGTTCAACCTGCCAGCCATTATCGAACTGGGTAACGCCACCGGTTTTGACTTTGAGTTGATTGACCAGGGCAACCTCGGTCATGAGAAGTTGACCGCAGCGCGTAACCAGCTGTTTGGCATGATTGCCCAGCATGGCGATACGCTGGTTGGTGTGCGTCCGAACGGTATGGAAGATACACCGCAGTACAAGTTGATTATCGATCAGGAGAAAGCACAGGCACTGGGCGTTTCTCTGTCCGATATCAATACTACGCTGGGTGCGGCATGGGGCGGTTCATACGTTAATGACTTTGTTGACCGTGGCCGTGTGAAGAAGGTGTATGTGATGGGTGAAGCCCACTCCCGTATGCTGCCGGATGACCTGAATAAGTGGTATGTCCGTAACAGCAGCGGCGAGATGGTTTCGTTTGCGGCCTTCTCTTCTGCGCAGTGGCAATATGGTTCGCCACGTCTGGAGCGTTATAACGGCTTGCCTTCAATGGAGCTGCTCGGTCAGGCTGCACCAGGCAAGAGCTCCGGTGAGGCGATGGATCTGATGGAGCAACTGGCGGCGAAGCTGCCTGCGGGTATTGGCTTCGACTGGACCGGTATGTCTTATCAGGAACGTCTGTCAGGCAACCAGGCACCGGCGTTGTATGCGATTTCACTGATTGTCGTGTTCCTGTGTCTGGCAGCGCTGTATGAGAGCTGGTCGATTCCGTTCTCTGTCATGCTGGTGGTGCCACTGGGTGTTGTGGGTGCGCTGTTGTTCACCACCCTGCGCGGCTTGAGTAACGACGTGTACTTTGTGGTGGGGCTGTTAACCACCATAGGTCTGTCGGCGAAGAACGCCATTCTGATCGTCGAGTTCGCCAAGGATCTGATGGATAAAGAAGGGAAAGGCCTGGTGGAAGCCACGCTGGAAGCTTCACGGATGCGTTTACGTCCGATCCTGATGACCTCCCTGGCATTTATCCTCGGGGTTCTGCCACTGGCCATCAGCACCGGTGCCGGCTCCGGCGCACAGAACGCCGTAGGTACTGGCGTAATGGGCGGGATGGTGACCGCTACCGCACTGGCAATCTTCTTCGTGCCTGTGTTCTTTGTGGTGGTGCGTCGTCGTTTCAGCAAGCAGAAAGGCGAGCTGGAAAAAGGCCATCCGGTCGATCATCACTGATAGCCTGAAGTTAATCGTAAAAAGGTCGCGCAAGCGGCCTTTTTTATTGGGCTGATGTTCGTGCATGGCAGACTGGCAAGGTGCGATTGGTGTTCGTGCGTTCCAGGTTGGTACGGTGCGGTCGGTGTTTGTGCGTTTCAGTTTGGGGTGGTGCGGCTGGTGTTCGTGCGTTTCAGGTTGGCACGGTGCGGCGGGTGTTCGTGCGTTCCAGTCGCAGATGGTGGGGAGTGCCGTAAAGACGCCGTGAATCCTCCCTGGAGGCTCTGCCGCTGCATCCATGCAGCGGAAGCTTTACTCTACTCCCCACCATCCCCGCCTTCATGTGAGTGATGTGCGGGGCATCGTCCGTGCCTTTATGTCAGTGATGCGCGGCACATCGTACATGCCTTTATGTCAGTGATGTGCGGGACATCGTCCGTGCCTTCATGTCAGTGATGTGCGGGACATCGTCCGTGCCTTTATGTCAGTGATGTGCGGGGCATCGTCCGTGCCTTTATGTCAGTGATGTGCGGCACAGTTATCACATACGTCACAGAACGAGCCCCCTCTCCCGCAAACAACATCACAAAACACAGGGTTGCAATCAAACCGTAACCCCGGCATAATTGTTATATTATAACATTACATGAAGGCATTCGTGATGAAACCAAATATCCATCCCCACTACCGCCCTGTCGTCTTCCATGACACCACTGCGGATGAGTACTTCAAAGTAGGGTCCACCATCAAAACTGACCGTACCGTTGAGTTTGAAGGTCAGACCCTGCCGTATGTGGCGCTTGACGTCTCATCAAAATCCCACGTGTTCTACACCGGGAAACAACGTGAATTCGCCAAAGAAGGCAGCACCGCGCGCTTCAACAAACGCTTCGGCAGCTTCCTCGCTAGTAAATAACAGGAGAGCAGCACATGCAGGTCCTCAGTTCACTCAAAGGGGCGAAAACTCGCCATCCAGATTGCAAAGTCGTGCGTCGTAAAGGACGTATCTACGTCATTTGTAAGACTAACCCGCGCTTTAAGGCGGTTCAGGGAAGAAAGAAAAAACGTTAGGATGTGTCGTGAACATTGGCCGGGGAAATCCCCGGCCTTTTTTTTATTGCTGAGAAGCCGTTTTGAATTTTTGTTTGAACATCAGACAACAAAAAAACCTGCCCAGTAGCTGGGCAGGGATATCAGAGTATTACTTCATGCTTGCCAGCATCAGCTCAACGTTATGCTTAAAGGCAGCAACATAAGTTGGGGCTGGGCCATTAGCTTCAGACAACGCTTCTGGATACAGCTCTCCGCCCGCCTGTGCTCCTGTTTCTGAAGCAATCTGCTTCACCAGACGTGGGTCCGTCTGATTCTCCATGAAATAGGTGTTGATGTGCTCAGCTTTCAGCTGCTTAATCAGAGCGGCAACATCGCTGGCGCTGGCTTCAGCTTCCGTAGAGAAACCAACAGGTGCCTTAAACTCAACGCCATAACGCTGACCGAAATACCCAAAGGCATCGTGGCTGGTCAACACTTTGCGTTTTTCCGCCGGGATCGCTGCAAATGACTGCTTCGCCCAGCTGTCTAACTGCTGCAACTGCTGAATATAACGCTCACCGCTCTTACGGATATCTGCGGCATCTTCAGGGTCGGCTTTGATCAACGCATTCATCACGTTGGTGGCATACACCACGCCGTTTGCCATGCTATTCCACGCGTGAGGATCGGTAATGGTTTCACCATCATCGACCATTTTACGGGTGGAAATCCCCGTAGATGCCACAACCGGATGGCCCTTATAACCTGAAGCTTTCACCAGACGATCTAACCAACCTTCCAGGCCCAGACCGCTGACAAACACCACATCAGCCTGATTCAGTTCCTGGCTATCTTTTGGCGTTGGCTCAAAGGTATGCGGATCACCATTCGGTCCCACCAGGCTCTTAACATTCACATGCGAACCGCCAACTTCTTTAACGATATCGCCTAACACAGTAAAACTGGCTACGGCATTCACCGTCTTTGCCATGGTCAACGGGCTTAACAGCATGGCACCAATCGCCAGGCTCAGCGGTAACTTCTTCATACAATCCCCTTAATATTGAATTAGCGGCGGCGCAACATGCCACCGCATGGTCCTGCCAATACAGAAACAAAAAACAGCACCGCGGCACTCAGTACCACAGCGGGCCCTGCCGGTAACGACAGATACCAGGACAACGTCAGGCCAGTGAACGCGGAGACGATAGCCAGTCCCATCGCAATCACTAACATCCATGCCAGATGGCGGCTCCAGAACCGCGCACTGGTGGCAGGCAGCATCATCAGCCCGACCGACATCAACGTGCCCAGTACCTGGAATCCCGCCACCAGATTCATCACGACTAACAACAGAAAAATACCGTGCACCAGGGGCGCGCCCCATTTTCCCTGCGATCGCAAAAAGTCAGGGTCAAAGGCATCAATCACCAACGGACGGAAAATGACGGCCAGCATGAACAGTGTAAAGACGGCAATAAAGCCCACCAGTAACAAAGCACTGTTATCAACCGCCAGCAGAGAACCAAATAAAACGTTGAGCAAGTCAACGCTCGAACCACGCAGGGAAACTAACGTGACCCCTAGCGCCAGCGAGCCAAGGTAGAAACCGGACAGGCTGGCGTCCTCTTTCAGCGGGGTAAACCGACTGACAGCGCCCGAAAGTAACGCCACGGCGAGACCGGCAATCACACCACCAATGCCCATAGCCACCAGAGAGAGACCGGAAATCAGGTAGCCGATTGCCGCACCGGGTAACACAGCATGGGATAACGCATCACCCATGAGCGACATACGACGAAGAGAAAGGAACACGCCTAGCGGAGTGGCGCTCACTGCCAGCGCAATACAAGCCACCAGTGCGCGACGCATAAAGCCATATTCGATGAAAGGTTGGATCAACGTCACAGAGCAACACTCCGTAGCGGTGTCGGTTTAACCGGAGCCTGCAAAAAAGCCGCATCATCCATATTCAGCACATCGGTAAAATAGCGCGACACCAACGCACGGTCGTGCAGTACCACCAACAAGGTGGTCCCCGCTGCCTGCTGTTGCTGCAAAATAGACATCAATAACTCAATGGTCTGCGCATCAATGCCATTGAAGGGCTCATCCAACAGCCACACGCGACTGCGCTGAAGCATCATTCGGGCAAACAGCACGCGCTGCAGCTGACCACCGGACAGGGTGGACGGCTGCGCATCGGCAAAATCTGCCATCTGTACGGCTTCAAGCGCCTGCCAGATCTCACGCTTCATGGCACGGTTGATGCCACCAAACCAGCCACAGCGCGGCCAGCATCCCATGGCAGCCAGTTCGTAGGCCGTCACCGGAAAACGTGTTTCTAACTCGGTACGCTGTGGCAGCCAGCCCAAATCACGGCGGGAAAAATGCAAATCACAGCGCCCTTCTATGGGCGGCATCAATCCTGCGATGGTCTTTAATAAGGTCGATTTCCCCGTACCATTCGCCCCCACCAGCGCGGTCATGCTGCCTTCCGCCAGGCGACCATTGATCAATGGCGTCACCGCATTGCCCTGATAACCCGCTTTTAAATCACGAAACACGATCATTAATGAATGCCCCACCACATTAATAAAGACAACAATCCAGTCAGTACCAGGGCAATCAGAAGACGCTCACCGAGAGACAAAAGCAGGCCGCTGTGATTCATACTTACACCAAAAACGTTATAACATAACAAACATTCTACCCACTTCAAGGCAAAATGAAAGACCCTAAAATGTTGCAAAAGATAACCCCAAAGCCAGAGAACTCAGGGGATGCGCACACCATGGCAGGGAGACTAAAATATTTAATCGCATAGATAGACACTTCCCACTTGAAAAGTGGGTCTGGCAGGTCAATGATGAAGGTAAGCCAGACTAACGTGGAGGCTTGATGACAGTTACCTTACCCTGCGACGTTGCTGTTGATGAAAATGACAGCGAAAAATTAAAAATACTGATTCAGCGGAATATTCCCAAAATAGCCTCGGCATTAGTCGGTGATTTACAGTGGTATTCTGAAAATGCCCAGCTGAATGAAAATAGTTTTCGCGTAAAATCTGTCGAACAAGTCACGACCAACAGATTTAAAATGTTTTATGATTTCGAATGGAATTTATTTAGTCCATGCTTAGATCTAAATGAAGTAACGCGGCGTGAGGAGCAAGTCACTTTTAACGTTCATGCAGGTGCTCTGCACTTTGAAGTGGTTGATAATCAGCGTCCAGGCACAGCGGATGAATTGTAATATTTCGTAATGATCTTGAGCGTAACTAATGCTTTTGTTCTACAGTTAATTTATTCATTCATTGAGTTGTACCCAAATTGCTCCCTGGCTGTTTTCCTTATCTCGCCGAATTACGGTTACTATGTTTGCTATGGAGGGGAAAAAGATGGACGAATACTCACCAAAACGGCATGATATCGCTCAGCTGAAATTCCTGTGTGAAAGTCTGTTCGATGAGAGCATGGCAACCCTGACCGACAGTCATCATGGCTGGGTTAACGATCCCACTTCAGAGAGTAATTTGCAGTTAAATGAGCTGATTGAACATATCGCCTCATTTACTATGAACTACAAAATTAAACACACAGAAGACGAAGAACTGATTACACAAATCGATGAATATCTTGACGATACCTTTATGCTGTTTAGCAATTACGGTATTAACACGCAAGATCTACAGCGCTGGCAGCGGACGGGCCGCCGGTTATTTAATCTGTTTATCGATGAGTGCGCTTTTCCTCAGCAACCTAGTCACTCCATATAGCTTGCACTTTTTGACACTGAGAACGGTTTATTTATGAGCACACAAGCCCTTACCAAAACTGATTATTTGATGCGCCTGAGACGCTGTCGTTCAATCGACACTCTGGAACGCGTGATTGAGAAAAACAAGTATGAACTTAACGATGATGAACTGGCTGTATTTTATTCAGCTGCCGATCATCGCCTGGCAGAACTGACGATGAACAAGCTGTACGACAAAATCCCTAGTTCGGTATGGAAATTTGTTCGTTAATCACCGCCACACTAAACGCTGTTAATACATTATGTTACTCACACATCCCCTCGCCTGCCGGCACAGGATCGGCCCCAGGCGAAGAGAGCGTGATGTTGTTCGGGTGGCCACCCAGTTAATTAACGTTAACGCTTAGACTAACTTGTAAGCATTAGCACCGGCACCCGCCAGATTCCCGCCATTAACAATCAGATACTCTTCGCGGATGGCTTTGCCTTCAAGGAAGTTTTGCAAAATCTCAAGTGTGCCAGCAGCATAACGTGCCTGGGCAGACAGCGATGTGCCGGAGATGTGTGGGGTCATACCCTGATGTGGCATTCGACGCCAGCGGTGATCGACCGGCGCTGGCTGCGGGAACCAGACATCCCCACCGTAGCCTGCAAGCTGGCCTGACTCCAGTGCATCGGCGATAGCGTCTCTGTCGCAGAGCGCGCCACGCGCGGTGTTGACCAGATAAGCGCCACGTTTGAAGCGTGCCAGGAATTTAGCATCTACAAAGCCCTGGGTTGAAGGATAGAGCGGTGTTTGCAGGTTAACGACATCACAAACCGCAACCAGTGACTCCGGCGTTTCGTGATAGGTCAGATTTAATTCCTGCTCGGTTTCTGCCGGTAAGCGATGCGGATCATAGTAGTGGAGCTGTACATCAAACGGTTTCATGCGGCGCAATACCGCCAGACCGATGCGCCCAGCCCCCAGGGTGCCAAACTGCATGCCTTCAATGTCATAACTGCGCGTCACACAGTCGGCAATATTCCAGCCGCCGTTATTCGCCCACTGATGTGATGGCAAATAATTACGCACCAGCGCCAGTGCGGTCATAACGACATGTTCAGCCACACTGATAGAGTTTGAGAAGGTGACTTCCGCGACGGTAATACCCCGCTCTGATGCCGCTTTCAAATCAACATGGTCAGAACCAATCCCTGCCGTCAGGGCTAATTTAAGGTTTTTCGCTTTCGCAATGCGCTCAGCGGTTAAATACGCCGGCCAGAATGGCTGGGAAATGACCACATCCGCATCCGCCAGATGGCGTTCAAATACAGAGTCAGCGCCTTCTTTATCACTGGTGACGATCAGCTCATGCCCCTGACTTTCAAGATAAGCGCGTAATCCCAGTTCCCCGGAAACACTCCCGATTAATTCGCCTGGAGTAAAACCTAACTCGCCATGCGGCGTGGGCGTTGTCTGCCCGTTAGGATAACGCTTAATTTGTGGAACGGCATCACGGGCATAAACTGGCGGAAAACCACTAACCGGATCGGGATAAAGTACGCAAAGTATTTTAGACATTCTTGTCTCCTGCGAGCTGTCTGATTTTACATTTAAAAACCATGTTAGTAACAGTTGCGTTACACAGACAGTGTTGCGCTTTACGCCTTATCCCTCCAATTCATTGTTAATATCGCTTGATAGTTGCAGGCTATAGCGCTCAGCGGCAGCCTCTTCATCAAATTGCTGGGCAATATTCAGACGTTGGCTGATTTTCCATACGGCTTCCAGCACGGCCGGGGAATTATCCTGACGTAAACGCAAAAGATTAAGCTGCGGCGTGGAAAACGGCGTGACAGGCATGATCATCATTTCGGAATTATTGAGGAGATAGGCCGGAATAGCGCTGATTGGCATGATGCTGTAGAGATCCCCTTCCTGCACCATCTCGTATAACAAACTGATGTTATTCGTCTCCAGCACCACATTCGGCACAATGCCCGCCTGCTGAAAAACTTCATCAATAATACGCCGGTTCTGCATTTCCGAATCCAGCAGGCACAATGGCAACGCAGCCAGCGCCTGCCAGCTGAGCGTGGTACGCGGCAACAGACTGCTTTTACGCCCACAAACCAGCACAAAACGTTCGGCATAGAGCGGCTGGCTCACCAGGCTCTCCTCCATCTCCCCGGAATAGGCCAGACCAAGATGGAGCTCTTGATGCACTAAACGGCGCTGAATTTCACGCGTGCTGAGAGAGACAATTTCCAGCGTCAGTCCGGGAATGGCGCGGCGGAACTCCGCAGCAAGTCGTGAAACGGCACGCAGTGCTGAAGGGACGGTGCCGAGGGTAATGTGTCCGCCCGCTACGCTCTGCGCAAACGCGGCTTCCTGCTTCAGTCCATCCAGTGAGGAGAGTGTCTTTCTTGCCCACTCCAGTACCCGCTGCCCTTCTGGCGTAAAGCCAAGAAAACGGCGCTGACGTTGAATAATGGTCAACCCCAGTTCATCTTCCAACTGGCGAATCGCGACCGACAATGAGGGTTGAGAAACAAAGCAGCTTTCAGCGGCTTTAGCAAAGTGACGATACTTCTCCAGTGCGATCAGATACTCAAGTTGGCGAATAAACACGCAATAATCCTCAATAGCAGCCGTAAAGCCAGCCGAAATCTCAATGACAGTAGCAACATTGTAGAGGAGGAAATATCAATCAGGGGGAAATAGACATTCAGGGGAGATTTGGGTGGGAACCCTGCCAGCTACATCCCGGCACACGCGTCGCTCGCTGCGGCTGCTTCCTTCCGGACCTGACCGAGTTCACGAGTTAGCATTGCGGGAGAACCAACAGGGTCCCCATTGAGGTGCTCTCTTGCAAGAGCGGGGGCATTATCAGGGAAGGTGCTGGCAATTGCAAGGGTAAGCCGGACGAACGTTGTTTTCTTGAACAACCCAACGAAATCCAGCGCTTGGCGTGGTAAAATCAGCGGCTTCTCACAGCAGGAATCTTTATGGAACACCTCAGTTTTCAGGAACGTGTCTGGCAAATTATTGCCGCGATCCCGCCCGGTAAAGTGACCACCTACGGGGATATTGCTCGTCTGGCCGGATCGCCTCGCGCAGCGCGTCAGGTGGGCGGTGTACTCCGGCGTCTTCCTGAAGGCAGCCGCTTGCCCTGGCATCGGGTCATTAACAGCACCGGCAAGATTTCACAGCAGGGAGATGACCTGCTGCGTCAGCGCGATGCGCTAGCTGCGGAAGGGATTGAAGTCAGCGATGACGGGAAACTTTCCCTACAGCACTATCGCTGGCAGCCATAAAAAACGCCCCTGCACGGGGCGTTAAACCTTTTACCGATTATTGCAGGCTTGTCGGTGCCGGAATCGATGCTGAAGGGGTGATCATCGTAGGTGAAGTAGAAGGCACACTGGTTACAGCACCTGACTGTGTCGGTATCGCCATCTGCGGAACCGGGACTAACAACAGCTCTGCTTTGGTGCCGCCCTGGTTGATCACAGGCTTCACGCTGTCCGTCACAAATATCATGCGACCTTGAACGGTAATCGCAGCACTCAACAAAATACGCGCGTTAGGCTGGATATCTGAAGGTTTGAACGGCAGGACAAAGCTGAAAGGTGCCTGTTTGCCTCCTGTAAATGCCACCTGCTGAGACAGCACGCGAGAAGGTGCATCCGCGATTGAAGCATCAGACAGCGTCACAGTCAGTACTGCATCCGGTGGCAGGGCCACGCGCTGACGAATATAGACGCTACCACTCACGTTGGGTTGTGCAATAGTGGAAGGTTGCCCCGCTACCGTCGAGCCCAGCGTTGGGGTCGGCACTGGTTTGCTTTTGTCGGCGCAGCCAGCAATCGCCGCCACGATAATAACCCCACTCATCACTTGCCAGAGTTTCATTGATGTCGTCTCCTTATGAACCAAATGAGCATTACCAGCGAATGTTAAAATGCAGCGCTTCACTCGCTGTATGTGATTAATTCTGGCACAACAATCCCTGTTCTGCCTGTAAGCCGAATCTGAGTACGCCCTGACACGGAAGATTGACGGAAACTGGTCTGATCTGAGAGGCTTATCCCATCCCAATCAAGAGGAACTTGCCATGAGTCAGGCACTACAAAATTTACTGGCGCTAATGCAGCTGGAAAAGCTGGAAGAAGGGCTGTTTCGTGGCCAGAGTGAAGACTTAGGATTACGTCAGGTATTTGGGGGACAGGTGGTGGGACAGGCGTTGTATGCCGCCAAACAGATGGTACCGGAAGATCGTATTATCCACTCCTTCCACAGCTACTTTTTGCGCCCTGGCGATAGCCAGAAAGCAATCGTCTATGACGTTGAAACCCTGCGTGATGGTAAAAGCTTTAGCGCACGGCGCGTCAGTGCAATTCAGCACGGTCAGCCGATTTTCTATATGACAGCTTCTTTCCAGTCGCCGGAAAGCGGCTTTGAACACCAGCAGCAAATGCCTCAGGTGCCAGGGCCCGATAATCTGCCCTCGGAACAGGACGCAGCAAGGCAGATCCAACATTTGATCCCGCCTAAAGTGCGTGAAAAGTTCCTCGCAGAACGGCCGCTGGAGATAAGACCGGTACAGCTCTATAACCCACTCAAAGGCCATGTTGCTGAAGGCGCACGTCAGCTCTGGATCCGCGCCAATGGTAGCTTGCCGGAAGATCGACGTATCCATCAGTATCTGTTGGGCTACGCTTCCGACCTTAACTTCCTACCGGTGGCGCTGCAACCACACGGCAAAGGCTTCCTCGAACGGGATATGCAAGTGGCGACCATCGACCACTCCATGTGGTTCCATCGTCCCTTTAATCTCAATGAATGGCTGCTGTATAGCATCACTAGCCCTTCTGCTTCTGGTGCGCGTGGGTTTGTACGAGGCGAGTTTTATAACCAGCAGGGAGAGTTGGTGGCTTCTACGGTGCAGGAAGGCGTTATGCGCCAACGGGAAGAGTAAAAAAAATGGGGGGCGTTATCGCCCCCTCGGTTTTTATTTTAGCGCACTGCATTTCCCATCCACGGCACTTACTGGTTGTAAGCGTTCTCGCCGTGGCTGTTAACATCCAGACCTTCGCGTTCCTGATCTTCTGGTACACGCAGGCCTACAATCATATCGGCAACTTTAAAGCTGATGAATGCAACGACAGCAGACCAGACGATGGTCACACCACAGCTGAACAACTGCACCCAGACCTGATGGCTCATCGTCACACCTTCCGCGTAGCCAACGCCACCCAGTGAAGAAGAGGCAAAGATACCGGTCATTACGCAACCCATGATGCCGCAGACGCCGTGTACACCGAACACATCACAAGGGTCATCCACGCGCAGCCATTTCTTCAGGGTGGTCACACCCCAGATACCTGCCAGGCCAGCAGCCAGACCGATAATCAGCGCACCGCCTACACCCACATAACCACAAGCCGGGGTAATACCTACCAGACCCGCGATGAAGCCTGAGCTGGCGCCCAGCAGTGAAGGCTTACCACGAACAGCCCACTCGCCGAAGGTCCAGGAGAGCGTTGCACCCGCAGTGGCAACCACAGTATTCAGGAAGGCAAGGCCGGCAATTTCGTTAGCAGAAGAAGCAGAACCGGCGTTGAAGCCAAACCAACCCACATACAGAATCGCTGTACCGGTGAAGACCATTGGCAGGTTGTGAGGTTTGAAGGCTTCTTTACCAAAGCCAGCACGTTTGCCCACCAGGTAGGCACCGACCAAACCAGCAACCGCTGCGTTGATGTGAACTACAGTACCGCCAGCGAAGTCCAGTGCGCCATCCAGCGCCAGGTAACCGCCGCCCCATACCATGTGTGCAATCGGCAGGTAAGCCAGCGTCAGCCACACCGCGACGAAGATCAGCACCGCAGAGAAACGGATACGTTCTGCAATCGAACCCACAATCAGGCCGACAGTAATACAGGCGAAGGAAGCCTGGAACGCCACGTGAATATACTGGTAGAACGTCCCCATCAGGGATTTCAGTTCAATGTTCTTCAACATCGCCCACTGGAAATCACCGAAGAACGCGTTACCGGTGCTGAATGCCAGCGAGTAGCCATACAGCACCCACAGCACAATCACCAGTGAGAAGGTCACCGCAACCTGAGTCAGCAGAGACAAGACGTTTTTGCCGCGAATTAATCCGCCGTAGAACAGCGCGATCCCTGGAATAGACATAAACAGCACTAACGCAGTGCAAATCATCATAAAAGCGTTATCGGCTTTGTCTGCTACCGCAGGTGCAGCAGCCATCGCGAGCGATGGTGACAATGCAAGGCTGGTAAGGCCTAACTTAGTGAAGACTTTATTCATTTTTTTCATCCCATCACATTTTACTGAGCAGGTTTTACAGTGCGGCTTCGTCATTCTCGCCCGTACGGATACGGATGACGCGTTCCAGTTCGGCAACGAAAATCTTCCCGTCACCAATTTTTCCGGTGTAGGCAGCTTTGCTAATAACATCAACAACTTCGTCCAGTTGGTCATCAGCAATGGCGATATCAATTTTTACTTTAGGCAGGAAATTGACGCTGTATTCCGCACCACGATACAGTTCGGCATGTCCTTTCTGGCGGCCAAATCCTTTAACTTCCGTCACCGTCAGCCCCTGAATACCAATGGAGGACAAAGCTTCACGCACGTCCTCCAGCTTGAACGGTTTGATTACCACGGTAACCAGCTTCATACGATCCCCTCCAGATAGTTAAAATTGTGAGTCACACCGGACACGGTTAAACATAAGCAAACGCCGTGCCATAAATGATAAATGCGGGTATTTTCGGGCCAGGCGAGATGACTTGCGGCCTGGTTTGTGACATGAAACAGCATGAAGCGGGAGGTGGTGGTGAAAGCCCGCACAAAATGCACTGATTTGGTGCTTCAAAAGCCCAAATCAGTGCATCTATACAGAACTGTCTGATATGTGTGGACGAAAAAGGTGCAATTAGCCGGTCGAGGTTAAGGAATTGCTCGTCATCAGCACATCGCCAGCTTGTTGCAACTGATACATTTGCCAGTAGCGCCCCTGCTCGGCGAGGAGTTGATGGTGACTACCCTGCTCAACCACACGACCGCGATGTAGCACTAAAATAGAATCCGCTTCTGTCACTGTCGACAGCCGATGCGCAATCACCACCAGCGTGGTGTGCTCACGTAAACGGCGTAAGGTGTGTTGGATCGCCTGTTCAGTCTCAGAGTCAATGTTGGCGGTGGCTTCATCAAGGATCAGGATTTTTGGCAGGGAGACCAGTACCCGAGCCAGCGCCAGCAGCTGCTTCTGCCCAACAGAAAGGGTATTCCCCTGCTCACCCAGACGGGTATGCAGCCCCTGCGGTAGTGCGCGCGCCAGTTTGGCAAGCTGTACTTGCTCCAGCGCCTGCCAGACCTGGTCTTCCTCAATATCGCGCCCAAGGCGAACATTTTCCAACAACGACTCCGCGAGAACGACCGGGTCTTGTTGCACCATCGCAATACTCTGCCGCAGCGCCTGGTGTGATAAATCGCCAATCGGACGATCGTCCAGCAAAATCTCACCACTCGATGCAGGGTAGTAGCCCATCAGCAGGCTCGCGAGGGTACTTTTACCACTGCCCGTATGCCCCACCAACGCGATGAAATTACGTGAGGGTACGGTAACACTGACGTCACTGAGTACGGTACGATCGTCACGATAGGCAAAATTAAGATGACGGACTTCAATCCGACCGCTGGACAGCGGCTGAATATCGTTGCCATAGCACTGCTGCGCCGCATCTATCAGCTCAAAGACGCGCTCACCAGAGACCACCGCCTGCTGCAACATGGACTGCTGCGTGGTGAGTTCTATCAGTGGCTCGTTTAAACGCCCGAGGTAGGTAATAAACGCATACAGCACGCCAACCTCAAACACGCCGGGTGCATTAAAACTGAACAGCAGCAGCAAGCCGCAGAGGATCACCGCAGAAAACAGACTTAACAGCGGCCGCAGTAAAAAGCCGTCCAGCCGCAGCGTTTGCATGCGCGCCAGGTAGTGTGACTGACTGGCTTCACTCATACGCTCGCCAAAACGCGCCTGTTGGCGGAACTGCTGAATGACGCTCATCCCACTGATTACTTCATTGAAGCCGTTGTTGATCTCCGCGAGATAGCTGCGCACGCGGCGGGCAATGGGGGTGCTGTAACGCTGATAAATCAGCATTACGCTGAAGACCAGCGGGAAAATCGCAATGGCGACCCAGGCCATACGCCAGTCAAGCGTGAACATGGCGACGAGCATCGCCCCGACCAACGCGGCACTGCGCAGCACCGTCGCCACGACCGTCACCCACAGATCGCGAATCACTTCCGTATCATTGGTGACGCGGGCAATAACCTGCCCTACCGGCTGAGTATCGAAAGCGCTAAGCGGCTGGCGCAGTGCCGCATCCATCACTTCACAGCGTAAACGCTGAACGACGCCAATCGCCGCACGGTTAAACAGCAATGACTGGCCGTAATGTAAGCCAGCCGCCAGCAGCTGTAGCAGGATAAACCCCACGACCAGACCGGCGACCATCCCCCATGGCATTTCATGGCGCGCCAGCAGATGGTCAATGAAATAGCTGATCATTGCGGGGCCAGCCACTTCTGCGGCGGCAGCAGTCCACAGCATCAGCATCGCTAACAGCAGTGATTTTCGCCACGGATTGCCATAGGCCAGCAGGCGCTTGAGGGTGGGCCAAATTTTAGTGGGCTTCGCCATATGGCACCTCTTTCGCAGGCAGGTCATCATCCAGAGCCGCTTCTATTTGTTGGTAGCGATGCATATCACGATACCAACCCGGCTGGCTGCTCAGGCTGTGGTGATCGCCACGTTGAGCAACACTGCCTTGTTGCAGTACCAGGATTTCGCTGGCTTCAGTCAACGCAGAGAGGCGGTGGGCGCTGATAATCACGGTTCTACCCCGCCCCCACTGGCGAAGATTGCGTAAAATTTCATGTTCGGTGCGGCCATCAACGGCAGATAACGCATCATCAAGGATCAGGATTTCGGCATTCACCAGCAGCGCGCGCGCAATGGCAATACGCTGTTTCTGTCCACCTGAAAGCATCACCCCCCGTTCCCCCACTTCGGTGTCATAGCCTTGAGGCAGATGCATAATGTCTTCATCGACGCAGGCAAGCTTTGCCACATGGCGAATCTCATCGAGGCTGGCGTGGGGTTTACCCAGCGCAATATTATTGGCGATGCTATCTGAGAACAGGAACGCAGTCTGGCTGACCACGGCCAAACGACTCCGCCAGCTATCAATGCGCAGTTCTGTCAACGGCAGGTTGTGGAAACGAATTTCGCCTTCAATAAGGTCAAAATGGCGCTGAATCAGGCTTAATAGCGTACTTTTTCCGCTCCCGGTCGGGCCACATAACCCGAGCATTTGCCCCGGTTTGAGCTGGCAATTGATGTGATGCAATACCGGTGCAGTGCTGGCCGGATAGCTGAACTGACAGATCGCAATCTGTAACGTACCCGGCTGTTCAGGCAGTGTTTTGCTGCCATCAGGGACGGCAGGGGCTTCCGCCAGCAGCGCACGAATTCGGCTCCAGGCTGCACTCCCGCGCTCAACAATATTGAACATCCAGGCCAGTGCCAACATCGGCCAAATCATCAACCCGAGATACATGACAAAGCTGGTGAGCTGGCCCAGCGTCAGGGAACCGTGCCACACCATCCAGCTTCCCCCGCCAATCGCCAGTAAATTAGAAAACCCAATCGCGACATAAATCGTCGGGTCAAACCGCGCATCTACTCGCGCTACCCGCAGGTTCTTCTCTCCGGTGTCGCGCGCAATGTCCGCAAACAGCCTGGACTGATGTGCTTCGAGGCCAAAGGCTTTGATCATACGGATACTGCTCAGGCTCTCTTGGGTCTGATCATTGAGCGCAGAAAACCCGGCCTGAGCCAGTTTGAAACGGGCGTGGAGCTGGTTACCGTAGCGATGAATCGCAATGGCCATCAGGGGCATAGGCAGCAGCGCCAGCAACGTGAGTTCCCAGCTGATCTGTACGCTCATAACGATCAGCACCACACACCCCATCACCAGGGAATCGACCAGGGTGAGCACGCCTTCACCGGCGGCAAACACCACGCGATCGACATCGTTGGTGGCTCGTGCAATAAGATCGCCCGTCCGGTGACGGAGATAGAAAGCGGGATGCTGCTGGCTTAACTGGTGGTAGAACTTTTCCCGCAGCTCAACGGCCAGTTGATAAGACGCGCCAAATAACAGCACACGCCAGACATAACGCAGAAGATAAACAATCACCGCAGTGAACAGCATCACGCCAATCCACATCATTAAACGCCCAACGCCCAGCGTTTGATGTGTTACGCCATCCACAATAACCCCCACCAGATGAGGCGGCAGAAGTTGCAAAATGGCAATAATCACCAACAGCGCGACCGCGCCGAGGTAACGACGCCATTCACGCAGAAAATACCAACTTAACTGGCTGAATAATCGCACCGCGTTGTTCTCAGTATCAATGCTCAGAGGGTGACGGGCAGTGCCGTCGTATATTTAATTTCTTCCATCGCAAAGCTGGAAGTGACATCTATGAGTCCAGGCACGCTGTTCACCAGACGTTTATAAAACCGGTCATAGCATTTCATATCTGCCACCTGAATGCGGAGCAGATAGTCGTATTCACCCGCCATACGATAGAAAGCCATGACCTCTGGAAGCGTCTGAACGGCTTCGACAAAGGCCTGATACCACTCGCTGCTGTGCTGGTGAGTTTTGACAAACATAAACGCCGTCAGACCGAGTCCCAGCTTTTCACCGTCCAGCAGCGCTACGCGCCCGCGAATGATGCCATCATCTTCAAGTTTTTTCAGGCGTTTCCAGCAAGGCGTGGTGGTGAGGTTGACCGCATCTGCCAGCGACTGAAGCGAAAGCGTACAGTCTTGCTGCAACAGTGCCAGCAACGCACGGTCTGTTTTATCTAACATGTGGGACTCCGGGAGAAAATTTTTCTCTTGATAGCCGATTTTAATGGAAATTTAGCAAACCCGTTTTCCGTCGCGTGCTTTACACTATGCGTTCTGTCACTTTGAGCAACGTCCGTCATGAATACCTCCTGGGTCCGCCACGCCATTAATGAAATTAACGCCGATTTTCAACGTTCGGCGGATACACACCTGATTCGCTTTCGTCTGGCGGATTATGCGGGTATCGATTTTTACCTCAAGGATGAAAGCACGCATCCTAGTGGCAGCCTGAAACACCGCCTGGCGCGATCGCTGTTTCTTCATGGGTTAGTCAACGGATGGATCAAGCAAGATACGCCGATCATCGAAGCGTCATCTGGCAGCACGGCGGTGTCCGAAGCCTATTTTGCTCGCTTGCTGAATCTGCCCTTTATTGCCGTCATGCCCGAAACCACCGCAAAACGGAAAATTGAACAGATCCGGTTTTACGGCGGTGAGTGCCATTTTGTCCGCGATCCGGCACAGATTTACAGTGAGTCACTTCGCCTCGCCAACCAGTTAAATGGCCATTTTATGGATCAGTTCACCTATGCTGAACGGGCAACGGACTGGCGGGGGAATAACAACATCGCAGAGAGTATTTTCCGCCAGATGGCCCATGAGCCTCATCCTGTGCCCCACTCGCTGATTATGGGCGCGGGCACCGGCGGCACCTCCGCAACGCTGGGGCGCTATATTCGCTATCAGGGATATAACACCCGCCTGATGGTCGTGGATCCTGAGTTTTCGGTGTTCCATGATTTCTGGCACCAGCGTAATCCGGCACTGTGTGCCGAGCGCGGCAGCCGTATTGAAGGCATTGGCCGCCCGCGCGTCGAAGCCTCGTTTATGCCGGATGTGATCGACGAAGTGATGAAAGTCCCGGATGCCGCCAGCATTGCCGCCATGTTGCACCTGGAGAACATCCTTGGCCGTCGTCCCGGCGCTTCAACCGGCACCAATTTCTGGGGCATGATGCAGGTAGCACAGCGCATGCGCGAACAGGGTGAGCAAGGCTCTCTGGTCACCCTGCTGTGTGACAGCGGCGAACGCTATCCCGATACTTACTACGATCCGGCCTGGGTCGCGCAACATATTGGTGATATCAGCCACTGGCAGCAACAATTGATGTAACCCTGAGCCTTGACCTGCACGCCCTGCTTCCCCGCAACCGGGGGTGTTCATCCCGGTTCACAGACAGTACCATAGGCGAAAATTTTTTCTGGAGTATGCAGCAATGCAACGAGCCGTTGTGGTGTTTAGCGGTGGTCAGGATTCCACCACCTGCCTGGTACAGGCGTTACAGCAGTATGATGAAGTCCACTGCGTTACCTTCGATTACGGTCAGCGCCATCGCGAAGAGATCGACGTGGCCCGTGAACTGTCACTCAAGTTAGGCGCACGCGCGCACAAAGTGCTGGATGTTACGCTGCTCAACGAACTGGCGGTCAGTAGCCTGACGCGGGATAACATCCCCGTGCCTAATTACGATCCTGACGCCAGCGGTTTGCCGAGTACTTTTGTGCCGGGACGTAACATTCTGTTCCTGACACTCGCTGCGGTTTACGCCTATCAGGTTGAAGCTGAAGCAGTGATCACTGGCGTATGTGAAACCGATTTTTCCGGTTATCCGGATTGCCGGGACGAGTTTGTTAAAGCGCTCAACCATGCCGTTTCCTTAGGGATGGCGCGTGACGTCCGCTTTGAGACTCCGCTGATGTGGTTAGACAAAGCAGAAACCTGGGCACTGGCCGACTACTGGCAGCAACTGCCACTGATTCGCAGTGAAACACTGACCTGTTATAACGGTATCAAGGGTGATGGTTGTGGCGAATGCGCCGCCTGCCACCTGCGTGCTCGCGGTCTGGAAAACTATTTCGCCGATCAACCGGCCGTGATGGCGAGCATGAAACGTAAGAGCGGATTGCAGTAACGGCACCCACCTGTGGGTTAAATGCTCTTCATCGCCTTACGCCATGAGCTGCTCTAGCCGTTGACGCAACTCGCCTTCGAGTGCCACCGCTTTTTGCGTGCGCAGATCAATACAGACAAACGTGATCGCCGCATCAGCCACCTCGACATCACTCTCTGCCAGCGTCACGCGCTGGTGGAGAACGCCACTCTTCCCGTTGAGCTGCGCCACTGCACTACGAATCGCTAATACATCCCCCATGACCGCAGGCCGCCGGTAGTTAATATTGATGTTAACCACGATAAACGCCAACTTCGCCGATTGTAGCCAGTCAAACGCATTAACGTCTTCCAGCCACTGCCAGCGCGCCTCTTCGAGAAACTCCAGATAACGAGCGTTATTCACATGCTGGTAAACATCAAGATGATAGCCGCGTACTTTAATGGTGGTTTGCATCACAGGCTCCGGGTTGTTCAACTGGTTGGACCTCTACAGCGTAGCAGAGGTCCGTCCAGTTAAGGGCTTATTGCTGATGCTCTGCCAGCGGGATCACAGTTTCAGCCGATCTGCATTGCGTTCAACCAGCGCAATACCAATACCCGGCACCTCTTTCAACTGCTCAAGATGGCTAAACAGACCATATTGTTCACGGTAGCTGACAATCGCCTGGGCTTTCTTTAACCCAATACCGCGCATCGCCTGCGCCAGCTGTTCTGCTGTTGCCGTATTGATGCTCACAACCGTAGAGGCATCCGCCGGTTGTGGCTGAGTGGCTGCCGCTGCTGCGGGCTTTTCTACTGCCAGCGCTGCCTGATGCCAGCCTGCGCCGCTGAGTACCAGAGAGAGGTAAAATGCGAACGTGGTACGTTTAATCATGCTGTGTTTCTCCTTGTGTTAAACAGCACAGGGAGAGTGACATAGCAAAAATCAGGCAGCAAAAGGCTTTGATTAAGAATGGAAAAGGCCGCATAAGCGGCCTTTGGTTGTTGCAGTGTATTGCAGGATTTCTGCGAGCCTTACTGGGCCTGCGCAGCATCGCCATATTTGATTTTGGCTTCCTTGCGCAGATTTTGCAGCAGGGCTTCAAAGGCTAACTGGGCATTGTTGTCCGTTACACCTTTTACCATTGCATCAATCTGTGCCTGCGGCATGGTGCCCGCACTGACTTTGTCCAGTGCAATCAACACCACGTTGCCCTGCATATCTTCGCTGACACCCCATGAAGGCTTACCAGCAGCAGGTTGAGGCAGGTCGAACACGGTTTGCACAATGCTGTCTTGCGTATTGCGATCCACGGTTTTCGTCGCGCTGAGGGTTAAACCTGCCGCGCTCAGTGCATCCTGTTTACCGGCTTTCAGATCGGTCAGCAGCTTGTCTGCCTGAGTTTTCGCCTGCTGCACGGCTTTATCGTGCTTCAGCGTATCGGTGATCTGGGCTTTAACCTCATCCAGCGGTTTTACCGCTTCCGGTTTGTGCTCGCTGATGCGAACCACAAATGCACGGTCACCATCAACGGTGATGATGTCTGAGTTATTACCGGCACCGCCGTTTTGACCCAGCAGGGAACCGTCAAACAGCACTTTCTTCACCTGATCAAAGTTGAGATCCTGTGGCACGTTATCACGACCGAACCAGTTGGTCTCAACGGCTTTGACACCAGACACCTGCTCTGCACTGCTCAGGGAAGCGTTGTTGTTATTCGCTGCATCGCTGACTTTCTGCTGCAGTTTGTAGAACGCATCAATCGCTTTTTCATCTTTCACTTTCGTGGCCAGTGCGTCTTGCACTTCACTCAGTGGTTTCACCTGTTCTGGTTGCACATCATCAAGACGCACGATCAGGAAGCCTACAGAAGATTTGATCACGCCTGAAAGCTGCCCTTTCTGCGTTAAACCTGCATTTTTCAGCTCGTCTGGTGTGGTTGATGGTTCCAGCCAACCCATGTCTCCGCCTTTAGCCGACGAGATTGGGTCAATGGATTTTGCTTTCGCCAACGCGGCAAAATCACCACCACTCTTCAACTGCGCCAGCAGTGCATCTGCATCGGCTTGCGTTTTGGTCTGGATGACGCTGTAGCGGTTGCGCTGTGGTTGGGTGTAATCCGCTTTGTGGCTGTCATACCAGTTCTGAATATCAGCTTGAGTTGGCGTCGTTTGCAGTGCAGCAGCATCCAGTTTGATGTAGCTCACACGGAACTGCTCAGCCGCCATAAAACTGCTCTGATGCTGTTTGTAATACTGGGCAATTTCATCATCAGTGACGGTTTGCTTCGCGGCCAGCGCGTTGACGTCAATTGTCGCTTCACGGATGTCACGTTTCTGCGCCACCAGGTCCACCAGCTTGCTGGTTTCGCCTTTCAGCATGAAATCGGTATTGGCAATAGCGTTAACCAACTGCTGGTTGGATAACTGCTTGCGCAGAGCTTCAGCGTATTGATCGGCGGTGAAGCCCATATTGCCAATCAGGCTGTTATATTTCGCGTTGTCGAATTTGCCATTGGTCTGGAAAGCCGCCTGATTAAAGATGGCCTGTTTGACCTGGTCATCTGTGATCGAGATGTGCAAATCTTTCTGATACTGAGCCAGCAGTGCCTGATCGATCAGCTGGGACAGTGCCTGCTGGCGAACCTGCTGCATGTAACCTTCATTGGCTGCCAACTGTGAGAACTGGTCACCCAATTGCTGCTGCTGACGCGCACGTTCATTACTGAACGCCTGCTCCAGCTCAGCACGGCTAATTTCATGGCCGTTAACTTTCGCTGCGTAGTCGCTGGTTCCGCCAATCAGATAGTTACCCACGCTGGTCAGCACGAAGGAGAGAATAATCACTCCCAAAATAATCTTGAGCACGACGTGACTTGATGCCGCGCGTAAATTGTCCATCATGGTATGACAACACTCCGCTGTAGTGTGAATTTAACGCTCAGTAACCCGCCTCAGTCCAAAAAAGAGGCGACGCAGTTGTAGAATCCACAACTGCCCCAGGTGAGACAAATACTTTCGTCATTTGTCACGCCACAGGATAAAAAAAGGCACATCCGTAAGGATGTGCCCGTATGTTACATGAGAACGCACTAATCGTCCTCAATCCACTAAAGAAAAGCTCTAATGGATGTGTCTGTCATTACGCGTTGACGGCGTCTTTCAGGGCTTTGCCCGCAGTGAAACCAGGCACTTTTGCCGCAGCGATGGTGATCTCTTGACCAGTCTGTGGATTACGGCCAGTACGGGCTGCACGATCCTTGACTTTGAAAGTACCAAAACCAACCAGGGCTACATCTTCGCCTGACTTCAGTGAGTCAGTAACACCGGCAATGATGGCATCCAGTGCACGGCCAGCGGCTGCTTTAGAGATATCTGCATCTGCAGCAATTTTGTCGATCAACTGTGACTTATTCACTCTCTTCATCCCCTCGTTATTATTCCACTCGCCCCGAACATCCAGCCGGTAACGAACGCGCAGCATTTATATCAAGCCTGTGAGGCTGAAACAACGGTAATCATCTTAATCGTTGTTCCAGCAGCTCTTAAAGGTAGCGACACAAAAAAAGACTGGCAAGCGCCAATGTGCCTGCCAGCCTCGCTTTTTTTAACGGATTTGCCGTTAATCACTATTTAGCGGTCACAACCTGCATACCGTACGGCGAATTTTCCAGCGCAAAGGTCAAAACATCTTCAATGCGTTTTACCGGATGAATGGTCAAACTATCAATGACATTCTGTGGAATTTCTTCCAGATCGCGGGTGTTTTCGTCCGGGATCAGCACAGTTTTAATGCCGCCACGCAGTGCCGCCAGTAACTTCTCTTTCAAGCCGCCGATAGGCAGAACCTGGCCACGCAGGGTGATTTCACCCGTCATTGCCACATCCGAACGAACCGGGTTGCCCGTAAGGCAAGAAACCAGTGCAGTACACATCGCGATACCGGCACTTGGACCATCTTTCGGTGTTGCACCTTCTGGCACGTGCACGTGAATATCACGTTTTTCATGGAAATCAGCGTTGATTCCCAGCTTATCTGCACGAGAACGCACCACGGTCAGCGCTGCCTGAATCGATTCCTGCATCACTTCACCGAGTGAACCGGTGTAAGTCAGCTTACCTTTACCTGGTACGCTCGCCGTTTCAATCGTCAGCAGTTCACCACCCACTTCAGTCCACGCCAGGCCAGTGACCTGACCCACACGGTTTTCCGTGTCCGCACGACCATAGTCAAAGCGCTGAATACCGAGGTAGTCTTTCAGGTTCTCACCGTTAATGGTGATGTGCTTCAGGTTTTTGTCCATCAGCAGCGCTTTCACCGCTTTACGGCACAGCTTAGAGAGCTCACGTTCCAGGCTACGCACACCCGCTTCACGCGTATAGAAACGAATGATGCCAAGGATAGCGCTGTCCTCTACGGTCAGCTCTTTCTCTTTCAAGGCGTTACGCTCAATCTGCTTCGGCAGCAAGTGCTGGCGAGCAATATTGAGTTTCTCATCTTCGGTGTAGCCTGAGAGACGAATGACTTCCATACGATCCAGCAGAGGTGCCGGAATGTTCATGGAGTTAGACGTCGCAACGAACATCACGTCCGAGAGATCGTAATCAACTTCAAGATAGTGATCGTTAAAGGCAATGTTCTGTTCTGGATCAAGCACTTCTAACAGTGCCGACGCCGGATCGCCACGCATGTCCGAAGACATTTTGTCGATCTCATCCAGCAAGAACAGTGGGTTTTTCACCCCGACTTTTGCCATTTTCTGAATCAGTTTGCCTGGCATAGAGCCAATATAGGTACGACGGTGTCCACGGATTTCCGCTTCATCACGTACGCCACCCAGCGCCATACGCACGTATTTACGTCCTGTCGCTTTTGCAATTGACTGACCCAAAGAGGTCTTACCCACACCCGGTGGTCCCACCAGGCACAAGATTGGCCCTTTGATCTTGCTGACACGACTCTGCACCGCAAGATACTCAAGGATGCGATCTTTCACGCGCTCAAGGCCGTGGTGATCGGTATCCAGCGTTTCCTGTGCTTTACGCAGGTCTTTCTTCACCTTGCTGCGTGCATTCCACGGAACCTGAACCATCCAGTCAATGTAGCCACGTACTACGGTCGCTTCTGCGGACATAGGTGACATCATTTTCAGTTTTTGCAGTTCAGCTTCGGCTTTTTCACGCGCTTCGGTTGGCATTTTTGCCAGCTCGATTTTACGCTTCAGCGCTTCAAACTCGTCAGGCGCATCATCCATCTCGCCCAACTCTTTCTGAATGGCTTTCATTTGCTCATTCAGATAGTACTCGCGCTGGCTCTTCTCCATCTGCTTTTTCACCCGGTTACGGATGCGTTTTTCAACTTGCAGCAGATCGATTTCAGATTCCATCATCGCCATCAGATACTCAAGACGTTCATTGACGTCTGACATCTCCAGCACTGACTGTTTATCCGCCAGTTTCAACGGCATATGCGCTGCAACGGTGTCTGCCAGACGGGCAGCATCGTCGATATTGCTCAGGGAAGTGAGCACTTCTGGCGGAATTTTTTTATTCAGTTTGATGTAGCCTTCGAACTGATTGATTGCAGTTCGCACCAATACTTCCTGCTCACGTTCTTCAATTTCTGGTGAGTCAAGGTATTCGGCTTGGGCAACAAAATGGTCACCGTTATCTGCCAGTGTAGTGATACGGGCACGCTGAAGCCCCTCCACCAACACTTTGACCGTGCCGTCAGGCAGTTTCAGCATCTGCAATACAGAAGCAACAGTACCTACTGCGAAAAGATCATTAATGCCAGGTTCATCCGTTGAAGCCTCTTTCTGTGCTACCAGCATGATCTTTTTATCATGATCCATTGCGGCTTCGAGGCACCGAATTGATTTTTCCCGACCAACAAACAACGGAATTACCATGTGCGGATAAACCACCACGTCGCGCAGAGGCAACACGGGGATTTCAATGCGTTCAGAACGCTCAGGATTCATAGAGCTCTCTCTTAGTTTAGTGTCCGCCAGGTGGTGGGTAACGCAGAGTGCGGAAATGCGCAGTTAAACCCACAGGTATCTGAGTATATGGGGATGCTTAGCCGACATTCAATGTTGGAAGGGCGAGAAAAGTAAAAGGGGAAAGAATTTTCCCCTTTATTGTTTAAGTGTGTGGATTTATTGGTTAATTATTCGCCAGAAGCCTGAGCTTCGTGCTTACCATAAATCAACAGCGGTTCAGATTCACCGCCAATCACTGAGTCATCAATGACCACTTTTTCCACGCCGTCCATAGAAGGCAGGTCATACATGGTTTCCAGCAGTGCAGCTTCAACGATGGAGCGCAGACCACGAGCACCGGTTTTACGTGACATCGCTTTCTTCGCGATCGCCGTTAAGGCTTCTTCACGGAACTCCAACTCTACGCCTTCCAGGTTGAACAGCGCCTGATACTGCTTCGTCAGCGCATTTTTTGGCTCACGCAGGATCTGGATCAGGGCTTCTTCACTCAGTTCATTCAGCGTTGCAACCACTGGCAGACGACCGATGAATTCAGGGATCAGACCAAATTTGATCAGATCTTCTGGCTCAACCTGCGCCAGCAGCTCACCTTCACCGGCTTTCTCTGATTTGCCTTTCACCACCGCGCCAAAACCAATGCCTGAGCCGGTTTCAACACGCTGCGCGATGACTTTATCCAGACCAGCGAATGCGCCACCACAGATAAACAGAATTTTTGAGGTATCAACCTGCAAGAACTCCTGCTGTGGATGCTTACGTCCACCCTGCGGCGGAACGGCAGCTACTGTACCTTCGATCAGTTTCAGCAACGCCTGCTGTACGCCTTCACCGGAGACATCACGGGTGATGGATGGGTTGTCAGACTTACGTGAAATCTTGTCGATTTCATCGATGTAGACAATACCACGCTGCGCTTTCTGTACATCGTAGTCGCACTTCTGCAGCAGTTTCTGGATGATATTCTCTACGTCTTCACCCACATAACCCGCTTCGGTCAGGGTGGTAGCATCGGCCATGGTAAATGGCACATCTAACAGCCGCGCCAGCGTCTCAGCCAGTAAGGTTTTACCGCTACCGGTTGGGCCAATCAGCAAAATGTTACTTTTGCCCAGCTCAATGCCGTTACTGGTGTCGCCATTACGCAGACGTTTGTAGTGGTTGTACACCGCTACGGCCAGCACCTTTTTCGCTCTCTCCTGCCCGATTACGTAATCATCGAGGTGATGGCGGATTTCGTGTGGCGTCGGCAGCGCACTGCGCTCGCGGTGCGGTGCGACTTCTTTAATCTCTTCGCGGATGATGTCATTGCATAAATCAACACATTCATCGCAGATATACACTGACGGCCCGGCAATCAGCTTACGCACTTCATGCTGGCTTTTGCCGCAAAAAGAGCAGTACAGCAGCTTACCTGAACCGTCTTTGCGCTTATCTGTCATCAGTTAACCTCTTCTTGTTCTCAGGCCATACAGAGGTACGGCGATGGCCGCGTAAGCGCGACCACTAATCATTCAACACAACTGCCTGCTCCTCGCTAACTATAGTTCAGAGTGCAGCGACACAGGCAGAGGGTCTTATTTACGATGCGTTAAAATAGAGTCTACCAAGCCATACTCTACAGCTTCACTCGCAGAGAGGAAACGGTCGCGCTCGGTATCGCGCTCAATTTCTTCCAGCGTTTTGCCCGTATGTTCTGCCATCAACTCATTCATACGCTGTTTCACTTTCAGAATTTCACGCGCGTGGATTTCGATATCCGTTGCCTGACCCTGGTAGCCGCCCAGCGGTTGGTGAATCATGACACGTGAGTTTGGCAAGCAGAAACGCTTACCCTTAGTCCCTGCGGTCAGCAGGAATGCGCCCATTGAGCACGCCTGGCCCATACAGATGGTGCTGACATCAGGTTTGATGAACTTCATGGTGTCGTAGATCGACATCCCGGCAGTAATCACACCACCTGGGGAGTTGATGTACAGATAGATATCTTTTTCCGGGTTTTCTGCTTCCAGAAACAGCATCTGCGCAACAATCAGGTTGGCCATATGATCTTCAACCTGTCCGGTCAGGAAGATCACACGCTCTTTAAGCAGGCGGGAGTAAATGTCGTAAGAACGCTCACCCCGTGAGGTTTGTTCAACCACCATTGGCACCAGCGCCATGTGCGGTGCAGTAAATTCGCGATCGCCACTGTATGACATTACCGTCTCCTGGAAAAAATTCATTGGCAACATGCTGTACCGATGTTGCCTGAGCTGAAAAGCATTTTGCCCTTCTACATCAGCCATTCCATCCTCTGGATGGGTCATCAGTCAGTTTCTGTTTCAGGCATTCCTTGTATCTGGGGATGCGACCCAGTTATTTCAAGCATAACAACCTTTTTCTCAATCGCTAACCCTGAAAAAGCGCATCAGGGTGAATTTGCTGCTTAATTGAGCAAAAACAACGGTTATGCCGGTAAAAAACAAAAAAAAGCCCGCAACTGCAGCAGTCGCGGGCCGGGTACTTTCAGAACAGAAGATTAGACGTTAGCGGTCTGATTCATCAGTTCCTGGAAGTTAGTGGCTTTCTCAGTCACTTTCGCTTTTTCCAGCACCGCTTCAACAGCCTGCTCTTCCAGAGCCACGTTACGCATGTTGTTCATCAGCTCGTTGTTTTTGCTGTAGAACTCGATAACTTCCTGTGGATCTTCGTAGGCAGAAGCCATTTCTTCGATCAGGGCAGCAACGCGTGCTTCATCGGCTTTCAGCTCGTGGGTACGGATAACTTCACCCAGCAGCAGGCCAACAACAACGCGACGTTTAGCCTGCTCTTCGAACAGTTCACGTGGCAGTTCCAGCGCTTGCTTCTCGTTACCACCGAAACGCTGTGCAGCCTGACGACGCAGAACGTCGATTTCGCTGTCGATCAGCGCAGCTGGCACGTCGATTTCGTTAGCAGCAACCAGACCATCAATTGCCTGGCTCTTCACGCGGTTGCGGATTGCGCCTTTCAGCTCACGCTGCATGTTTTTACGTACTTCAGCACGCAGACCCGCAACTGAACCATCTTCAACGCCGAAACGTTTGATGAACTCTTCAGTCAGCTCTGGCAGCTCACGTGTTTCGACTTTCTTCAGGACGATTTCAAACTTCGCATCTTTCCCTTTCAGGTTTTCTGCGTGGTAATCTTCCGGGAATTTAACGTCGATAGTGAAGGTTTCGCCCGCTTTGTGGCCAACAACACCTTCTTCGAAGCCTGGGATCATACGACCCTGGCCCATCGCCAGTACGAAGTCAGACGCTTTGCCGCCTTCGAACTCTTCACCGTCTACAGAACCGGTGAAATCGATGGTAGCGCGATCTTCAGCAGTCGCTGCTGCTTCGCTCTCAGTCCAGGTCGCCTGCTGCTTACGCAGAGTTTCCAGCATGGTGTCAACGTCTTCGTCGTTAACTTCCACAACGGGTTTCTCGACTTCGATAGACTCCAGACCCTGCAGTTCAACTTCCGGGTAAACTTCAAACTCTACCGCGTAGGTGAAGTCCTGGCCTTCGGTGTACTCGCCTGGCACGTAGTTAGGTGCGCCAGCCGGGTTGATTTTCTCTTTGATGATTGCATCAACGAAGTTGCGGGTCATCAGTTCGCCCAGCACATCCTGACGAACAGAAGCGCCATAGCGCTGCTCGATGATTTTGCTCGGCACTTTACCTTTACGGAAACCGTCGATACGGACTTTCTTAGCCACTTCCACCAGTTCTTTCTTAACGGCGCTATCGATGCTGTCAGCTGCAACAGTAATCGTAATGCGACGGCCCAGACCCTGAGTGGTTTCTACTGAAACTGTCATCTTGATACCTCAAAAAATCACGTGCTCGGTCAACTTCAGACACCACACATTGTGTAATGCGCGTATCCAACAACCGGGACAGCTTCTGCGAAGAGACCGTTCCCTGTTACCAGAAGCGTCCCGAAGACATTCCGGAAAAATAGACGCCGCATTATAGCGGCATCACTGGAATGAGTCGAGGACGCAAACTCACCACTTTTTAACGACTTCGCCGCTTTTTTGCGCTATGGATCGCGTTTATTAATCAAATGGCAATAAAAAACGGCCCGGAGGCCGTCTGTTAAACTGTTCACTGACATTATGCCAGCGTGCCTGCTCCCCGACAGTTGGGGGAAGCCAGCACCGTGTCTTGTAGTCCTGCCCACTCTTTTTCTGTGTAGGTGTGGAGCGCCAATGCATGGACACTGCCTGACAACTCGGTCGTCAGCTCGCTATAAATAGCACGATGACGAGCAAGGAAACGCTGTCCGGTAAAACGCTCACTGACAATCACCACTTTAAAATGGCTTTCTGATCCTGCCGGCACGTTGTGTCGGTAACTTTCGTCGACCACTTCAAGATGTGCCGGTTGGAACGCGTTACGCAATTTTTCTTCTATGTCTTCGCGAATCATGTTTACACTCCTTAACGGCGAGAGGGGTGCCTCATCTGTTTAAATATTAGTAGGTTTTGGCGTCACCGCTCCGGCGCATGATAAAAATCCTGACCTGTATCGCATGATATAGAGGAAAATGGCGAGATCAATCCAGCGTCGCCGTCCTCATGTAAAAAACTCCTTTACAATCAATTTCCGGCAAGTCGGGGCTTTTTTCACCGCACCGCTTTGTTATGATGGCCACAGTTTTGCAAGTCAACCTCAATGCTAACGAGAAAGAGTATGTTAAAGAAACTGTTCTTCCCCCTGCTGGCCGCTTTTATTCTGGCCGGTTGTGCAGCCAGCACCAACACCTTAGATGTTCAACCACGTATTCAACTGCCTTCGCAGGACCCAAGCCTGATGGGCATCACCGTCAGCATCAATGGTGCCGATCAGCGTACTGACCAGGCCCTGGCGAAAGTGAACCGTGACGGTCAACTGGTGACCTTAACCCCTTCCCGCGATCTGCGCTTCCTGCTACAGGAAGTGCTGGAGAAGCAGATGACCGCACGCGGTTATATGGTGGGGCCAAACGGCGCAGTCGATCTGCAAATTGTGGTTAACAACCTGTACGCAGATGTCACTGAAGGCAACGTGCGTTACAGCATTACCACTAAAGCCGATATCTCTATCATCGCGACAGCCCAAAACGGTAACAAGATGGTGAAAAACTACCGTCAGACTTACAGCCAGGAAGGCGCGTTTAGTGCGACCAATGACAAAATCACCAAAGCGGTTAACAGCACGCTGGGTGACGTAATTGCCGATATGGCGCAAGACACCACCATCCATAACTTCATCAAACAAAACGCACATTAATCTGTGCTCTTTGCCCGGCGCTCAGCCGGGCATTGTCTTAAGGTCACTATGAATCACTATCTGCGCATCTTTACGCAACGCAATACTGCCGTGTTGTTACTGTTGGGCTTCGCTTCCGGCTTACCGCTGGCACTCACCGCAGGCACCTTGCAAGCGTGGATGACGGTAGAAAATATTGACCTGAAAACCATCGGCTTCTTCTCTCTGGTCGGCCAGGCTTACGTCTTCAAGTTCCTCTGGTCGCCGATGATGGATCGCTATACCCCACCGTTACTGGGGCGCCGCCGTGGCTGGCTGCTCCTGACCCAACTTGCACTCATCGCAGGTATTGTGGCGATGGGCTTTATGCAACCCAACCGGGATTTAACCCTGTTAGCTGCACTGGCCGTTGTCGTGGCTTTCTGCTCCGCCTCGCAAGATGTGGTGTTTGATGCATGGAAAACCGACGTCTTACCCGCGGAAGAACGCGGAAACGGTGCGGCCATTACCGTACTGGGCTACCGCCTGGCGATGCTGGTGTCTGGCGGCCTTGCATTGTGGCTGGCCGATCGCTTTCTCGGCTGGCAGGCCACTTACTGGCTCATGGCCCTGCTGATGGTGCCTGGGCTTATCGCCACGCTATTGGCACGAGAGCCGGAAAACGCCGTAGCGGCACCCCGTTCGCTGAGCCATGCGGTGGTGCTACCTCTCAAAGACTTTTTTGGCCGCAATAACGCCTGGCTACTGCTGACACTGATCATCCTTTATAAGCTGGGTGATGCATTTGCCGCTTCGCTCACCACAACGTTTCTAATTCGTGGGCTCGGCTTCCCACCCGGTGATGTAGGGCTGGTGAACAAATCCCTCGGCCTGCTTGCCACCATTATTGGCGCACTCTACGGCGGTGTCCTGATGCAGCGCCTTTCACTGTTCCGCGCGCTGATGCTGTTCGGCATTTTGCAAGGCATCTCTAACTTTGCCTATTTGCTGCTGGCGATTACGCCGCCACATCTGTGGAGCATGGCCAGCGCGGTATTTATTGAGAACTTATGTGGTGGCATGGGCACCGCTGCCTTTGTTGCTTTGTTAATGACCCTGTGTAACAAATCCTTCTCCGCCACACAGTTTGCCCTGCTCTCCGCCCTTTCAGCCGTGGGCCGCGTCTATGTCGGTCCGGCAGCAGGCTGGCTGGTTGAACTGTGGAACTGGCCAGGTTTTTATGCCTTTAGCGTCATCGCGGCCATTCCTGGTCTACTCTTATTAGCAGCTTGTCGCCCTGCGCTGGAAAGCGTGCAGAAAACCGGTGCGTTTCTGCCCCGGACACGCTGGAAAGCGCACTATCGGCTGGTCACCCAAGGCTTTGGCTTTGGCTGTCTGTTGTTAGCCATCTGGTTGTTATCTCTGGCGATTAGCGCCGCAACCTCCTGGCAACCGGCACATCTGGCGGACTACCTGTTTAGCGCAGGCTTGAGTGTGACGCTGTTAATGGTGGCGGCAGGGGTAATACTGGATATATTTGCCACTCGCCGGGATCGCTGATTTTTTCAACAGAAATTCCAGTGAGTGTTTACTGGCAGGTCGTTAGATAAAAATGGCATAAAATTAATTGTGCAGATTATTTTTATCATCGGGTGTTATTTTTCTTAAATAATTACACAGCGGTTTAACATGCCCCTCTAATTATTTAAAGACTAATAAGCGACGAGTTGTGTCATTTCATCGCCAGAAATGATACAGAAATGTTAAATAATTGAGCACAATTAGTGAGGTTTATACTTTCCCTGTTTTTTCTGCGGTTACTGCCATCGCTTTTTGTTATAACAACGCCAAATCCTTGTCAGCACTCACAATTTGTCACGTCAGGCAACATCTGTGACACCCTTAGCAAAAGGTGTGAACACGCTGTTGACGCAACCTGAAGCTGGTTTACACTGCTGAAACCTTCCCGTAAAATGCGCGCACACTTAAACGACAATAGAGCCCTATGTCATTGAGGTCGTTAAATGAGACTCAGGAAATACAATAAAAGTTTGGGGATTTTGTCATTAATCGCAGGCACTGTATTACTCAGTGGCTGTGATAGTGCGTTGTTAAATCCCAAAGGACAGATTGCACTGGAGCAACGTTCGTTGATTCTGACAGCTTTCGGCTTGATGATGATCGTCGTAATCCCGGCAGTCTTTATGGCGGTGTTTTTTGCCTGGAAATATCGGGCATCGAACACTCAAGCGAAGTATAGCCCTAACTGGTCGCACTCCAATAAAGTGGAAGCTGTGGTCTGGACCATCCCGATCCTGATCATCATTTTCCTTGGTGTACTGACCTGGAAATCAACCCACGCACTGGAACCTAGCAAACCGCTAGTCTCTGATGTTAAACCGGTTGAGATCGATGTCGTTGCGCTGGACTGGAAATGGCTGTTCATCTACCCAGAACAGGGTATTGCGACCGTCAATCAGATTGCCTTCCCGGCAAACACTCCAGTGAACTTCAAGATCACCTCGAACACCGTCATGAACTCCTTCTTTATTCCTACGCTTGGCAGCCAGATCTACGCCATGGCCGGTATGCAGACTAAACTGCATCTCATCGCCAATGAGCCAGGAACATTCGATGGTATCTCGGCGAACTTCAGCGGTCGTGGTTTCTCTGGCATGAAGTTCAAAGCCATTGCAACCAAAGATGATGCGGAATTCCAGCAGTGGGTTGCCACCGTTAAAGCGGCACCTAACACGCTGACCACCATGGATGATTTCAAAAAGGTCGCAGCGCCTAGTGAAAACAACCCGGTGGAATATTTCTCCCAAGCTAATCCTGAACTGTTTAAGCAGGTTGTAGACCAGTTCATGAGCGGCCACGAGAAAATGGACATGCCTAAAGGTATGGACATGAGTCACACCGCTTCCGCTGGAGCAGAGGAATAATACGATGCTAGGAAAATTAACACTGGATGCAGTTCCGTACCACGAACCGATTATCATGGTTACGGTGGCAGGAATCATCTTAGGTGGTTTGGCGCTCATTGCAGCCATCACCTACTTTGGTAAGTGGCAATATCTGTGGTCTGAATGGCTAACCTCCATCGACCATAAAAAACTGGGTATCATGTACTGCATCATGGCTTTCGTCATGCTGCTGCGTGGTTTTGCCGATGCAGTAATGATGCGTACCCAACAGGTGATGGCTTCGGCCGGTGAAGCCGGCATACTCCCGCCGCACCACTACGATCAGATCTTTACCGCCCACGGCGTAATCATGATCTTCTTCGTGGCGATGCCATTCGTCGTAGGCTTAATGAACATCGCTGTACCGCTGCAAATCGGTGCGCGTGACGTTGCCTTCCCGTTCCTGAACAACCTGAGCTTCTGGTTTACCGCTATCGGTGTGGTACTGGTTAACCTGTCTCTGGGTGTTGGTGAATTCGCACAGACTGGTTGGTTGGCTTACCCGCCGCTATCAGGTGCCGAATATAGCCCGGGGGTCGGGGTCGACTACTGGATATGGAGTCTACAGTTAGCAGGTATCGGGACAACCCTGACCGGTGTGAACTTCTTCGTGACCATTCTGAAGATGCGCGCACCAGGCATGGACCTGTTCAAAATGCCGGTATTCACCTGGGCAGCACTGTGTACTAACGTACTGATCATTGCAGCGTTCCCGGTACTGACCGTAACTCTGGCCCTGCTGACGCTGGACCGTTACCTTGATTTCCACTTCTTTACCTCAGAGCTTGGCGGCAACATGATGATGTACGTCAACCTGATCTGGGTATGGGGTCACCCGGAAGTGTACATCCTGGTTCTGCCAGTATTTGGTGTGTTTGCAGAAGTTACTGCAACCTTCTCCAAAAAGCGTCTGTTCGGTTACACCTCTCTGGTATGGGCAACCATCGCCATTACCGTACTGTCGTTCGTTGTTTGGCTGCACCACTTCTTCACCATGGGTGCAGGCGCTAACGTGAACGCCTTCTTCGGTATCATGACGATGATCATCGCCATTCCTACCGGGGTTAAAATCTTTAACTGGCTGTTCACCATGTACCAGGGTCGCGTTGAAATGCACTCTGCGATGCTGTGGACCGTTGGCTTCCTGGTCACCTTCTCTATCGGTGGTATGACCGGTGTTCTGCTGGCAGTGCCAGGTGCGGACTTCATTCTGCACAACAGTCTGTTCCTGATTGCCCACTTCCATAACGTTATTATCGGTGGTGTGGTGTTCGGTTGTATGGCTGGTGTTACCTACTGGTTCCCGAAAGCATTCGGCTTCAAGCTGAACGAATTCTGGGGTAAAGCAGCATTCTGGTTCTGGATTATCGGCTTCTTCGTTGCCTTTATGCCGCTGTACGCACTGGGCTTCATGGGTATGACCCGTCGTATTAGCCAGGATATCGATCCTCAGTTCCACCCTCTGCTGGTTGTTGCAGCGTGCGGTGCGGGCCTGGTGGCTTGCGGTATCATCTGTCAGGTTATTCAGTTCTATGTTTCAGTACGCGATCGCGATCAGAACCGTGATGTGACCGGTGACCCATGGGGTGGCCGTACACTGGAGTGGGCAACCTCTTCTCCGCCTCCGTTCTATAACTTCGCTAAGATCCCTCACATCCACGAGCGCGATGCGTTCTGGGAAATGAAGGAAAAAGGCGAAGCGTATAAGCAGCCGGAGCACTACGAAGAGATCCACATGCCGAAAAACAGCGGCGCGGGCATCATCATTGCTGCATTCGCTACGGTATTCGGTTTCGCGATGATCTGGCATATCTGGTGGATGGCTATCGTCTGCTTCCTGGGCGTGATTGTCAGCTGGGTTGTTAAGAGCTTTGACGAAGACGTGGACTACTACGTACAGGTTAGCGAAGTCGAGAAAATCGAAAACGCGCACTTTGACGAAATCCGCAAAGCAGGTCTGAAATAATGTCGACGCAAACTGTGAATAAACACCACGACGCCCATGCGGAGCATGGGCATCACGATGCAGGAGCCAATAAAGTCTTTGGCTTCTGGATCTACCTGATGAGTGACTGCATTATCTTTGCCACCCTGTTTGCCACCTATGCAGTAATGGTAAACAGCACTGCCGGTGGTCCGGCAGGTAAAGATATCTTCGAACTGCCGTTCGTACTGGGCGAAACAGCACTGCTGTTGTTGAGCTCCATCACCTATGGCTTTGCAGTTATTAACATGAACAAGGAAAACAAAGGCGCCGTTCTCGGCTGGCTGGCGTTGACCTTCCTGTTCGGTCTCGGCTTCATCGGGATGGAAATCTATGAATTCCATCACCTGATTGAAGAAGGCTTTGGCCCGAACCGTAGTGGCTTCCTGTCAGGCTTCTTTACCCTGGTTGGTACGCACGGTGTGCACGTAACTTCTGGTCTGATCTGGATGGCAGTACTGATGTTCCAGGTTGCCAAACGTGGCCTGACCCCGACTAACCGTACCCGTATCATGTGCCTGAGCCTGTTCTGGCACTTCCTGGACGTGGTATGGATTTGCGTATTCACCGTTGTTTATCTGATGGGGACTATGTAATGAGTCATACTGCAAACGAACATGGTGCATCACACGGTAGCGTGAAGTCCTACATGATCGGCTTCATCCTCTCTATCATCCTGACCGGTATTCCGTTCTGGATGGTAATGGATGGCGGCGCATCTCACGGTGCTACCCTGGGCGTAGTTATTGCCTGTGCCATCATTCAGGTCCTGGTTCACCTGGTGTACTTCCTGCATCTGGATAGCAAGTCTGAGGGTGGCTGGAACATGGTCGCCATTGTGTTCTCAGCACTGATCATCCTGATTGTCGTGGTCGGCTCACTGTGGATTATGTGGAACCTGAACTACAACATGATGCCCCACTAAAGAGTCATAAGTGATGATTAAGCAATACCTGCAAGTAACTAAACCAGGAATTATTTTCGGGAATTTAATTTCTGTCATCGGCGGATTTTTGCTGGCCTCCAAAGGCAGCATTAATTACGCCCTGTTTCTCACCGCTTTGGTTGGCGTTTCGCTGGTCGTAGCATCAGGTTGTGTGTTTAACAACGTGATCGACCGTGATATCGACAAGAAAATGGAGAGGACCAGGAATCGAGTGCTGGTTAAAGGACTCATCTCCGCGAAAGTAAGCCTGGCTTATGCCACTGTGTTAGGTATTGCTGGCTTCGCATTGCTGTACGTTGGCGCAAACCCGCTGGCCATGTGGCTAGCGGTGATGGGCTTCGTGGTATACGTTGGTGTTTACAGCCTGTATATGAAGCGTAATTCCGTTTACGGTACGCTGATTGGCAGCCTCTCTGGCGCTGCGCCGCCGGTTATCGGCTACTGTGCTGTCACCAACGAATTTGATGCTGGCGCACTGATTTTGCTGGCGATCTTTAGCCTGTGGCAGATGCCGCACTCCTATGCGATTGCGATCTTCCGCTTTAAAGATTACCAGGCAGCCAACATTCCGGTACTGCCCGTTGTAAAAGGCATCTCGGTCGCGAAAAACCATATTACGCTCTACATTCTGGCGTTTATGATCGCAACCGTCATGCTCTCTCTTGGCGGTTACGCGGGTTACAAATACCTTGCCGTAGCAGCAGCAGTCAGTGTCTGGTGGTTGGGCATGGCACTTTCAGGTTACAAAACCTCAGACGACAAAGTTTGGGCGCGTAAACTGTTTGTATTCTCCATTGTCGTAGTCACCGCGCTGAGTGTGATGATGTCGGTTGATTTCATGGCTCCTGCCTCGAAAGACCTCCTGACCTACGTCTGGTAATACCGCAGCAACATGACTCTGAAGGGCGCTTAAAGCGCCCTTTCTTTTTGTTACTACTGCTTAAAAACTAATAATTTACCCGCCCTCCCCCACTGCTTAAAATGGTGGCAGTCGATAATAAGAGGTTGGAATGAACGATAATAAAATGACCCCCACGGAACGTCGTGCGACATGGGGTCTGGGTACGGTTTTTTCCCTGCGTATGCTGGGAATGTTTATGGTATTACCTGTGCTTACAACCTACGGTATGGCACTCCAGGGCGCAAATGAGACATTAATTGGTCTGGCTATTGGTATTTATGGCCTGGCACAGGCAGTTTTCCAAATCCCCTTTGGTTTGATCTCTGACCGGGTTGGCCGAAAACCGCTGATCGTTGGCGGGTTATTGATGTTCGTTCTGGGCAGTGTGATTGCCGCCTGCACAGTCTCCATCTGGGGCATTATTCTTGGCCGAGCCCTGCAAGGTTCCGGTGCCATTGCAGCCGCGGTGATGGCGCTGCTATCAGACCTGACTCGTGAGCAAAACCGCACCAAAGCCATGGCGTTTATCGGTATCAGTTTTGGTGTGACCTTCGCTATCGCGATGGTTATCGGCCCGATTGTTACCCATGCCTTGGGCTTACATGCCCTGTTCTGGATGATTGCGATGCTTGCCACTTTGGGGATTGTCATCACCTTGCTGGTGGTGCCAAATGCACCGAATCATGTATTGAACCGTGAATCAGGCATGGTGAAGGGCAGCATTCGTAAAGTGCTGGCTAATCCTAAACTGCTGAAACTCAACTTCGGTATTTTGTGCCTGCATATTTTATTGATGTCGAGCTTTGTCGCATTACCGGGTCAGTTTGAAAACGCAGGTTTACCCGCTGCCGAACACTGGAAAATCTATTTAGCCACCATGCTGATCGCCTTTGTCGCGGTGGTGCCATTTATCATTTACGCTGAAGCGAAGCGTAAAATGAAGCGCGTGTTTGTCGCCTGTGTGGCTTTAATCCTGCTGGCAGAAGTGATCCTGTGGATGGCGGGCGCTCACTTCTGGACGTTGGTTATTGGTGTTCAGGTCTTCTTCTTTGCGTTTAACCTGATGGAGGCGATTTTGCCTTCGCTGATCAGCAAGGAGTCACCTCCGGGCTACAAAGGCACCGCGATGGGCGTTTATTCCACCAGCCAGTTTATTGGCGTGGCAATTGGTGGCAGCCTCGGTGGCTGGTTATTTGGTCACTTTGGTGCACCGGAAGTGTTTTTGGTTGGCGCACTGGTTGCCGCCGTGTGGCTGGTGGTCAGTTTCACCATGGCAGAACCGCCCTACGTTAGCAGCTTGCGTATCGTACTGAGCGATGCCGTGTTGGCCGTACCAAACCTCGAGCAGCGTCTGAAAGCGCAGCCTGGCGTTGCTTCGGTGTTTATCGTGCCGGAAGAGAAAAGTGCCTATATCAAAATCGACAGTAAAGTCACTAACCGTGGCAACCTGGAAGCGATGATTGCAGCCTGCTGATGTTCAGGTAAAGAGTGCGCCTCATTGAGGCGCACTCTGCTGCGATTACAGTGCCATATCCACCACAATTCGCCCTTCAATTTTACCAGCATGCATGCGGGCGAAGATATCGTTGATATTCACCAACGGTTCTACCGCAATATTGGCTTTCACCTTGTGCTGACCGGCAAAATCCAGCGCCTCTTGTAAATCTTTCCGCGTGCCGACGATAGAGCCACGCACTGTGATGCCATCCAGCACCATATTGAAGATCGACAGATCAAACGTGCCTGGTGGCAATCCGTTCAAGACCATGGTGCCACCACGGCGCAACGTACCAATCGCCTGCTGGAATGCTTTCGGCGACACCGCCGTCACCAGTACACCATGCGCGCCACCAAAGGCTTCCTGGAACACCTTCTCGGGGTCTTCATTTTTAGCATTGACGGTGACGGTAGCCCCCAGGCGTTTAGCAAAGGCCAGCTTCTCGTCATCAATATCTACTGCGGCTACGTTCAGCCCCATGGCTTTTGCATACTGAACGGCCATGTGTCCCAAGCCACCAATACCCGAAATCACCACCCAGTCACCGGGTTTCGTCTCGGTCATTTTCAGGCCTTTATAGACGGTGACGCCCGCGCAGAGAATCGGGGCAATTTCGTTATAGCTGATGTTATCCGGCAGGATGCCAACATAGTTCGCATCGGCCAGACAGTACTCTGCAAAGCTCCCGTTTACCGAATAGCCCGCATTTTGCTGGTCATGGCACAGTGTCTCCCAGCTATCCAGACAGTGTTCACAGTGGCCACAGGCCGAATAGAGCCACGGTACCCCGACACGATCGCCAACTTTAAGATGTTTAACCCCCTCACCCACTTTGACAATCTCACCAACACCTTCATGCCCGGGAATAAAGGGTGGCGTGGGTTTCACCGGCCAGTCACCTTCAGCGGCATGTAAATCTGTGTGGCAGATGCCGGTCGCGGCGATTTTGACCAGAATAGTGCCGGGTTTTACTTCCGGCACCGGGACTTGTTCAATCACTAAAGGTTCACCAAATGCTTTAACCACTGCGGCTTTCATCGTTGTCATCTTGTCACCTCATAAATGGATTCAGCAGGCTCAAAACAGGCCCAGGGGAGTCGTGTCGTAACTGACCAGCAGATTCTTGGTTTGTTGATAGGCGTTCAGCGCCATTTTGTGCGTTTCACGTCCTACGCCAGATTGTTTATACCCCCCGAACGCGGCATGCGCCGGGTAGATGTGATAACAGTTGGTCCAGACACGACCCGCTTTAATGCCACGGCCCATGCGATAAGCGAGGTTAGTGTCGCGCGTCCACACACCCGCCCCCAGACCAAACTGCGTTTCGTTAGCAATGCGCAGGGCTTCTGCTTCATCTTTAAAGGTGGTAATTCCAATCACTGGCCCAAAAATCTCCTCCTGGAAACAGCGCATCGCGTTGTCACCTTTGATCAGGGTCGGTTGAATATAGAAACCACTATCCAGCTCGGCGGAGAGCGTTGCTCTGTCCCCACCGGTAAGAATTTGCCCCCCTTCCAGCCGGGCAATATTGATGTAGGACAAGATTTTATCGAATTGCTGGCGTGAGGCCTGGGCACCCACCATGGTTTCCGTATCCAGCGGATCGCCACGGCGAATCGTGGCGACTTTCGCCAACACTCGCTCCATAAAAGGCGCATAGATCGATTCATGAATCAGCGCGCGTGACGGACAGGTACAGACTTCCCCCTGATTAAAGAAGCCCAGCACCAGCCCCTCAACCGCCTTCTCAATAAAGGACTCTTCGCCCTGAAGTACATCGGCAAAATAGATGTTAGGCGATTTGCCGCCCAGCTCGACGGTACACGGAATAATATTCTCGGCGGCACAGGCCATAATATGACGGCCAACCGGGGTCGATCCGGTGAAGGCAATTTTCGCGATGCGTTTGCTGGTTGCCAGCGCTTCACCGGCTTCGCGACCAAATCCTTGCACCACGTTCAGCACCCCTGGCGGCAGCAGATCGCCAATCAGCTCCAGCAGTAAGGTGATCCCCAGCGGCGTCTGCTCAGCAGGCTTTAAGACTACGCAGTTGCCCGCCGCCAGTGCCGGAGCCAGTTTCCAGGCGGCCATCAGTAACGGGAAATTCCATGGGATAATTTGCCCGACGACGCCTAAAGGCTCGTGGAAGTGATAGGCGACAGTGTGCTGATCGATCTCAGCGGCACTCCCCTCTTGCGCACGCAGGCAACCGGCAAAGTAGCGGAAGTGGTCGGCTGCCAGAGGGAGATCGGCATTCAGGGTTTCACGAATGGGTTTGCCGTTATCCCAACTTTCCGCCACCGCCAGGTACTCAAGATTGGCTTCAATACGGTCGGCAATTTGTAGCAGCAACGTTGAACGATGCTGTACGCTGGTCCTTCCCCAGGCATCAGCGGCTCGGTGGGCGGCATCCAGCGCCAGTTCAATATCTCGTGCATCTGAACGAGGGAACTGGGCAATATCGCTGCCGTTCACCGGAGAGGTGTTAGTAAAATACTGACCGCTGAGCGGTTCTTTAAATTCGCCATCAATATAGTTGCCGTAGGTCGCTTTAAATGAAACCAGCGCACCTGGCGTTCCAGGATGTGCATAACGCATCGCTAACTCCTTCGTGTAGGGTCTGATGAGCAGAGGAGGAGATTTGAATGCGATTAAAATTATCCTCCCCGTTTCCCTAAAGCAGATGGCGTGCCACTTTTACACCTGTCAAAAATCGCTTTTAATATCATTGTATTAATGAAATCTAATTGAGCAGCAGTCGGATTAACCGCAAGAAATTTCTGCTTCTGTGTTGCAAATCGCAACACTGTAAAAACCACAACGCTACAATGTCGCAACATTCAGGGCTGGCGTATGAGGTCAAAATGCAGGGAACTCCATCCACACACATTGATGCTGATGCCGTTCTGACAGATTCCTGGTTTCGCAGTCAACAGTATGGATTAGAGCGCAATGCCGATGATTTTCCCCGTGTGCGTCAGGGTGAACTGGCCGATTTGATCGCCACCCATGCCGGTTTGCAGCAGTTTTCCCAGCCCATCGTTAACGCCCTCGCACAAAAAATTGCAGATAAACAATCTGTTGTGATTCTTTCCGATGCCACCGGCCTGGTGCTGAATACTTTTGGTGACATGCACGCCATGCAGAAAGCGCAGCGTTTCGCGTTGGCTCCGGGCAACCTGTGGAGTGAATGTGGCCGTGGAACCAATGCCATTGGTACGGCTTTAGCCATTGATGACAGCTGTGAAATCACCGGCGATCAACATTTCCTCACCAGTAATCAGAACCTCTACTGCGCTGCGATCCCGCTGCAAACCCCCAACGGCCAGATAGCCGGCGTGCTGGATATTTCCGGCCCGGCACACTTTTCCCATCCGCACACGTTGGGGTGGATTCAACAGGCGGCCCGGCAGATCGAATACCTGTGGGTGAAGCAGAGCCTACACCCGCAACAGTGGTTGATGAGCCTGCATGTTCAGCCACAGGGGATTGATACCGGTGAAGAGCTCCTGCTGGTGTTCTCAGACAATATTCTCATGGCGGCAAACCGCGTAGCGACGCGGGAACTGGCATTGGGCGCGGAGCAATTTGGCCTGCTGCGTTTTGATCAGCTGTTCCCGTTACAGGAACAGCTTGCGACTTCCCTGCCGCTGCCGGTGATCACCCACCAGCAACAAGCGTACTATTTCCGTCTGCGTGCCCCTGCCAGAGTACACCATGCCGTCAGCAGCGGCAGCGACCATAGCCTGCCCTTTTCTCTCCAGCGTGACGGCGAAAAAATGGTGCGCCTGCTTAACGCCGGTGTTTCTCTCTGTATTCAGGGTGAAACTGGCTGTGGTAAAGAGTACCTCAGCCGGGCATTGCATCAGCAAAGCCGCTGGCACACGGGTAAGTTTGTCGCCATCAACTGCGCTGCTATTCCCGAATCCCTGATTGAATCCGAGCTGTTTGGCTATCAGGCGGGGGCGTTTACCGGGGCCAGTAAAAATGGCTATATCGGTAAAATTCGTGAGGCGGATGGCGGTGTGCTGTTCCTGGATGAAATTGGCGATATGCCACTGGCACTCCAGACGCGCCTGCTGCGCGTGTTGCAGGAAAAAGAGGTCGCTCCGCTCGGCTCCAGCCGGAGCTGGCCGGTGAATTTTGCCGTGATCAGCGCAACGCACCGCAACCTGGCACAGCGCGTGGCTGAAGGGGCATTCCGTGAAGATTTACTCTACCGTTTACAGGAGTTCTCTTTCGCTATTCCCCCCCTGCGTGACTGGCCTGCATTACCGGACTTTATTCGCCGGTTGTGGCAAGAACTGGGTGGTGATACGCGCAATGTCCAACTGCGGCCAGAGCTGTTGCAGTCTTTGGCGCAATTGCCATGGCCAGGCAACGTCCGCCAGCTCCGCAGCTTGTTAAAAGTGCTGCTGGCCTTAGCGGATGATGGCGAAGTGCTTGGACAAGATAATCTGCCTCACGACTACCGTCCTCCAGAAACAGAAGCGCCGGTGATGTTACAACAACATGATGAGAAGCTGATTGCAGAAACGCTGCACCGCTTTGACGGTAACATCAGTAAAGCGGCGCAGGCGTTGGGAGTAGCACGCAGCACGCTCTATCGGCGGGCTGCGCGGGAAAAGCAGGATTAATCGCGGAAGTTTTTGAACTGGAACGGCTGTCCCAGGTTACCACCACGTACCAGCGCCATAGCGCCTTGCAGGTCATCACGTGATTTTCCGGTAACGCGCAGTTCTTCACCCTGAATCTGGGTCTGCACCTTCAGCTTGCTGTCTTTGATCAGCTTAACCAGCTTTTTGGCAACATCGCTTTCAATGCCTTTTTTCAGCTTTGCTTCCAAAGACCAGCTTTTGCCGCTGTGTTCAATCTGTTCCGGGACTTCAATCGCCGCCCCTTCAATGCCGCGTTTCAGCAGCTTTTCTCGCAAAATATCCACGATCTGTTTCACCTGGAAATCAGACTCGCTGGTGATTTTGATAGTTTCATTCTTTTCGTTGAGCTCAATGCTGGCGCTCACGTTACGGAAGTCGAAACGAGTAGAGAGTTCACGGTTGGCATTCTCGACTGCATTCCGTACTTCTGGCAACTCGACTTCTGAAACGATATCGAAAGATGGCATCTTTTCTTCTCCTGACGCTAAAGTGACAGGCATAATACGCGTCTTGTGCCAGTAAATAAAATCGCATAACGCTGAAAGCTATACTGTGTAGACAGGGCGTTAACACCAGAAACCGCCAGCGGGAGGCAAAATGAAGATTACCGTATTAGGCTGCGGTGCCATTGGCCAGGTTTGGCTCGCCGCTCTGGCCCGCCAGGGCCATGAAGTACAGGGCTGGTTACGCGTACCTCAGCCTTACTGTTCAGTAAAGGTGATTGATACTGAAGGTAACCGCAGCGAGAGCACATTTATTGCTAATGACCCGCTGTTTCTTTCACAAAGCCAATTGCTCTTAGTCACGCTGAAAGCCCCCCAGGTTTCCCAGGCAGTAAAAAACCTGCAGGCCCTGTTGCCTGCCGAGTGTCCGGTGCTGCTGCTGCATAACGGTATGGGGACCATGGAAGAGCTAAAAGGGCTGCCACAGCCGTTAGTGCGGGGGATCACCACCCATGCAGCACTACGCGAAGAGGGCTATGTGCGCCACATCGCCAATGGCATTACCCATATTGGCCCTGGCAACCGCGCCAGTATGGCGCACAGTGACCTCGCGGATGTGCTCCACCAGGCCCTGCCTGATGTGGCATGGCACGATAACATCGCGGCCGCCTGCTGGCGTAAGCTGGCGGTTAACTGCGTTATCAACCCGCTGAGCGTGGAGTACAACTGTAGCAACGGCGAACTGCATGATAAACATGCGCAAATCACGCTGCTGTGTGATGAAGTGGCGCTGGTTATGGAGCGTGAAGGGCTGCATACCAGCAGTGGCGCTTTACAGGACATCGTCTATGACGTGATTGCCAGCACAGCGGCCAACGTCTCGTCTATGCTGCAGGACGTGCGCGCACAGCGCTTAACTGAAATTGATTACATTAATGGTTTTCTGGTGCGCAAAGCACGTAAACACGGTTTCAGCGTGGCGGAAAATAACCGACTGTACGAACTGATTAAACGCAAGGAGTCTGATTATGATCGCGAAAGCTTCGGTACTGGTTTGCCTGGCTCATGGCAGTGAGGAGACGGAAGCGGTCACCACTATCGATCTGCTGGTGCGTGCGGGTTTGCACGTTGTCACCGCTAGCGTAGAGGGCGATGGCAGCCGTGAAATTCGCGGCTCACGCGGCGTGAAACTGCTGGCAGATGCGCCACTGGTTGAAGTGGCAGATAACGACTTTGCGGCGATTGTGTTGCCCGGCGGCTTGCCCGGCGCGGAAACCTTCCGTGATAGCCCTCTGCTGATAGAAACCGTACGTCAGTTTCATGTCTCTGGCCGTATTGTCGCGGCGATTTGCGCGGCACCCGGCACAGTGCTGATCCCGCACGATCTGTTCCCGGTAGGCAACATGACCGGTCATCCCAGCCGCCGTGACACCATCCCTGATAAGCACTGGGTCGATCGCCGTGTCGCCTGGGACCCAAGGGTCAATCTGTTGACCAGCCAGGGCGTCGGGACTTCTATCGATTTTGCGCTGAAGCTGATTGATCTGCTGGTGAATAAAGAGACGGCCCGAGCCGTTGCGGCCCAGTTGGTGGTTGCTGCTGGTATCTACAACTACGACGATGAGCCGGTATAACCCGTAATGAAAAAGGCCCCGTTTTTACGGGGCCTGATGCTTATGGGCGATAGATTTTAACGTTGGCATGGCCCTGCTCATGCAGGTAGAGCGCCTGCAAGCGACTCATCACACCACGGTCGCAGTACAGCAGCCAGGTTTTGCTCTGATCGAGGTCAGCAAACTGGGTGCTGAGTTTGTAGAACGGCAAACTTTTCACCTCAGCGCCTTCCAGCACCAACGGTTTGGCTTCCTGCTCATCGATAGAGCGAATATCCAGCACCACGTCATTTTCACTGAACGATGCCACGGTTTCGACTTCGGGAACTTCTTCGCGCGCCTGCTGTGCAATTTCGCGGATATCCATATTGCTGGCTTCTGCGATCACGCGCTCCAGAATACTGAAATCAAAGTTCGCCTCTTCCGCTTCGATCTTCGCCTTCACCGCTTTTACCGTTGGGCTTTTGGAGATAACGCCACAGTATTCCGGCATGGTTTTGGCAAAGTCTTCGGTGCCGATGTGGCGCGCCAGATTGATGATGTGCTCTTTATCATGGGAGATAAGCGGACGCAGAATCAGCGTATCTGAGGCGTTGTCGATCAGGCGCAGGTTGGTCAGCGTCTGGCTTGATACCTGGCCGAGTGCTTCACCCGTCACCAGCGCCTGCACGCCATAGCGTTCTGCAATCGTTGATGCCGCGCGTACCATCATACGCTTCAGCACCACGCCCATCTGGCCGTCATCCACTTTTTCGAGGATCTCGCCTACTACCGGCTCGAAGTTGATCGCAACGAAACGCACACGGTGTGAGCGGCCAAAACGCTGCCACAGATAGTGAGCCACCTGACGAACACCAATTTCATGCGCGGCACCGCCAAGGTTAAAGAAGCAGTAGTGAACGCGGCAGCCACGGCGCAGCAACATATAGCTGGAGACGCCGGAGTCAAAGCCGCCAGAAATCAGCGACAGCACATCTTCCTGGCTACCGATTGGGAAACCACCCAGACCTTCGTAACGGCCAGTGATTAACAGCACGCGGTCATTCTCAATTTCGAGATTGACGGTCACATCCGGTTTGGTGAGCTGTACGCGTGCGCTGGCAATGTGTTGATTCAGACCCCCACCCACGTAGCGCTCAACATCCTGTGAGCTAAAGCTGTGCTGACCACGACGCTTAACGCGGACGCAGAAACTTTTGTTCTCCAGCCCGTCGCGGTAAAGCGCCAGCGTCTGTTCAAAGATGTCATGGATGTCGTTATACGGGCGGTCTTCCACCGCCAATACGTGATGGATACCCGGAATACGGGTCAGTTCACCGGTGATAACTTCACGCAGGCTTTCATCTTTTGCACGGACTTCAATGTGATCCCAGTGGCGCACCACGGCCATCTCTTCCGTGATCGTCTTGAGTACATTGCGAATGTTTCCGCTAAGCATTTTGATAAAGCGCAGACGCACCGACTGACTTTTGATGGTGATTTCAGGAAATAATTTAATGATAAACTTCATGGCGGCACAGGTTCATTGAGCAAAATAGTGCTAAAAGCTTTCGCTGTTAGCGAGTAAAATCAGAGAATTCGCGGGATCAACTGCACCTCCGCGACCAGGGCGCGAAGTATACCACCTTTGTCTCCTGACTGCTTCTGCAAGCTGATTCACATTGAACATTTTGCTAATCAATCTGACTCGGCTACCATGACCGTTGATCAGACGATGACTAACTCTGTGAGTTGACACAAAATATGCCTAAAAAAGCCGAACAGCCCGCCAGTTTCGAGACCTCTTTGCAGCAGCTGGAACAGATTGTCAGCCGACTGGAGAGCGGAGAGCTCCCGCTGGAAGAGGCGTTGAATGAATTCGAGCGCGGTGTACAACTGGCGCGCAGCGGCCAACAAACGCTACAACAGGCAGAACAGCGCGTCCGCATCCTGCTGAGTGATGACAAAGACGCCTACCTTGCCCCTTTCATGCCGGAAAATGACTAATGGATTTTGCTCAACGGCTTAGCGCCTGTCACGATCGCGTTAATCACGCCCTGACCCAGTTTTTAGCGCCACTGCCATTTCAGAGTTCTCCTCTGGTGAATGCCATGGAATATGGGGCATTATTAGGAGGTAAACGCTTACGTCCGTTTCTGGTGTACGCCACCGGAGAGATGCTGCAAGCCGATGCCACCGCGCTGGATGCCCCTGCAGCGGCTGTGGAGTGTATCCACGCCTACTCCCTGATCCACGATGATCTGCCCGCCATGGACAACGATGCTCTGCGTCGTGGTCAGCCAACTTGCCATATAAAATATGGTGAAGATACCGCGATTCTCGCAGGTGACGCCCTGCAAACGCTGGCATTTTCTATACTGGCAGATAGCGAGATGCCGCGCGTGAGCCTTCAGGCACGGCTGGCGATGGTTTCTGAGTTAGCCCGCGCCAGCGGCGTGGCCGGCATGTGTGGTGGCCAGGCGTTGGACCTGGCCGCGGAAGGCAAAAACGTTGACCTGGCGCAACTGGAGCAGATCCATCGCCATAAGACAGGTGCATTAATTCGTTCTGCCGTTCGTCTTGGTGCACTGGCCGCCGGAGAGCGTGGCCAACAGGCGCTGCCTCTGCTCGATACTTATGCCGCCGCTATTGGCCTGGCATTCCAGGTACAAGATGACATCCTTGACGTGGTCGGTGATACCGCCACCCTGGGGAAAACGCAGGGTGCCGACCAGGCCTTAGGTAAGAGCACCTACCCTGCACTGCTCGGGTTAGATAATGCCCGGCAGAAAGCCTGGGATCTCTGTCAGGAAGCGCTAAGTGCCCTGGATGCACTGGCTGAGCAGTCACTGGATACCTCAGCGCTACGGGCGCTAGCCAGTTTCATAATTGAACGCGACAAATAACTTCCATAATGAGTCTCTGATGAGTTTTGATATTGCTAAATACCCGACACTGGCGCTGGCAGGCACGGTACAAGAATTACGTTTGCTGCCAAAAGAGAAGCTTCCCGCGCTGTGTGATGAACTGCGCCAGTACCTGCTGGATAGCGTAAGTCGTTCCAGCGGCCATTTTGCCTCGGGTCTGGGCGTCGTCGAACTGACAGTCGCACTGCATTATGTGTACAACACACCTTTTGATCATCTGGTGTGGGACGTTGGCCATCAGGCCTATCCCCACAAGATTTTGACCGGCCGTCGCGATCGCATCGGCACCATTCGACAGAAAAATGGCGTGCACCCATTCCCATGGCGTGAAGAGAGTGAGTTCGACGTATTAAGCGTGGGGCACTCCTCTACCTCCATCAGTGCCGGTCTGGGCATGGCCGCCGCCGCCGAGCGCGAAGGTAAAGGCCGCCGCACGGCCTGTATCATTGGCGATGGCGCGATCACTGCCGGTATGGCCTTTGAAGCGATGAACCACGCCGGGGATATCAAGCCCGATATGCTGGTTATCCTGAACGACAACGAAATGTCGATCTCAGAGAACGTAGGTGCGCTGAACAACCGCCTGGCACAAATTCTTTCCGGTAAGACCTATGCACGCCTGCGTGAAGGCGGCAAGCGTGTCTTGACCGGCCTGCCCCCCATTAAAGAGCTGGTACGGCGCACGGAAGAACATCTTAAAGGCATGGTGGTTCCCGGTACGCTGTTTGAAGAGCTGGGCTTTAACTATATTGGCCCGGTAGACGGCCATGATGTGCTGGCGCTGGTGCAGACGTTAGGCAATATGCGTAACCTGAAAGGGCCGCAGTTCCTGCACATTATGACCAAAAAGGGCAAAGGCTACGCCCCTGCCGAGCAAGACCCCATCACCTGGCACGCCGTACCGAAGTTTGACCCGGCCAGTGGCTCTCTGCCAAAAAGCGCAGAAGGTTTGCCGAGCTACTCCAAAATTTTCGGCAACTGGCTGTGTGAAATTGCCAAAGATGACAGCCGTTTAATGGCGATCACCCCGGCAATGCGTGAAGGTTCCGGTATGGTGGCGTTTTCCCGTCAGTACCCAAAACAGTACTTTGATGTGGCGATTGCCGAGCAGCATGCGGTGACCTTTGCCGCCGGTATGGCGATTGGCGGCTATAAGCCTGTTGTGGCGATCTACTCGACTTTCCTGCAACGTGCCTACGACCAGCTGATTCACGATGTGGCGATCCAGAAGCTACCCGTGCTGTTCGCCATTGACCGTGGTGGCATCGTCGGGGCCGACGGGCAGACGCATCAGGGCGCATTTGATATCGCCTTCCTGCGCTGTATCCCGGACATGGTGATCATGACCCCGAGCGATGAAAATGAGTGCCGTCAGATGTTGTATACCGGCTACCATTATCAGGAAGGTCCAAGTTCCGTGCGTTATCCGCGCGGCACGGGGACAGGTGCCACGCTTGAGCCGCTGGCAAGCCTGCCACTGGGTAAAGGGATTGTGCGCCGTAAAGGCGAGAAGCTGGCGATCCTTAACTTTGGCACACTGCTGCCAGAAGCCGCAGCCGTAGCAGAGAAACTCAATGCCACGCTGGTGGACATGCGCTTTGTTAAGCCACTGGATGAAGCATTGATTACCGAGCTGGCTGGCAGCCATGAAGCGTTGATTACCCTTGAAGAAGGGGCGATCAAAGGTGGTGCAGGCAGCGGCGTAAATGAGTTTGTAATGGCAAAGCGTTTGGCTGTGCCAGTGCTGAACCTCGGCCTGCCGGATGTGTTTATTCCGCAGGGTACGCAGGAAGAAGTGCGTCATGATTATCAGTTAGATGCCGTGGGTATCGAACAGCAGATCGCACACTGGCTGAGCCAGTAATCCCTTCCGCACGGATACTCCCTTCGTGGGGGTATCCGCCTGCTATGCTTACTGCACCTTTTTCAGGATAACGCAGGAAGCAACGATGAAAACCATTCAATTAGGCCAAACCGATCTCCAGGTATCGCGCCTGACTCTTGGCTGTATGACTTTCGGCGAACCAGAACGTGGACGTCACGCCTGGACACTGCCCGAAGAGAGCAGCCGCCCGTTGATTAAGCAGGCGCTGGATGCTGGCATCAACTTTTTTGATACCGCCAACAGCTACTCCGATGGCAGCAGTGAGGAGATCGTGGGCCGGGCGCTGAAGGATTTTGCCCGGCGTGAAGAGGTGGTGATTGCCACCAAAGTGTTCTTCTCACTGAGTAATCTCACCCAAGGGTTATCGCGCAAGAATATTCTGCAATCCGTCGATGATAGCCTGCGCCGCCTCGGCACCGACTATATCGATCTGTTGCAGATCCACCGCTGGGATTATGAAACGCCGCTAGAGGAGACGCTGGAAGCACTGCATGATGTTGTGCAGGCCGGTAAAGTCCGCTATCTCGGTGCTTCTTCCATGCATGCCTGGCAGTTTGCTAAGGCACTCTACACCCAGCAGCATCAAGGCTGGCACGCGTTTGTCAGTATGCAGGACCAGTACAATCTGATTCAACGCGAAGAAGAGCGTGAGATGCACCCACTGTGTCAGGCCGAAGGGATTGCGGTGCTGCCATGGAGCCCACTGGCCCGTGGCCGCCTGACGCGCCCCTGGGGAGAAGCCACTGCACGTACGGCTTCAGATGAATATGGCAAAACGCTGTATAGCGCCACTGAAGAGAACGATGCTGCAATCGCCCAGCGCGTGGCCCGTATCGCGGAAGATAAAGGCATTTCCCGCGCACAAGTTGCTCTGGCCTGGATGCTGCACAAACCGGCTATCACCGCACCGATAATTGGTGCTTCACGCGCGGAGCAGTTGAACGATCTGGTGCAGGCTGTTGATGTGCAACTCAGTTCAATTGAGATTGCTGAGCTGGAGTCGGCCTATCAGCCGCATCCCGTGGTGGGATTTGAGTAATAACCTCTAATCCCTATTATGCTGAGGACTTGCACCCTCTCCCGCAGGCGGGAGAGGGTTGGGGTGAGGGTGTAGATTTTAAGACAGTGCGACAGCTCACCCACTACACCGCCTTCTGGCAACCGCACTTTTGCTAAAACTTACTTCTTCACGAAGTGATCATATCCCTGAAAACTGGCACTGGCTGGCTTGCCATTTTCCAGCAGGGTAAACCCGTCAGCCTCGGGCAGAATTTGCCCTACGCAGGTGTAAGGGACACCCAGATGCCCTAATGCAACGTCCAGCGCCCCACGATTCACTTCCGGTACGGTGAAGCACAGCTCATAGTCTTCACCGCCGCTCAGCGCCCAGCGCATCACTTGCTCATGCTCAAAATGATCGCGCAGTACAGCAGAAAGCGGCAGCGCCTCCAGATTGACCCTGGCGCCACAGCGACTTGCCTGCAGCACATGCCCCAGATCGGAAATCAGGCCATCAGAGATATCAATCGCGGAACTCGCCAGAGCGCGTAAAGCCTGACCTTGCAGAATGCGCGGCATCGGCCGCAGGTGGCGTTTAATCAGCGCTTCATGCACCGCAGGATCGGCAATGCGCTGATGATGCTGTAACAGTGCCAAACCGGCAGCGCTATCGCCTAATGTTCCGGTGACATAGATCCAGTCGCCTGGACGTGCACCGCTGCGCCGTAACGCTTTACCGACTGGCACCATGCCGTGAATGCCGAGCGTCATGCTCAACGGACCACGCGTGGTATCACCGCCAATCAGCTGCATATTGTAGTAATTCAGTAGCTCAAACAGGCTGTCACTGAATGCCTGCAACCAGCTCTCATCGACTTCGGGTAACGTCAGCGCCAGCGTTAACCACGCAGGATCGGCCCCCATCGCGGCCAGATCGCTGAGGTTCACTGCCAGAGCTTTATAGCCTAAATCAGCTGGATGGATATCTCGTAAGAAATGCACCCCTTCGACCAACGTATCAGTGCTGATTGCCAACGTCTGTTTTTCAGGCAGGTTCAGCAGTGCGCAGTCATCACCAATGCCCTTCTCCACATCGCGGCGGGAACTGGTGACGCGGTTGAAGTAACGTGCAATGAGTTCGAATTCGCCACAGGCCATAATAAAATCCAGATAAAAAAAGGCCGGGATTACCGGCCTCTTACATTATTTTTTGTGGGGTCTAATTTGCGGAGCGGCTTTATCCAGCACACCGTTGACAAATTTGTGGCTGTCTTCAGCACCGAAGACTTTCGCCAGCTCAATACCTTCATTGATGGCCACTTTATAAGGCACATCATCGCGCTTGCTCAACTCATAGAGCGAAATACGCAGGATGGCTTTTTCAACCTGACCCAGTTCTTCCAACTGGCGCGACAGATATGGCTTCATCAGCCCATCCAGGTATGCACTATTGGTCGCCACACCGGCCAGCAGTTCGCGGAAATAGCTAATATCAACGTCTTTGACGTCTTGTTCCGCCAGAAACTGGTATTCCACATCAGCAATGTCGTTTTTCGACAACTGCCAGGAGTAGAGTGCCTGGACAGCGCACTCACGGGCGCGACGACGAGCAGCAGGTTTCACAAAATTCCCCTTACTAAAATCAGGCTTTGATAGCTTTCAATACGTTAATCATTTCGAGAGCGGTCAGAGCCGCTTCGGCACCTTTGTTACCCGCTTTAGTACCAGCGCGTTCAATTGCCTGCTCGATGTTTTCAGTGGTCAGAACACCAAAGGTCACTGGGATTTCACTGGTCATGGCAACATTGGCAATCCCAGAGCTGGCTTCACCTGCCACATATTCAAAGTGTGCAGTGCCGCCACGAATCACGGTACCCAGCGCCACGATAGCGTCATGGTTACCGGCTTTGGCCAGCGCACGCGCGGCCAGTGGCAATTCATAAGCGCCTGGTACCCAGACCACAGTGATATTTTTATCTTTCACCTGGCCAATACGCTTCAGGGCGTCAACGGCACCAGACAGCAGGCTGTCATTAATGAAGTTGTTAAAACGCGCGATAACAATGGCAATTTTTGCCTCAGGCGTGGCAACAGCAGCTTCGATAACGTTCATACATATCCTTTGGGTGTAGTTTATAGCCCCCGCAGGGGGGCGGATTCTATCATAGTCTAAGGCGGCTTGCTCTCGCTTTTCCGACCTGACTCAGCGAGGGGTCAACGTCAGGCGGAGATCTGGCCCAACCTGCCGAATATCACTGAAGGTAAACTGAGGTGCATCAATCAGTTGGCTCAACCCAGGCAACGCACACAGCCCGCGCGCCTCATCACCTAATAATTTCGGTGCCAGATAAACAATCAACTCGTCAACCACCCCGGCCTGCAACAGCGCACCGGCAAACGTTGCGCCCGCCTCAACCCAGACGCTGTTAATTTGCTGCTTGCCCAGCAGCATCAACATCGCGACTAAATCCAGCTGGGACTCACGCAATGGGACCGCTATCTGGCTGACGCTGTCCGGCCAGAGTTGGTTATCGGGCTGTGATCGCATCAGCCAGGTTTCCCCCGGCTGTGCAATTAAGCGATGCTGCGGTGTCACACGGTTCTGGCTATCCACAATCACACGGACGGGTTGACGCAAGGCATCCTGACTCAGCAATTCGCGCGTCGGTTCATCTAGCTCTTCCCAACGGACGGTGAGTGAAGGGTCGTCTGCCAGCACCGTGGCACTGGTAGAAAGAATAGCTGAACTTGCCGCGCGCAAACGTTGCACATCCTGGCGTGCCTGCGGTGAGGTGATCCACTGACTTTCGCCGTTGGCTAACGCGGTACGACCATCCAGAGAGGCCCCCAGTTTGAGCTGAACCCAGGGAAAACCGGTACGCATACGTTTCAGGAAGCCACGATTCAGGGCTTCCGCTTCGGCTGCCATCAGGCTGTGGCTGACTTCGATACCTGCCTGCTGCAAACGATACAAACCACGCCCCGCGACCTGCGGATTGGGGTCCTGCATCGCCGCAACCACACGGCTGACGCCAGCAGCAATCAGTGCGTCACAACATGGTGGCGTTCGACCATGATGGCTACAAGGTTCCAGCGTCACATACGCTGTCGCGCCACGCGCTTTTTCACCGGCCATACGCAATGCATGCACTTCCGCGTGCGGTTCCCCCGCACGGTGGTGCCAGCCTTCACCCACCACTTCCCCCTCGCGGACAATCACGCAGCCGACATTAGGGTTAGGTGTCGTTGTAAAGCGACCGCGCCGCGCCAGTTCCAGCGCGCGCGCCATGTAATGTTGATCCATGCTTTAGTCCTGTAAGCGGGCGATCTCTTCCCCGAATTCGCGAATATCTTCGAAACTGCGGTATACGGAAGCGAAACGAATATAGGCGACCTTATCAAGCTTTTTCAGTTCATCCATTACCAGATTACCAATCAACTTGCTCGGTACTTCACGCTCGCCGGTGGAGCGCAATTGGGTCTTGATGTGGTTAACCGCCCCTTCGATAGCATCGGCGCTGACCGGACGTTTCTCCAGGGCTTTCATTAAACCGCTACTGAGTTTGTCTTCGTTGAACGGCTCACGCACATCGTTGCTTTTCACCACGCGTGGCATCACCAACTCAGCCACTTCGAAGGTGGTAAAGCGCTCATGGCAGACCAGACACTGGCGGCGGCGGCGCACCGAAGAGCCCTCGCTGACCAGGCGGGAATCGATCACTTTAGTATCCACAGTGGAGCAGAATGGGCAGTGCATGGTGTTTCCTGAAACCAGATAAATGATCTTCACAGTGTAGCGCGAACTGGCAAGCAACAAAATGCATTAGCGTACCTTTCCAGACTATGAGAGAAGCGAAAACGGCCTCATGCTGCTAACATCTGTCGTCATGCTTGCGACTCACTTCATTGGCTATTCAGGAAAAAACATGTTCAACAGGACGCTTTGCGCACCCTTTGCCCTGTCACTGCTCATTTTAAGCGGCTGTAGCAGCACCACGCCCTCACCACAGGTCAAGCAACTGCATCAGGAAGTCAGTCAACTGAGCCAGCAGATGCAACAGCTTACTGGGCAGGCCGAAGCGCTGGAAACCCAGGGGCAGCTCAATAGCCAGGCAGCACAGGGGGCATGGTTACTGCCGCTGGCAAAAACGCCCGTATTGCTACAAACCCAACTGGGCGAAATCCGTCTTTCACTCGGCCAGGTCAAAGGGGATGTTGAGGGTAGCCGGGTTGATCTGACACTGAGCAGCAGCAACCATCAGCCGCTACCGGCGCTGAGCGCCAGCGTGGTTTGGGGTGAACTCGATCCCACCAGTGGGAAACCACTCAATGCCAGTAGCCAGCAACAGACGCTGGTTATTCCCGCCAGCCTGACGCCGCAATCTTCGGTAACCGTGCCTTTACATCTTGGTGGCTTAGCCCCGGAACAGCTTGGTTTCATTCGCGTACATGACGTGATGAGCAACGGCGAGCCGTTGACGCACTGATCCCCGGTTCAGCGGCGTCCACCAGGCGCTGCTGAACGTCAAACGCCCCTCTCCTGACTGCAACACAATTCTGCAACCTTACGGTCATCGGACGTCCATATACCGCCCCCTATAATGCGCCTGATCTGGAAACTGATTGATTTTCCGTCACCTCATCAGGAGGACGTTATGCCAGGCTATGCTGGTCTTCCCGCTGCGGCGCGATATCGCACGCTGTTCCTGTCTGATTTACATCTGGGTGCTCAGGGGTGTCATGTGGAGAAGATTCTGCACTTTCTCCAGACCCACGAAGCCGAAAACATCTATCTGGTGGGCGATATTTTCGATCTTGGCCGAAGGCGGCCACAATTCTGGAGCCCGCGGCACGATGAGATCCTCTCGCTGCTGAAAGCCCGTCAGGCGGCAGGAATGACGCTAATACGGCTCCCCGGTAATCACGATCCCTGTCTCGCTCCTCAAGATACCCATCCTCACTCTTCGTTAATTCCCGCTCACCATGACTATGTGATTCACCAGGCGGCCGACAAGCGTCGCTACCTGATTACTCACGGTCACTGCTGTGATTTCTGGCTTGGTCGCTCTCATCTGATGTCACGCGTGGGCAGTTATCTTGAAGGGCGGATGCGGCGCTGTGCCGCCAAACATCATCAGCCACGCCAGAGCGGGTTTGTCTCCGGCTTTGTTGATGCGTTTAACAGCTTGCTGACGTGGGGAGGATTAATCGAGAAGCGGCTGGTCGCCCTGGCACGTCAGCATGGGGTCGATGGTGTGGTTTGCGGGCACTTACACCGCGCCGCGTTGAACCACTATCAGGGCACACTTTACGCTAACTGTGGCGACTGGATCAGCAGCATGAGCGCGCTGGTAGAAGATCATCACGGAACATTAAGCCTGATTGACTGGTGTGGCGCACCGCTGTTGCAGGCGGCTGAGGCTCCCCTTTCCGTACTGGCAGAGCTTGAACAGCCTGAAGAGGGAATGGCATGAATCTGATGACGATTGTGGTACTGAGCGCCTGCATCCTCCTGACGCTCATTCAGCTCGGCTCACTGTTACTGGTGCGCTGGCGTTTACATCAACCGCTGCGGCAATCGGCAACTGCGCTGCCCTTTATTACACTTGCGCGCCCAGTGTGCGGGCTGGACTGCTTTGACGAAGCCACGTTGCGCTCCAGCTTTGTGCAGAACTATCCGCACTATGAAATCCTGTTTTGTGTTGCCTCTCCGCGCGATCCCATCATTCCTGTGATAAAGCGCTTGATGGCCGAATTTCCGCAGCAGCAGGCCCAGCTACTGATCGGCGACATGCATGCCACCGCTAACCCAAAAATCAATAATCTGATGAAAGCCACTCAGCACAGTCAGGCTGAATGGCTGGTCATGGCAGACAGCAATTTGCTGCTCCCGCCGGACTACCTGCGCGTGTTACTCGCTTCGGCCACAGATAAGACTGCGCTGGTGAGTTCTCCGGCGATTGGCATCATGGCAGAAAATTTGTGGGGTGCCGTCGAGGCGGCGATGCTGAATACCCACCAGGCACGCTGGCAGTTTAATTCTGATGTCATCGGCAAGGGGTTTGCCCAGGGGAAAACCCTGTGCTGGCGACGAGAGGTGCTGGAGCAGCACGGCGGCTTAATCGCCCTTGGGGCCGAGCTAGCAGAAGATGTCGCCTCCACGAAAATGGCACGCAACGCCGGACTGCAGGTCACTCTGCCACCACGCCCCTTCTATCAACCCATTGGTCGCCGCAGCTTTACTGCCGTCTGGCAGCGTCAACTGCGCTGGGCGCGTATTCGTCGCTTCGGCTTCTTCTGGCTATTCATACCCGAAATCTTACTCGGTGCCCAGCCCGCACTGCTCGGCAGTCTGTGGCTGGTACAGCAAGAGGTTATCCCGGCACTGGTGCCCGTGATGCTGATGGCGCTGTGGTACGGCGCTGAGTGGGCACTGGCGTACAGCGTTGGCTGGCCACACCGGGCAAGAGATGTGCTGGCGATGATGATCCGTGATGTGCTGCTGCCGGTACTGTGGCTATGGTGCTGGGCTGGACGCAGTTTTACCTGGCGAGGCAATGTCCTTTCCAGCGCACTGAATGCACCACAAATGAATGAGGAGTAAAGATCATCGCCAATATTGCAGAACGCCCCTCGCGGGGAGCACCACGGGCAAAACGCAGCATCTACATCCCGCCCTGTCGCGTCAGGGGTGAACGATGACTGAAAGTGACTGCATCACGGTGAGCTGCATTATCCCGGCCTTCAATGAAGCCGCCCGCATTGATGCTGTGTTAAGTGCAGTGGTAGGACATCCACTGATTCATGAAGTCATTGTGGTGGACGATCGATCTCGCGATGCCACCGTCAATGTGGCGCGCCGCCGCCGCGTGCGGGTCATTCAGCTGAAACGTAATCAGGGGAAAAGCGCCGCCGTTGCACAGGGTGTCGCCGCCAGCCATGGTAGCCACATACTGCTGTTGGATGCGGATTTAGTCGGCCTGAGTACCGATGACATCACCGCCCTGATCTACCCGGTGCTGCATCACAGTGTCGATGCCACCATTAGCCTGCGCAGCAATAGCCCGTTACTGTGGCGCGCCATCGGACTGGATTATATTTCTGGTGAGCGGGTATTTCCGCGCTCGCTGGTGGCCGATCGACTCAAAGAGATGCGCCAGTTGCCCCGTTTCGGTCTGGAAGTGTGGCTGAACAGCCTGTGGATTGAGCTACAACTGCACGTACAGGTGGTAGGCTGGTCGCATGTCATTAGCCCACTTAAGGGCCGAAAAATGGGCTGGTGGCGCGGTATTCGCGCAGATGCCCGCATGATGTGTGATATTTTCCGCACCATCTCCCCACGCGATGCCCTCCAGCAAATTTATGCCTTGCAGCGCAGTCGCTTTCGCGGCAACTAGCAGGCTAAATTCAGGCGATAAAAAAGGGCGCATATTGCTATGCGCCCTCTCTCACTCTGCTTCAGCGCTGAGGCGCTAAAACAGGCTTACGGCATGATCGATGGCTGATCCGCCCCTTCCTTCTCGACTTTTTGCACCAGCAAATGCTCGCGCTTCATGCCGAGTTTCAGCGCCAGCGCTGAAGAGACATAAATCGAGGAGACAGTACCAATGGTGACACCGATCAGCATGGTGAGCGAGAAGCCTTTCAGCAGTGCGCCACCAAAGATGAACAGAATCAGAATCATCGCCAGCGTCGTCGCTGAAGTGATAATGGTACGGCTCAGCGTTTGCGTCAGAGAGACGTTAGTAATGTCGTAAGGAGAACCGCGGCGAATTTTGCGGAAGTTCTCACGAATACGGTCAGATACCACGATCTTATCGTTAAGCGAGTAACCAATCACCGACATCAGTGATGCGACGATGGTTAAATCGATTTCGATATGGAACAGTGACAGCAGACCCGCCGTGATGATCACGTCGTGCGCCAGCGCCAGTACGGTACCCAGCGCCAGACGCCATTCAAAGCGAAAACCGATGTAGATCAGAATCGCAATCAATGCTGACATCAGCGCCATCGCGCCAGCCTGAGCCAGATCGCTACCAACGCTTGGGCCAACAAACTCAATGCGTTTCACAGTCGCGTTCTGCTGTGCAGTCTGGTTGATCACCGCCAGTACTTTGGTACCCAGCTCCTGCCCTGCCGCGCCGCTGGTCGGTGGCATACGCACCACCACGTCACGGCTGCTGCCGAAGTTCTGCACCTGCGGCTCATCAAAGCCAGCCTGTTGCAGTGCTGAGCGCAGCGTATCCAGGTCGGTTGGTTTTTCCAGGTTAATCTCGATCACCGTACCACCGGTGAAATCCAGACCCCAGTTAAAACCGCGCACACCCATGATCGCCACCGCTGCAATAATCAGCAGGCCGGAGATGAGAAACGCCAGCTTATCCCAGCGCATAAAGTCGACGACTTTACGCCCGTGGTTTAGCTGCTCAATAGTATATTCCTGTGCCACAACGCACTCCTTAGATAGACAGCTTGTTGATGCGTTTGCCGCCGTACACCAGGTTAACGATGGCACGAGTACCGATAATCGCGGTAAACATCGACGTACCGATACCAATTGCAGTGGTAATCGCGAACCCTTTGATTGAACCCGTACCTACCGCATACAGAATGATAACTTTGATCAGGGTGGTGACGTTTGCATCCACGATACTGGAGAAGGCACCTTTGTACCCCTCGTGAATCGCCTGCTGTACGCTTCGCCCATTACGCAGCTCTTCTTTGATACGTTCGTTAATCAGTACGTTTGCATCCACGGCCACCGCCAGCGTCAACACAATACCGGCAATGCCTGGCATGGTCAGCGTAGCGCCTGGGATCAACGACATAATGCCGACAATCAATACCAGGTTAGCCAACAGCGCACTGGTCGCAATCAAACCAAACTTCTTATAGAAGAACACCATAAACAGAACCGAGGCAATCAGGCCCCACAGGCAAGCTTCAAGGCCCTGAGTAATGTTCTGCTGGCCCATAGTTGGACCGATGGTACGCTCTTCAACAATCTGGATTGGCGCAATCAACGCACCGGCACGCAGCAGCAGCGAGAGCTGACGCGCTTCGTTCGGGTTATTGATGCCGGTGATACGGAAGCTGTTACCCAGACGAGACTGGATGTTTGCAACGTTAATCACTTCTTCCTGTTTCACCAGAATCGCACGACCGTTGGCATCTTTCTTACCGCTGTCTTTGTACTCCACAAACAGGGTCGCCATCGGTTTACCGATGTTGTCCTTGGTGTAGTTAGACATCAGCGAGCCGCCAGCACTATCCAGCGAGATGTTCACCTGTGGCTGGTTGTACTCATCCATGCTGGAGGTGGAATCCGTGATGTGGTCACCGGTCAGGATAACGCGTTTGTACAGCACAACCGGCTGGCCATCACGCGACATCTTCACTTCGGAGTCACCCGGCACGCGGCCCTGAGACGCAGAAAGTGCATCAACGCTGGTGTTAACCGGACGGAACTCCAGCGTTGCAGTTGCACCCAGAATCTCTTTCGCACGCGCGGTATCCTGAATACCTGGCAGTTCCACCACGATGCGGTCAGCACCCTGACGTTGAACCACTGGCTCAGCAACACCCAACTGGTTTACACGGTTACGCAGAATCGTGATGTTCTGTTGTACCGCGTATTCACGCGCTTCACGCAGGCGATCGTCAGACATGACGGCACGCAGCGCGTTGCTTCCACTGCTGGTGATAACGAGGTCACGATGACGTGAGGTCAGGTATGAGATCGCAGCGTCACGGCTGTTGGCATCCGCAAAGCGAATTTCCACACCGTAGTTGTCGATTTTATTGACGTTGGTATAAGGGATGTTTTTGTCGCGCAGATCGCCACGCAGACTGTCTGCATTTTGCTCTTGCAGTTTACCCAGCGCGGTATCCATATCGACTTCCATCAGGAAGTGCACACCACCACGCAGATCGAGACCGAGTTTCATCGGCTCCGCTGACAGCATCCGCAGCCATTCAGGCTGAGCAGGTGCCAGGTTGAGGGCAACTACATAGTTCTCGCCAAGAACCTTCATAATCGCTTCACGGGCGCTTAACTGCACATCCGTGTTAGCAAAGCGGGCGGTAATCGCCCCGTTTTCCAGCGCGATAGATTTGCTCTGGATATTATCTTGTTTTAATACGTTCTGAACCTGATCCAACGTTTGCTCACTGGCGGCGCCACCGCGCGCACCAGTGATCTGAACAGCCGGATCCTCACCATACAGGTTGGGAAGTGCATACACTAAGCCGACGACGAACACGACGATCAGCATGATGTACTTCCACAAAGGATAACGATTTAACACGGCAGTTCCCTTAGGGAAGTAGAAATTACAGCGCCTTCATGGTGCCTTTCGGCAGGACGGCAGCTACGAAATCACGTTTGATCACTACTTCAGTAGTGTCGTTCAGCGCGATAGCAATGTAACCCGTCTCAGCGACTTTAGTTACACGACCTACCAGGCCGCCATTGGTCAGGACTTCATCACCTTTGCCGATCGAATCCATCAATTTTTTATGATCTTTGGTACGCTTCTGTTGCGGGCGCAGGATCATGAAATAGAAGATCAGACCGAAAACCACCAGCATGATGACCAGAGAGTACGGACTGCTCTGCGACGGTGCACCTGCGGCAGCCACAGCGTCAGAAATGAAAAAGCTCATTAATTTTCCCTCATTGATGAATAATCAGACGTTTAAAGGCGGTACCGCTTTGCCCGTCCGTTGGTAGAACTCGCTAACAAAGTGCTCTAATTTACCTTCTTCGATGGCCTTGCGTAAACCCGCCATCAGACGCTGGTAATAGCGCAGATTGTGGATAGTATTCAGGCGTGCACCCAGTATTTCGTTACAGCGATCCAGATGATGCAAGTAGGCACGGCTGTAATTGCGACAGGTGTAGCAATCACACTCGGCATCCAGCGGCGAAACGTCATCTTTATGCTTCGCGTTACGGATTTTTACCACACCATCGGTAACGAACAGGTGACCGTTACGGGCGTTGCGGGTTGGCATCACGCAGTCGAACATATCGACGCCGCGACGTACCCCTTCAACCAGGTCTTCTGGCTTGCCGACGCCCATTAAATAGCGCGGTTTATCGTGAGGGATCTGCGGGCAAACGTGCTCCAGAATGCGGTGCATGTCTTCCTTTGGCTCCCCTACTGCCAAGCCGCCCACAGCGTACCCATCAAAGCCAATATCTACCAGACCTTTTACTGACACATCACGTAAATCTTCGTAAACACCGCCCTGGATGATGCCAAATAGCGCATTTTTGTTACCGAGGCTATCAAAACGGTCACGGCTACGCTGTGCCCAACGCAGAGACATCTCCATAGAGCGCTTAGCGTAGTCCCAGTCCGCCGGGTACGGCGTACATTCGTCGAAGATCATCACGATGTCAGAACCGAGGTCGTGTTGAATCTCCATCGATTTCTCAGGATCAAGGAAGATAGGATCGCCGTTGATTGGGTTACGGAAGTGTACGCCCGCTTCGGTGATTTTACGGATGTCACCAAGGCTGAAGACCTGGAAGCCGCCGGAATCAGTGAGGATTGGACCGTGCCACTGCATGAAATCATGCAGGTCGCCGTGCAGCTTCATCACTTCCTGGCCTGGGCGCAGCCACAGGTGGAAGGTGTTGCCGAGGATGATCTGCGCGCCGGTATCCTGTACTTCTTCCGGCGTCATGCCTTTTACCGTACCGTAGGTGCCCACAGGCATGAATGCTGGGGTTTCCACCACGCCGCGATCAAAAATAAGACGGCCACGGCGTGCGCGCCCGTCTGTGGTATCTAATTCAAACTTCACAGGACCTCCACCAGAGAAACAGTCTGGTGACTAAGAAAAAAGAGGCGCATTCTACCAACCCAGCCCGCTGCTGCCAACCGGCATAGGCACTTGGGGGCTGTTGGGCCGCTACTCGCATGCTCAATGCTTACATCATTCAACGCTCACTGACTGTTCCTAAAAACCGTGACATTTCTTGAAGTAAATATGAAATCTATCTTCACTAACATACTGTTTTTATATAATGCTTGCGAGTATAAACTTATGGAAGTCTCCAGCATGAATGCAAGGACCGAACACCGCCTCAATAAAATTGAAGTTAAGATTAAGAGCAATGGGTTCAGTAAATCCGAGCTGCTCTACTTTCGTGTTTTTCACAAGAAAACAAAAAAAACATTTAGTGAAAAATCAAGCGAAGAATTAAATTTAAAGTCTATTGTCGCTGTTTTATCTAATAATTCATTCTCAGTTGCTTCTGCTTACATTTACACTTTAATCTTCTTTTCTCTTGGCTATTTATTTACCGATGACTATAGCAGCGCTGTTTACTTCTATAGTGCAACATTCATCGTTGGAGTAGTACACATTATTTACAACTCAAAGAAAAACAAACTTCATATAATCACAGAATTAAAGTTAATAAAGCTTTATCTCAGAAGTTACTTTTGAAATGTTCATGCTCTCCCTGTGAGAATACCTACCCTCTTCTCAGTGCATCCTCTGAAGCACCAGAAAGATTTATTCAATCACAATTTACGCTTCATTTCTCTAATGTATGGAATTTAGGAAAGCAAAAGAGAAACTATCACGCAGGAATAATTCGCGTGATAAAGATTGACGTTTTGAATAACCGGCGCAGATACTGGCAGAATTAAATAACCGCCACCAGTGGCGTTTTCATGAAAAAAAGATATAGCCGTTACGCTAATAAACTCAGGGCAGATAACAAGCTGGTCGGCGGGTGAGCAGGTGTTTACTTATTCACACCAGGAAAGGGATTGAAAATATAATTACACGTATCGCTAACGCGAAATAACAAAGTTCACCGTGGCGAGAAATATTTATTGCGAGAGAACGCATAAAAAAGCCCAGAGATTTCTCTCCAGGCTCTTGCTTTATTCAAACGACTAACAATTAGTGAGCGAGTTATTCGCCGACTTTTTCGTCGATGGCCAGGTTATTTTTGCTGATGAACATCGCGTCACCATAGCTGAAGAAGCGATACTCTTTAGCCACGGCTTCCTGATAGGCAGCCATGGTATTTTTATAACCGGCAAACGCCGAAACCAGCATAATCAGGGTCGATTCTGGCAGGTGGAAGTTAGTGATCAGCGCGTCAATCACCTGATAGCGGTAGCCAGGGTAGATAAAGATCTGCGTGTCATCAAAGAAGGGGGCAATCAGCGCCTGGTCGGCTGCCTGGGCTGCACTCTCCAGAGAACGCACTGACGTGGTTCCCACGGCAACCACTTTATTACCCCGTGCTTTACACGCCAGCACCGCATCGACCACCTCTTGCGGCACTTCTGCATATTCAGAGTGCATGGTGTGATCTTCAATGCTGTCAACGCGTACCGGCTGGAAGGTTCCCGCGCCAACGTGCAAAGTCACAAACGCCATCTCAACGCCTTTTTCGCGCAGCGCCTGTAACAGGGGTTCGTCAAAATGTAGACCCGCTGTCGGCGCAGCCACCGCGCCTGGTTTTTCACTGTAAACGGTCTGATACAACTCGCGGTCGGCTTCTTCATCCGGGCGATCGATGTACGGTGGTAACGGCATATGGCCGACGCTGTTGAGGATATCCAACACCGCACGCTCATCGTCAAAAGCGATTTCAAACAGCGTATCGTGACGGGCGACCATGGTCGCTTTCACGCTTTCATCGTCACCCAGCAGCAGCTCGGCACCCGGCTTCGGCGCTTTAGACGCACGCACATGGGCCAACACGCGTTTTTCATCCAGCATGCGTTCGACCAGCATTTCGATTTTGCCGCCGCTGGCCTTACGACCATAAACACGCGCAGGAATAACCCGCGTGTTGTTGAACACCAGCAGATCGCCAGGATGCAATTTTTCCAGCACATCAGTGAAGACGCCGTGCGTCAGTTCACCGCTTGGACCATCCAGCGACAGCAAGCGGCAGCCACTGCGCTGCGCCTGTGGGTAGTGGGCAATTAACGACTCAGGTAATTCAAAAGCAAAATCGGCAACACGCATGGCAACAACGGACCAGGTTCAAAAAATAGGCGGCATAGTGTAGCGGAAAACCGGGCAATGCAGAACCATTGGCATGGAACTAACGCAAAAAGAGAGATTAGCCACTCAACGATTCCGCACTCAACGTGCTGGCTGGCACAGGGAACATTAGCCTATAATGCGCCATGAACTTTCTCGCTCATCTCCATCTGGCCCACCTTGCTGACAGCTCGCTGTTAGGCAATTTATTGGGCGACTTTATTCGTGGCAATCCCCATGACGCGTGGCCTGAAGCGGTTGCTGAAGGTATCCTGATGCACCGTCGGCTGGACGCCATGACCGATGCGCTGCCTGAAGTCGACGAGGCAAAGCAGCTGTTCCGGGCGCAAACCCGGCGCGTCGCCCCGATCACGCTGGATGTGGTATGGGATCACTTTCTGGCTCGTCACTGGCAAGAGCTGCATCCCCAGCAGTCTCTGACCACATTTGTCGATCTGGCTGAACAGGCCATCGTCCCCCATCAGGCGGGCACGCCCGAAGGATTTACCGAGCTAAATGCGATCATGTGGCGTCAACGCTGGCTGGAGCATTACGCCACGGCGGATTATCTGGCACCGGTACTCAATGGCATGGCTCATCGACGCCCTCGCCTCGCCGCCTTGCGCGACTCCTATGACGATTTCATTACAAATTATGCTGCGCTGGAGCAGTTTTTCTTCCGTTTTTACCCACGTTTAATGCAGTTAGCCCAACAAAAACAGCTGTAAACCCATGCGTAAGGGTTCAAATCGCTATAGCCCTTGCCACCGCCTCTCAAGTCCGGCTTAATAAAATAAATCTTAAGTATTTATCGCTTTTTGTCGCGTTTTAACACCGGAAGAAAGGACGAGGGAAGATGGCCTCTGCTGCACAGAACGAAATCGATGTCCGTTATCAATATGCCTGCGAAGTGGCACGCGCGGCGGCCAGTCGCGCATTATCCTGGTATCAGCAACGCCATCAGTTGATGGTGGAACACAAGCGGGATTTACAGGATGTGGTCAGTGAAGCCGACCGTAATGTAGAGGAGCTGGTAAAAAGCCTGATTGCCGAGCGCTTCCCACAAGATGGCATTTTGGGTGAGGAGAGTGGCGGTGACATCGAAGGGGCCAGCTTCATCTGGGTTATCGACCCGATTGATGGCACCAGCTGCTTTTTAAATGGCCTGCACAACTGGTGTGTTTCGCTGGCGGTGTTAAGCCACAATGAACCGCTGATCGGTATCGTATGCGATCCCAACCATCATGAGCTGTTCCACGCCTGCAAAGGTAAAGGTGCCTGGGTTAACGAAACCCGCATTCAGGCAAGCCCAGCCCAACAGCTGAGCGAAGGCGTTTTGGGTATCAGCCACTCCAGCCGCATGCCGCCGGAGAGCATTATACCGCTGCTCCACGCGCTACTGGCCGAAGGGGGAATGTTCGTACGCACCGGCTCTGGCGCACTAACCAGCGCCTGGGCCGCAGCCGGGCGGCTCATTGGCTATTTCGAAGCACATATGTCACCGTGGGATGGGTTGCCCGGCATCGTGCTGATGCGTGAAGCCGGCGGCGTCACCAATGATTATCTCGCCAATGATGGCCTGAAAAATGGCAATCCGGTGCTGCTGGCAAACCGCGCTATTTATGACCAGCTTAAAGCCTTATTGCCTACGGAATTATTTGCTGAATAGATCAGGTTTGAGTATGACCTCCTCAAAGGTCATGACTTATTGAATAAAATTATGGTCGCTTGCGAGATGCAAACGACCATAAGAAAAATCACACAGTGATCATTTTTACCCCAAGAAATATCAATAACAATCCCGTCATCAATTTGAGATAGTAACTGACATTATTTAACTCAAAGCGCTTAATAATGGTACCCAGGTAACCATACATTCCATAAGCAATAACATCCAGTACAGCTGTAATTACAGAGTAGATAACCAGTTGATAAAATAAACTCTCCTTCGGAATAATGAACTGGGGCAGCAAGGCAATGTAATATAATAAAGCCTTGGGATTAAAAGCTTGAATATAGAACCCCTGAACAAAAGAACGATATATTACCGACCTGAAATCTGACACACCTTTTTTTTCAGCAGCCAGTTCGAAATTACTAGTACGACTCGCTCTGACAAAAACAAACCCCATATAAATCATATAGGCAACACCTACCATCTGGATGACTTTATAGGTTTTAGGTGCTGCTACAATGAATGTTTTCACCCCCAATCCAACCAGGAAGAAAAACAGGGTGTTAGCAACGATGATTCCCGCAATTGTAGCTACCACACTGCGGAAACCATGGGTGGAACCATTAGATGCCACAGTCATTGCGGTTATGCCCGGGATTAGGCAGGTAAGCCCAGTTGTTACTGTAAAAAGAACAAGGTTACCATAGATGCCACTCATTCTGCTTCCTGTAGATTCAGAGCATATATTTCCACTCCGACTTCCTGTTCATATCCTCTTTTCTTATAAAGATTTTTCGCAGTGAGATTATCAGACATTGTTTCAAGGACAAGCATGCTGGCTTTTTCTTTTTTTGCATACGCTTCAGAGAAGCGCATTAATCTCTCTCCAACTTTTAACTGACGATAGTCGGCCCTGACGAATAAGTCATTAAGGATAAAAATCTTCCTGGCCTGAACAGAAGAAAAAGAAGGATACATTTGAATGAAGCCAACTACTTTCCCTGCTGCTTTCGCGACTAAAACGACCGACTCCTTATTGAAAAAACGTTCGCTGATAAAATTGTATGCAGCACTGACATCCGTTTTCTGCTGATAGAAAACTCGATAGTCGTTGAAGAGTAATGCAACATTATCAAGATCACTTTCACTAAGAAGATCTACAGCTAACTCACATTCTTCCTTAAACATAGTTCATATCCTCTTCAATTTTAACGTCTGAGTAATTTTTTTGATGAAAATCACCAAATGATAATCCTTTAATTGCTTTGCAGTTTTGTAATAGGCTTATTTCATCATGCCACAATATTTCCCCCTCATGACCTAAGTATTTCCATAATGACAATGAAATATTAGGCATGATTGGGCTTGCAGCTATAGCGAATATTTTTAGTCCTTCACAAGCCAATGCGATACTCGTGCGATAGTGATTATATGATGCTTTGTTTCCACGGAAGAAAATTTGTGCATCTATAAAATTATGTAATTTACGAGCATGCTCTAACAGGAGATAAGAGGCATTTTGTGGAGAGAAATTCTCCAATTGGTAACACTGTCGTAAATTCCCCATTATGGTGCCAAGCGACTGGAAATAGCTTATCTGCTCTGTCGACCATGCTCCAGCCTCTGGAATGACCCCTGAGAAGTCCTCATAAACCAGGTGGGTGATTTTATCAACCATTGTTAAAATCCCACCATGTATATTTTCTTCAACAAACTTCTCAAATGCACTCAGCGTGAAATTTTCTTTTTTACTTTCAGGACGAATATAAGAAAGATAAAATCGCAGATAGTCAGCAGGCTGCTTCTTAAGCATATCTGCCGCCCAAATAAGATGACCACGACTTGTCGAGAACTTCAATCCATCCAGGTTCAGTAATTCATTAACAATAAAAGCTGCTGGAAGGTTAACATCCTTATTATGCGCCATAAGAATCGCAGGAATAAGTAGTGCATGGAAATAACCGTTATCGAAGCCGAAGAAGTGCACATAACGGTTCTCCGGGTTAAGCATGAATGTTTTCCAGTCCGTCTGTTCTGTTTTATTCAGTGCAGCTATACTTGAAAGATATCCAGCTGCCATTTCAAACCAAACATATACTCGCTGCTCAGAATAGGTTGGTACCGGGACATTAATTCCCCAGTCTGTTGGGTTAGAAACACAAATATCTGGCAACCCTTCTTCCAACATACTATTACAAAGCTTGCGCAAATGCGCAGGCATTGTTACCTGATTAACATATAACTTTAGCTCTTCAGTAAAAGCCGATAGTTTGAAATAGAGGCGTTCAACTTGCCCACGAATTACCTCTCCACTCCCATATTTACTTTTAACATTAAGGAGATCGCTAACATCATTTGGCCGCCCGCACTGTTCACAAGCATTTCCATCGGACTCTTCACCACAATGTGGGCAATCGCCACGAACATGTGCTTCAAATAGATATCGTCCTGTCGTTGCACAGAACAATGCCGCAGTTTTTTTGGAATAAATAAACCCTTTATCATACAGATCACTAAACAGTTCGCACGTAATCTTATCATGTGTAGTTGAAAGTAGAGGGTTCTCAAAATGATCAATTTCAATGTCTGATAATTTTAGCGTTTCTAAAATTTGATTAGAATAATCCTCCGCCAAAATATCCGGAGTACGCCCCTCATCCCAGGCTTTCTTTAGTACATATGTCTGATTGTCATCGCGGCCGCAGGAGTGATACGCCTTTCTCCCCTCTAACAGCAATCCCCGCTTAAAGATATCTGCACCGCTGTAAGGTCCGGAAAGATGCCCAAGGTGTAGGTTTCCGTTAGGCGTTGGCGGCGCGGTAAAAATAACCGTCTCACCAGAATATTCTTCGGATGACTGTTTCTGATTTTTCACATCTTCCCACCAAAGTGTAATAAAATGAAGTTCATCATCACAGTCATTGTAAATAGCATGCTTATCGAACTGTTCAAAAATAATAAGATCGCCAGCTTTAATTTCACTCTTAACATTATTGCAGATAATATAGCCACTACCCTTTATTATATAAAAACTTTCTTTCTCATGATGGCAGTGAGAAACTGAATGTTGGAACGACTTAACGCTACAATGTGCGGTCCCAAAGGGCATCTTTCCCACATTAATTTCATGTAACAGTGTGGCACACTCAATTCCATAGAACGTATGCGCATTTTTATTTACATCACGTAAAATTTCCACTCATCAACTCCTGTTAATTATCTCAAAAATTCTTTCTGCGACGTAAGGTGCAAACTTAAACCCACCACCACTAAATCCAGTAGCCCAGAATAGTCCCCTGGTATCAGAACTACAGACCAAGGGACGGTCATTATCCGTATAGCAATCGAACATTCTTATCTGCTGGCAAGAATCAATATCGGGGAGGTTAAAAAGCCTTTTACACTCTTTCATGATAATTTCATGTTGCAATTCATCATGAGTGGGAAAATCATTTGGGTCGATATCCCACATATTGTATGAAGCGCCAAACATCAAGCCCCCTTCTTGAGCACCTCGCCCGTAAGCGCCAGTCACTTCATCTAAAAATGCCGGTATAACATTCTCCCTTAGCACATTAGATTGAACGCTTGCCATTTGAATGGCTTTCACCCGAAGCGATGCTGGCAAGGTAATGTCTGAATCCTCGGCTAACCTACCAGACCATGCACCCGCAGCAACAATAACGATATCCGCAGGAATAAACCCAGCCGTCGTCTCAACGCCGATAACATTACGATATTGCCTCACTATTCGCAGGCATTTTGTTTTGTTAATTACCGTATTTTCAGCATTAGAACCTTCATCAATAAAAAATTGAGAAGCGGCTCGCGGGCATAAATACCCTGCATCTGGTTCAAACACAGCCCCTTGATAATTTGACCAGTTAATAAAAGGCATTAGCTCTTGTACTCTATCGCTATCAAAAATTTCAATATTGATAATTGATTTATACTTTATGGCTAACTCTTTAACATAGTCAAAATCGGATTGTGTATGAACTGGATAAACACACCCAGTTTGAATAAAATTACCAGGGAAGTTTTCCTTCTGTGCGATATCTCGATAGAAATTTAAACCATAATTTGCTTCAGAAGTTAATGATAATGAATTATGGAAACATCGTAAAATACCGCCAGAGACTGATGTCGCACCTTGCTGTCCTACCTCATCTTTTTCAATTAAGGTTACTTTATTATTCCCATATTTACTCAGATGGTGAAAAATGGCAGACCCAATAACACCACCGCCGATAATCACAACATTTTTCATCAGGCAATAGTACTTTCTTCTTTTAGGTAAGATGAATATTTACTCGTAGTTTTAGACACATCTTTAAGTATTTCATTTGCCCGGACCGCTAAAACAGACAGCAATGTATCACTTAGACCATGCGTGCTTTCATTTCCGGTCGCCATATAAATACCTAAGTCGAGTTTATTCTTAACTTTATAATTCCGCCCAACAACCAGATTGCCACTCTCATTGCTATCCAGTTCATCAAGCATATTACTCAGTAGTTTAATACCGGCATCAGATTCATATCCCGTCGCAAGAATAACTGCATCATATTCTTCATGAGTGTAAATATCATTCATCTTTTCATGCAAATCTACAAAAATTTTACCGTCGCGTTTCGTTGCTTCAAGCACTCGGGTCATTTTCTTGAATTTAAGCCTTTTATTACCTGTAACTTGCTCTTCATACGCAATACGGTACAACTCTTTGATTAACTCAAGATCAACCACTGAGTAATTGGTATCACCATGCTTTTTAAGTATTTCATCACGCACTTCAGAGCTGGCAAAGAAGAACTCATCGACTGTCGCAGTACAAAAAACTTCATTTACAAATTCACTGTCATCAGCAGGTTTGAGCCCAAATCCTGAAAATGCGCAGGTTACAGAGGAATTTTTGAATTGTGCATGCAGATCTTTAGTTATCTCAGCTGCACTTTGTCCTCCGCCAATAACAAGGAAGTTCAATTCTTTATTGTGATCGGTAAATTCTTTAATTTTATAAGCATAATGTGCAGCATGGAAAAATCCTTTTTCTTCTGAAAGTTCTTTCCCAATAGTCAATTTTGGTGTTAATCCACAAGCAAGAATAACATTACGTGTTATTTTTATCTCTTTTTGACCTGTGATTTTATTTATTGACTCCACTTCAATAAGTGACTCTTCGTTAATTGTCCTCTTTCTTATTTCTGTAACTTCCTGCGAGTATATAACATAGTCATTTAGCTTTTCAGCCACCCACTTAAAATAGTCGTTAAACTCAATTCTTGTTGGGTAAAAAGTCCTGAGGTTTGCAAATTGCTCTAGTCGATTCTTTTCGTGCAAATAGGATAAAAATGAAAACTTGCTATTCGGATTACGTAAGGTTGCAATGTCTTTTAAAAAAGAAATTTGCATCGTAGCATCTGAAATTAGCATTCCTTTATGCCATATAAAATTGTTTTTCTGCTCTAAAAATACAGCATTTAAATTTTTATATTCTTCTTCAATTGCTGCTGCAACAGCAAGATTAGAGGGGCCAAATCCAAGACCAATAACATCATAAATAATCATTCTTTCCCTTATGATTTATCCATAGTGAGTAGCGCAATGATAGTAGGATCAATTTATTTATCGGTACAATACTTAAATTTACCACTGCTATTCATTTTTGATATAGCTGGAATACAGATAAAAAAGAATGTTTATTTGAAACAATGAATGATTACGTAATATGAGCTTCACGCAATTCTGTTGCAGGGATTGTTTACAGGCGTTTTTTTGCTGAAGGGATAGAGATTGATGAAGACAACCGGCCAGCAAACTGACCGGTTGTTAAAGCAGGATTAGGCTGGCTTACGCACGAAGCGATAGCCGATCACCAGGGCAATGACCCAGGCGAAACCGGCGTACAGTGATACGCGGGTATCCGGGAAATAGCCAATCAGGGCGATGATAAAGCACAAGAACACCACACCTACGCCTGCCGTCCAGCTCCCGCCTGGCAGCGCGAAGTTAAGCTTCGCGGCAGCTTCTTTACCGATTTTGCGGCGGAAAGCGATCTGCGACAGCAGAATCATGATCCACACCCAAACGGTGGCGAACGTAGCCAGTGACGCAATCACCAGGAACACTTTTTCCGGCATCAGGTAGTTGAGATACACCGCAATCAGCAGCGCCGTCATCATCACCACAACCGTCACCCACGGCGCACCACGGTCACTGGTATTGGTGAAGATTTTGGGCGCATGGCCCTGCTGTGCCATACCGTGCAGCATACGGCCAACACCAAACACATCACTGTTAATGGCCGACAGCGAGGCGGTAATCACCACGAAATTCAGAATGGAAGCGGCTGCTGCAATCCCCAGGTGCTGGAAGGTCATCACAAACGGGCTACCGTGCGTCCCTACCTGATTCCACGGGTAGATAGACATGATGACAAACAGCGTACCCACATAGAACACCAGGATGCGCCACGGCACTGAGTTGATGGCACGTGGAATAGATTTAGCCGGGTCTTTTGCTTCGCCCGCGGTGATACCGATAATCTCAATACCGCCGTAGGCAAACATCACCATCTGCAACGACAGCAGCATGCCCACAATGCCATGCGCAAAGAAACCACCGTTGCTCCACAGGTTATGAATGCCGGTTGGCTGACCGCCGTTACCGATGCCCCAAATAATCATGCCTAAACCCGCAATGATCATAATGACAATGGTCGCGACCTTGAAGAAGGAGAACCAAAACTCCACTTCACCAAACACTTTGACACTCATCAGGTTGATAGCGCCGATAATCAGCACCACGCTCAACACCCACACCCAGTGCGGGACTTCCGGGAACCAGACGCCCATGTAAATACCGAACGCCGTCACATCGGCAATCGCCACAATCAGGATTTCAAAGCAGTAAGTCCAGCCGGTGATATACCCCGCCATTGGGCCGAGATAATCCTGCGCATAGCGTGAAAACGAACTGGCCTGCGGATTGTTGACTGACATCTCGCCCAGCGCACGCATGATGATATAGGCGATAAGGCCACCGATGATGTAAGCCAGCAGTACGCTCGGGCCAGCCATCTGAATAGCGTCCGCCGAGCCGTAGAACAGACCGGTGCCGATGGCCGATCCCAGCGCCATAAAACGGATGTGACGAGTGCTCAGTCCGCGTTTGAGCTTGTTGGTTTCTTGCATAACAACCTGTACCTGTGAAAATGAAAAAACCACGGGCAAGCCCGTGGTTGTCGAAGAACGGCGATGTCACTTACGAGTGAGCAACCACCTGTTCGCGCCCCTTCACGCGATCAACCACTGCTGCAATCACCAGCATCGCAACAGCCGGTGGCAGCCAGGAGAGACCCTGATCCGCGAGCGGCAGATGCTGGCTGAAGGCCGGCAGAGCGTCTTTAAACGCGGTGGTTTTGATGGCATCAACGATACCAAACAGCAGGCTAACCAGCATGGTTGGAGCCACAACACGGCTGCTTTTGTTCCACCAGTTCAGGGTGAAACTCAATACCACCAGCACGATGCACGGCGGATAAATCGCCGTTAACACCGGGATAGAGATCTGGATCAGATGGCTCAGACCGAGGTTTGACACCACCATGGAGAACAGACCAAGAATAAAGACCAGGGCTTTATACGACAAAGGCAGGTACTGCGCAAAGAATTCTGCACAAGCACAGGTCAAACCGACGGCGGTTACCATACAGGCGACGAAGATCAGTGCAGCCAGGAAGAAGCTGCCCATACCGCCGAAGGTGTGAGCAACGTAAGCATGCAAGATGGCGGCACCGTTGGCATTCTGGTCAACCAGGCTGCCACTGTCGGAGCCCAACTTGAACAAGCTGAGGTAGACCAGCGTCAGGCCCACGCCCGCAATCAGGCCAGCAAGAATGGTGTAACGTGTCAGTAAACCGGTGTTTTCCACACCTCGTGAACGGGCGGCATTAACGATAACAATACCGAACACCATCGCACCCAGGGTGTCCATGGTGAGATAGCCGTTAACGAAACCGCTGGAGAACGCCGCGTGTTGATACTCGCTTGTTGCAGAGATTTCGCCACCCGCTGGCCACACCAGCGCAGCGATGCCCAGTACGGTCAGCGCGACGATTTTCAGTGGTGCAAGGAAATGGCCCACGGTATCCAGCAGTTTGCCCGGATACAGCGAGATGCCGATGACCAGTGCGAAGTAGATCAGGCTATAAATAAACAGCGGTAATGCGCCATCGCCAGTCAGCGGGGCGATACCCACTTCAAATGAAACGGTCGCGGTGCGTGGCGTTGCGAACAACGGGCCGACGGCCAGATAACATGCCGTTGCCAGCAGCAGACCAGCGGCTTTACCGATTGGTGAACTCAGCGCATCAACGCCACCACCCACGCGGGCCAGTGCGATAACGGTCATCACCGGAAGGCCTACAGCAGTGATCAGGAAGCCAAAAGCCGCTACCCAAACGTGTTCGCCAGATTGAATACCCACCATCGGTGGGAAGATGATATTACCTGCGCCAACAAACAGGGCAAAAGTCATAAAGCCCAGCGCGAGGATATCCTTCGAGGTTAAACGATGTGTCATTAAACTGTACTGCCTGTCATTGGTGTTGCGGTGGAAGTTGGTTTCTGCCGTCCCTTTCTGCGTCACTACAACGGGTTAGCATGTGATGCCAGAGCATTATGCTTGCGGTTGTGGAGTAACACAGGTGATATGAGCTGATTTTATTCTGTTCACAGAGGGATTAATCGACAACGGCGCTAAGTAAAACGTTTATAGCGAAGAAAGGCAAGACGGGATCTAAAAAGCAGTATGATCTACTGGAAATACCCCAGCGACCAGCTTAAGTGTTTAGTTTAGCGCGAATGAGCATCAGATGATGTGCTTATTATTTCTCCAACAGGCAAGAAATATCAGCAGCAATGGGGAAATAAATGCACAAAAGGCGCGATTTACGCGCCTGTGTGCACAAGTTTACAGCTTTACCAGACTTGTTTAGCGATATCGACCACCAGACGAATCTTCTGCCACTGTTGCGCTTCCGTCAGGCTGTTGCCCTCTTCGGTGGACGCAAAGCCACACTGCGGGCTCAGGCAAAGCTGGTCGAGGCTGATGTACTGCGCCGCTTCCTGCAAACGCGCCTTGACCTGCTCAGGGTCTTCCAGCTCGCCGTTTTTGGTAGTAATCAAACCTAACACCGCTTTCTGTCGACCCGGCTTGATGAAACGCAGTGGTTCAAAGCCGCCTGAACGTTCGTTGTCATATTCAAGGAAGAAAGCATCGATATTGACCCCACCGAACAGCACTTCTGCGACCGGCTCGTAGCCGCCTTCAGAGATCCAGGTGGAGCGGAAATTGCCGCGACAAACATGCAGCCCGACCGTTAAGTCGTCAGGCTTACCTTCCAGCGCTTTGTTCAGCACGCGTGCGTAGGTCCGCGCTAGCTGCTCTGGATCTTCGCCGCGCGCCCGAATCTGACTTTTTTGATCTTCCGAGCACAGATAAGCCCAGACGGTGTCATCCAGTTGCAAATAGCGACAGCCGATAGCATAAAACGCCGCGATGGCCTCTTTGTAGGTCTGCGCTAAATCGTCAAAATACGCATCCAGCTCAGGATAAACAGTGGCATCAATCACTTTACGCCCACCACGGAAGTGCAGCACGCTGGGGCTAGGAATGGTCATTTTAGCCACCGCGTCCCCCGCGACGCTTTGCAGGAAGCGGAAGTGATCCAGCATCGGATGTTGCGGATTAAAGGCTACCTTGCCGGTAACTTTTACGCCGTGAGATTTGGTCTGCACGCCATTAAACTGAATGCCCTGCTCGGCTTCATACAGCTCTACGCCGTGTAAGTCGCCAAAGAAGTCAAAATGCCACCATGCGCGACGGAATTCACCATCAGTCACCACCTTAAGGCCATTCGCACGCTGCTGTTCAACCACGTGACGAATCTGCTCATCTTCCACCTGACGCAGTTTTTCAGCGCTCAACGCGCCTGCGGCATACTGCTCACGTGCGGTTTTGATGGCTGCCGGACGCAGGAAACTGCCGACGGTATCGGCACGGAAAGGGGCGCTATTGTTTGGCATTGGAACTCCTCGCGTCTTCCCGCTCGCTAATCACGGCAGGAAATAATTACCTCAGGTTATTTATAGCCGTCTGGATGGCTACATGTCTAAAGCAAGAGTGACATGACGCAGCGCCGGGTGCAACGGAAGAAAATTCAGGCCACATGAATAAAATTCATTATGGTCGCTACGGCGCGCCAATCGCCGCGCGTGCCTGTGCCATTTGTGCATCAGAGAGCGGTAAATATCCGGCTTCTTCCACACGAGCCTGACCTGCCGGGGACAAGACCTGGCGCATAAACGCCGCAACCAGCGGAGGTAACGGTTTGTCCGGGGCTTTGTTCAGATAGATATAGAGTGGCCGCGACCACGGATAGCGCCCACTGCGAATAGATGCGCTGTCTGGCAACACGGCCTCATGACCGGGACGTTTAATCGCCAGCATTTTCACCCCGCTGAGGTGAAAACCAAAGCTGGCATAACCAATGCTGTAAGGGGATGCCGCTACGGCTTGCACCACGGCGGCCGATCCTGGGAATTCAGCGACATCCGCGCGGAAATCACCGCGACACAGCGCCTGCTGCTTAAAGAAACCCCAGGTTCCGGAGGCAGAATTTCGCCCAAAGCGCTGAATGCTGCGTTGCGCCCATCCTGTTTGTGTAATCCCCAGCTCTCCCCAGTGTTTCGGCACGCTTTCTCCGCCGCACAAACGGGTGATGGAATAGAGTGCATCGAGTTGCGTCGGTGAAATTTCCTGCATGGGATTGCGCTGATTGACCACCACCACCAGGGCATCCATTGCCACCGGTACTGCCAGCGGCGGATAACCATAGCGATCGATAAATCGCTGTCGCTCTTCCGCCTGCATCGGGCGGCTCATGGGGCCGAGTTGGGCGGCCCCCGCCGCCAGTGCGGTAGGGGCCGTGGAGGAACCGGAAGCCTGAACCTGAACGTTCACGCCCGGTGATTGTCGGCTAAAATCCTCGCCCCACAGCGTCATCAGATAACCCAGCGTGTCCGATCCTACGCTGCTGAGATTACCAATCAGCAGCGGCATCTGGGCCTGCGTCAGCGCGGGAAAAAGAAGAGCAACAATCAGCAGGAGTGGGCGCATAAGTTCACATTACAAAGAGTCAATGCGTCACATTCTCCCGTATCTCGCTGTTGACAATCAACCGTGCCGGTAACGTAAAGGTAAAACAGGTCTCCACGTCTGGCTCGCTGGTGATATCTAACCGCGCATTGTGGTGGCTGAGCGCGTGTTTAACAATCGCCAGTCCAAGGCCACTGCCGCCTGTTGCACGGGAGCGGGCTTTATCTACCCGATAAAAACGTTCGGTCAGACGCGGCAAATGCTCCGAGGAAATGCCTGGCCCGTTGTCACACACTTTAAATTCTGCGCCGTGCCGGGTATGTAACCAACTGATATCAATGCGCGTTCCCTCGGGCGTATGATTTACCGCGTTGTACACCAGGTTAGAAATGGCGCTACGAAGCTGTTCATCATCGCCAAACACTTTGAGGTGCGGATCGGTATGGAAGTGGATTTCATGCCGCCCACCGCTCAGCGTCTCCGCTTCCGGCTGCAACATGCGCAGCATCATGGGAACATCGACTTTCTCTTTCAGGTCAATAACCGGTGCGGCCTCAATGCGGGACAAAGTGAGCAGTTGCTTGACCAAACTATCCATGCGCCGCGTTTGCTCTTGCATGGTCTGCAACGCTTTAACGCGTGATTTCTCGTTCAGCACCTCGTCATTCATCATTTCGAGGTAGCCCTGCAACACGGTCAACGGGGTGCGCAGTTCATGACTGACGTTGGCAAAGAAGTTACGCCGCGCGCCTTCCAGTTGGTGCATCTGGGTGACGTCACGCGCCACCATCAGCCACTGCCCTTCACTGTAGGGCATGACGCGAAACTCCATATGGCGTTGATTATTCAACACCAGCGTCAACGGTTTATTGAAATCCCGCTGGCGGATGTAGCGCGAAAATTCAGGATAACGCAGCAGGTTGAGGATATTTTGGCCATTATCTTCCGGCCAGCGTAGCCCTAAATGCTGCTGCGCCAGACCGTTGCACCAGAAAATCGTGCCCTCTTCCGTGGTGAGGATCACCGCATCTGGCAGAGATTCAGCACCACTGCGAAAGCGCTTGATCAGATTGCCCAGCTCACGCCGACGACGTCGGTTGCGCATCTGCATCTGATAAAGGCCATAAAACAACGGCTCCCAACTGGCGCGGCCGGTGGGGGGCGTCATGGTGCGATCAATCCACAACCAGTGCGACAAGCGCATCAGATTGCGGAAGTGCCAGACCAGCATGATCAGCACACTTGCAAACAGGAACCAGGGCAAATATCCAAATAGCAGCCCTAACAACAGCGCGGGCAAACAAGCCAGCGCCAGTTCCGACACTAATCTCTTCCAGGAGAGTCGTTCCAGCACGGTGAAGGCTCCGTTTAGTAGCGACCCGAGAAACGATAGCCAGTGCCACGCACGGTCTGCACCATGCGGTCGTGGCCGGAAACCTCAAGTGCTTTACGCAAGCGGCGGATATGCACATCTACGGTACGATCTTCAACGTAGACGTTGGTGCCCCAGACGTTGTTCAGCAGTTGTTCACGGCTGTAAACACGTTCTGGGTGAGTCATAAAGAAGTGCAGCAGCTTGTATTCGGTTGGCCCCATTTCCAGCGGGGTGGTTTCGGCCATCACGCGGTGAGATGAAGGATCAAGGCTGAGGCCCTGCATTTCAATCACTTCTTCTACTGCCATCGGTGAGATGCGACGCATCACGGCTTTAATACGCGCCATCAACTCTTTCGGCGAGAATGGCTTGGTGATGTAATCATCCGCGCCCACTTCGAGACCCCGTACGCGGTCTTCCTCTTCGCCGCGCGCGGTCAACATCATGACCGGAATATCGCGTGTCATCGCTTCACGTTTCAAATGCTTAATAAACTGAATGCCGCTACCACCGGGTAACATCCAGTCAAGCAGGATCAGGTCAGGCCAGGGTTCGATCAGCTTCCCGATTGCACTGTCATAATCTTCCGCTTCAATCGGCTGGTAATCATTTTGTTCCAGCACGAAACATAACATCTCACGGATGGGAGCTTCATCTTCCACAACCAAAATGCGCTTTGCCATTGTTACTCCTGCAGATGTGACTGATGTCACTGGGATTTTCGGCGTCATTATGCGTCAGTTTTATGACATTTTTATGAAAAACGCACCCCCTGCGTGACAGTTTAGCCCGGCTTTTGTGACAGTGCCGCTACGTTTCGGCTTTTGCAGCAGAATCGTTATAATCACCCCGGCAAAAATGACAGCAGGGAGAGTTATGCGCATCATTCACACCGCCGACTGGCATTTGGGTCAGTTCTTCTACAGCAAAAGCCGCGCTGCGGAGCACCAGGCCTTTCTCGACTGGCTGCTGGCTGAAATTCGCACTCACGCAGTGGATGTGCTGCTTATCGCAGGGGACCTGTTTGATACTGGTGCTCCCCCGAGTTACGCCCGTGAGATGTTTAACCGTTTTGTGGTCTCGTTACAGCCCACAGGCTGCCAGTTGATTGTGTTGGCGGGTAACCATGATTCAGTAGCCACGCTTAACGAATCTCGCGAATTACTCGCTTGTCTGAATACCCTGGTGGTGGCTGCACCGCAGGATGTGCCCGATGTACTGCCATTGAAAAATCACGCGGGTGAAGTGGCTGCCCTGCTCTGTCCGGTGCCGTTTTTACGTCCACGGGATATCATGCGCTCTCAGGCCGGTCAGTCTGGCCGCGATAAACTCCTGAGCCTGCAAGAAGCCATCGCCAACCACTATCAGCGCTGTTATGACGCCGCGCTTACGCTGCGGGGAGATAAGGCGCTGCCGATCATTGCCACCGGCCACCTCACCACGGTGGGCGTGAGCAAAAGCGATGCGGTACGCGACATCTATATCGGCACGCTGGATGCTTTCCCGGCCTATGCCTTTCCCCCGGCAGATTACATCGCCCTCGGCCATATTCACCGCGCTCAGCGCGTTGCCGATAGCGATCACATTCGTTACAGCGGCTCACCGTTGCCACTGAGTTTTGATGAGCTGGGGCGTAATAAAAGTGTGTTCTTACTCGATTTCGCTGCCGGCGGATTAACCCAGGTGACCACGCTGGAAATCCCGCTCTTCCAGCCGATGCAGACGCTGAAGGGTTCTCTGGCACAGATTGAAACCCAGCTCGGCCAGTTTGCCGATCACACCCACGAACTGCCGGTTTGGCTGGATATCGAAGTAACGACCCAGGAGTACCTGAGCGATCTACAGCAGCGCATTGAGCAGTTAGCCGAAGGGCTGCCGGTAGAGATCTTATTGCTGCGGCGCAGTCGTGAACAGCGTCAGCGTAGTTTGAGTAGGATGGAGAATGAAACGCTGAGTGAACTCAACGTAGAAGAGGTGTTTGAACGCCGCCTGGCGCTGGAAACCGAGCTAGAACCGGAGCAAAAAGCGCCGTTACGCGATCTGTTTCGTCGCACTCTGGCCCGCATTGAGGAGCAGCCATGAAAATTCTGACGCTGCGGTTTAAAAACCTCAATGCGCTGCGCGGCGAGTGGTTTATTGATTTTCGTCGCGAACCTTTTGCCAGCAACGGCCTGTTTGCCATTACCGGCGCAACCGGGGCCGGTAAAACCACCCTGCTGGATGCGATTTGCCTCGCGCTCTATCATCAAACCCCGCGTTTAGGGGGGATCTCGCAAAGCCAAAATGCCCTGATGACGCGAGATACCGCAGAGTGCCTGGCGGAAGTCGAGTTTGAGATTAAAGGTGAAGCCTGGCGCGCCTTCTGGGGCCAAAACCGGGCACGCGGCAGCGCAGACGGTAAATTACAGGCTCCACGCGTTGAACTGGCTCGCTGCGCAGACAACCAGATTGTCGCCGACAAAGTGAATGACAAGCTAAAGCTGATCGAAACGCTCTCCGGCCTCGATTTTGATCGCTTTACCCGCTCCATGATGCTGTCTCAGGGACAGTTTGCCGCCTTCCTCAATGCGAAAGCGGGCGACCGGGCCGAGCTGCTGGAAGAACTCACCGGCACCGAGATCTACGGCACCCTGTCGATTGCGGTCTACGAACAGCATAAAAATGCCAAAACCGCACTCGATCTGCTGCGCAGCCGTGCCACCGGTCTCGCCTTGCTGGAAGATGAAGCGAGAAGCGGACTTCAGCAACAGCTCGAAGGGTTACAGAGCGGTAGCCAGGCGCTGACCCAACAGCAAGATATCGCCTTAAAAAGCCAACACTGGCAAACCCAGGCCGCGCAGTTGCAGCAGCAACAGCAGCAAATCCAGGCCGCGCTACACGAAGCAGAACAGGCCTGGGCACAAACGGAAACCGGACGCCAACGCCTGGCACAGAGTGAACCAGCAGAAAAGCTACGCCACAAGCTGCAACAACGCGATGAGCATCAAGCCGCTGCCACCCAGTCAGCGACGCTGTATGACCAGCTTCAGCAGCAGCGACAGGCCTCTCAGGCGCACCAACAACAGGCCGAGCGAGATTATCAAACCGCGCTGGAACAACGTGACGCTCATCAGCACCATCAACGGCAGCAGGAAACGCTGTTAACCGATGAGGTGATCCCCCGCGACCAGCACATTGCCACGCTGGAGAAACAGCAGCAGACGGACCAACAGTCAGCCCAGCAGCTACAACAGCAGCAAGCGGCGTTGGTCCAGCAATTACAGCAGGCCCAGCACGAACAGCAACAGTTGCAGCAAACGCTGGAACAGCAGCAGGCATGGCAGGCAACCCAGCCGGGTGTGGCCTCGTGGGGCCCAGAGTTGCCCGTGTGGCAGGTGCATTTCAGCCAGTTGACCGAGAGCGAAGTCGGGTTACAGGCAGCACACCAACAGGCGACGCAGGCCGAACAAGCCCTCAGCCAGCAGCAAGCCGATATGGCCCGCTTACAACAGCAGGCAATACCGCTGGCGCAAGCTGAACAACAGTCGTCACAGCAAGTGGTGGAAGCGGAGCAGGCGCTCACTCGCCTGTGGCAAGCGACACCGCCTGAAAACCTGCGTACGATGCTCGGGCAGTTTCAAAACAGCCGGGATGCCCGCCAACGTTTAGCGGTTATCAGTTCGCAGTGGCAGCCTCTGCAACAGCAGCGCACGGCACAGCAGTTACGTCTGACGGCACTGGAAAAACAGCAGCAGCAGGCGGAGCATGAGTTGCTGCAACTGCGCGAGCAGTATAAACAGCAACTCCAGCAGCTACAGGATGTGGAGCGCATCTGCGAACTGGAACGGCAAATTGCCGATCTGGCACAGCAGCGTGCTCAGCTTCAGCCAGATCAGCCCTGCCCGCTGTGTGGCTCATGCCAGCATCCCGCTATCGAAGCCTACAGCCAACTGGAGGTAAGCCAGAACCAGCAGCGCCGTCTGCAACTTCAGCAGGTGGTGGAAAAAGCCAAAAGTGACGGCACGGAAAAACGCGAGCAGTTCTTACTGTTACAGCAACAGGTGCAGACATTACGGGAAGAACTGGCAACGCTGGCGCAGCGACAACAGGATCTGATGCAGCAGTGGCAGGCCGTTGGTAGTGAGCTGGCACTTACTTTTACACCTGATCAGGCCGATGAATTAACCGCCTGGCAACAGGAGCAGCATACCTTTGAGGCCAGCCTGCAACAGCAGTGGCAGCAGCAGGATGAGGCGCAGCGCCAGCTACAGCAGCTGAAAACCCAACATCAGCAGCATCAACTCGCCTGGCAGCAGCATCAACAAGCGCAGCAGTTGGCCGATCAGACGCTGAGCTCGCTGCACAGCCAGCTGCAAAAACAGCAGCAACAGGTTGTGACACTTCAACAGCAATGCCTGCAAGTTGAACAGGATTTAGCCGGTAAAGTGGCCGCCTGTGACTTGTCCCTCCCAACCGCCACGGAACGCCACAGTTGGCTCGCGGCTCGTCAGGATAGCTGGCAACAGTGGCAGAAGAGTGAGCAGTTACTTGCCACGCTGCAACCGCAGTTAGTCCGCGCAGAGATGCAGAGCAGTAATCTGCAACAGCAGGTCACTGAATTCGCACGGCGTGTCGAGCAACAGCAGCAGGTCGTCACAGGCCTCAATCAGGAGTTGCAGGAGAAACGGGCACAACGCTTTGCACTGTTCGGCGATGGCAATGTCAGCACCACCCGCCAGCAGTTGCAGGCACAGCAGCACCTGCTGGAACAGCGCTTGAGCCAACAGCTGCAACAGTGGCAGCAGGCGCAGTCAGGTTTGAGTGCGCTGGAAGGCCAGTTAGCCGCTGCACAGCAGCAGCAACAGGAGATGGCATCGCGTGCCAGCAGCGCCAGTGAGCAGTTACTGCAAGGCTGGCAAGCGGCCGGATTTAGCAGTGAAGACGCGTTACGGGCAGCATTACTGGATGAGGCCGAAGCGTTACGCCTGCGTGAGCAGATACAGCAAACGGAGCAGCTACGCAGTACCCAGCTCACCAGGCTGGCCCATCTGCAACAGCAGCAGGAACAACATCAGCAGCAACAGCCAGCGTGGAATGACAGCGACGAAACGCCACTACAGGCGCTGGATCGGCTGCGTCAGGCGTTACATGACAATGCCAGCCAGCAGGGGGAAATTCAGCAACAACTTCAGCGTGATGCGCAGTTACGTGCTGAGCAGCAGAGCCTGCTGGCACAAATCAGCGAGGACGATCGCGCGTTGAGCCATCTGAGTGTTTTAAAAGAGTTGATTGGCTCCGCCAGCGGTGACAAATTCCGCCTGTTTGCTCAAGGGCTGACGCTGGATCATCTGGTGATGCTCGCCAACCGTCAGCTCGATCGCCTGCATGGCCGCTATCAGCTTCAGCGGCGCAGTGAAGACGCGCTGGATTTAGACGTGGTGGATACCTGGCAAGCCGATGCAAGACGAGATACGCGAACCCTTTCCGGGGGTGAAAGTTTCCTCGTCAGTCTCGCCCTTGCCCTCGCCCTGTCTGACCTGGTGAGCCATAAAACGCGCATTGAATCGCTGTTCCTGGATGAAGGGTTTGGCACACTTGACGCAGAAACCCTGGATATCGCGCTTGATGCGTTGGATACGCTCAATGCCAGCGGGAAAACCATTGGGGTGATCAGCCATATTGAAGCGATGAAAGAACGCATCCCGGTGCAGATCAAAGTGCAAAAACAGAACGGCCTCGGTTACAGCAAGCTTCTGCTGCCCGAAGCCTGAGATTAACGGGTGCGCAGGCACCCGTTATTTTTTAGCACGCCTTCTGCCGTTACGCCCATCCGCATTGGGAGGTTTTCACCTGTTTCCCATGAAGACAGGGGTGACTAAGGAAGTGAAATAACCAAAGGTGTACCCATAGCCGGTTAATGCGTAGACTTTATGCAACGTCCCACGACCCGGCTTGAATGGCGATATGAATGAGGCAGGAATAATGAAAAGCGTTTTCACCGTGGTAGTCGCGCTGGTTTTGACCGCCTGTTCCGGGACATCACCGGAAAAACACGCTGTCGCGCAATATAACCAGGCGGTACAACAGGCTGTGATGAAGCAGTTTGGATCTGGAGAGAAGTATGCAGGTCAGCACTGCACGGTCACTGCGGAGCGCCGTGCCGATGGCGGCTATAACGTGATGAGAACCGAAGGTGATGAGCCACTATGCCTGGCCGCATGGCACAGCGTTAGCAGTGCCCAGCGTTTGCCGTTACCGCCACAACAGGCAGCTAAAACCGCCATTTTCCTGTTTGCCCCGCTTAAACCAACGCCTCATGCTGCCGCCACTGGCGCGGGCTAACGCCAAACCAGCGACGAAAAGCACGTGAGAAAGCGCTGACTTCTGAATACCCCAGCAGCAGCGCCATCTCCGAGATCGGCAGCTGTTTCTGTTGCAGATAATGGGTCGCCATTTCGCAACGCACTTTATCCACCAGCGTGGTGAAACTTCCCCCTTCTTCACGCAAGCGACGTTGCAGTGACCAGCTCGAGAGTCCCATCTTATCTGCCACCTCTTCCAGTACCGGTTCACCCTGTAGCAGTGACAAGCTAATTTGTGCGCGAACCTGTTCGACCAGGCTCTGCTGTGAGGCCGAACTGTTGAGGCGACGAATCGCATCCTGCATTACCATCAGCAACATCGGGTCGCTCTCCGGCATGCTGCGTTGCAGATCCCGTTTGGCAATCACCAGGGAGTTAAACGGCTGATCGAACCAGACTGGCGCATCAAAGATTTTGCAGTGCTCATGCCACTGCTCCGGGCGTGGATGTTCGAAATGCACTTCGCGGGGAGCCCAGTTTTTGCCCGCCACATGACGAATGATATTCAGGAACATGCCCAGCGTGAGTTCCGCATCCTGACGGCGAGCAAGAATCGCACCGTGACGTACCTGATAATCGAGCCGCCAGCTGTCACCCTTATCGACTAAGCGTGTCAGCGTGTCGTGCTGATGCCAGGGAAATGCCGTAACGACGTTGTGCAGTGCCTGTTCCAGCGTCGAGGAGCAAAGGCCAATGTAGCCAATCAGCCCTAATGACTGCGGTTTAAACTGCTTGCCGTAGTGTAAACCGAAGTTATCAAAACCTGAGACGCGCGCCGCCTCTTCCATCACCCGGCAATAGTTGACCAGGCCTAAGCTCAACGTTGGGCTGCTGAGCTGTTCAGGATTGATGCCACTGAGGCCGAAAATACGATCGGCATCGCCCCCTTTGCTGTGAATGAAGTCCCCTAACCCGGTCGCCGCTGCGGCGAGCACACCGCGGTTAGCCGCGCCAGCGGAGAGTGCACTAAAAGCATCGGGTGTGGTGATAAGCGTATTCATGGTTGCCTCACAGCAAAAAAGGGCCTGAGAGGAATAAAGCAATTTTCGTACCAGGGTTGATCGCCGCCATTTCAGGCGGCTGATCCGTTTCAGCCGGGGTGCAGCACTGGGAGTGCGCACCTCTGCCTCTTAGTGGTGCATCAGGCACCGACCGGGAGCATGCTGTTTTCCAGGTAGCGGCGTGCCAGACGCACAGAGTGATCCGCCCACTGCGGTCCGAGGCTGAGGGCCATTTCGGTTTCTGCATGGGATCCCACCCACGCGGTGAGCTGAATGCGGCGTTGGATCAGCAGCGTCGGTACGATCGCCATCTCTTGATCGCTGATATGTGCGACCTGTTCGTAGCCGTGGATCCAGTTTTCAACCCACTCTTCTGCACGCGGATGGTGCTCAACAAAGCTGATGGCTGCGGCCAGATCGTGCATATACCAGCTGAAGCCGCAGTCATCAAAATCAATAACGCGGGTTTCGCCTTTGTGCAACAGCAGGTTCGTCAGGCGCAGATCGGCATGGATCAGCCCATAGCGATCGCTGTTTTTACCGAAGTCCGCCAGTTCATGACCAATACGGGCGATCGCTTCTTCTACCACGGCATGATCGGCGATCTTCAGGTTAGGTGCATCCTGCCAGCGGCCCCAGTGGCTCTGGGCGCTGACCATGGTGTGGTGATCCCAGATGATGCGCTGGAAGCCAGCCGGTTTGTGCCAGGTTTTACTGTGCTGATGGAGCCGCGCGGTAATGTTACCCAGTTGGCGGAAAGCTTTGGGGTCCACATCGGTGGTGGGCATTTCCCCGTCAATCCAGTGGAACAACACCGCGTAGCGCACACCGCCATCCGGCAGAGCCAGCGTCAGTACAGGCTCGCCCTGCAGGTCAGGAACGGCTTCTGGCACCATAATGCCGGTTTCACGCAGCGCATCCAGCCATTGCAGTTCACTGATGATATCGGCCCTGGCGTGATAGTTACCGCGATGCAGGCGCAGCGCATAACGTTTTCCCCCTGCCAGCAGCAGGAAGGTGGCATTTTCTGAACGGCATAGCAGGCGGAGTTCACCCTGCAAGGCGGTGGGATAACACTGCAGCGCCTGTTGCGCCAGCATAGTGAGTTGTTGGTTGCTCAGGGTATCGTATTGTTCGCTCATGTTGTCTGGCTCCAGCTCGTTGCGTGTTATCAGCATGAGATGCAAGAAGCGCTCCCGCTTGACCGTAAAGCAGTAAAAGTTGACATCAGCGTAGTACTGGCACTGTTCTTGCCTGTTATTTGACTGTGGAAGACAACACTCTGTACGCCAGCGTCAAGTTTCCCCACCTGGGCGGCGGCATTATTCCTCCACAGCCAGTTTTTCTTTCGCGGTGATTTCACCGCTATGACATAACGACGGGGAAGATACGATGACAAGCACACTAAAACCTACGTTGGGCACCCTGCATTTGTGGGGGATCGCAGTTGGGCTGGTGATCTCTGGTGAGTACTTCGGCTGGAGTTATGGCTGGGGCGTTGCCGGGACACTGGGCTTTTTGATCACCACTGCGCTGATCGCAACCATGTATACCTGTTTCATTTTTAGTTTCACCGAATTGACCACGGCCATTCCCCATGCAGGTGGGCCGTTTGCTTACAGCCGCCGTGCATTTGGCGAAACAGGCGGGCTGATTGCCGGTATGGCCACGTTGATTGAGTTCGTGTTTGCGCCACCGGCTATCGCCATGGCGATTGGTGCCTATCTGAACGTGCAGTATCCCGATTTAAACCCTAAAACAGCGGCGGTCGGGGCTTATCTGGTGTTTATGACGCTGAACATTTTAGGTGTGAAGCTGGCCGCAATGTTTGAGCTGGTGGTCACCATTCTGGCCGTGCTGGAGCTGCTGGTGTTTATGGGCGTGGTGTCACCGGGCTTTAGCATGGTGAACTTCGTTTCTCACGGCTGGGCCGGTAGCGATCATTTTGGCATGCCTGCGCTATCCGGCATTTTCGCTGCGATCCCGTTTGCCATTTGGTTCTTCCTGGCGATTGAGGGTGCCGCCATGGCCGCAGAAGAAGCCAAAGATCCGAAGCGCACTATCCCTAAAGCGTATATCGGCGGAATTTTGACGCTGGTCGTTTTAGCCATCGGTGTGATGCTACTGGCTGGTGGTGCCGGAGACTGGCGTAAGCTGTCGGATATCAACGATCCGCTGCCACAAGCCATGAAGATGATTGTCGGCGAGCACTCGAACTGGATGCATATGCTGGTGTGGATTGGCTTGTTCGGTTTAATCGCCAGTTTCCACGGCATTATCCTCGGCTATTCGCGTCAGTTTTTTGCTCTGGCACGCGCAGGCTATTTGCCGCCTTCGCTGGCTAAACTGTCCCGTTTCCAGACGCCACACCGTGCAATTATTGCCGGTGGAGTGATTGGTATTCTGGCGATTTACAGCGACGGTTTGATTAACCTGCAAGGCATGACGCTAACTGCCGCAATGATTACCATGGCGGTGTTTGGTGCCATCGTGATGTATGTGATGAGTATGCTGAGCCTGTTTAAGCTGCGCCGCACCGCACCCGATTTGGTCCGTAGTTTCCGCGCACCGGGTTACCCTGTGGTGCCAGCCATTGCCCTGGTGCTTGCCGTGGTGTGCCTGGTCGCCATGTTGTGGTTCAACCCGGTGATTGGTGCGTTGTTCGTTGCGATTATGGCGGCAGGTTATGTCTACTTCCGCGCCACCAAAGCCCAGCGCGACAACGCGCCACAGGACAGTATGCTGGTGGGGGAATAAGCCGGTACAGGTCCAAAACCGCACGGACGATGGCCCTCACATCACTGACATAAAGGCATGGATGAAGGTCTGCACATCACTCACATAAAGGCGGGGATGGCGGGGAGTAGAGTAAAGCTTCCGCCGCAAGGATGCGGCGGCAGAGCCTCCAGGGACGGATTCACGGCGTCTTTACGGCACTCCCCGCCATCTGCGACTGGAACGCACGAACCCAACCCGCACCGTCCCAAACTGGAACGCACGAACCCAACACGCACCACTCCAACTGGAACGCACGAACCCAACCCGCACCACTCCAACTGAAACACACGAACCCAACACGCACCACTCCAACTGGAACGCACGAATCCAGCCACTCCCTACCTCTCAAGTGGCCACAGCCAGGCGGCACCGCGTACACCACTGGAATCTCCATGTTGAGCCTTCAGCACAGGCGTCTCGCATTCACGTCCAAACACCCACTTTTTCATCAAACCCGGAACCGTCTGGTAAAGCCGATCCACATTACTCATACCGCCGCCTAGCACGATCACATCCGGATCGAGCAAATTCACTACCTGCGCTAGCGACTTCGCTAACCGCAACTCATAACGCCCGATCGTCAGTTCTGCCAGAGGATCTTGTTGATCGATCAACTGCACGATCTCCGCACCCTTACGCGTAATGCCGCTCAGCCGTTGATAATCAGTGGCGAAACCAGTACCGGAGACAAACGTCTCAATACACCCCTGTAAGCCGCAATAGCAAGGCACCTCTTCCCGATAGCGCAGTTCGTCGGCATCCATCCACGGCAGCGGATTATGGCCCCACTCTCCAGCGACCCCGTTGCCACCGGTCCGTGACGCACCGTTAATCGCCAGACCGGCCCCTGAACCAGTACCTATGATCACGGCAAAAACCAAGGCTTGACCTGCCCCCGCCCCATCAACAGCTTCAGAAACCGCCAGACAATTGGCATCATTAGCAATACGCACTTCCCGCTGTAAGGCATGCGCCAGGTCTTTATCCAGCGGTTGGCCGTTGAGCCAGGTCGAATTGGCGTTTTTCACCAGCCGGGTAAAAGGCGAAAGCGTGCCGGGAATACCCACTCCCACACTGCCACGCTCTCCGGTCTGTGTTTCCGCAAGTTGCACCAACTCAGCAATAGTGCGCACCGTCCCCTGATAATCATTACGTGGCGTATCAACGCGGTGGCGAAACAGCTGAACTCCCTGGCCTGAAAGCGCGATAACTTCCGTTTTAGTGCCGCCCAGATCAATCCCAATACGCACGATTTATTCCTCACTATTCAGGGTGATGACATCAACAGTAGAAGGCAAGAGACGGAAAGGCAATGAAACCCCCGCCGGGTTTCGTTATCATGCGCGCAGTTTTGCAATGTTGTGTGTCAGAGCCAAGGAGCTGAGATGTTGTGGTTTAAAAATATGATGGTCTATCGACTCAATCGTGACATTCCCCTGTCGGCAGACGAAATGGAAAAACAGCTTGAGGCGTTTACCTTCTCACCTTGCAACAGCCAGGAGATGGCAAAAACCGGCTGGGTTGCACCGATGGGCAACCGGAGTGAAGCACTCACTCACGTCAACAATGGGCAGATTATTATCTGCGCGCGCAAAGAAGAGAAAATTTTGCCTTCGCCCGTGATTAAACAGGCATTACAGGCAAAAATTGACAAGCTGGAAGCGGAACAGAGCCGCAAGCTGAAAAAAACCGAAAAAGATTCACTGAAAGATGAAGTCCTGCACAGCCTGCTGCCACGCGCGTTCAGCCGTTTCAGCCAGACCTTTATCTGGATCGACAGCGTTAACAATCTGATTGCCGTAGACTGCGCCAGCGCCAAAAAAGCGGAAGACACGCTGGCACTGCTGCGTAAAAGCCTGGGATCGTTGCCGGTGGTGCCGCTCACGCTGGAAAACCCGGTCGAGCTGACGCTGACACAATGGGTAAGATCCGGTGACTTGCCAGCCGGTTACGCCCTGATGGATGAAGCCGAGTTAAAAGCGATTCTGGAAGAAGGTGGCGTGATTCGCTGCAAAAAACAGGATCTCGTGAGCGATGAGATCGCACATCACATCGAAGCGGGTAAAGTGGTAACAAAACTGGCACTGGACTGGCAGGAGCGCATTCAGTTTGTGCTGTCAGAGGATGCTTCGATCAAACGTCTGAAATTCAGCGAAGAACTGCGTGAGCAGAATGATGATATCGACCGGGAAGATGCGGCACAGCGTTTTGATGCCGATTTTATCCTGATGACCAGTGAGCTCGCTGCGCTTATCGCTAGCCTGACCGAAGCCCTCGGCGGAGAAGCGCAGCGTTAATCGTCTGCCGCTTACAGGTAGCGACAAAGATAAGAAGTGGATTCCGCAACCTGCAAGTGGAATTCACTGTTGCCTGGCACGTTGAATGACGTGCCGGCTTCAAACCAGACCCACTCAGTTTCACCTGGGAGCAGCACTTTCAGCGCGCCGCTAACCACGGTCATCTCTTCTGGCTGAGCAGTACCAAAGGTGTACTCGCCCGCAGCCATCACGCCTACACTGGCACGGCCAATGGTGTCAGCCTCAAAGCCAATTGATTTTACTTTTCCGTCAAAATACTCATTTACATTGAGCATGGGTCTTCCTCACTGCACGTTAAACAGTGTGGCAGTGTAGAGGGGAAAATAGCGTGCTGTCACGCGAATTGAGCAAGCGGTGGGAAAAGCTTAAAACAGTCTGATTTTAATCACATAACCAGCAAAATACACTGGAAAACCGCAAACTTTCTAGTCAGAACGCGGTGCGGGCCAAATCGACCCGCACGCGCCCTTTTATGTTCTTCCTTGATAGTACATCAGACAGAGTCAGAAACCTGTCTATCCCCGGTGTGGCGAAATATTACGCCTACAATTCATTCCGCTCTGCGCCATATTTGGCCATCAGATCGGCGGCAGTGGTCTGCAACGCTTCAAGCAGCGCCTGCGGATAGCCTGGCGGCTCAGACTGAGATAAAAACGACAGACAGAGCGCCATTGAATCACCAAACTGCTGGTTACTAATGCTCACGGCTAGCGAGCTGATGCCGAATACCGTTTCGTTACACGCCAGCGAAAAACCTTTTTTGCGCACCTCAGCCAGCCTTACGCAGAGATCGTCACAGCTCTGCGGAGAGGATGGCGTACCCGGATGCCACTCATCGCTGTAACGCTCGCGCACCTCTTCATCACTCAGTTGGGCCAACAAAATCCGCCCACCTGAAGAAGAGGCAGCGGGAATACGACTGCCGGGCGGTGTCATCACCTGGGTAAATTGCCCGCCGTGGAACATGCGTAAGATCACGCTCTCACGGCCACTCAACACCGAAATGTACCCCATACATCCGGTACGCTCGGCCAGTTTCAACATCACCGGCGTAACGCGGTCGACCAACGGCGCGGCCAAATAGCTGCCCGAGATAGAAAGTAGCAAGGCACCGGGATGAAAGCAGCGGCTGTCGCTGTCTCGTTCCAGTAACCCTTCGCTTTCCATCACTGAAAGCAGGCGCGAGACCGTGCTTTTAGGTAAACGCAGAGCATCCACGATTTCGGTAAACGTCAGTCCAGGATGCCCTTGAGTGACGCCGAAGCGTCGAAACAATTTCAGTACCGACGCCGCATTTTCCAGCGTAGTCATAATGACAGTTTCACTATATGGAACTCAGTTCCTGATTTAATATCAGCAAAGTATAGCCTCACTTGCTAACGGTCAAGTTGGCGCGGAGCAGCGGGTGACTTTTCGCTGGCAGTATCAAGAGGTCAACGTTGGCAAGCTCAGAACTCATCAATAACTCTTCATAGACGAGCAGAATAATTGACTGATAAATAGGCAAGAAAGAAGTGATAAATGGTGTTTTTCAACAGAGGTTAAACGGGCTACGCTGGTCTCCCTTCCAGCGTGTACGATCACTCTTTTTCCACATCCTCGTAGCGATCTTTGGCGTCCCGCGCCTCCGCTTCCGTTTTATGTTCACTGATCAGTGTATTGGGATTCGGGTGATCGGCTCGCAGCTCATATTTGCTGTGAGGACCCTCACCGACTTTAACAATACGGGCTTCGCGTGGATAAGGTGGTTTTGTTGGCATCACTCTTCCCTCTGTCATTGAGATTACGTTCCACAGCTAAGTATAGTCCTTAACTGTGGAGCATCAGCAAAAGAGGGGACTGGAAAGGCGTGATTCAGAATAATCAGCTGGCACGTGCCATCGCGAGGCAATGCAGAATTTGTTCTACCACTGCATCGGGTGCCTGCATCGCATTCACTTCATGATGGGCGACCTGACGGTAAAGATGGGCACGGGCACGTAACACTTCGCTCATCTCTTCAGCAATGGGACGTCCGGTTAAGGTCGGGCGCTGATCGGCATCAGGCTGTTTTTCTAAACGATCAGCCAACACGTGTGCAGGCGCACTGAGCCAGATGACCCGGCCGTGTTCACGCATATAACAGCGATTACCTTCTGCCAGCACCATGCCACCGCCGGTGGCAATAATGGTGGCTGGCGCAGTGACGGCATAGAGCGACTGGCTTTCACGGGCACGAAATCCTTCCCACCCCTCATCCGCAACAACTTGCGCCACGCTACGCTGCATGGTGAGTTGCAGATGTTGGTCCGTGTCACTAAAAGCGTAGCCCAGCGCCTGTGAAAGAGCCTGACCTACTGTGGTTTTGCCACAGCCGCGTGCACCGACCAAAAAAATGGGTAAAGACATTAGAGCCGTTCCTCCGCCATGCTGCTCTCAGCATCAAAGCAAATAAATGTTGCGACGCATGATAACTGGATTTCTTTTCATCAGCCACCGATGAAGCACGATTTACGCGTCATTACAAAGCAAAAAACAATAACGTGTTGTTTTTAAATAATTTAATCATGCGTGTTTTGTGCATGGCGCAAAAAAACACCGCTCAGCAACAATTTTTTACCGCAACGTTTTTCCTTTGCCAGAATTCGCCCCCATATAATGTAGTGACATGCAACCGGAGAATCCCCCATGCAGAGCCAGGAACAACAACTGATTGAAAATCTCTTCAGCCGTCTGAAACAAGCTGAAGGGCAGAGCGGCCCACGTGATGCCGCCGCTGAACAACTGATTAAACAGCACTTACAAGAGCAGCCCGGTGCCCCTTATTACATGTCGCAGGCGATCCTGATTCAGGAAGCCGCGCTGAAAAAACTTAACGAGCGTATTGCGCAGTTAGAAAGCCAGGTGACGCAACTGCAACAGCAGCAGCAACCACAACAGAGCAGCGGCGGTTTTCTGTCAGGCCTGTTCGGTGGTGGTTCACGTCAGCAATCACAGCCTGCGCAGCAGCAGTCCGCCTGGGGCAACCCAGCGCCACAGCAGCAATATAATGCACCGCAGCAGCAGTATGGTGCAGCGCCTGCCCCCGCGCCTGCGCGTGGCACCGGCTTCCTGGGTGGTGCACTGCAAACCGCCGTTGGGGTAGCGGGTGGTGTTGTGATGGCAGATATGCTGACCAGCATGTTCCACCACTCTCAGCCAGAAGAGATTGTGAATATCATCAACGAGCCGCCGTTACCGGAGGTTGATACCAGTCTGGATACCTTTAACGGTGGCGACCGTAATTTCCTTGATCAGGATAACGGCTGGGGCAACAGCTTCACCGATAACACCGATTTTGGTAATGACAGCTTTGACAGCGACTACGATGACGACAGCTTTGTCTGATTCTACGCTTTGCGCTGTCTAAGCCAGTTATCCAGCGCATTAGCAAACTGTTGGCGATCCCGTGGACTCAGCGCTGCGGGACCGCCCGTTTGAATACCACTGGCGCGCAGCGTATCCATGAAATCGCGCATCGTCAGCCGCTCACGAATGGTTTCCGGCGAGTAGCGCTCACCGCGCGGATTTAACGCCTCTCCCCCTTTCTCCAACACTTCTGCCGCCAGTGGGATATCTGCGGTGATCACTAAATCGCCGGGTTCGACCCGCTTCACTATTTCATTATCAGCGACATCAAAGCCCGCAGCCACACGCAGCGATCGCAGATAGGGTGACGGCGGGATACGCAGTGACTGATTCGCGACAAACGTCACCAGCGTTTCGGTTCGTACCGCTGCACGGTACAACACTTCTTTGATGACGTTTGGACAGGCGTCAGCATCAACCCAGACAGGCATTTCGATTCCTTACTTAGCACGGAGTAACTGTGATCTTGCCGTGACGGCGCTGAATGGCAAACTTTATTTAGCCTGTTGAGGTGATCGGTGGCATCCGCTTACTTGTTATTCATTCAACGATATGTAAGCTTACCTCTCCAGAAACTCAAGAATATTCATAGGATACAGTGATGCTGCAGAAGAAAATTGGCTTCGTGGGTGGCGGTAATATGGCGCAAGCCATTATCGGTGGGCTGGTAAACAGTGGGCAAATTGCGCCAGAAAACATCTGGGTGTTTGACCGCAAACCGGAGACCAACCAAGCCCTGGCGCAGCAGTATGGGATTCATGCCGCAGCAAGCGCAGAAAACCTGGCGCAGGAAGTCGATATTCTTTTTGGTGCCACTAAGCCAGCCGTATTACCTGGTGTGTTGAAGTCGCTGGCAAATGCGTTAAAAAAAGAGGCCGTGGTGGTATCGATTGCCGCAGGCGTGAGCCTGGAAAGCCTGGCAACCGTGTTGGGACACGATCGTAAAATTATCCGTGCGATGCCCAACACCCCGGCGCTGGTGAATCAGGGGATGACCTCCGTAACGCCAAATGCCTTGGTGAGTGAACAGGAAGTCGCGGATGTCGTGGCTATTTTCCGCAGCTTTGGTAAAGCGGAAGTGGTGAGCGAATATCTGATTCACCCGGTTGTTGGCGTCAGCGGTTCTGCCCCGGCCTATGTGTTTATGTTTATTGAAGCCATGGCAGATGCCGCCGTACTGGGCGGGATGCCACGTGCGCAGGCTTATCAGTTCGCAGCTCAGGCCGTCAAAGGTTCCGCGGAGATGGTGCTGGAAAGCGGGAAACACCCTGGCGAGTTAAAGGATATGGTGTGCTCCCCGGCCGGCACGACGATTGAAGCCGTGAAGGTATTAGAGGAGCAGGGTTTCCGCGCCGCCGTGATCAACGCGGTTGAGGCCTGCATGGCCAAGTCAAAATCCATGAGTCAAAAATAAGCAGGGTGTGCCCGAACCTGCTTCGGGCACGCTTCAGGATAAATAGGGCTGCACGGTAGCACGAGCCTGGGACAGCGTCATTGGCTGCTGCATTAATTCCACCAGCTCGGCCGTCAGGGTATACATCCCGCATGAAAATGCGGCCGCCAACTGTCCACCCCGCCCGTAAAGGGCAATGCATTTTTTCTTTTCCAGCGAACCCAGCAGTAAATACTCATCCCACTCCTTAACATGCCCGAGATACTCATAACGTGTGCCGTAATGGGCGGTCCAGAAGAACGGGACTCGGTTATACAGCAGGTTCTGTCCCAGCATATTCAGTGCCGCTATACGCCCCTGCTGTTGTGCTACGCGATAATGTTCAATTCTTAACGGCCCACGCGCCGTCGGATAGCTGGCAATATCTCCCGCCGCCCAGACCTGGGGCGCAACCTGCAGAAAGCTGTCGGTCTGGAGGCTGTGATCTTTTAGCTGGGGCAACTGGCTGATGAATGCTGTCACAGGCGTTACTCCGGTTGCGAATAACACCAGGGAGGTGTCGATTTTCCCCCCTTGTTTTAGCTGCAACCCCGTGACGTGGTGGTGTTGATCGCCCAGCAGGCGTTCCGGCTCACCTTGAATGAATTTGACGCCGTTGGCCTCATGCAGTTCGCGGAAATAGTGACCGATCTCCTCACCAAATTGTGCCACAAACGGCAACGGCTGACGGGCAACAACGGTGACATCAATACCCCGGTTGCGCAGTGCTCCAGCCAACTCTAGACCAATAAAACTGTTACCAACGAGGGTAAGCTGCTGCTGATCATCAACCCTTTCAAGCAGCTGTCGCGCTTGCTCACGGCTACGTAAGACCTGTACACCATTCAGGTGCGTGCCAGGCAAATGGGGCAGAACGGGTTCACTCCCGCTGGCAATGAGCAGCTTGTCATACGGCACTTCGCGCCCATCCTGCAACTGTATACGCTGCGTCTGAGTGTCAATATGGGTTACCTGTGCAGCGATACGATCCACTTGCTGTAGCAGTTGTGGCGTGAGCGGGCTGGGAACATCATCAATGTTCATTTTACCGGCAGGGACAAATTTACTCAGTGCGGTGCGGTCATACGGCGTATTTTCTTCACGCTCAATCAGAATAATACGGCCGCTGAAACCTTCATGGCGCAAGGTCCAGATAGCGGCACAGCCTGCGGCGCCTGCACCAATCACCACCCAAACCGGCGCGTGGCCCGCCTGAGCGGTAAAGCTGGCAGGAGACATCGGTTTGGGGGTGATGCGTACCCTGCCATTTTCAATGCGCAGCGGGTATTGCTTAAGATCTGCCAGTGCCAGAGGTTCGCACAGTTTTCCATCGGAGAGCTGAAATACCGCTTTGTGCCACGGGCAAACCAGCTTGTCACCACACACCGCACCTTGCTCAAGCGGTGCACCCGCATGGGGGCATGTCGCCTGGAAGGCTTTCACCCTGTCACCGGTGCGCAGTAGCACCATCTCTGTTTCACCCACCTTAACTTTGGTGAGTTTACGTTCAGGAAGATCGCTGAGGTCGATAGCATATTGTTCGTGCACTATAGGCTCCTTAGGTTGTCAGTAGTGAATGACAGCATCGGGCTTAGTCGAGCAATAAAAACCTTACAATGTGTAAGCCTGGCAAAGGTCGCCACAAAAATTCACCCGCAACGAGACAAATTGACTAATCAATTGTTCTGCTTAAATTTTAATGCAGATTGAACTATTGCAGGATGTGTCAGTTAATCCGTGGGAAGGACAATAAGGTGAGTTTTAGTCGGTGAGAGTGTTCCAGAACTTTAGGCTCGCGCTACGTTTAATAAAGAATGAATAAATGAGAATAATATCGAAAACCCTCCTGCAACACAGGTTGCAAGAGGGCGATAATTAACTTTTTTTCAGGCAAGTGCTCATAAAGGTTTTACGTTCATCCCCTTTAAGCCCTTTTGTACTGGCATCACTGTTACAGGTTTTCATTTTCATTTGCTGCGGCGTCATGGTAGACATTTTACTGTCTTTCTTGAGGCAGTTGCTCATGAAACTTTTGCGTGCATCACCGCTCAGATTTTGCGTCTTCGCGTTTTGATTGCACATGGTCATTTTTTCCTGTTGCGCGGTTTTTTCTGCGGCATAAGCGCCACTGCTCAGGCACACACCCGCCAGAGCCATTACCAGTAACCATTTCATTGTTTTTCTCCGAGTGGACTGTCGTCGCCATAAGTTTGGCAGGAAAAAAACGAAGTGCGCATATTTATATGCAAATTATGCAGATCGACTTAAATGGTTATACACGAGGATGATTTAATAACTTATTAATATAGCCGTATAAAACTTGTGCGTCGTCAGGACTGGCATCCACGCTGGCTTTTTGCATAGCGGATTCAATGCCTGCGGCAATTTCGTTTTGTTGCGTGGGTTCCAGTTTGCGCAGTATTGCCGTGACGACAATTTCCAACGCTTCAACCTGGGCGAGTAATTCTTTCGATTCTTCTTCTTTTTCAGCTAGCTTAACCAGCAGCTCGGCAATTAGATGCTTCATGCCATTATCCTGGCGGTGAGAAAAGCAGAAGTTAGCATTGCGAGACGTAAAAAAACAGCGATTTCTTACGCTAAAGGTGCGGTAATTAGCGTTTTGGACAGAAGTTTACTTCTTTTTATTCAGCGAAACGTTTTACTGACATTTTTTAACGAGAGCAAAACGTTTCGCGGATAACAATAAATATCTAATTAGCGTGGACCGCCGCCACCGTGCCAGCCGCCACCGCCGCCACCCCAGCCGCCACCGCCGCCGCCCCAACCGCCACCACCACCTGGAGGAGGAAAGAGGCACCCGCTCAGGGCAGTAACTAACGCAACTACAGCAGCCAGTTTTACGATTCGTACCATAATTAACCTCAGGGTAAAGAAAACAGGCTGAGTGTATGAGTGGCGGTGTCGCTCCACAATACAGAATTTTCTGCAAGCCGCCGCTATTCACCGCCAGGGGTGAATATTTTCGATATTCATACAGTTAACTAGCAAAAAACCCCCAATTATCAGATTAATGCTTAGCCGGGTGTAGCAGACATCCCCTCACCCCAACCCTCTCCCGCTCGCGGGAGAGGGAGCCCGTCCGGTGACGCATGTGATTACTGTGCCATACATCCCCTCTCCCTTTTAGGGATTGGGGGCCAGTCAGGTGATGTATGTAATAACAGTGCCATACATCCCCTCTCCCTTTTAGGGAGAGGGTCAGGGTGAGGCTAAGTCTGTGAGTTGTGCAGCCACAAATCGCACGGACGAAGGTCTGCACATCACTCACATAAAGGCGGGGATGGCGGGGAGTAGAGTAAAGCTTCCGCTGCATGGATGCAGCGGCAGAGCCTCCAGGGAGGATTCACGGCGTCTTTACGGCACTCCCCGCCATCTGCGACTGAAACGCACGAATACTACCCGCACCACACCCATTGAAACGCACGGACACCAACCGTACCGCACCGCACCGCACCGCACCGCACCGCACCGCACCGCACCGCACCCACTGAAACACACGAGCACCAACCGCACCCAAACCAGACAAAAATATCTCCAAAATGCGCGGTCCATCGCTTTACTCCTGAACGCATCTCACGCAATGTGAGCGCATAACATTTACAGGAAAACATCATGCCACATAGCACCTCAGCCTTTATTGATATCCTGTCCCGTCGCGACTGGGAAAACCCGGTAATCACCTCCTTAAACCGGCTGGACAGCCACCCACCGTTTGCCAGCTGGCGCGATGAAAACGCGGCACAGCAGGAACACCCCTCCCCCTCGGTGGTCAGCCTCAACGGGCAGTGGAACTTTAGCTGGTTCCCACGCCCCGAAGCCATTCCGGCCAGTTGGTTGCTGCAAGACATGGCGGATGCAGACACCCTGCCCGTCCCCGCAAACTGGCAGTTGCATGGTTATGATGATGTCCCAATCTACACAAACGTCCAGTATCCCATTCCGGTCAATCCGCCGTTTGTTCCGGCAGAAAACCCCACCGGTGGCTATTCACTTCACTTCCACGTTGACCCCGCCTGGCTGGAACAAGGTCGCACCCGCATCATCTTTGATGGTATCAGCTCGGCATTCCATCTCTGGGTAAACGGCCACTGGATCGGCTACTCTCAGGACAGCCGCCTGCCTGCTGAATTCGACCTCAGCGATCACCTCCAGCCCGGCAACAACCGCCTCAACGTCATGGTGCTGCGCTGGAGCGATGGCAGCTACCTGGAAGATCAGGACATGTGGCGCATGAGTGGCATCTTCCGCGACGTCTCGCTGCTGCATAAACCCGACATCCACCTCGCCGATATTCAAATCAGCACCCCACTGAGCGCGGAATATCACAGCGCGCAGCTCTGTGCCGATATCAAACTCGCCAGTCACAACCAATCCGTCGAAAACTATCGCCTGCGCCTCAGCCTGTGGCGCGGAGAAGCGCTGATCGGGCAATGCGAAGCCCAGCCGGGCAGCGCCATCATTGATGAACGCGGCCACTACGCTGAACGCACCCAACTAAAACTGCATGTAGAAAAGCCATTACTCTGGAGTGCCGAAATTCCCACGCTCTATCGTGCGGTTATCAGCTTAATGGATGCGCAAGGCCAGGCCGTGGAACATGAAGCCTATGACGTCGGCTTCCGGGATGTGGCGATTAAAAATGGGCTCCTCTGCGTTAACGGCCAGCCGCTGCTGATCCGTGGCGTCAACCGCCATGAACATCACCCGGAACATGGGCAAGTCGTCGACGAAGCCACAATGCGCCGCGACATTGAGCTAATGAAACAGCACAACTTCAATGCCGTGCGCTGCTCGCACTACCCTAATCATCCGTTGTGGTACCGCCTGTGCGACCGCTATGGCTTGTATGTCGTGGATGAAGCCAACATTGAAACCCACGGCATGCAGCCGATGAGCCGCCTGTCTGACGATCCGCGCTGGTTCGCCGCCTACAGCGAACGCGTCACACGCATGGTGCAGCGCGACCGCAACCATTGCAGCATCATCATCTGGTCACTGGGTAATGAAGCAGGACACGGCAGCACGCACGATGCCCTGTGGCGCTGGGTCAAAAGTGCCGATCCCAGCCGCCCGGTACAATATGAAGGCGGGGGGGCCAACACCCAGGCCACAGACATCATTTGTCCGATGTATGCCAGGGTCGATCAGGATCAACCCTTCCCCGCTGTACCGAAATGGTCATTGAAAAAATGGATCGGACTACCGGGGGAAAACCGCCCGCTGATCCTGTGCGAATATGCTCACGCGATGGGAAACAGCCTTGGCGGCTACGCAAAATACTGGCAAGCCTTCCGCCAGTTCCCTCGCTTACAAGGCGGTTTCGTCTGGGATTGGGTTGACCAAAGCCTCACCAAATACGATGCGGCAGGCAACCCCTGGCAGGCCTACGGCGGCGACTTTGGCGACACCCCTAACGATCGCCAGTTCTGCATGAATGGGCTGGTCTTTGCCGATCGCACGCCACATCCGGCACTGTTTGAAGCACAGCGTGCCCAGCAGTTTTACCAGTTCCACGCCGATGCCAACAATCCGTGGCAGTTCACCATCACCAGTGAATATCTGTTCCGCCACAGTGACAACGAAGTACTCTGCTGGCGCATTGAACAACAGGGCGAAGTGCTGGCTCAGGGGGAAATCACGCTGGATATCGCACCACAGGGACAGCAACAGATCACCCTACCCGCGCTTGCAGGTTTACAAGGCGCGTGCTGGCTGAATGTGGCCGTGCACCAGCCTCAGGCCACGACCTGGTCGGCGGCGGGTTGGCGAGTTGCCTGGGATCAGTGGCCGCTGCCCGCCGCTCTCCCGCGGCCTGCACTGCGCGTTAACCACACAGCACCCCAGCTTGAGCAGACCGAGCACAGCATCAACGTCCGCTATCAACAGCAAAGCTGGACAATCTCACGGCTGAGTGGCGAGCTGGAACAGTGGCACATCAATCAACAACCCAGCATGATCACACCGCTGCAAGCCTGCTTTGTTCGCGCACCGATTGATAATGACATCGGCACCAGCGAAGCGGATAAAGTGGATCCCAATGCCTGGGTCGAGCGCTGGCGTAGCGCGGGATACAACGAACTCCGTGCCACGCTGGAAAGCTTGCAGGCGGAACAGCTCTCAGACAGCGTCATGGTCGAGAGCCTGCACAGTTGGTATGCCGGGGAAATCCTCGCCTTCACGCAACGCCAACGCTTCCAGTGGGATAACCAGGGTCAACTGCACATCGCCGTAGAAGTGGAACAAGCCCCAGGGCTGCCGCCACCGGCACGTATCGGATTACGTTGCCAACTGACAAAAGCACCGCAGCAGGTAAGCTGGCTCGGGCTGGGGCCGGAAGAAAACTACCCAGATCGCCAACTGGCGGCGCAATTCTCTCGCTGGCAACAGCCGCTGAGCGCCATGTCGACGCCTTACGTCTTTCCGGGAGAAAATGGTCTGCGCGGGGGTACGCGGGAACTGGAGTGCGGTGCATGGCAAATCGCGGGCGACTTCCACTTTTCGGTCAGTCGCCACAGCCTGGAACAACTGCGTGACACCTCTCATCGCCACCTGCTACAGCCAGAAGCGGGCTGCTGGCTCCACCTTGACGCCGCGCATATGGGGTTAGGTGGCGATGATTCGTGGAGCCCGAGCGTTAGCGCTGAGTATCTGTTGACGCAGGGGCGCTGGCGTTATGCTCTGATTCTGCGGGCTCAACCTGCTGAGCAGGGGTAAACAACGGCGCAGGTCGGCGATAAAAACGCTTCAAAAACAGTACGTTGATTATCACCACCAGCGCCGTGCTGGCAAACACCCAACGATAACCGGTTAACGCAGAGACCGCTGCACCCAGCAGCGGTCCTGCCACATTACCGAGATACATAAATGACTGGTTATAGCCAAAGATGCGCCCGGTGATGTTATCGCGGGAATGACGCACCAGCAGCGTCTGCACGGCAGGCATCATCGCCCCGTCAGCGAAGCCCAACAGAAAACGTAAAATCCCGAGCTGCGTAGGCGTGGTGACAAAGGACATCGCAATCAGCAACACAAAGGTCGCCGTCATGGTCGCCAGCAAAATACGCTGCGTGCCGATGCGGTCGCCCAGCTTGCCCAATCGAGGTGCCGCCACCAGCGCGGAAACGCCCGGCATTGCCGCGATAACGCCACTGATAAACGCGATATTTTGGATACCCGGATCAAGCTGACGCACAAACAGCGTCAGAATCGGGTTCACCGAGCCGTTACACATCTGAATCACCATGGTGGTGATAAACAGGCAGACCATCAAACGGGGATTTTCCAGTGAACGAAACACCTCACGCCCACTGAGTTTGTCTTTTTTGCTCACCGGCACATAGCCGGTCTCTTTAATTAAAAACAGGGTGACAAAAAAACTGATCATCAACAAAACGGCGGTGACGATAAACACCAGTCGTAGCCCAAGCCAGTCTGCCAGTAAACCACCCAACATCGGCCCAAGAATCACTCCACCGATCTGTCCAGTAGCCACACAGCTGAGCGCCCAGCCACTGCGTTCACGCGGTACTTGTGAAGCCACGAGTGCCATAGCATTAGGAATATAGCCGGAGGTTAACCCCATCAGCGCGCGTAACAGCAAGAGCTGCCAGGCTTGGGTGACAAAGGCTTGCAGCAGAATCACCACGCCCATGCCAAAAGCCGCACGCAACAGCATCAGTTTGCGCCCTTTACGATCGGCGAGGCTCCCCCACAACGGGGCCACCAGAGCAGAAACAATAAAGGTGATACTGAAGGTCAAACCGGACCAGATGCTTAACGCCTCTCCGCCGTGGATGCCTAACTCTTCAACGTATAAGGGTAAAAAAGGAATGATCTGGCTAATCGCCAGCCCGGTAAAGAAACAGCCAAACCAGACCGAAATCAGGTTTATTTTCCAGGATTCAATGTTGCGCAGCATGAGGGTAGACAGCTAATCAGCAGGAGAAAAACGCAGTCTAGCAGCCCACTGACGTGGCTGAGCGGCAAAACATGGCACAAAATGTAAAACGCATTTTTTTGCTGTTACGCTTCCCTTCAGCTTTGGCATCTGCGGCAAAGCGGCCATTTCCCCTGCAATTATGTGGTTTCGAACCTTTTCTACGTATCGCTCTGTCACAATGATGTCAACAGGATGAAAAAAGATGACCAAACGTTACTGACAATTCTGATACGCGCAACTATGTTTAAAAAACCAACAGCCCTGCTGGTATTATCCGGCGTCCTGCCGGAGACAACAAGAACATGACGGCGTAACCCGCAGCGATTCTGGCCTGCGGCGAACTGCATTTTTGCCGAGGTGAAACATGAGAATGCAACCTGAAAGTGCCAGCCGTGCCATCACTGACTACTTCAATAGCCCAACATGGAACGCTCCCCAGGAAACGGATGTGCTCGCGACGGTGATGAGCGAACTGATGCGTGAAGGGCAACCGGTAAGCAGCAAAGAACTGCTTATCCGTCTGATTAACAAGCTCGAACAGGAAGGTGACCAGCAACAACTGGAAAATTATCGTCGCCTGCTAACGCAACTGATGGAAAACTCGCTGCTGTAAATCCCCCGCTACGGGCAAAAAAATTCCCGCCGTAGCGGGAAGAAACAAGACGAGCATTGCATATGAAGAGTGACGAGGAAATCTCCGTAATACCCGGCTATCTTCTTCGTCTGGCGTGACAGGCAGATGACAATGCTCGAAATTTTTAACCGCAGAACACCCGGTTAATGTTGTCCGCTTTATCCCCCGCGAAGTTTAATCGATTCGGGAAGAAATCCATGGTTGCGGCGCTGTTCCACGGCAGGATACGCACCGGCACCTGTTTCGGGATAGAGAGTTGCGCCACGCTGTTAAGCGGTTTACCAATCTGGTGCTGATAGTGCGCGGCACCGCAAACATCACCGGCGTCAGACAGGGTCTTGGTTGATGCCGGGTCGTGCCACTGACAGCCCGCCAGCAGTGCCATCGCGAGTACACCCCACAGCATGATACTTTTCTTCATTTTTTTATCCTCGGTGGTCTGCAAACCTGATAATGCAGAGTGCCGGGAAAACCGCGCTGCAACAACCAGATAGCTCCCAAAAAAACCGTCCTCCAGAGCCGAACTTTCAGATAAATCACACGTTGTGTGCAAAGCAAGTCCAGATAAGGACTACACTTAACTAAGATTTATCTGAGGAAAACATTCATGGCTATCATCATTTTTATTCTCTGCGTGGTGCTAATGACCGCTGTCGCAGTCAAAGTGCGTTAACGCCTGCTGTAGAAACAGCTTGTTACGCTCTTCACTTCAGACTTTTGCCCACAAAGCAGGATTGAAGGTGCTTAAGCTACCGTTACGTTTGATTTACGACGTTTTTTCTGCCTTTCGTCCTGTTTACGCCGTCTCTGCACACGCTCTCGACAGCTTTCTGAGGCGTTGCTACTATGCGTCAATCTTCTCTGGCTGAGTCCACTATGAACACCCATTCTGACCGTATGACGCTAACGCTGTTCTATGGCGGTTGTTTCATCGTTTACTACCTGGTGACGATGCTGATTACGCTATTCCCCAACTATGGGGTACTGCGCAGTGATGGTCTGTTGGTACCGGTGCTTTGCCTGTTCGAATTCGCGGTGATTTATCCGCTGTATCGCTTCTACTGCCAACGCCGCACCGATATCCCGCTGGGCTATTTACATCCAGGTCAGACGTTGTTGTTTGTCGGCGCACTGCTGGTGTTGATGGTGGCGCAAACCCAGTTCTTACAGCCAGAGGGGTGGTTGATCGCCCAAAGCCAGCAGGGCCGCAGCTCAATGTTGATGCTGCTGCTCACGGCGGTATTACTGGCTCCGGTGTTTGAAGAGGTGTTATTTCGGGGATTTCTGCTGCAAGGGTTTCTGCTGTGGGCACCCAAAAGCCGCTTTGCCTGCACGTTGCTGACTTCCCTGCTGTTTGCCGCGATGCATACTCAGTATGTGCACTGGGAGACCATTGTAGCGCTGACGCTGTTTTCCATGCTGTTATGTTACGCGCGCCTGCGCAGCAACAGCCTGGCGCTGCCCATCTTCCTGCATACCCTCAACAATCTGATCGCGATTCTGCCTGCGTGGTTATACGCCTGATTCAGCACTCTGTTGCTTAAAATCGCAGTAGCAAAAGAGGTACGATGCGTTCAGTGGGATATGTAACCCATCACGTATCCCACTTTCAGCACAACTCAGCAGGGGTTTTTAATTGTAAGTGACCAGCATCTCGGTTGAAGCCGTGACTTTCCCGCTGGGAAGAGATGCACCGCCAGAGCAGAGCCGCCAGTCGATTTGATGATTTAGCCTGATGCTCAACTCCCCTTTCGCAATGCTGCCCACTTTTATGGGCTTGTTATCGAAAGTGACACCCGCCGCTGCACTGCCACAATGACCTTCGCTGGTTACCCCAGGGATAGAGCCAGTGATATAGCCCCCACCCTCGTTAAGCGCCAGTTTATTGATCTCCCCGTTGTAAAGTCCGCTGAGCGGACGGAACTGCACATTAATATTAGCATCAATCGTGGGACCCGTACTGTCCTGTGAGCAGGCAACATAGAGTTCATTGTTTTTTTGCGCCAGTTCAGCGTGAGGGGTGAGATTACGCGCTACGGCACCAAAATTAATTTCCGTTGGCGTGTCTACCGAGCAGGATAAAGTTGAAATACGCAAATCAACATTTGTAGGTAAAATAGTACGATAATCGGTTTGAACATCAAGCGTTGTAGAAACATACATTGGCATTATTTTAATATTATCTTGTGCTGTTTGATTGCCATCAGCAACAATAGCCCAGTCTCCGTTGACAGATGCATGTGCATAAGAACCCGCCTTATAAAAATAAGGAGTATAATGATCAGTGGTATTTTTTGGTGGCAAGCACCAGTCGCGGGATTTACCATCAATGGTGAAAGGGACTACAATACTGTTACCTGCTGTATTTTCCCCTCTGGTTTGAGGAAAACCAATTGTACCCGTAACGTGGTAGCGTCCAGATGAAAAATAATCAGTATAAGATGCTGAACCAAATGCACGTGGTACCAATCCTATGCCATCAACTAGTTTTAAGGTCTGTATACCATTTACTGCATAAAGTTCAGAAGAGGGGATACAAGAGGTCTCCGTTGAGCCATCTTTATCAGAAATAGATAATAGTCCATCAGCACCATACATGTCGGGGTTATTAACATAAATCATCATGGACGCACTAAATGGTAACCCCTCCCACACGATACCTGCCCCTTTACCAATGGTAATTTTTTCCGCCTGCGCTGAAAATACCGTAGCGAAAAACAGCCATAAAAATCCAGAAAACCTATAAGACTTCACTTTGAAAATTAGTTTGTTCTTTATCATAAAAAATAGCCTTAATTATTTACAACGCGCGGCCAGGGTGAGAATAGGATTATTATCCGAAGCCGCAGGAATATTTTTCAGGCTATAACGGGCAACACATTGCTGATCGTCCTGACGCCCCCATTTCACCCTTATTTCGCCCACTTCGGGCAAGCCACTCATATATAGCTGCCCGGCATCACCAACAATTCCGGTGTTTGGCAAACTGTTTTCATCGCTGATTAAACTCGCAATGGCACCAAACGGCACCGTCCCCGTGCGGCGTTCCAGGGTGATTAGCGCCTGATGGCCCACTTTAGTCGCGAATGTTGCCATAACCACTGCACCTTTAGTGGGGTAGACAGTGGCGCTGTTATGGACCAAATCAACATTGTCCGGCAGTGACGCCGGGTTAAGGTTAATATTATTGCCCTGATAGTTGATCATATGCGGCACTAAGGCATAACCACGGCTGTCTATTTTTGCCCCACCATAGCCAACGCTGGCACCAGTAGCCTCCGGCGCGCTAACGATCGCAACCGAGCTACCGAGTGATTTACTGAACGTAATCCCTTCGGGATGCACCACCAGGCCACCGTTGCCACTGAAGTTAATTGAACGGTTACCGCTAGTCTGGCTGTAGCCGCCTGACAGGTTACCCTTGCTGCCCGACCAGGCAGCATTAAGCGTACTGTTGTCGCTCTGCCCGCCATTCGACCAGCCCTGCATCGCACTGTAAGAGAATCGGGAATCAAAGGCGCTGCCGCTCACCCCTGCGGATTGCTGCACTCGCCCATTTTTCTGATGCGTAGCTTGATAGCTGGCGTAAGCATTACTGCTGGCAAGTTTCGACCCCAACACATTCAACGGCACTGACATGTTGAAGGCGTAGGTGCGATTTTCCGGCCAGTCACCGTTGCCTCGGGTACGATCAATACTGTAAGCCAGCCCGTAGCTAACACCTTTATAATTGCCGCTATACCCTGCTGACACCGTGTTCATGACCTGGTTTTTTCCCCAGTAATCATGACGCGATGCTGAAATGTAAGCCGCACCCCAGCGTCCTAATGCTTGACTTGTTCGTAACTGGAATGCGGAACGCTGGCGTGCTAAAACCCAAGGGGCCTGATCGTCACGTAACTGATAACCCGTGTTGTTGTAGTCGGCAAAGCTATAATAGTGACGCGTTGAATAACGATATGCTGCGAGATCAATACTGGTGCCGGTGCTCAACATACTTTTGGCATAACGCAGGCGATAAGATTCCCCTTTTTGTTGCTCTCCCAGGCCGCGAATCCTGGCGCGAGAAGCAGTCACATCCGCTGAGAGCGCCCCCATCATTCCCAGCGAAACGCCCGTTCCGGCAACCGCGCTGCGATAATCTCGCGCCATTAGCGCACCGCCATACAGTGTCATGTTAAAAGGCAGGCCATAAATAACCGTGCCTTGTAAAAATTCTGCCTCACGTGAACCGGCGGTGATACCACCGTTATAACGCCCTGCCGTCACGTCATATTTGAGGCTGCCTTCACGGCGCATAACGGGTAGAGAGGAGACCGCAATCACCTGAGTGCGAACGGTGCCGTCAGCTTCGGTGATATTCACCGTAAGATCTCCACCCTGACCGGTCTGCCCCAAATCCTCCAGACGAAATGGCCCTGGTGCGACATAAGTTTGATAAATAATGCTGCCATTTTGTAGAACGGTAATGCGAGCATTGCTTTGTGCAATGCCTTCAATCACTGGGGCAAAACCGCGCATCACATAGGGCAGCATTTCATCGTTCGAGCTCATGCGCACACCGCTAAAAGGGACACTGTCAAAGACATCATTACTGGTACTGTTTTCACCTAACAGCAGTTCTGCATTCAGTGCCCTGATGTCACGCATTAAATAGATGTTAGAAAACGCCAGCTTTTCTACGCTGTGTTTACTTTGGCCTGGTGCTTTTTGCATGGTTTTATAGCCGTACATGCTGCTACGTAGTCGCCAGACATCAAGATTAAAACCCCCATTGGCCGCGACAAACAGGCTGTTGCTATCAACGCCACCAGATTGCCAGCTACGACTGCCGTTCAGGTTATAGTTGAGCAGAAAAGCGGGGACACCGTGATCCCATTTAGCCGGATCAATCGCTCCGCGCGTACTTGGCTGCATCGCAATCTGTGGAATACTGATATCCAGCTGTAATTTTGCGAAGCTAAAGCGAATGCTGGCATGTTCAATTAAGCTCGCAAGATTCTCTACAGGCTGATCGAGGGGAAGATTGCGCATATTCGGCATTCCTTTGACATTCACCCCCATCTCTTCGAGGAATGCGGGGGTGAGCTGAGCTTCAACCTGACCTTTGGCATCAGGTGCAAATGTCAGGCTATGCTGGCCCATATCGTTACGGTTGACGAAAACACTTACCATATAAGTGCCTGGCGGTACCCTACCTGAGGTCGCGAAGTGGCTCAGGTCCAACGTTTCTACCTGTATTCCGTTCATGGTTAAAAATGCCGGATCGAAGTAGTCGTCCGCCTGCACGGGATGGTTATTTGCCAGCAGAGCAAGACCAATCAGCACGGCCAGTAATTGAGGATGAGGGAATTTCGTTTTCATTATTATCGGGCCCACAAAAACTTCAAATCAGCAAAGATAAAAATATTAATTCTGGTATCTGACCTTGGTGCTCCAGCCATCTTCATCAATGAGCTGCCACTTAATTTTGCCGGTCACTTTTTGCGGCAATGTATAAATTCGCTCCCCTTCAGGCGGAACCATCAGGCGTAGCTGTTCCTTATTTAGCGCCTGCTTGCCTGCCTGAAGGTGGGAAAAAGTGATCCAGTAAGGCGTCGGGTTAACAGCAATAAGCTGATGATCTTCTTTGCGGAAGCGCAATTCATGATCGAGGTATTCAATAGCGCGTTTTTTGAGCCCAATCGGGCGATAGAACACTTTCATGTTATTAACCACCGCCAGCACCACTTTGCTCTCGCCAGTACCCTGGTTCTCCTGCTGTGCCGGGATGGCTTTCATGGCGATGAAAAACACGGATTCACGATCGTCTGGCAGTGAAACTTCATTGCGACGAATGCGCAGCGTCAATTCACTTTGCGCATCCAAACGCTCCAGCGGCGGTGTCACGATAAACGGCATTTTGGCGTTGCTGGCACCGTCAAAATCGGGCAGCCCCTCCTCGCCTACGGGCCGGATAAAGGATTGCAACAGCCATGCACGGTCTGTTTTGTTATACGTTGTCAGCGTAACTCCCCCTTTTTCGTTTTCAGGGTAAATCACGCGCATCACGTAATAGGTCAAACCCGGCCGTTCATCATGATCTGCCGCGTTAGCAAAAGTACTGCTGAGGCACATCAGGCTGAGAACCAGCAGTGAATGCTTTAAAATACGGTACAGACTCATGACGTCTCCTGGATTGCGGTAATGGTGGTTTGGCAAGCAGGATAGAGACCGCCATAGTCGTCAACCGCCTGCCACTGCGCCTGCTGTGCCGACCTATGATTGACTGCGTGTGATTCACCAGGCAGCAGCATCAGCGGAGGCGCGGAAACCATGGCGTGGTTATCCAGTTTCAGATTGATAAGCGTGACCACCCACGGTGTGGGGTTATCAATGCGCACCGCGCCTGTCTGATTTGAAAAGCGCAAACTACATATTTTTCCGGCCGAGGGCGCAGCTACGCGGGTTGGCCGATAGATCAGCTTCAGGTTGAAGCGCATGCCCATGCTAACCTGTGAGGCATCCACATCTGACTGAAGTCCGGCGGGAATAGCGCGTATCGCTAGAGTAAAGAGAGATTCTTTATCTGCTGGTAAATCTGTTGCTGACGACAAAATGCGCAGTGTCTGTGAACTTTGTGCTGTCAGCTTGAACATCGGCGGCGTGATAATAAAAGGCGCAGCTGTCTCTTCACCCTCTTCCGCCAGCAAAACACGGCTTTGTAGCAGGTAATTTTTATCCCCCTGGTTTAGCAGGTTCAGCGTTTGCGCTTTATCGCCAGCGTTAAAAATAATGCGACTTCTATCGAGGCTTATACCGCCTTTCGCCGCTTGTGCCGGACCATAAAGCCAAAGCGAGCTGCCCACGCACAAGGTATGGAAAAAAAGGGTTGATAACTTCATCATGGCCTCAGGGGAAATCGAGCATAAATTCAATATTGGCAGCCAGCGTACCGGCTTTAAGGCCTGCGCAAGTGCCAGGTGTTCCGCAGATAGCACCAACATAAAAGGGCACATCCTGATCGGGCACAGTACTTCCGGTGGTGCGTAAATTTACCGTGTCATTGTTCCCTAATGCCGTGCTGCCGTAGGACGGTGGCGTATCGGTTTGTACCAGCATCACGCCAATGTTTTCACTGGTGGAGGTGTTACTGCGAAACGCCCATTTTCCCAGTGTTTTTCCTGTCCCGGATACGCGAATTACCGGGCTGAGAGAGGCGTCTACACCACTGCAATTCGACACATTGAGATTCACTCTTTCCGCCGCCACCAGCGTACCCGGCAAAATACTGGATTCCTGAATTGGCATGCCACCGAGCACCACATGCGGCCGATCCAACTCAAAGTCACAGCTGCCGTTCACCAGGGTGGCAGAAAAATTCAGCGTTATGGCATATGTCTGAGTGCTATAAAGCCCTGACAATACGAGCAACATCAGCGCCACTGCGTTATTACGGCAGCTTTTGGCTAAACTCATGATATTCCCCGTTATCACCAATCGTTTTCCACTTCACATCACCTTGCACACCACTCGCGCGCCAGATATAGCTCGCGTGTGGTGCAATCATTTTTGCTTCATTTTCATCGAGTGGCAGCTTTTTCCCACCAACGCTCATTGCAGCAAAACTGACGTGATAGGCCGAAGGGTTACTGACTTTCAGGCCCTGTTCGACGCGTGAAAATTGCAATCCACGTTGAGCATCAATCGCCTCTCCGGGTAAATCTTGAGGACGGTAGAACAGCTTAATGGTGTTGGACACGCCAAAACTGGCCTTGCCTTTAATCCTTGCGGTCTCTTCAAGGCTTTGATTCGCCTTTGATGCAGGAATGGCTAGCGCGCGAAAGTAGAAAACCGATTCACGATCGGAAGGCAGCGAGTGAGGTCGCATCACAATTCGCACCTGATGTACGCTGGCAGGCTCCAGGCGAAACAGCGGTGGAATTACATCAAAAGGGGTAGCTTCCATAGCGGATGAGATGCGACTTACGCCAGCCTGAACTAAATTTGGCGTAGTGGGGTCAGTATTACGCAGGGTCACTGTGGTCGTAGATTCACCTTCGTTATAAATCACCCGCAGGGCATTAATCCCAAAACCTTCGGACTGGCAGGTAAACGGCATCACAAGTAACGCAATAATAGCTGATAACGTAAATACAGAGCGAGACATAGTATGCGGCCTTTAATAAGCGGCAGGATAAAATTCACCTGCCGATAATTAAGCGTGATTAGTTATAATCGAACTGGAAGGTAATCGGAGCACGAATTGAACCGGTGGTAACTGGATCAGCACCTGTTGCTACCGTTTTAGCAACGCCGACAGTAAAGGATTTAGTCAATGCATTCAGTTCAGGCGCTGTAGCACCATTACCGGATGTAAATTCCTCCAACTTAATTTTTTCGTTTTTCTTGATATAGTCGTCAGGTGTTGCCAAATCTGCAACCATAATCGCAATGTCATCAGAAGGAGAGATGTTAAACATATCAGCGTGAGCAGCCAGCGTCTCACCGGTAATAATCAAACTTGCGGTGCCGTCCTCGGTAGTAGCCTGGCAGTTTGCCAGAGAAACGGTAACCGTATCGCTTTTAATTGGTTCTTTTGGGTTTGCTGCGCTGAAATCAGCTTTTGTAAAGTTACCAAGGTCAATCGCATCACGCGTCAGGTTAACGTCACAGGTGGTTTTCGAGATGTTGGCCGTCACTGACAGCGTGGCGTTTTTACCCGCCGCCAGTGCAGAACCTGAAGCGGCGAGCAGAATCAGGGCAACAGGTGCCAGAATAAAGGTAGATTTGCGCATTAGTTTTCCTTATTACTTATTAAAAATATAAAATCACTGCGTGTCTGAAGATGTAAAAAATGAACATGACAAATTGGAAAATGAAGCTTCATCCTTCCATGATGTTTAGTCATATTCATGGAAAACAAATAGTGCAGTTGCCAGGAAGAAAACAAAACAAGCCTGGTCTTGAATATTTTAAAGATTAAATAAACCCAATCCATGGGAGAGATGAACACCTTAAAAAAGAACAAGAAAATCTTTATAATACAAACAACTTAGCCGTAACAATAAAAGTTCAGTAGTGAAATTGGTGTTGTGGAGAATTTGATTAGCAAAGCAAGCATCATCTTATACATTGCACGCACTAGTGAAATTAAAACATCGCCACAACCCATTCCTGCAATAGGTGTTTTCATTCATCTGCCAAAAAAATACATTTTAACTATGATAAACAGCAGTAGATCGGCAGTAATCACCACTAATCAGGAGAGCGGTAGTATTGGCTCTTCAGCGCAGCAATTTATCTGTACTGCTAAAAAGGGGCCCTCAGGGTAGACTTCCATGCGCCACACCACAGCATCTTAAGGGCTACACTGTTTAACTCAATGCATAAGGCGACGGCCTCAGTGCACATAATTTGGTCGCTTACGCTTGAAAGCCGCTCTGGGAGATAAGTGACTCTGGTTGCAATTGGCTATACTGGGTGGAAAAATGCTTCATCACCCTTCAGTTCTGTGCCATCAGGAATGAGTCAAAGGAGCCCGATCATGCTGATTGGTTTTGTGTTACTTGTGAGTGCATGTGGTAACGATGCCTGTGATGCCTTGCCGGTGTCAGAGCGTATCTACCCCACTAAAGCACAGTGTGAGCAAATGGCAGTGCGCATTCAGAAAGTCCGCCCACATGTGGTCCTGCTGTGCGGTGAAGTGCACCGTGACGAAACGCCTTGAGATCGAGGCCGAAGAATTGCCGTCTGAACATTGCGCATAGGGTGTTTAGCGTACAAAATATAACCTGTTTTAGACTTTAGTCGTTGTGAACCCCATGAAAAAAACTCGTCCCCGTCGCCCTAATGGGCGTTGGGTCTATTACATTATGTACGAGGATATTCTCTGGCCATGCCCGGTACGCTGGGAGTGGGAGAGTGGCTATGGCGGCTGGCTGCCGTTCTACTACTCACCGACTTTCGAGTTTCTGGTGGGTGACCCGGAGAAGGCGCAGCGTATTGCCAAAAGCAATGTCCGCCAGCGCCGGGATCATGATGAACACGCGTATGCCTGATGTGCCGGTGGCACATCAGTTGCTATCAGTTGAGCTTATAGTCGAGGGTAATCTCGGCTTTTAACAGTTTGGAGACTGGGCATCCCGCCTTGGCTTGCTTAATAATCTCATCAAACTTCGCACTGTCGATGCCCGGCAGCTTAACCGAGCTGGTCAATGCCACTTTGGTGATGGTAAACCCCTCACCGTCTTTATCCAGTGAAACATCCGCCGTGGTATCAATGCTTTCTGCCTTATGACCCGCGTTGCCCAGCATCAATGAGAGCGCCATTGAGAAACAGGCCGCATGTGCTGCGCCAATCAGTTCTTCCGGGTTGGTCCCTTTTTGTCCCTCAAAGCGGGTATTAAAGCCATAGGGCTGTTGGTTGAGAACGCCACTTTCCGTGCTGACGGTCCCTTTGCCTTTAATATCGCCTTCCCAGTGAGCTGAGCCTTTCTTATGAATAGACATCTTGTTCCTCCTGTTGGTAAGAGAGAATAAGTATAGCCAGGGAAGGCAAATGTGCGGTTAGCACACCGAGAGTGGCCGCGCAGCGCGAGCCCGTTGCTGTAACTCTGCATCGGCCTGCACCAGCGAATCCTGGCTGATCTCTGCAATAGACTTCGCGCCAGTGAGCGTCATGGCGACTTTCATCTCTTTCTCAATCAGCGACAGCAGGTTTTCCACCCCGCGCTGGCCATGAGTCGCTAACGCATACAGGAAAGCCCGGCCCAGCAATACCGTATCTGCGCCCAGCGCAATCATACGCACCACATCCAGTCCGTTACGGATACCGCTGTCAGCCAGAATCGCAATATCCCCTTTCACTGCATCAGCAATCGCAGGAAGCGCACGGGCGGTGGATAAAACCCCATCCAACTGACGTCCACCGTGATTGGAAACGACAATCCCATCGGCACCAAACCGCACTGCATCACGCGCATCTTCCGGGTCCAGAATGCCTTTGATGATCATCGGGCCATCCCAGAATTCGCGGATCCACTCCAGATCTTGCCAGGAGATAGAGGGATCGAAATTGTTCGCCAGCCAGCCAATGTAATCTTCGAGGCCCGTGGGTTTCCCTAAATAGGCGGAGATGTTGCCTAAGTCGTGTGGCCGGCCATGCAGGCCCACATCCCATGCCCATTGCGGGTGCGTCACCGATTGCGCGTAACGGCGCAGGGCAGCGTAAGGGCCACTCATGCCAGAGTGCGCATCACGGTAGCGCGCGCCGGGCGTCGGCATATCCACGGTAAAGACCAACGTTGAGCAGCCAGCGGCCTTTGCCCGCTCCAGCGCATTACGCATGAATCCCCGGTCACGCAGCACGTAGAGCTGGAACCACATCGGGCGATTAATTTGCGGAGCGACCTCTTCTATCGGACAGACTGAAACCGTCGAAAGCGTAAAAGGAATCCCTTTCAACGCCGCCGCGCGCGCCGCCTGCACTTCCCCGCGTCGGGCATACATGCCGCATAAACCGACCGGTGCCAGCGCCACCGGCATCGCCAGCGTTTCATTAAACAAACGGGTTTCCAGGCTGAGATCGGCCATGTTTTTTAGCACTCGCTGGCGCAGCGCAACATCAGAGAGATCGGCCACATTGCGCCGCAGGGTGTGCTCGCTGTACGCCCCACCGTCAAGGTAGTGAAACAGGAACGGGGGCAGAATACGTTGTGCAGCAGCGCGATAGTCACTGGCGGCAGAAATAATCATTTTCGGTTTCCTTGTATCAAAGCGGTTCAACGCCAGGCAAACGAGTAATGCGTGCCAGACGGGCCTCATTCTCCTGTTGTCCCTTTAGCGTGGAGTGAACAAAACTGAGGTGTGCCGTCGCGGCCTGACGGGCACTTTCTGGCTCACCCGCGAGGATCGCGGCCAGCAACGTCTGATGCTGTTCAGTGAGTTGAGCAAAGACTTTGGGGTGCAGATACATATGCTCCCGACTTTGCTGTACCGAGGAGTGCAGCAGCGTAAAGAACCCCCGCATCGTTTGTAACAGCACCAGGTTATGCGACGCCTCGGCAATCGCGAGGTGAAAGCGCACATCGGCCTGCGCCGCGAGCTGCGGGTCATCGTGCTGCTGGATTTTCAGCGTGGCATCAAATGCCAACTGCAATCGCTCTTTATCCGCCGCCGTGGCGCGCAGTGCGGCATACCAGGCCGTTCCTCCTTCAATGGCATAGCGCGCTTCTAATACATCAAAGCCATAGTCGGGGTCCTGCGCCAGCAGGGGGCGAATGGGCGCAACGATTTGCTGCTCGCTCCAGCTTGCCAGAGGCTGGCATAGCCAGGTCCCTCCGCCGCGTCGGCTGGTCAGTAAGCCGCTGCTAATGAGCTGTTGCAGCGCCTCGCGCAGAGAAGAACGCGATACGCCTAACTGTGCCGCCAGTTGGCGTTCAGCCGGTAGCCGCATGCCGGGTTCAAGCGCCTGTTGCTCAATCCAGCGCTGTAGCCGTTCAACCAGATTCAGCGAAACAACCGCCGTAGGGGGATAAGACATAAAAATTGGTCCTACCAAACGAGGTCACGGAGTGACAGATAACAGAGGATTTACCGGTTCTTGGGCTGTTGCAACGCTGGCAAGAGGAAATTTAGCGATGTGTGACAGCGCAGGGGGTTTTCTCTTGATTGGTAGGACCAATTCAGACCCGGTATTACCCTACCGGGATGCAGGAAAAAATTGCCGATGTCGCCCCTTTCTGCCAGACTTACCGCCGCAATCCTACCCGCTATTTAGAGACCATCCCGTGACTGCTTTTTCTACCCTGACGCAACTGCCTGCCAGCCAACTCGATAACCTGCGCGAGATGGGCTTCGACGCCATGACGCCGATTCAGGCCGCCGCCCTGCCCGCCATTCTTGCAGGCCGCGATGTGCGTGCGCAGGCGAAAACCGGGAGCGGAAAAACCGCTGCTTTTGGTGTGGGCCTGCTAAACCAGATCGACAACACCCGCATCCAGACCCAGGCGCTGGTCCTTTGCCCAACCCGCGAACTGGCCGACCAGGTCAGTAACGTGTTGCGCCAGTTGGCCCGTTTTACCCGCAATATTAAGATTCTGACCCTGTGCGGCGGCCAGCCGATGAGCGCCCAGCGCGATTCACTGGTGCATGCGCCGCAGATCGTGGTGGGCACACCGGGCCGTATTCTCGATCACCTGAAGCGCGATACGCTCGATCTCAGCCAGCTGCAAACCCTGGTGCTGGATGAAGCCGACCGGATGCTGGAGATGGGCTTCCGTGATGACATGGAAGCGATTATCGCCTTCACCCCGGAATCACGTCAGACCCTGCTGTTTTCCGCCACCTGGCCCACCACCATTGCCAGCCTGAGTGAGCGCTATCAGCGTGATGTGTTGGCGGTTGCCACCGAAAGCGAAGAAGTTTTGCCTGCCATTGAACAGCGCTACTTTGAAGCAAGCAAAGGCGAGAAGCTGAATTTCCTCAGCGCACTGTTAAGTCAGGAACAGCCCGCTTCCTGCGTGGTGTTCTGTAATACCAAACGCGAATGTGATGACATTGCCGCCGCGTTGAACGATCGTCAAATCAGCGCCCTTGCGCTGCACGGCGATCTGGAACAGCGCGATCGTGAGCGCGTCTTGATCCGTTTCGCCAATGGCAGCAGCCGTGTGCTGATCGCCACTGACGTGGCCGCACGTGGTCTGGATATCAAATCACTGGCGCTGGTGGTGAACTACGAGCTGGCGTGGGACCCGGAAGTGCATCTGCACCGTATTGGCCGCACTGGCCGTGCCGGTGAAGAGGGGCTGGCGGTGAGTTTTGTCGCCGCCGATGAGATGCAGCGCGCCCATGCCTTAGAAGATTTCCTCAAGCAGCCGGTTAACTGGGTTTCCAGCGGCACGCTGAAAGGGAAAGCGTCTCAACCATTACCGGCTGCGATGATGACGCTGTGCATTGATGGTGGCCGCAAAGCCAAGATCCGTCCGGGCGATATTTTAGGTGCCCTGACCGGTGAAGCAGGCTTCAGTGCCGATCAGATTGGTAAGATCGATCTGACCCAGACGCACGCTTTTGTCGCCATCAGCGCCAATAAAGCCAAAAATGCCCTGATCAAGCTGAAAGAAGGCAAGATCAAAGGCAAAAGTGTTCGCGCCATTCTCCTGAAGTAATCCGCTCTCGTGCGTGAGGGGCAACCCCTCACGCAAAATCACCCCTCCCGCCCTGTTTTTTTCCTCCCCTCTGCCGATAACTCCATCAAGGCGACGTTGCCCTGCCCTTAATTCTGCCCAGAGAGGCCCGGATGGATAATTTTCAGAAAGAGATCGATGAGAGGGCCAATCTGGCGCTATCGAATAAGTTTGAATTACTGCTGTTCCGCCTGGGGTCCGATCGGGTAAAAGGCAAATCCGAGCTGTTCGGCATTAATGTTTTTAAGCTACGCGAAATTGTGCCGATGCCACAGATCACCAAAGCGGCGGGCATGCACTCGCCGCTGCTGGGTATGGCCAGTATTCGCGGTCAGTTTATTCCGGTCATTGATTTACCCGCCGTAACGGGCTGCAAACCGGAAACCGGTTTGAATTTGCTGCTGGTGACGGAGTACGCGCGCAGCACGCAGGCCTTTGCCGTGGAGTCAGTCGAGAATATCGTCCGCCTTGACTGGAATCAGGTACACACCGCCGAAGCCGGGCTTGGCGGCCACAATATTACCAGCATCGCCCGCCTTGAAGGTGAGCATCAGGATAATCAGCTGGCAATGGTGCTGGACGTCGAGCAGATCCTGTATGACATCATCCCCTCCGTGCGCGGCAGTGAGCCAGAAGCCCAGAGCCAGCGTCATTTCCGCGTCCACCCTGGCGCGGTCGCTATCGTGGCAGAAGATTCCAGAGTGGCACGTCAGCTCCTGGAACAAGGCCTGAAGAGCATGGGTATTCCCGCCATCATGCACAATACCGGCCTCGAAGCCTGGCACAAGATCCGCCAGATAAGCCAGGAAGCCGCCGCGGCAGGCGTTCCTTTACACCATAAAATCGCCCTGGTGTTAACCGATCTTGAAATGCCCGAGATGGACGGTTTTACCCTGACGCGCAATATCAAACGTGATCCGCAACTCCGACAGTTACCGGTCGTGATCCACTCTTCGCTTTCCGGCAGTGCTAACGAAGATCATGTGCGCAAAGTGGGTGCTGATGGCTACGTCGCCAAGTTTGAAATTAATGAGCTTTCCAGTGTGATTCAGCAGGTACTGGATCGCGTCGGGTAGTCATTTTGTTCGCTGTGATAAAAAGGGAAAGCAATGTTGAGTATTAAAAATATGAAGGTGGGTGTACGGCTGGGTGCAGCTTTTGCACTGGTTGTGGCCCTGCTGGTGATTATCAGTGCCGTCACCGTTGATAAAATCTACGCCATTAATAAAGGCATGTCGGCCATCGTTGACGATCGCTATGTGAAAGTGCGTTTAGCCTATGACGTGCGTGATGGTGTCAACGATCAGATCAAGTATCTGCGCGGGATCGTGATTGATACCACGCGGCCACAGTTTAATGAAAAGCGCTTCCAGCAGTTGGCGGTCGCAACCGATCAGACACATAAGAGTATGGATAAGATCGCTGCGATCCAGGTGACCGCGATCGGCAAGCAAAAAATTGCCGGTCTGCAAGCGGCGGCTGAGCGGTTCGAGCAGGCCAAACAGCAGTTGATCGTGTTGGTTAAGGCCGGAAAAGTGGATGAAGCCAGTGCCTTCGTCCTGAAAGCCCTGACGCCATCACAGAATGATTTTCTGGATGGTGCCACCCAGTTTGCCGCTTCTCAGGATCAGCAGCTAAAAGCCGAAGGCAAGATGATTGTTGCCAATGCCGATACGGCAATTACGGTGATTCTGGTGCTCTCTGTGATGGCGATTGTCGCGTCAATTTTACTCGGCATCTATCTGACCCGTTCGATTGTGCGCCCGTTGACCCGCGCCGTTGAAATTGCCGGTAAAGTCGCTGCCGGGGATTTAACCTCGTCAATCACGGTGACATCACGCGATGAAACCGGGGCATTAATGCTGGCGTTGCAGCAGATGAATACCAATCTGTTGACGATTGTGCGCGAAGTTCGCAGCGGTTCCGATACCATTGCCGTGGCTTCCGGCCAGATTTCGGGTGGTAACCTTGACCTCTCTTCACGCACCGAACAGCAAGCCAGCTCGCTAGAAGAGACCGCTTCTGCCATGGAGCAGATGACCGCTACCGTGAAGCAAAACGCCGATAACGCCCGCCAGGCGAACCAACTGGTGGCGGAGACTTCCGGTATTGCAAAAGAAGGCGGTGAGGTGATGGTCGCCGTGGTGGATAAGATGGAGGGGATCGCCTCTGCCTCGAAAAAAATTGAAGATATTATCGGCGTGATCGACTCCATCGCTTTCCAGACCAATATCTTGTCACTGAATGCCGCCGTTGAAGCGGCACGCGCCGGGGAACAAGGTCGCGGTTTTGCCGTGGTCGCTTCTGAAGTGCGTAATCTGGCTCAGCGTTCAGCTTCTGCCGCCAAAGAGATTAAGCAGTTAATTGCCGATTCCGTGGCCCAGGTGGATGAAGGGAATCAGTTAGTGAGCCATGCGGGCGCGACCATTGGCGAAGTGGTGAATAGCGTAAACGGTGTTGCCGCGATCATGCAGGAGATCACCGTCGCCAGTAATGAACAGAGCAGCGGGATTAGCGAGATTAACCAGGCAATTACGCAGATGGAGGCGGTGACGCAGCAGAATGCAGCACTGGTTCAGGAAGCGTCTGCCGCTTCGCAAGCGCTACAGGATCAAGCTGAACGCATGGCGCAGGCCATGAAGGTGTTTAATACCGGGCATGCCGTGGCCTAAGCTTTACGGCTGAGAAGCGTGCCGCCCTGAACGGCGGCACGCTTGCAGGTTTAGCTGAACAACGAATAGAAAATCGCGGAGATAGCCACCAGGCCGAGCAGCACCACAAAGACATTGCTCAGACGACCACGATATTTTTGCATCGCAGGGACTTTGCTGATCGCATACATCGGCATCAGGAACAGAATAACCGCAATCACCGGCCCACCGAGATTTTCAATCATCCCCAGTACGCTTGGATTCAGCGTGGCCACCAGCCAGGTCGTCACCAGCATAAACAGCGCCGTAATGCGGTTTAACTTCTGCGGGGCAATCTCTTTGCCCGCACTGCGCAGTGACTTATTCACCAGACCATTAAAACCTTCACGCGCACCCAGATAGTGACCGAGGAACGATTTAGCAATCGCCACGATGGCAATCAGCGGTGCCGCCCAGGCAATCACCGGGACATTAAAATGGTTCGCCATGTAAGACAGAATCGTGATGTTCTGCTCTTTGGCTGCATTCAGGTCCTCTGGCGACAAGCTCAGCACGCAGCTAAACACAAAGAACATCACCGTCAGCACCATCATGGTGTGTGCATAGGCCAGAATACGCGAGCACTTCTTCTCAGCTTCTTCACCGTACTCAGCACGCTTTGCCACCGCAAATGAGGAGATGATCGGCGAGTGGTTGAAAGAGAACACCATCACGGGAATCGCAAGCCACAGGGTCATCCACAGGCTGCTACCGCCAGTGCTGTGACTGAATGAGAGCGTCTCCAGCGCGGCACCGTGCCACTGTGGGATCAGGTACAGCGACAGCAGCAGCAGAACAATGACAAACGGAAACACCAGCAGGCTCATCGCTTTCACAATCATCTGCTCACCGAAGCGAACAATGGTCATCATGCCGACGATGAGAATCAGTGACAGCAGCGCGCGCGGTGGCGCAATCAGTCCCAGCTGATGGGTAATAAAGCTGTCTACGGTATTGGTAATCGCCACGCTGTACATCAGAACGATGGGATAAATGGCGAGGAAATAGAGCAGCGTAATCACACCACCGGCTCTCGCCCCAAAGTGCTCTTCCACTACGCCCGTGATGTCCTGCCCGCTGTTCTTGCCAGAAAGCACGAAACGCGTCAGCGCCCGGTGCGAATAGTAGGTCATCGGGAAGGCCAACAGCGCCATGATGATCAGTGGAATCAGTCCACCTACACCGGCATTGATCGGCAGAAACAGCACCCCAGCGCCGATCGCGGTGCCATACAGCCCTAACATCCACATGGTGTCAGTTTTACGCCATGTGCCGGTCTCTTTAGTCTCAACGATACCCAAGGTATCGGTTTGAGAGGTTTCCATTTGCTTCTCCGAACTCAGTTGATTTTAGGACCCTGAAAGCAGATATGACACCAAACAGGAAAAATGCAGTGTTTATCGCCAGAGCTTAAGTTTTAGAAAAATGCATCTTTTTAGCGTGGCAAACGTTTGCATAGCGCGTATTTGACACCAAATAACCCTGCGGTAGCAATATGCGTGCATTTTCATTGCGCTTTACACAGAGACTTAGCGTGACAATGATACTGACTTTTAAACGCGCGGTAGTGTAAACCACCGAAAATGCCCATAAAAAGCAAAAAATATCACTACCCATGAGAAATATATGGCTGATCACATTATTTATCTGATTGGTTAGAATCCAGGCAGGACAAAAAACTACGTTGCTGTTAATTGATGGTTAAATAACCCAATTGCAGCATAAAAGCGCAGAGTGCAACACATGCATCACGGCTGGCGGAATTGCATTCCCCGGACAGGCATCTATAGTTTCGGAGCAAAACAATGCACAGAGGACGTCATATGCGCTTTAAAGGTCTGACAAAAGGTTTCTTCATTCTTATTCTGCTGCTGGTCAGCATTGCTTTTTTTGATGTGCTAACACCTTACTACTCGGCGATTCTGTGGGCGGCGATTCTGGCGGTGATTTTCCATCCGCTGAAATCCAAACTGCGCCAGAAGCTGGGAGACAGTAATGGTGTTGCCTCACTGCTCACGCTGGTGATCATCTGCCTGATTGTGTTCACGCCGCTGGTGCTGGTCTTCTCTTCGCTGGCAGTGGAGATCAATCTGGTTTACAACAAACTGCAAAACAGCAGTTCTGAGTTGCCTCAGGTGCTGGCCAGCACTTTCCAGCACTTACCGCTCTCACTCCAACATTTCCTCACGGAACATCAGCTGAACGACCCGGCGACTATTCAGCAAAAACTCTCCGGCGTGGCACTCAAAGGTGGGCAATATCTGGCGGGTAGCGTGTTCCTGATTGGGAAAGGCACGTTTGGCTTTGCCGTGAGTTTCGGCATCATGCTCTATCTGCTGTTTTTCCTGCTGAAAGACGGTGCCTACCTGGTCGGCTTGATTCTCGAAACCCTGCCGCTCTCGACCTATGTCAAACATCATTTGCTGATGAAGTTTGCTGCGGTCTCACGCGCAACGGTCAAAGGAACGGTGGTTGTGGCGGTGGTTCAGGGGGCGCTGGGGGCATTGGCCTTCTATATTACAGGCCTTGAGGGCACGCTGTTATGGGGGGCGTTAATCGCTTTCCTGTCGCTGATTCCGGCTGTAGGCTCAGCCATCATCTGGGTACCGGCCGCTATCTGGTTCTTCGCCACGGGCGTCGCCTGGAAGGCCCTGTTCCTCGTGGTGTTCTTCGTGGTGGTGATCGGTCTGGTGGATAATATCCTGCGCCCGCTGCTGGTGGGTAAAGACACCAAAATGCCGGACTACATGATCTTAATCGCGACGCTGGGCGGCATGGAGATTTACGGTATCAATGGCTTTGTGATTGGCCCGTTGATCGCCGCACTGTTTATCGCCTGCTGGAACCTGCTCTCCGGGCGTGATAACCGCGAAAACGCTGATGAGATTGATGAAGATCTGCTTGAGGAAGCGAAACAACTGCCAGAAAGTGATAAGCAGGCTTAAATTTACCTCCAGGGGCAGCTTACGCTGCCCTCTTCTTTTCCTTACTCGCTCAACACACCACATTTATTCATGCAGATGCTTCGGCACCGGCGGCGTGCCGTGGGTGTGGAAAGTCTCAATGGTTTTCAGTCCCCATGCCTGGCCTTTCTTACGTTCGCTTTCGGTCCACACCACGGTTTGCCAGTCCGGGGCCAGAATCAAACGCGCGCCCGAGTTAGCTAACTCAACGCGGTTGCCCGCCGGTTCCCAGACGTAGAGGAAGAACGTGCCCTGAATCGCGTGCTTATGCGGCCCGGTTTCAATATGTACACCGTTTTCCAGAAAGATATCCGCCGCACGCAGAATGTCCTCTCGCGTGTCAGTCGCATAGGTTACATGATGCAGACGCCCGTTGCCGCCACCGTGCTCCTCGGTGCAGGCTAAATCATAGGTTTTGTTATTGATGGTAAACCAGCAGCCGCCGATGCGGCCATTATCCAGCTGGATCATCTCGGTCACGCGTGAACCCAGACAGGTTTCCATGAACAGCTTAAATTCGCGCACGTCAGCAGCCAGCAAATTCAGGTGATCGAGACGACGTGGAGAAGCACCACGGCCATGATAGCGCTGCGCCAGGTTTTTCAACGAGGGCCGTTCACAATCGCTGGCCTGGTAACGCACCGTGTCATAGTAAATTTCAAAGACATGACCAAACGGGTCTGCAAAGCGGAAGGCTCTACCGTGCCCCTGTTCACCTTCAACCCAGCCAATCACCTCATATTTACTGGCTTCAATCGCCGCCACCCGACGCATTAAGGCCGCTTCAGAGCTGGCACGATAGGCAATATGACCAACGCCAGTGGTGTGATGGCGCGTCAGCTTCAGGCTGTGGAACTCATAGTCATCCCAGGCGCGCAGCCAGGCATGGTTTTCGTCCTGTGCAGAAACGGTAAGACCATACACATTCACGAAGAAATCAAGGCTCTCCTCAAATTTGTCCGTGTACATCTCAACATGTGCCAGATGCGCAATGTCATAGCAGGGTTCTGGAAGTTGATTTGTCATTGTGGTCTCCCTCTTTTTTATAGGCGTACAGATGTTGTCACATTACTTTCAGAGAGACAGGTTAACTGCCCGCACGCAGCGGGTCAGTTGGAATCCCGTTATAGCGGTATGAATTCCATTTATATTGTGACAGCGGTAACAATCGGTACTGCGAGGAAATCAGGGGGATTTGGGCGTCGCCTATGCGTTTTTTCAATGGCCTGCCAACAGGCAGGCCAGAGGTTCAGAAACTGTACTCCAGCTTCAGGCTGAGATCGTTGCGATCGTAGTTGTAGAGCCAGTCAACATTGCTGCGGACCTGATTATGTTGCCAGCTCAGGCTGGGCGTGAACCCCGCCATCTTCCAGCGCGGTGCGCGCAGCGTCAGGGTATAGTTCAACTCGTTATCGCGCCGGGTCGCATCCAGCAGTGGGCTATAACGGGCATAGGTGCGATGGCGTAATGCGGTAAACAGCGTCGCTTCAAAACCCGCGTACTGCAAAGAAGCGCCTAACCGCATACCCGGTTGCTGATAGGCATTGGCGCGATCTTTCGCATCCGAATCGAGATAGTCTACGCCGCCAAACAGCGTCCACTGATCGCTGAGTTGATAAAAGTAGGTGGCATACAGCGAACGCTGACCGCCATTATAGCTGGCCGCATATTGCTCACTGCGAAAACGCAGCTGTTTGTAGTCGCCTTCCAGCCGGAACAACGACGCGGCAGAGAGCAGCGCACTCCATTCACTGTGTACGCCCCATGCGCCATAAAAGGCATCGTTGCCCCAGGCATAATATTCAAACACCGGGGCCAGTAAAAATTGATAACGGGCATCGCGGTAGCTGTATCCGGCTTGCACATTCACGGTGGTTTCGTTGAATTCGCCGTGATGTTGATATTGCGTGCCATACATTAGCCCTCGCACGTAAAGCCCGTGATGTCCCTCAATGGCAATACGGCGCTGCAAGGTCGCATCATAATCCCAGCCGCTGCCTTTGATCGCCTGCGGCAACGTCCGCTGGTAATAACAGAGCCCACTGATATCCGCCAGCAGGCAGGTAGAACTGGCCGACGTGCGGTTGATATTGTCACTCCAGACCGGGCCGAATGAGAACGATCCATGCCAGGCATCGCGATCGGTCAGCGCCTGCTGATAGGTGCTGATCGACTTACGCACCCCTGCCGTGCGCGCATCACTGGCATTGATCGCGGCGTCAGCTGCGTCAAACTCACGCCGTGACTCACGTAAACGCCCGTCGTCAAACAGCGTGCGCGCCAGCTCTAAACGCGCCAGCACAAAATCGGGCTGCTGCTGCAATACACCCCGCAGTGCCGTTTCCGCTCTCTGATAGTCCCCCTGAGCGCGCGCCAGCAATCCTTGTGCATACTGCACCAACAACGGATCGCGATCCGCCAGCGTTAAATATTCGTCCAGAAACCGCTGTGCCAGCGGCCACTGATGATATTGCAGGCTAAGGTAGAGCGCCTGTCCCAGCTCACTGGCATTGTGCCCCACGCGATAGGTTTGCCCGTCAATGGTTAATACCGGACGTTCGCCCTGGGTCGGATCGTTTTGCAAAATGCGCGACTGACGCGTGGCATTTTGCTGTTCAAGGTGGTTTTCCAGCATCCGCCGGGTGTCGTCACGATCCTGTGCGGCAACTGCATGCAGCGTAGGCAAACTGAGGGCCAAAGCCAGCAAAGTATGAAACGGGCGAGCAAAAAACAGCATAACGAACCGGTCCCTGAAGCGATAAAAACGCAAAAAGCACAGCCTGGATTGCGCCAGCCTGTGCCATGGTGTTAATTACGCCGTCCTGCGTGGGGGCGTAAGAAAATCATTAGTTTTTCGTACCACCGAAAGCGGTATCTTTCGTACGGTCGCTAAAGGTGACAATCCCCGCCACGCCGGTCGCGCCAGCCCCGAAGAAGTTACCTTTCAGCGCACCGCCAGTGCCGTTAGCACTCACGACCTGAACGCCGCTCGCCGCTAAATTCACCGCTGCGCCAGAGGTAGAGATGGTGCCGTTAGAGAAGTTGATATCACCGGTAGAGCTGGCGGCTTTGGTGTTGAAGTTCGCCGTCAGCGTACTGGTTGGCAGCGCTGCGCCGCTGTAGTTGTTGATCGATTTCACCGCATAAGTCACTGGACCGGTGGTTGGCAGCGTGGTCGCCACCGTGCCGTTTTCACCGGCATAGAACACGGTGTGTTTGCCCGCAGCTTTGGTGCCTGCCGTGGTAGATTCAGCATCCCACTCGCCGAACCAGACGTCCTGGCTACCGACCTTAGCGAATGACCAGACACCCAGATTGGTGTGATCCGGACCTGGGCCTGCTGGGCCAGGTGCGCCATCGGCAACTAACTGACGGCCAGTGAAATGATAGACCCCAGTGCTGGTGCTCTGATATTTCGCATCGGCAAAGTGAGTGAAAGTCGCTTTCGCGTTATAGAGCTGACCATCAACGCCCGCGCCTGCTGCACCTGTGCTGGTCGCACCCACGCGGATGCCGCCTGTGTCACTATTGCTTTGCGCGCTAACCACCGCTGCCTGCGCCATTCCCATTGCGCCCATCAGTGCGGCTGCCAGTACTGCCTTCTGCATGATCTGATTCATTTCTGATTCCTTGAGGTCAATAAACATTGAATGAAAAGACAAATGATTAGCATTTCACTTTTTGGCGATCGCGCCTCCGTTAGCTGCGGTGTTTCACCGCGTACTCCCTTTATCACTCCAGTGAGAAATTCACCGGGGCGGTAATCGTTTTCTGCACGCCTGGCGGTGGCGGTGGCACCGGTGAAGCACGCCGCACCATATCCAGCGCGGCCTGGTCCAGCGCGGCGGATCCACTGCTGCTTACCACGCTATAGCTCAAAACATTGCCCGCATCATCGAGGCTGAAACGCACCCCCACAGTGCCGGTTTGTCGGCCAGGATAACGCTTAAACTTCTCCAGATGCGCCATCAACCGCGAAGCCCAGGTGATCCGCGCCTGGGGCGTTGCCACCGCGCCCTCTGTACTCTGCTGTGCGGCGGTACGCTCAGACGGTGCGGCCTGCGCCTGCGCCCTGTTTTTCTCCACCGCTGAGCGGTTTTGCTGCGGCGCTGGCGGTTGCGGTGCTGTTTTCTTCTGCGGACGCGGCCTGTCAGGCTGCGGCATCCGCCTGGGCAAGACGATTTTCGCCCGATCGTGCTGGGGCAACGGCGCGCCAGGAGAGACCTGCGTCTTTACTTCCTGCTGCGCCTGCGCCGCCTGCGACTGCTGAAGTTCAGGCGCAACCTCATTCCGCTCGGTGTTTTGCACCTGCGGCACGGCTGCCTGTTGCAACATAATCGCCGCCTGTGGCAGTGGCTCTGCCGCTAACACGGGCGGGCGGGACATCAGCCACATCAGTAACAGAGCATGGCCGATGGCCGATATACCGGTGGCAATCACCGTGGGTCTTTGCATCAGAATTTAAGCGTCACACCTGCCCGCAAAGTGCGTCCTGGCCCCGGTACCGGAATGGTGTTCAGGGCATCGACGTAGAAGCGATCGGTCAGGTTATCCAGCGCCACATCCACACTGGCGTTCGGGCTGATACGGTAATTGGCGTAGAGATCGATCAGCGTATACGGATGCCATTTAGACGCCGCGATGGAATAGGAGCCTGCGACCTGCCCTGGTGCAGAAGTCGATCCCATCCCTTCGGCATAGCGGCTACCCACATAATTGACGCGCGTGCCAAAGGTCAGATCATCGTCCAGCGCGTGGGCTCCCAGGTTGAGCGTCACCGTATCGCGCGGGGGAACCTGTTGCAGCGAGAAGCTGTTGTAGATCCCGCCCGCCGCACAGTCAGCTGCACCCGGTGCCAGTACCTCAGAAGGCGCGCAGAACATGACGTGGGTGTAGTGGTTCCAGCTCAGGCTACTGAACACCGGGCCGATGTTATATTCCGCCGACAGTTCAAAACCGCGCATTTCGGCATAGTTGAGGTTTAAACGGCCCAGGACATAGTTGTAGTAATCACCAAAAGTCGACTTACTTTTCAGGTTGCCACGGGTGATGTAGTTGCTGATGTGGTTGCTAAACCAGGCCGCATGCAGACGCAGTTTGTCATCACTGGTCAACAAACCTTCCTGAAGATCATTGATGCCAAACTCAATGCTTTTATTCCGTTCAGGCGCGACGGGGTTGTTATTCGCTGGATAGAGGAATGAGGTGCCAGAGAGTGATTCAAACAGGCTTGGTGAGCGTAGCACGCTGCCATATTTGCCGTAGATCTGGAAGCCTTCTACCGGTTCAACGGTAAGACTGAGGATATGCGACCAGCCATCATCACTCCGCTTGTAGTTATCCGCCAGCAGAGAACTTTTATCCATGCTGTCAAAGTGGGAGTAGCGCACATTGCCGCTCAGGGTCAACCACTGGCGCGGCTTCCACTCCAGCGAACCAAACCCGTTCGACTCTTTACGCCAGCCATCACGCCCGGCCAATAGTCCTGGGGTATTTTCCAGCGAGATACCGCTGGGCAAGCCAGAGTTCTCACGGGTGAAGCCGCCACCGTACTGCACGCTAAAGTCACCGAAGTCGGTGTAAAAGCGCGAAGTATTCGCGACAGTTGCCCCTTTACGATCGGAACCCACCCAGAAATATTGTGGATAGAGCCGGTCGGTGTATACCGTCGAATTAATACGGTTATCGATGTTGTTGTAGAAGGCATCGACTTTCAGATCGATCAGATTATTGTCCGCCGGATGCCAGCCATACCGGGCGGTCCAGGTGGCGAGATCGATGGTACTCATCACCCCTTGATACTGCATCGGCGCAATAATGCCCTGTGACTGTGAACCCAGAATATGGCCATAGGTGCTCAGGTAACGGGAATAGCCCAATTCCAGATGTTGTTCATCACTGAATTTAATGTTGCCTTTCAGCAACCAGGATTCGTTATCCGTGGAGGTATTCAGCACCTGCTCACCGTTACGGTACGGGGTCAGCGTGCCCGCTACGCCGATCCCGTCGTCCTGCACCGTGCCACCGCCGTGGCCATGCTTACCGGCATAATAGTTGCCGTTATTACGCTGAGCATAGGCGGCGGTGATATCAAAATGGTCGCTGGTATTGGCTACCGCAATGCTGCCGGAGTAACCGTGCGGATGAAGAAAGGCCGGGCGATTCTGCGTCCCTTCGGCTCCACCGCTGTATCCGACACCGCCATAGCTACCCGCAGCCGGTGCCGTTTTGCTGTTGGTGGTCAGCCCACCCTTGATGCGGACACCAAAGGTCTGTCCCGGCAGCAGAATATCTTTCGGTCCAATGGTGCTGATACGCACCACTCCGCCAGTAGCTCCTGTGGCATCAGCCCCACTGCTGGCACCACGTTCAATATCCAGCGATCCAATAAAATCGGGATCGATATAGGTTGATGAGGTTGATCCGTTGTAGCCCTGGTAGATCGAAGTTTCCTGGCTGGCTCCGTCAACGATCACCGGAACGCGGCCTTGCCCCTGCATCCCACGAATGTTCACATCCACCGCGCCAGAGTTACGCCCATCGCCATTGAGAACACCGGGTATACCGGAGAACAGATCGCCGACTGAAGTACCACGAAAGCGGTCGATCTGCTCTCCTGACAGGTGGGTGAGCGAACCTGCGGTTTGGTAAGGTACATCGGCGGGATCGGCGGCTTTCGGTTTGGTGACAGTGATGGTGCCGAGTTGCAGCGTATCATCGGTGGCATTGGCTGCTGCCGCATTGTGCAGGGTTACACTGTCGCTACCAGTAAATGAGTAAGTTAAACCGCTGCCTGCCAACACCGCTTGCAGCGCTTGTTGCGGAGCCAGATCGCCCTGTACACCCGCGCTGCTTTTACCGCTGGCGTAGTCCGGCAGATAACTCACCTGTATGCCTGACTGCCGACCAAACTCTGCCAGTGCATTCGACAGCGATCCTGCCGGGATAGCAAAGCGCACGCTGGATGCGGGCTGTGCCAGCGCACTTTGCTGTGCAGCCACCAGCGCCAGACTGATCGCGCTGAATTTAAACAGGGTGGCAAACATCATGGCAGTGCTGTGACGCCTGCGTGGCGGCGCAAAAGTGGCTGAACCCATTATTCCCTCTCGTTATTAATATGCTTTCCGGCGGATGCACAACGTGCACAAAAAGCCGGTGATATTATTGAAACGAACGAGAGGGGGATTTTTTCTCTTTGAGAATGATTTTTTTTCTTATTTAGCCGAAAGCAGGGTTAACCACGGCGTGAGATGGCGCACTTCAGCCTGAAAAGGGGCCACTACCGCATTCAGCGCCTGCTGCGGATGTGCCAGATTAAACACCCCGCTGATGCGCTGCTGTCGCAGCCATGCACTGGCAATCATCACTTTACCGGGCAGCCAGCGCGCGATACGTGCCACCACCACGGCCACGTGTTCGTTGTCGGCCACCAGCATGCCGCTGCGCCATGCAGCAAACTGATCGACCGGACGTTCACCCAGCGCGATTTGCCCGCTGTCGGAGATACTGAGCCACTGTCCGGCATGTAGCGGCTGTGAACCATTCACCACGACGCTGCCCTGCTCAACCGCTACGCTGGTGATATCTGCATCCTGACTCAGCGTAAACGCGCCCGCCTCACTCACCACCTGCTGACCGTTTTGCCGGGCAATCAACGGCGAAGCGGCACCGGGCTGAACGGCAAAAAAGGCCATTCCCGCCAGCAGGTCGACCTGACGCTGGCTGGCGCTAAAGTGACTGCGAATGGCACTGTCCGGCCCCAGCGTGACGTGGCTGCCATCAGCCAGTTGTAGCTGCTGCAGTTGGCCAGTATGTGTGCGATGGTCTGCCCGCAGCGGTAGCAGCAGATCCGGTGCAATGGCTAACGTCGCGCCCGTTGCCGCAATCGCCACTGCACCGCCGGTAATAAATCGCCGCCGGGAAAAGTGCGCCACCGCGTTGGTATGCGTGACGGGCACCAGTCGGCCACTGAGTTGGTGCAGATGCTGCGCCTCCTGCCACACGGCTTGATATTGCGGGCCACGCGCACGCCAGCTTTCCGCCCGCGCCAGCGCGGCGAGATTTTCTGGTTCGCTATGCAGACGCATGATGAGATCAAACGCCTCTTCAAACAGCTTTTCGTTTCGCACTATGTTTTCCGTTTATCTTCACCAGGGGCATCTTTCACTGCTCGTTGTCATCATCCAGCGCGCTGCGGAGTTGCACATAGGCCTGACGGATCAAGGTCCAGGTGCGTGTGACAGAGAGCCCAAGCTCCCGCGCGACTTCAGCGATGGTCAGATCCTGCAACCGATACAGTTCAAAAGCGCGGCGCATCTGCGGTGGCAGCGCAGCCAGTTTTTGCTGGAGCAACGCGAGCTGCTGACGATCGGAGACGATGGTTTCCGGCCCCGGCGCGTCATCGGCCAGTTCAAGATAGCGCTCTTCACTGATGGCGTCGATGGCGGCAATTTTCTCTCGTCGATAGCGATCTACCGCCAAATTTTTAGCCGTCCGGTGCAGATAGGCACGCGGATTATCTGCCTGCTGCGGCGCTTCTGCGCCAAGGATACGCAGAAAAACGTCCTGAGTTAAATCCTCTGCCTCATCCGCACCATGGCCAGACTTTTGTAATACACGTTGAATTTCGTGAGCATGTTTCTGAAACAGATTTTTCAGATTCCACATCTCCCAACCCCTTTTTGCAGCCCGTCTGTGCTACGCGCTGCCCATCAACCCGGTGCGACACTGACCCTAAGTCAGCGCCAGGAAAGCGATCATTTTTTCGTTGTTATCAGGTTTGCTGCGTGAAGTTGTCAGGTAACCGTCAGCAAAGTAGCAGGAGAATATAAAAAATTTTCACCAAATGGTAATGATTTTCATTTGTATTACAACGAGTGGGGATTTAGAAATTTCGCTGTGCTATCGCAGTAAACCCGCAATAAACCGGGTAAAATTGCCGATTCGGTTGCCGTTGAATCAACTTGTACTCAGCACTTTTTTGTTAAGGAGAACGTCCATGCGCGCCTCAGATACTCTGAGACTGTTACTGCTTGCCGCTATTTGGGGAGCGAGCTTTCTCTGTATGCGCGTTGTCGCACCGGAGTTTGGTGCGATCAATACAGCATTCCTGCGAGTGCTGTTTGCCTGTACCGGCCTGGGGGCTATTTTGTTGTTGTTGCGCCATCAACTGGCGTTTAACGGGAAGTTTCGTGTCTCTCTGCTGCTCGGTGTGATTAACTCCGGGATCCCGTTTTTGATGTACTGCCTTGCCGCACGCTGGTTGCCTGCCGGTTACTCCGCCATTCTTAACGCCACCGCCCCGCTGATGGGTTCACTGGCGGGATGTCTGTTTTTCCAGGAAACCCTGAGTGTAAAAAGGTGGCTGGGGGTGTTTATCGGTCTGATCGGCATTATGGTGATCACCGCCACCGGTGAAGCCGCGCTGTCAGGGGGGATCATTGCGGGTGTGCTGGCTTGTCTGGTCGCTACCGGGTGTTACGGCGTGGCAGGCTTTCTTACCCGTCGCTGGCTGACCGAGCGAGGTGGCCTCAATGCCCGGCTCTCAGCGTTGGGCAGCCAGATTGGTGCCACGCTGTTCCTGCTGCCCTTCTTCGCCTGGTCCGTCTCTTCCGGTCCGGCGGTACACTGGGCACAACCGCATCTGTGGTTCTTTGTGGCGGCACTGGGTCTGATCTGCACCGCCAGCGCCTATATTCTTTACTTCCGTTTGATTGGCGATATCGGGCCGCTGCGCACGCTGACCGTCACGTTCCTCATTCCCCCGTTTGGCGTGCTGTGGGGCTATGCCGTGCTGGGTGAAACCATCAGCCAGGGCTTTATTGCGGGTGCGCTGGTGGTCACAGCGGCGGTGTGGCTGATCGTCAGCCCGGAAAAAACCGCCAAGCTGACCGAAGTGAAGTAACCGCTTAGCGGCTCTGGCGGTAGCGCTGCCAGAGCCAGCCTGACCAGGCCACCAGCCAGAGCAGCAGTAACCCCGCCCCTAGCGGCAGCGTAGCGATCATCAACCAACCCATCACATTCATAAAGCTGAGCCACTCCCCCACATCCCTCCCCGCAATGATGCAGGGATAAACGCCTGCTTCATCCACATGACAGCCAGCAGCACGGGCAATCATCCCGCCAATCACCACGGAGATAACCGGAAACAGTCCCAGTAGCAGAATGCTCAGTAACGAAACCAGCCAAAAGCGCCAGCGACGTGTCGCCCAGTGGCTGAATAAGATCCCACGCATCACACTCTCCTCTTTTCCCTCAGAGAGTAGCACCCCTCAGGGGAGTTGTGATGCCGTTTGCGGCTGTGGACGGCGTGGATTGAGCATCCGCCACAGGCAAAGGCCACAGAGCGCGGCGATGAGCAGGAACAGCGCAAGGAAGGCCAGGCCGTAGCTGAACGATCCGCTGAGTTGTTTGATCACCCCAACACTGTAAGGTCCGAACAACCCGGCGAAATTGGCAAAACAGTTGATGAAAGCGATAGCACCCGCCGCCGCCGCTCCACGCAGGAACAGCGGCGGAATGGACCACAATGCGGTACGCGCCACGTTGACGCCCACCATCGCTACCGTGATAAACACCATCTCCCACGGGAACTGGTGGGCAAACGTGGACGCAAGAAAGCCCGCCGCCGCAACCAGTGAAAACAGCGCCAGACTCAAGGCATAGCTCTGCCTGCGATCCATCATGCGGGCAAAGGAGAACATCACCAGCGCAGAGCAGAGATAGGGCAACGTTGAAACCATGCCGGTTTGTAGATTACTTAGCCCAGCCTCTTTGATCATCAGCGGTAGCCACATACCAATGCCGGTAATGCCCACGGAAATCGCGAACAGCGCCAAAGACAGGACCAGCACGCGCTTGTCGCGTATCGCACTGGAAAATTTATGCACGCCCTGCTGCTGAGAAGGTGCATTAAGCGCCTCCTTCATCACCTGTTTCTCCTGTTCACTGAGCCAACGCGCCTGATCCGGCGAATCAGTCAGCACAAACAGCGCTACGATGCCAATCACCGCAGCCGGTAACCCCTCGACGATAAAAATAAGCTGCCAGTCCGCCAGCCCCCATGCGCCGCCGAGACTGAGCAGGTAGCCGGAAATCAGACCGCCCACCACAGACGAAAGTGGAATGCCGAGTGTAAACAGCGCCAGAATGCGGGCACGCCACGCGGGGGGAAACCAACAGGTTAGATAAAAAGCGACACCGGGAAAGAACCCCGCTTCGGCAATACCGAGCAAAAAGCGCAGGGTATAGAAAGAGTGCGCACCGGTAACAAATGCCGTGGCAGCGGAGATCAGTCCCCAGGTAATCATGATGCGCGAGAGCCAGATACGCGCGCCAAATTTATTTAATGCAAGGTTGCTGGGAATTTCGCAGAGGGCATACGTAATAAAGAAAATACCGGAGCCAAAACCAAACTGCGCTGGCGTAATACCCAGTGCGCTATTCATTGAGAGAGCAGCAAAACCAATATTCACCCGATCGAGATAACTAAAAATATAAGCCAGCACTAATAACGGAATCATCCGTAGAGAAGCTTTGCGTACTGCACGGTGTAAAATAATCGCTTTTTCATGGTCTGGAATGGTGAGCATGTTCTTCCCCTAACGAAAATAGAGTTGCTGCGGATTATTCACCAGTACTTGCGCTAGCTGCTGGGGCGTTGCGGCCCAGTCAAATAGCGGGGCAAGATTGTCACGCTCATTGATCGGCGTGCGCGAGGTGGGATGCGGCCAGTCGCTGCCCCACAACAAACGATCCTCGCGTTCATCCAGCAAACAGTGGGCAAACGCGTTAATATCCGCCGTGCTGGCAGGCTGGCCGAGGTACAGACCGCTGAGTTTGATCCACCACAGCCCTGAGCGTAGTTTTTTCCGTATCGCCGCCACATAGCGGCTGCTCTGCCAGCCGGAAAAATCCACGCGACCAAAGTGATCCAGCACCACCTCGCAAGGCAGACTTTCCAGCAGCGGCGCGGCTTCAGCGTAGTGTTTCGGTGTCAGATGCAGGTTGATATGCCAGCCGAACTCCGCCAGCAATCCCGCGTTAGCCGCCATGTGTTGCAGCACCTCAGGCGCCGATCGCACCAGGTTATAGCGCAACCCCGTGATGCCTTGCGCACTGAGTTGCACCAGCTGATGTCGGCTTACCCGTCCGTCCAGCACTGCCACCCCCCGCGCCTGATGACGATGGCACGCCAGCGCATCAAGAATGATTTGGTTGTTATCCTGGTAAGTGGAAGGCAATACCAGAATGTGGCGGCGAAATCCGAGTGGCTGAAACTGCTGTTGATATTCGGCCAGGGAAGCATTTGCTGTATTAAGCGCAGGATTATTAACGGATTGATAGCGGTCATCATAAATATGCATATGACAGTCGCAGGCATTAAAGGGTATTTGCATCTTCTGTCCCTTCTGATATTAAGCGATAGCAGGCCTTTCCCTTAGTGACGGGAATATTTATCGGTGATAGTAAGAAGAGAGTGGCGCGTGGCTGAGATTTTCACAATACAGATATTACGGGTTATGTGACCCGCCTTACGCACAGCGGGTTATTAATTCATCACCTTGAGTTATCATTTAACGTAAAAAAGGGAGCCAAAGCTCCCTTCTCCTTGTGGCACTTAGGCTATTTTACGCGGCGCTTTAAACACCAATACAATGCCGGCGATAATTGCCGCCATTCCCATGACGCCTGACCAGGGTAAAGCATTGCCGAGCAGCAGATAATCCAGCAGCGCAGTAATCACCGGCACCAGATAAAACAGGCTGGTAACGTTGACGATATTTCCGCTGTTCAGCAGGCGGTAAAGCAGCAGTTGAGCCACGACGGAGATCAACACCCCAAGGAATAACACCGCCACCGCGAACTGCCAGTTGATCACCAGTTGAAATTCTCCGAGCGGAGCCAGCAGCACGCACAACAGCAGGCTGACGCCATACTGCAAAGGCAACACATCTGCCGGTTGTTGATGAATTTTCTTCTGCATGATAGCGCCGTAGGTCATAAAGCCCAGCGCGGCCAGCGCGAACACAATCCCCGAGGCTGCCACATGAGCGGCGGAGATACTGCGCCACACCAGCAGAATCAATCCCGCCAGAGCAACCAGAAGCCCTACCAGACGCAGCCCCTGCATGCGCCGTTCAACCAGACATAGCGTCAGAATCGGTTGAATGCCCATAATGGTGGCAATCAGTCCTGGCGTAACACCTCGTGCCATTGCCTCGAAGTAGCACACCGCATACCCGCCGATCATCATTAAGCCGCTGCCCATCACCTGCCCGCGCGTGCCTGGTTGTGGTAATACACGCCCACGAATCACGGCCACCAGCAGCAACGCCACCAGTGCGATAGCAAAACGGCAGATCAACAATGCCAGAGGAGAGGCATTATCCAGCCCCAGTCGGGTGAAAATGGCGGCACTGCCCCACAGTAATACAAAGCCCGAAGTCGCGCTCTGTGCGGCAAGGGTACTTTTATTCAAGCTCATGAAAAAACTCCAGATTTCTGCATCTGATTATTTTTGGCGTAAGCATACCGTTGCGCGTTTGCACAGCAAACTTACGCGGTTAAAAAAGTGCGGGATTAAACCCCAGCAACCACAGAAGAATCAGGAGGAGGTGGTGGGCAAGTGATGGAGAACAACGCGTGACGCAAAGAGACAACCCGCCACACTGGCGAGCCAGTGAAGTTAAGCGCTTGTGGTTGTGACATCGTTGCGTTCATGGACACGTAGATTCTTAATGAGTGAGTCGTGACGTTAACATGATGTTTCTCAGGCCTCAATGAATTCCTGCTTAGAGGGCTAGCCGTCTGCGTGAAGTTACCTCACCTCTGCCCGCTGAACAGGCCGCAAAAACCGGTTTAGATTGAGATTGAGGTCGGGGTAAAGGCCCGAATGGTGCTGACGGGCGGCGTGATATTGGCGATTACCCCATACTCAAGACGCGACATAAGCACATGAATTAACTGAATAAAAACAAAAAAACGTCGATACCAACTCGTCACGGTGCAAGAGCACAAAATCGATCATGAAGATGGCTCATGATGGTTTGAATTTATATCACTTTTCCTCACTCAAGCAGTCTGGCATAAAGTAAGCATTGTGATTGACCACGGTCAATGAAGATTACTCAATGATGTGAACCTCCTCCTGGTTAAACAAGAGAATCGCGGTTTACCTCAGAAATCAGGAAGCCAGATTAAAATGAGCAACGATTTTAAATTCACCATCAAATACACTTCTTTCGATGAGAATTATAATCCATCAGAGAACACGCGCATTACCACCAACTTCGCTAACCTGGCACGTGGTGAGAGCCGTCAGGCAAACCTGCGCAATACCGTAGTGATGATGAATAATCGTTTTAACTCGCTGGCGCAGCAGGATAATCCGAAAGCAGACCGCTACGCGGTTGAGCTAGATATCGTCTCGGTTGAGCTGGATATCGAAGGGAATGGCGAGACCTTCCCGGTGATTGAAATCCTGAAAACCAATATTGTTGACCGCAAAACCAATCAGCGTCATGAAGGCATTGTGGGAAATAACTTCTCTTCCTACGTGCGTGATTACGACTTCAGCGTGCTGCTGTTAGAAAGCAACAAAGATAAAGCCGAATTCAGCCTGCCAGATAACTTTGGCACCCTGCATGGCAACATCTTTAAATCTTTCGTTAATTCAGAGGCGTTCAAAACCAGCTTTAAGAAAGCCCCGGTTATCTGCCTGAGCGTTTCCAGCAAAAATGTCTATCAGCGTACCGGTTACCAGCACCCGGTGTTGGGCTATGAGTACAAGCAAGACGCGGACTCCCTGACTGACGTTTACTTCGGCAAAATGGGATTACAGGCGCGCTTCTTCATGCCTGCCAACAGCGCAGCACCTCTGGCCTTCTATTTTGCAGGTGACCTGCTGAATGATTACACCGATCTTGAGCTGATCGCCACTATCAGTACCATGGAGACATTCCAGAAGATCTACCGTCCGGAGATTTATAACGCTAACTCTGCGGCCGGACAGTGGTATCAGCCAAGCCTGAATTACCAGGACTACTCCTTAACACGTATTGTTTATGATCGAGAAGAACGTAGCCGTTTAGCGGTTGAACAGGGTAAGTTCACTGAAGAGAACTTCATCAAACCAAACCAAACTGTTCTTGAGCAATGGTCTGCAAGCTACGCTCTTTGATTAACCAAACTCACAAGGTGTCATCTATTTATGAAAATTTTGTTACCGACGTCGACCGCAGGCAGCTTGCCTAAACCTTCCTGGCTGGCGCAGCCGGAGAAACTTTGGTCGCCATGGAAATTGCAGAATGAAGAGTTAGTTGAAGGGAAACAGGATGCTCTGCTGGTGTCACTGCAGGATCAGCAGCAGGCCGGTATCGATATCGTCAGCGATGGTGAGCAAACGCGTCAGCACTTCGTGACCACCTTTATCGAACACCTGAGCGGCGTTGATTTCGAGAAGCGTGAAGTGGTTAAAATCCGCGATCGCTACGATGCGAGCGTCCCGACAGTAGTAGGTCCAGTAGCGCGTCAGAAGCCGGTGTTTGTGGAAGATGCTAAATTCCTGCGTAAACAGACCAAGCAGCCAATTAAATGGGCGTTGCCTGGCCCGATGACCATGATCGACACGCTGTATGATGCCCACTACAAAAGCCGTGAAAAGCTGGCGTGGGAATTCGCGAAGATCCTGAACCAGGAAGCGAAAGAGCTGGAAGCAGCAGGCGTGGATATTATCCAGTTTGATGAGCCGGCATTTAACGTGTTCTTCGACGAAGTGAATGAGTGGGGTATTGCCACTTTAGAGCGCGCGATTGAAGGCCTGAAGTGTGAAACTGCGGTACACATCTGCTACGGCTACGGCATCAAAGCCAATACCGACTGGAAGCAGACGCTGGGTTCAGAGTGGAGACAGTACGAGGAAGCCTTCCCGAAACTGCAAACCTCTAACATCGATATCATCTCACTGGAGTGCCATAACTCCCGCGTTCCAATGGATCTGCTGGAACTGATTCGCGGCAAGAAAGTGATGGTGGGCGCTATCGACGTGGCAAATCACGCTATCGAAACGCCAGAAGAAGTGGCCGATACCTTACGTAAAGCCCTGCAGTTCGTTGATGCGGATAAACTCTATCCTTCAACCAACTGTGGTATGGCCCCGCTGCCGCGTCACGTGGCTCGCGGCAAACTGCACGCGTTAAGCGCAGGTGCAGAAATCATTCGTAAGGAACTGCTGGCGAAGTAATTTTCGCAGCACTCCACACGACGAAAACCGGGTTAAGCTTGCGCTTAACCCGGTTTTTTTATGCACAAAAGAAGCAGAAGACATCAATTCGTTCACTCGAATACTGGCCTACAGGCGCGCTACTTTGATTCTATGTCAGGAGGTTAATACTTCATTCGGAAAGCTTCGGCCATCATGCCAATCTTATGCATATGGTTATTATTACGTGCCAGCTTATGTGCTTCCGGCCTCAAAATGATAATCAATAAAAAGGCTTTGGGATCCATCACACCCTGGCAGTAAACCAAATGCGCCTGGTCACTGGTTCGTTTGAACTGACGAAGAAACTTCGGAAAAGGTGCATTTGAATTAGCAAGGTGAATATGAGCCACCTGCTCCTCTTTGACCAGGGGGTAGGTACGATCATCATCGTAAGGTGCATCACGGCCAAAAATATCGGGTAAGACGCCTTCTTTTTTATACGACAGAAAATCTGCTGCCAAATCATCCAGCTCTTGCTGAGTGAGCTGCTGACGGATCAGATCAGATCAGATTTAAAAATTCGTATGCTCACTCTGAGAACCCGGTGAGGTCAGAATCCGAAGCATTTTGCAGGAGTGTGAGCCCATTATCTGCAATATCACTCAAACGCTCAGATGTGGGTCTGAAACGCGCAGTGGTATGAACCCGACCCTGCTTCTCTTCTAACAGATCAATGAGCTCTTCAAATACCTTCGCACTCACCATATAACCAGCAGGGCGGTTATTTGATAAGACTGCGACAGGCTCATCAATGAAAAACTTGGCAGGATTTTTTCTTAACTCGGTGATGTTAATCGCTTTTTCTGCAAGGATACGTTCCATAACCCACCTTTTTAACATTTAATTTAGCACATAAAAACATACACTAAAGCGTACATTAAATGTTGCACTTATCAAGTGATAAAAATGACGATCAGGATAAAAAAAACGCCATCCCTGGCATATTCGATGAGGTCCTGGTAGAGGTTTTATTGGCGTTTCCCCTGAACCCTCGAAAACAGGCAATGCCTACATAAACAACAACGTTAGCGCACGCTCTACATCAATCGTAATAGGGCACCTTGTGATCTACACCGTTGATATTGACCAGCACAAAACCGGTGGGTGTGGTTTTGTCGGTGGGCGTACCCACGGCGCTGGCCAGGGTCAGAACGCCCTTCTCATTTGCCCCGATCCCCGCCAGACCATTGTGCATACCAAACCGGGCGGCCGGTTTCAGGCTACCGAGTTTAGTGGTGTCACTGACTACCGAGAAATCGGGCTGGAACAGCGAGCACGAACCCGCATCAAAACGCGTTGGACCGGTATTACGCAGCGTGAACATGGTGTCGCCACTGTTGGCCGCCAGTTTCACCCACACCACCGCATAGGTAGTGCCGACCCGGCTGTAGCGGATATCTTGCACCGCAGGTGAACCCATGTGGCAGGCATCCGCCCAGACGGTGTCCAGCCGTTGCAGGTTAATCCAGGTTTTACCGGTACCGGTCATATTCACCGGACTGCCTGCGGTGGTGGATGGCGTGGTGGTGGCATCCGCCTTACTGATCATCTCCATCACCCACTGCTGGTTTGGATTCGGGAAAAAGAACTGCCCGACGCGATACCAGTTATCCGTGGTGGTGTTATTGGTGATTTTATAGCCGCTGTAGTAGCCCGCAAACAGAGAGCCCGTGATGATGGTGCCGTGGTTCTCTTCACGACGATAACCATATTCAAAGGTGGAGAGCCATTTACCGGAAGCCAGGCTGGTATTGATGGTGGCACCCGCCTGTAAGCCAATCTGGCGCATAATGACGCGCGCATTGGTGAGGTCAAAGGCGTTGTCACAATCTTCGATATTCAGGGTATCAATGGTCCAGCCACCGTCCGCCAGGGTACCTGGATTGATGGTGTGCTCAATCCAGACGTTACGAATGATCCCCTGCGTGACACGCGGCATATACAGGGTGTAATCGCCATATCCGGTCTGGAAATTGGCATTACACAACTCGACCGCCGTTGAGTGATCCCAGTTACCGGCCACCGTATTGGACCAGCCAATATCAAAGATGCGCGAATAGGTATAGAGGGTATAAATCTGGTTGAATTTACTGTCGAGGGTGTCCAACAGCTTAATCACCGTCCCGCCGGTGTAGGAGGCGCGGAAACAGTCGATATTCACAGTTTCCCCCCCGACCGTGGTGTTCTCGAAAAAGGGCTGCACATTACTGCACATCTCTGCGGTGATGGTGCCGGTATTGGTGGTGGTATCCGCCGTACACTGCCCATTCCACGCGATCCCTTTGATGTGGGTTCTGCGCGCTTTTACCTTGAATACGGTACTGCTGGTTTTATCGGAGATGATGGTGGTTCGCGGTAAAGAACCCAGTTCCAGGTCATCGCCAATCAAACCAAAAAACGCCACTTCGGTGCCGCTGATATCGATGGGTTTAATCAGAAATTTACCGCCAGGGAAACGGACCGGCAGGTCTTTACAGCTCGCATTCCAGCCTTGCGTCCAGGTCAGCATGCGTTTGAAGGCATCGGTGTCATCCGTGGTGCCATCCCCTTTCGCGCCAAAGTGCAAAATATTCACTTCAGTCGGATCGTTAATGGTGCGCTTCCAGTAAAAGCCGCTGCCCACCGCTAATGTGCCGCCATCATCCGTTGACGTGGTCGTGCCGATGAAACCGACAAACGTACCGCCGCCGCGAAAAGTGGAATCCTTGTCGTAATAACGATTAAGTTTTGCAACAACACCAGATGCTGAAGGTGTAGTGGTACGTAATTCCGCAAATGAATTCACTTCAATCATCGTATCCTCCTCAGGATCGTTATAAAACAGCAAAAGCATTCAGGGTATGGCTGATAAGCCGAATCATGTTTTCAACTACGGGCAGTGCGCCTTGCAGTGCGCCACTGGAAACCAGCCAGCCCCAACGGCTGCCAGCCAGTGAAGTCAGCAGCGTCATGGTTTCTCTTCCGGGGGAACAGGCTTGCCGAGCTGGAGATTTTTTTGTCGCACGAACTGGGCAATCACCCCCATCGCGACCATAAAAGCACCGATAAACCCGAGATAGTTGTGCGGCAAAATGGCTTTAACCTCCTCGGGCAGCTGATTCCATGCATCCAGAGCGGAAGAGGGAAAGGATTGCACCCAGGCACTCAGCACCGAGCCTAACGAGGCAAGCCAGACAGACCAGGTGCGAAACAACAGGCGGGCATGTGCAACGAATTGCAGCGTGGTAAAGCGCTGCAGCAGCAGCACCACAATGATGAGTAACAACACGGCAATCAGAAAAAACAGCCATCTCATAGCAGCCCCCGATACACATCCCAGGTTCCGCTGCGGATCACCTCTGCGTGGCGGCGAGCGCGGCCCGGCGTCTGGTGCGCCCACAGGCTGTTGAGCATCGCATTAGCTGCGTCACTAAAATCCGCGCGCGCGACTGCCCCCAACATGTCTTTGAACAGCGAAAGGCCATCGACACCGAGTTGATAAGCCATACTGCACAACACATCGCTTCGTGCGCTGTTGCACTGTTGCAGGGCGAGTGCTATCGCCGGGCGTGCCTGCATCTCCTGCAACTTATTTTCCACAATGCACTGCTTCCAGACGTCCCCCGCCGCACGAGGCACGCGAAAGACGTAGTTACTTAGTGAAGCGCCTTTCGGCCCAATGCGGATACCGCCCGCCACTGTGGGATACCCTTGTGTATCCAGATAAGGTGCTTCGACATAGCCTTCTTCAAAATTCAGTACCGCGATAATTTGGCTCATAGACACTCCTCTTGAGGGCTGGATGCAAAAAGCCCCACTGTTGGGGCTGAGAGATTTATGCCGACTTGATGACAGAGGCGGTTGAGGCAGGGCCGCCGCTGATTGATAATTTTTTCTGCAGGGTTAGCCAGCAAAGCAAAATGCGCTGGTCGATGATGCTAAAGGCAATCTGGAGGATGGGAGCAACAACAGTGCAGCAATACTCCCGCAGAGAAATGCGCCCCGACGCTTAACGCGCGGCGTAGAGATAGATATGGGGTAAACAGCAGTTATCCAGGCTTGCCTGCTCGGTGCTAAGCGCGGCGGGCATCATCACCGCCCGCTCCACGCGACTGCGCACGGGGCGCAGACAGATGCGTTCGGCCTGACGTGGAAGTATGCCGGGGCTCTCAATACCCAGCGCCTGGTCAATGCTCAATTTAAGTCGGCTGACAGGTTTACGTCGGTGGTGTCGACGCGTGCGTGCATTACCTGCGAAAGTGGTTTTGCCATAGTGGATGATCGCCATAACTCCTCCTGTGAATGAGTCTCTGGCGATGGGGTGGCGGGCGCGCTACTCGGCTAACCGAAGCGTCCGGGAGGTGTCGCTTTCCCGAGCGGCGTTTGCAGGATGACACACATCACCCGAGCAAACGCTACCTGGAAAAACCACGGTCACTGGCGACGCTGCAAAATGCGCAATCCACCCCATCCCAGAGGTCACTGATCTCTGTGTGGTGTGCGTTGCGCTTGTGCAGCGCCTGAATTGTTTAAGAGCGGCTCATCCGGTGAGCAATTTGTTGCTGACCTTCAGGATAAAATTATTAACAGGTTCTTATGCTTTATCAAACACCATCAGTTAATTTTTTATTTACCAACAGTTAAATTTATGTTTTTGACCAAGTTATTTTTTCTGCTCGCGCCCACCCAGGACGCTTAACCCAGCAGCTGATATTGCCGCGCCTGGCTCATGATCACCTTCGCCATCACGTTCATGACGTCAATCTCATCCGGGCTGAGATACCAGGTCTCATAGCGTTTGTTGTCAGAAATCACGGCGATTTTCTTATGTTGACGCTGCAGACGTTTGAGATAGATCTGTTCATCCAGGGTGAAAAGATAGATGCCATCACCATCGAAGCGGTGAACGCTGACATCCACAAAGAGCTGATCGCGCGGTGAGAAGGTACCGACCATCGAATCACTGTTAATCGCTATCAGGCGGATGTGCTCCGCCGAGCGGCCATTAAACAATACCCGAGCCTCATCCATACCGAACTCAATGGCCTGAATCGTTTCAATAAAGTCGTCATAGAGCGGGAGACCGGCGGCGGTTTTTTGCCCGATATCCAGACTCTCAATGCGAAAAACCTCAGGATGTAGCGAGCTACGGTGCCGTTTTGTGTCCGGCGACTGCACCATGCCGTACTGTAGCCACTCCACCCGCACGCCTAATAGTTCGCTTAACGCCAGCAGGTTACGTCCATCAGGAATCGACTGGCCGTTAAACCACTTCCACACCGCTGGCGTAGAGATTTTTCCCCCCTGGGCCTGTATCGCCCGTGCAACCTGTTTGTTTCTTCCGTGACCGACAATCCCCGCACTTTCGCAGGCGGCAATCAGTCTGGCAGTAAAATCTTGTCTGGTACGCTCGTTTTTAACCATTAGTTAATAATCTGCCATTAGGAAAAGACTGAATGTTATTTTGATTATTGCTACCAGTTCATTTTATATTACCGCTTGTTTTCCACCCAACCGCTTTTGTGAAGCAGCGCTAATTGTCATTATCCTCGTTCTTAGCGTGGAGACCAGAGACGCAGGCTGGCCTGCTGGAAAAGGGTCTACTTTCAGGGAGTTTCGGGGGAAACAGGGGGCACAAATGTCAGATTTTCGCTACAACACGTAAACCCGGCTCATCACAGCTCCGCGCTTAAAAAACCAACTCCATCTGACCTTGGCACTAAATCCCCAGGCAAAAAAAAAGTGCCACTCAGGGCACTTTTCGTGTTTTACCGCGGGAAATCAGGCGCGCAAGGTGTCGTCGCCCCAGGCAATCCATTTGTACGTCGTCAGGGCTTCGAGTCCCATTGGGCCACGCGCATGCAGTTTTTGTGTGCTCACCGCCACTTCAGCCCCCAGTCCAAACTGGCCACCATCGGTGAAGCGGGTACTGGCGTTGACATACACCGCTGAAGAGTCAACTTTGTTGACGAAGCGGGTCGCATTCTTCGTGCTGCGCGTCAGGATAGCATCGGAGTGCTGCGTGCCATGCGTGCGGATGTGGTCTACCGCCTCATCCAACGACGCCACCAGACGCACGTTGAGATCCAGCGCCAGCCACTCATCATCGTAGTCCCCGTCCTGCAACGGCGTAACGGTCGCCGGGCTGCCTTGCAAACGGTCTATGATATTGGCATCTGCATGCAGCGGAATGCCTTCTTGCGCCATACGCGCCGTAAAGGCTGGCAGGAAACGATCGGCAATTTGTTGGTTGATTAACAGTGTTTCCAGTGAGTTACAGGCACTTGGGCGCTGTTTCTTACTGTTTACAATCACTTCAAGCGCCGCTTCCACTTCCATGGTTTCATCAAGATAAATATGACAAACGCCGATACCGCCAGTGATCACCGGGATCGTAGAGTTTTCACGACACAGCTTGTGCAGACCTGCGCCACCACGAGGGATCAGCATGTCGACGTAGCGATCGAGCTTCAGCAACTGATTAACCAGTTCACGATCGGGATTTTCAATCGCCTGAACCGCCGCGGCTGGCAGGTTGTGTAACTTCAGGGCATTCTGGATCACGCGTACCGTCGCGGCATTGGTGCGCCAGGTCTCTTTACCACCGCGCAGAATCGCCGCATTGCCGGTTTTCAGGCACAGAGAGGCCACGTCCACGGTGACATTAGGGCGCGCTTCATAAATCACGCCAATCACGCCTAAGGGTACACGGCGACGTTCAATACGCAGTCCGCTATCCAGCACACCGCCATCCATCAGTTGCCCTACCGGATCGGCCAACTGACACACTTTACGCACATCGCTGGCAATAGCGCTCAGGCGCTGCGGGTTCAGCGTCAGGCGGTCGAGCAGCGCAGCGCTCATTCCGTTCTGACGAGCATCGGCCAGATCCAGTTCATTAGCCGCGAGAATGGCATCACTCTCCGCTTCCAGTCGGTCTGCAATGGTGAGTAACACCTGGTTTTTTTCTGCGGTGCTGAGCTCCGCTAGCGTATACGCTGCGGCACGTGCCGCTTTACCCATTTCTTCAAGCATTGACTGTTCCTTAACTGACGATCATGTCGTCGCGATGGACCGCAACCGGACCGTACTCATAACCGAGAATTTCACTGATCTGCTGGCTGTGATGGCTGGCAATCATGCGCAGGGCATCGCTGTTATAACGCGAAACCCCGTGAGCAATGTCGCGTCCGCTCAGGCTGCGGATCCGGATCACTTCCCCGCGTGAGAAGTTACCCGTGACATCACGAATGCCTTTCGGTAACAGCGAGCTACCGCGTTCAAGAATGGCCGCCAGTGCGCCATCATCCACGGTGATTTCACCCGCCGGTGGCGCACCAAAGATCCAGCGTTTGCGGTTCTCCAGTGGGGTCTGCTGTGCGTGGAACAGGGTTCCCACTGGGTTCCCCGCAATCACATCCACCACCACACCCGCACGGCTCCCTGCCGCAATAATGGTATCAATGCCTGCGCGGCAAGCCACATCGGCGGCCTGCAACTTGGTAAACATCCCGCCAGTGCCCAGACCTGAAACCGCCCCACCCGCCAATGCGCGCAGGTCATCATCAATGACGTGAACATCGCTAATCAGCTGAGCATCCGGGTTGCTACGCGGATCGGCCGTATACAGCCCTTGTTGATCGGTCAATAACAATAGCTTATCCGCGCCAGCCAACATCGCCGCCAGCGCAGAGAGGTTGTCGTTATCACCCACTTTAATCTCTGCCGTTGCAACGGCGTCGTTTTCGTTGATGACGGGAACAATATGGTTATCCAGCAGCGCGCGCATCATATCGCGCGCATTAAGAAAGCGTTCACGATCTTCCAGGTCCGCGCGGGTTAACAACATCTGCCCGACATGAATGCCATAAATCGAGAACAGCTGCTCCCACAGCTGGATCAAACGGCTCTGCCCCACCGCAGCCAGCAGCTGCTTTGAGGCGATGGTAGGTGGCAGTTCGGGGTAGCCGAGGTGTTCGCGCCCGGCGGCAATCGCGCCAGAGGTGACGATAACAATGCGGTGTCCCGCTGCATGTTGCTGCGCACACTGGCGCACCAACTCCACCATATGCGCGCGATTGAGCCGACGTGAACCGCCGGTTAGTACGCTGGTACCCAATTTGACCACAAGGGTCTGACTGCCACTCATATTTCCTGCCGTTGTGAAAAAAAATTCTGCGAAGGAACTTTTTATCAGGAGTGAGGCAGGAAGCCAACTCCCATCAGGGTAATAGCACAAATTTCCCCAGACAAATTGCTAGACCAAAAGTTCCGGATTAACAAGAAACGCAGAAAACTGTCATGAAAACTTCATCTGGGACCGGTAAAAAGTGCCCGGTGATTTACAACAATTCTCACTCAGAAACATAATTTACTCATTTGGGATTGATAGCAAAATGAAGAAACGCACACTGGCACTGCTCGTCTCTACACTGGCTCTGGCATCAGGCGCTCACGCTGCTGAAGTCTATAACAAAGACGGCAACAAACTCGATTTCTACGGCAAAGTGAAGGCTGAGCACTACATCAGTGATAGCACCAGCAACAACGGTGACAAATCTTACGTTCGTATCGGTTTCAAAGGACAGACCAAAATTAATGACCTGATGACCGGTTACGGTCAGTGGGAATATCAGTACAACGTAAACAACTCTGAAGGCAGCGATGCCAACAGCGGCAACAAAACCCGTCTGGGCTTTGCCGGTCTGAAATTCAATGAGTACGGTTCTATCGACTACGGCCGTAACTACGGCGTACTGTATGACGTAGAAGCATGGACGGACGTCTTCCCTGAGTTCGGTGGTGACGGTACAGCACGTGCTGATAACTTCATGACACAGCGTACTTCAGGTGTTGCGACTTATCGTAACAACAACTTCTTTGGTCTGGTTGATGGCCTGCGCTTCGCGCTGCAATACCAGGGCAAAAACGGGGCTGACTCAGCGAACTCCCGTACCGATATCACCCGTCAGAACGGTGATGGCTACGGCGCATCTCTGGGCTATACCTTTGCCGATACCGGCATCAGCGTGATGAGTGCCATCACCTCTTCTGACCGTACCAACACGCAGCAGGCTGCTACGTATGGTCACGGTGACAACGCCTCATCATGGGGCGGTGGTATCAAGTATGATGCAAACAGCATCTACCTGGCCGCTATCTATACTGAAACCCGTAACATGACGCCAATCAGCGGAACTAACCGCCTGACCAATACGTCAGTGAGCGGTGCAGCTAACAAAGCACAGAACGTGGAACTGGTTGCACAGTACCAGTTCGACTGGGGTCTGCGTCCGTCACTGGGCTATGTACAGACCAAAGGTAAAGATATCGAGAACGGTATCGGTAACGAAGACCTGGTTAAATATATCGACGTAGGCGCGACCTACTACTTCAACAAAAACATGTCTGCTTTTGTTGATTACAAAATTAACCAGCTGAAAGATGACAACAAGCTCTCTCTGAACACTGACGACGTTGTTGCACTGGGTATGACTTACCAGTTCTGATTTACCGTATTACCCTCAATGTGTCTTGAAGGCCGGTTAAGTCCGGCCTTTTTTAAAGCAGTTGTTCTTTTAGGGGAATATGCGCGAGGGTTAAACCTCAACCTGGAAGGCAAATCTGCTGCGGCCGGTGCTTCACCGGCCTTTTTTATTCTGTCTGTTACGCGCTCAGCTTAACGGGCTGCTCATCAAACCCCTCAGCGGGAATCAGTTTTAAATCCAGCTTTTCCAGCACGTCTTTCAGGCGGGTATGGAAGTTACGCAGCGTCTCCGCCACTTTATCCTGCTGCTCTTTACCTTTAATCGCCGTGGCGCTCCAGTGACCTTCTTTATCATAGGTGCCGAAGGTGTAGACATAAGTAAAGTGGTCTTCCTGCGCTTCCAGCTCCATCCACCAGCCCCAAAACTCACGGGTTTCCGGTGCAGGCTTAACGTTAATGCAGACTGCCAGGCAGTCAAAGAAGAAACGCGTCCCCTCACATTGCCCTTCACGAATATACGGCCCCAGCTCATTAAAACGCTTTAACAAGCGACTACGGGGGTGACCACTGGGTAATGTCATGCGATATCTCCATAAGTTTGACCGTATAAGTTGTAGCAAACTCTGGCATTTCTGCCACTAACGTTTTAGTCGCTGCGCTAACCAGTCGCAGATCTGGTTCAATCCGCGATCAAAACTGGCCATCAGCGGCGATGCCGGGATTTCCAGCACTTTGCCATCGCTGCTGGAACGCGCAATCAGCTGCGCCTCCTCTGGCGGGCTAAACAGATCGTTTTGCCAGTGTGCCGCCAGCATCGGCGTTGGCGTGCGACGCCCTAACAGCCCCTGTGTTTTTAACGAATAGCGGTTTAATTCCGTGTGCAAAGCTTCATCGGTGATCGACGGCATCCCCATTCGGCTGGCGAGCACGTCCAGATACATGTCCGGCAACTGCTGTTGCAACACCGGATTACTCAGCAACTCATGCACCAGTGCGCCAATACAGGCCACTGCGCGCAAGCGCGGGACTTCCAGATAGCCGAGCCGCACGGCAACATTGGCACCAAAGCGATAGCCGAAAGCCGCCACTCGCGTGTGATCAATCCAGGCCACATCAGCCAACTGACGTAACACCTGCTGATGCAGGAAGCTGGTGTCCTGCGTCAGTTTCCATTTCAAAGAAAACCCAACCGACGGCATATCCAGCGTTAACATCGCCATGCCGCGCGGGGCAAGAAAGTCGTGGAACAGGCGATAGTGATCGCTTTGCAACGAGTCCAACCCGGCGCATAACAACACGGTAGGATAAGGTGCCGTCGCCCCGGCGGGCATATGGAGAAAACCGGTAATGGCGCTGCCGCCTTCAATGGGGAAAGTCAGCGCTTTCAGCTCGCCCGGCAGACGACGAGTAGCCTCCTCATAGGCACGGTTTGCCATCACCTGAGCCTGATCGGCCAGCTCATCCCCTTTAATGTAAGGATAAGCCGCGAGGCTATAGCCGTGTGAAGCTTGTAACCACTGCTCGCCGGCCAGTGCGTCATCTTCTGTCGTCAGCGCCTTTTGCTGCCAGCCAGCGGCCTGTTTCGACCACTCATAATTCCAGTTGCCATTACGGTAGCCAATCACGGTGTCCAGCCAATCAGCACGGGTGTGCTCTTCGCGACTGGTGGCTATTCGCGCCAGCACTTCGCTAATCTCCAGCGGCGATACGCCACGCCAGCTCCACAACAGCTTGTTCAGCATACGATACCAGCCGCGCTGGCTCTGGCCTTCCAGGGTGGAAAACACCGCAGGATTAGCGTGGCGCGGACGACGGACCAGGGTGGACGTTTCGGGATGTTTGAAACGCGGTTTGAACAGCTCTTCACTGAGGTTTTTGCCTGACATTGGGACTCTCCAACGGGCGGCTTAGCAGGGGGTCATTGTACGGTGCGGGCACTAAAAAGCACAACGCCCGACTAAGCGGGCGTTGTTACAGATCAATTAGCCTTTCACAATCGGCGGAATGTAGGCAACGCCCATATCCCACGGCTGTTCAATCCAGGTGTTTTGTGGAATATCCACAATGTAGTCATCCACTAACGGGCGGCCAGCAGGCTTGGCGAAAATGGTGACAAAATGGCCTTTTGGATACATTTCGCGGATCGCCTGAGCGGTGCCGCCTGTATCTACCAGGTCATCAATAACAATAAAGCCTTCGCCATCGCCTTCGGCGCGTTTCAGGACTTTCATTTCACGCTGGTGATCGTGATCGTAGCTTGAGATGCACACGGTATCAACATGGCGGATACCCAGTTCGCGCGCCAGCAGCGCAGCAGGTACCAGTCCGCCACGGCTTACCGCGATAATCCCTTTCCACTGTTCCACAGGTAGCAGGCGCTGAGCCAGTTTACGGGCATGAATTTGCAGCATGTCCCAGGTGACGACGTATTTTTCGCTCATAAAGGAATCCCGGCCAAACAGATTGGCTTAAAAAATGTGCAATGGGGAAAAGGTTGCGCGAGATTATAGAGATCTGTCGCACTAAAAACCAGCATACCGCATGCTGAGTGCGGGTTTTTAGCGCGAGCAGCTAAGCAAGTGCTGAAAAACAGTGATATTCTCAGCCCCATCACGTCAGATTCGCTGACGGCGATCTTTCACTGGAAACTAGCGTAGTGCCGACTTCCCGGCCCCTGACACAGGAGACTTGTCGTGTCTGAATTATCGCAACTCTCACCCCAACCGCTGTGGGATATTTTTGCCAAGGTGTGTTCCATCCCGCATCCCTCTTATCACGAAGAAGCGCTGGCCGAACATATTGTCGGCTGGGCAAAAGAGCAGGGTTTTTGGGTCGAACGCGATCAGGTGGGCAACATCCTGATCCGCAAGCCTGCCACACCAGGTATGGAAAAGCGCACTCCGGTCGCGTTGCAAGCGCACCTCGATATGGTGCCGCAGAAAAACAACGATACCGTCCATGACTTCACCAAAGATCCTATTCAGCCTTACGTTGATGGCGAATGGGTGAAAGCACGCGGAACAACGCTGGGTGCAGATAACGGCATTGGCCTGGCGTCTGCCCTCGCAGTGCTGGTGGCCGAAGGTGTGGTACACGGCCCGTTAGAAGTGCTGCTCACCATGACGGAAGAGTCTGGCATGGATGGCGCATTTGGCTTGCAGCCTGACTGGCTCCAGGCGGACGTGCTGATCAACACCGACTCTGAAGAAGAGGGCGAGATCTACATGGGCTGTGCGGGGGGGATCGATTTTATCTCTACCTTGCCACTGGCGCGTGAGGCCGTTCCGGCTGATTTTGATACGCTAAAACTGACGCTGAAAGGCCTGAAAGGCGGCCACTCTGGAGCGGAAATCCATCTGGGTCTGGGCAATGCTAACAAGCTGTTGGCACGCTTCCTCAGCCGTCACGCTGCGGAACTGGATGTACGCCTGATCGCCTTCAGCGGCGGTACGCTGCGTAACGCCATTCCTCGTGAAGCTTTCGCCACCCTGGCCGTTGCCCGCCACAAGCTGGATGCGCTGAAAGCCGCTGCGGCACACTTCCTGGCCACGCTGCAAAATGAGCTGGGCATTAAAGAGAAGAACATTGCTCTGGTGGCTGAAGAGCTGGCGCAGCAAGGCCCAGCACTGACAACAGATAGCCGTGACCGCTTCCTGAACCTGCTGAACAGCACGCCAAACGGTGTGATCCGCGATTCAGACGTAGCCAAAGGCGTGGTAGAGACCTCGCTGAACGTTGGCGTCGTGACCATGGATCAGGATAACGCCGAGATCATCTGTCTGATTCGTTCTCTGATCGATACCGGCAAAGATTACGTGGTGGAAACCCTGACCTCCCTCGGCCAGTTAGCCGGCGCGAAAACCGAACCGAAAGGCGGTTATCCGGGCTGGCAGCCAGACGCCGACTCCGCCATCATGGCGCTGACGCGTAAAACCTATCAGGCACTGTTTGGCAAAGAGCCAAACATTCAGGTGATTCACGCCGGTCTGGAGTGTGGTCTGTTCAAAAAGCCTTATCCAAATATGGATATGGTGTCGATTGGACCAACCATCACCGGACCGCATTCGCCGGATGAGCAAGTGCATATTGAAAGCGTTGGCCTCTACTGGCAGCTGCTGACTGCACTGCTGTCAGTGGTGCCAGAGAAGTAATTCACTGCGGTTTTCCGCGCTATACCTGTGCCAGCCTGCGTTTGCGGCTGGCATTTTTTATACCTGCTTACCCCTCTTTCACATACCAACGGTCACTTTGCCTTCCCCGCCTTACGCTTGAAACCCGCAATAATCTCCAGAAAAATCATAAAAACCAGCGAAAAATAGCGTACTTATATGCAGCACCAGTTTTAGCCACCTTTATAGCTGGACGTCCGGATGGCTAATAATCTTTTGTGCTAGCTTATGCACTTTCGTTTGTTGCTCGCATAGTCACTTCAGGAAAAAATGCGGCCAGTTGATTATTTTTGGGAGAGCGCTGCATGAGTGCCCTGAACCGCCTGGAGATGCGTAATATCTCCATTGCCTTTGGCGGATTCGCCGCACTCACTCAGGTCGATTTTGTCGCTGAAGGTTATTCCGTGCATGCGCTGACCGGTGCCAATGGTGCAGGGAAATCGACCCTGATGGCGGTCTTATCCGGCGCGCACAGCCACTACAGCGGAGAGATTTTGCTGGATGGTAAACCGGTTGTCATTCGCAGCCCGCGCGAGGCTAAACAGCTTGGCATTCATATTGTGCAGCAGGAGGTGGATGTCGCTTTAGTGCCGCAACTGAGCGTGGCGGAAAATATCCTGCTCGATCAGCTTGCAGAGCCGGGTCATACCTATAACTGGAGCCATCTGCGCCGCCAGGCACGGGAGTTACTGGCGCAGTTAGAGATCGACATCAATGTGAATCGTCTGGTGGAAAGCTGCTCTCTGGCGGAGAAACAGCAAATCCTGCTGGCGCGAGCGCTGTCACACCACTGCCGCTTCCTGATTCTGGATGAACCCACAGCCCCGCTCGATCAACATGAAAGCGAACGCCTGTTCAACGTGGTGCGGCGTTTACAGCAGAGCGGGATTGGCGTGATTTTTATCTCTCATCGCATTCACGAGTTAAAAGCCATCTGCGACTGCCTGACGGTATTGCGCGATGGGCGTCTGGTGGAAAGCGGCCCCATGGCCCAGCTCAGTGGCGAGCAGATCGTTGAGAAAATGCTCGGTCACGTATTGCAGGATATCTATCCCCCACGCCGTCCGCCCCATGATTCCACGCAGCTCCTGGCGGTTGAAGGGCTGCATGATGATCGACTGTTGCAGAACATCTCACTACGCCTGCATAAAGGCGAGATTCTTGGCATCGCAGGATTAGCCGGTGCGGGTAAAACCGAATTGTGTAAAGCGCTGTTTGGTGCCACGAAAAGCCGCCTGACGCGCGGAGCGTTGCACGGTAAGCCCTGGCGACCACAGTCACCTTATCATTCGGTTGCACAGGGAATGGCGCTGGTCCCCGAAGAGCGACGCAAAGAGGGCATCTTTATTGATGAATCGGTAACCATGAACCTCAGCGTCAGCGCGGATGACAGTTTCTCGCGCTGGAGCCTGTTCGGACAACGCAAAGCCTGGCGTTGGGCTGAAGAGATCATTCAACGCCTTAACGTCCGCACCACGGGTCCGGCACAGCATTTGCGCCGCCTGTCCGGGGGGAATCAACAGAAAGTCGCCATCGGTAAATGGTTGCGTAACAACGCCGACATCCTGATTTTTGATGAGCCAACCAAAGGCGTTGATATCAAAGCTAAAACGGACCTTTTTACGCTCATAGACGACCAGGCACGCCAGGGCAAAGGCGTTATTTATGCCTCCGGCGAGTTTGCTGAACTGGTCGGCTTGTGCGATCGCATCTGTGTGCTGTGGGACGGGCGCATCGTGGCAGAGCTGGATGCTCATGAGGCCACAGAAGAAACACTCTTGCTTTATTCCACCGGAGGAACCCCTGCGTGAGCAGCAAAGATATTTCCCTGACCCCGCAGCCGACGCTGCGCCATCAACTGTTCGACTTTCTCTACAAATGGGGGATGCTGCTAACGGTGGTTCTGCTGATTGCCGGTTTTGGTCTGGCGTCAGACAGTTTCCTCGATCCCAATAACATCATTAATATCCTGCGCTCGATTGCCATCGTCACCGTGATTGCCATTGGCGTATCGGTTTCGTTGGTGGTGGGAGGGTTTGATCTCTCCGTGGGCTCGACTGCTACGCTGGCGAACTCCATCGTTATCTCGCTGTTCGTCTGGTACGGCATGGGCACGACAGAAGCCATTGTTCTGACCCTGGCGCTCTGCGCACTGGTCGGCCTGGTTAATGCCTTCCTGATTGTGGTACTGCGTATTCCCGACATGCTGGCCACACTGGCCACGCTGTTTGTGATTCAGGGCGTCGCGATGACCTACAGCTTTGGCGGCTCCATCACTGAAAACATGGTGATGCCAAGTGGTGATATGGCGGAAGGCACGGTGCCCGCCTACTTTGGGCTGCTGGGACAAGTACCCACCATTGTGATCATCATGCTGGTGGTAACCGTTGTCGCTCAGCTTGCCCTTTCACTAACCAAACATGGCCGACGCATGTACGCACTGGGCGGCAATCCAGAAGCGGCTCGCCTGTCGGGTATTCGGACTACACGCTATCGCGTGCTGGCTTACGTCATCGCTTCGCTGCTGGCGGGGTTGGGTGGCATTTTACTGGCGTCACGTATCGGCTCTTCACAGGTCAATGCGGGAGCCGGTTATTTGATGGATGCGGTTGCGGCCGCCTGGATAGGATTCTCGCTTGCCGGTTCCGGCAAACCTAATGCGCTTGGCACCCTGGTTGGGGCGATATTACTGGGCGTTTTGCAAAACGGCCTGGTGATGCTCTCCGTCCCCTATTACGCCATGGATATCATCAAAGGCCTGGTGCTGGCTCTGGCCCTGGCAATGACTTATATGCAGCGTCGCTGACACACTCAATAACGGGAAAAAATCATGAAAAAAGTGGCCCTATCTCTGCTGGCTTTGAGCCTGCTGAATGTCTCAGCAGCATTTGCTGACACCACGGCAGCGGTCCCTGCCGCGATTGCGAATCATCAAGGTCCGATTCGCGTTGCGATTATTCGTAACCTCGGCTCCGACGACAACACCACGCAGTTCGTGGCCGGTGCCATTCAGCAAGGGCGCAAACTGGGCTTCAAGGTCAGCACATTTCTTAGCAACGGTGATGACGCGCGCTTCCAGGATTTTGTTAACCAGGCGATCAGTGAAAAGTATGATGCGATTATTCTGTCGCACGGCAAAGACCCCTACTCTACCGCGCTGGTAAAACGTATTGCGGATGCCGGGATCAAAGTCTCGGTTTTTGATACCCCAGTGAATACCCCGGTAGAGGGCGTTACCGTTACCGCACAGGATGATGCTTCTCTGGCGGATATCTCCCTGAATCAGATCGTTAAAGATTTCAACGGCAAAGCCAATATCGTCAAGCTGTGGGTCGCAGGCTTCCCGGCGATGGAACGTCGCCAGGTGGTGTACGAGAACGTCCTGAAAGCCAACCCTGGTATTCATCAGCTGGAATCCATTGGCGCAGTGTCTACCGATGTACAGGGTGACACAGCCAATAAAATCGGTGCGATCCTGGCGAAATACCCGAAAGGGAAAATTGATGCGATTTGGGGATCGTGGGATGCCTTTAGCCAGGGTGCCTATAAAGCGTTGCAGGAGAATGGCCGTACCGAAATCAAGCTGTACAGCATTGATGTCTCCAATCAGGATCTCCAGCTGATGCACCAGAAAAACAGCTCGTGGGTGCAGACAGTAGCGGTAGACCCTAAAACCATCGGCGCGGTGAATATGCGACTGGTGGCGGAGAAGCTGGGGGGCGAAACCACCCCAGCGACCTACCAGTTTAAAGCCGCAGCCATCGATCAGAAATTACTCAACAGCCAGCAAGGTGCGGTCAATATGGCCTCTTTGAGTAAAATCATCCCGGGTTGGGACAGTAATCAGGACTTTGTCGCCCCGTGGTTTGCGACCCTGGAAGCTAAATACGCAAAACACTGATTCCTGTTATCACCGTGAGGCCTTTCTGCAGAAAGGCTTCACTATCCTGCCCATGACGCCATGTACGAAAAAGCTGCACTGAAACAAAGACTGTGCCAGTTACGTTAATCAATTCAGTTTAATTACACTCTGAAACCCCACTGTTCAATCAGGAGTTCAGAATGCCATTTCAACTGGGACCGCTTTTTCCTGCCGTATCGACTGCTCGCCCAACCTCTAAGCCGCCAAATCCTAAGGCCCCAACCACTAAGCCCCCAACACCCGAAAAATTGCAGGAGCCATCTGGCCCAACCACCACTGTCTCACCATTTCGTTATCGCTATTGCGATGCATTATTAAACCCGACGCTGCCTCCACCCCGTTCTGATAATCGCACTCAGCTTCAGGAAGTCACTTTTTACATGCTGGAGGAGGCTCAGAATAAAAAAATGCAGGCTAACAGAGCGAAGTTGCAACATGCCGACAGTTTGACGCCCGAATACCTGAAAACGCTTAACGCAACCATGATCGATGCATTGCAGCGTAAAACGTGTATGCTAAACAGTGATTACGACTATGCCATTCATCGGCTTGAAAGTTTTACCCCAAGAGCCGTGTGGAAGACACCAGACTACGTAACAGCATGGCTGCATGAAGTGCTTACAGAAGATGAAGAATGGAACCCCGACACGGAAGTCCTGGTTAAAATAGAGCAGGCAGATCCTGATTTACCCCATTCGATGTATCCTTACAGTTTACAAGACATTTTCACCCCCGGATTTACCACTTGGGTAAAACATAATGTCGCCTGTACAACCCAGTTCACTCCCGGTGAAATTTCCGTACAGTGGCCAGAAGATACCCCATCGGTACTGATTAACACGCAGGAGAAAGGCATCCCCATCGCTTATCGTGCGCTTAATGAAAACTTAAAAAACCTGAGCCCGGAAACGCAGAAAGAAGTTATTCATGAAATATTTGAAACCCTGGCAGACAATGTAGAATTATTAAAAAAGCAGTTACTAAACATCGAAAAATTCGACCTCAATAGAGTGAGTGTACTGTCAGCGCAAACCTGGATAGATAAAAAAATCAAAGATACCGGCATGAAGTTTAATACGACCCTTGACCCAGAAGAGATGATCTCTGGCATCCTAAAAAAACGCGTCATTTCAACCGCATTGCTTAACCCAGCCAAACCGACCTATATCTATCGAAGAGAGAATCTGCGCCATATTTTAGGTCAGAATATGGCAGAAGGGGCGCTAATAGAAAACAGTCTGACTCAAACCATTACCTGTGAAAAAATATTCTGGCCACCACAGTTAAAAAAACAACCTAAACTGATAGATGAACTGACTAAAATTAATTTCGGTCGATCCTATGCTGATGACGTTACAACAATAAAAAAAGACAAAAAACAGCTGGCGTTTTATACTGATGTACAAAAGATATCAATATTGCAAACCATTCTCTCATGCTTAAAACTTAATAGCAGCATAACAAAACAAGATTTTTTAGTAATAAATAAATTCCTTAGTGGCGCTAACAATGCACAGGTTGTCAATATCGCCGCCCCCGGCGAAAGAGCGGGAATAAAACTCGCTGATATTATTGCCATGCCGATTAAAGAGACCAACAATGAAATTACTGCGCTCTTTTTTTCATTAAAAGACAAAAAAGATCCATTACTTAAGATAACCATTAATAAACATCGATATAATATTTCTGGCATGCAGAAGAAATGGATTCTGAATCATTTATCGCTTTATTATGAAAAGCTACCGGTACTTTATTATACAGAAAAAGCAGCCACGACCTTTACGGGTAGTGCCCCCTCCTCTCGGCAAAAAAACAGATTACAGCTCTCTTCTCAGGGATTTACGCTCGGGTCACTGTCATCCGAGTTGTTAAACCGACGTTTCGAACATACTCAATATAACATTGATACACTGATGCGTTCATATAATGAACGCATCGTCTCCTTGCTAACAAAATTAGGGCGAGAGCTTGCAGGTATGGCCGCTGTACCCTTGCTGGTACTGGGTGTCGTAGGCGCTCCTCATGTCATACTGGCTGGCGTCATCATTACATTAACCACCACTGTCGCACCACAAATGTTGAAGTTCATCACTGCGGATACCAATGTAAAACGAGAGAAGGCATTAGACGAAATTGCTGTAGCAGTGCTGATGGAAGGCGTGGGTTATGCCGCGGGTAAGCTGGCGGCCAAATTCTTTCGCAGTGCAAACAACGCGGTTGAGGCGATAAAAAATAATCCGGCACACCTGTCCAGCCCGGTGAAACTGTTACAGAACAGCGTCAAATCTTCGCTGAACATCCCCCGTAGTCTACTGAATCGCTCAATGTTAAGCCTGGAAAAAATTGATACATCAGAATTTATGGATGAGATCATTCTAAAAATCATGCGTTTTTTGCGGCGATTGAAACTGGACAAAGCTACCCATTCAGGAAGAGAGAGCCCGCTGGAAAACCTGCGACACCTGGAAGACTGGAGCGATTTTGATCTACAAAAAGCCTTTTTTTCGCCTTCTTCACCCCTGATCCCCCAAATAAAGGTGCAAGCCCCTTCCCGTGATACCTCACTCGCCAGCTCGATCAATGAAAATATCCTGAGCCCCAGCGCTACGTATATCGACCTCAACTCACCGGTTTATTCCGTTGCGCCCGCACTCAGAAGACTCTCGCACCAACTGATCCTCTTCCACACCTCTGATTCAGTGAAAATCAGTTCTTTTGCCGCTCGTGCCAGTGAAATTGGTTATTCCGCGGGGCTGAAACCGGTGCTGGAAAAAATTATCCGCCAGTTGATTACTGCTGGATTAAGAAACACGCGTCGGGACAAAGAAGCGCCAGAAAAAAATCAGCTTAGATTGCTAACAACAGCTGTCTCTCCAGATGTGATTCTACCAAAGTAACGTGCAAACCGACTAAGCGCACACCGCGCCCGCCTCTGCGTTCATCCCACGTTCGGCGGGCGACCTCAATCATGTCCTGCTTATTGAGGACTGGCCAGATGTGTTCCTGAGTGGTCTGCTGAAAATCGCTGAATTTTAACTTCACTCCCTGACGTGCTACCTGCTTATCAGGCCGGATCTGCGTCAGGCGGCGATCCAGTTCAGCATAGAGATAGTCGATAATACTCAGACAATCCTCCCAGTGATGAATATCCTCCGCCAGCGTGCGTTCAACCCCAAGGGACTTGCGTTCACGCTCGACCACCACATCACGATCGTCAGTGCCATTACTGCGCTCCCAAAGCACGCGGCCAAATTTACCAAAACGCTTCAGCAGCGTAGCCAGGTCGGCTTGCTGCACATCGCCACAGGTTTTTAACCCCATCTCCTCCAGCTTTTTTGCCGACACTTTGCCCACGCCTGGAATTTTTGCCAGTGGTAACGTCAGCAGAAAATCCGGCATCGCCTGGGGTGTAATGACATATTGTCCATTGGGCTTATTGAGATCGGAGGCAATTTTGGCGAGAAATTTCACCGGTGCCACCCCTGCCGAGGCGGTTAATCCGGTTTCACGATAGATTGTCGCGCGGATCTCCTCCGCGATACGCGTGGCCGACCCTTGGCAGTGTGGGCTGTCACTCACGTCGAGATAAGCTTCATCCAGTGAGAGAGGTTCAATAAAAGCGGTGTAGCGCTGGAAGATGTCGCGAATCTGTGCGGAAGCTTGTTTGTAGGCGTCATAGCGCCCTGGCAACAGGCGTAAATGCGGGCAGAGCTTTAATGCCATACCGGTGGGCATGGCGCTACGTACACCATATTTGCGTGCGGGATAGTTGGCGGTACTGATTACACCACGCCGCTCACGGCTGCCGCCAATCGCAATGGGAATATCACGCAATGAGGGATCATCGCGCATTTCTACCGCAGCAAAAAAGCAGTCCATATCGACGTGAATAATTTTACGCATACCCCCTCCAGCACTGGATAAGTATACAGTTAATCGACGAATCTGCAATCACCCCCCGCACAACGATGAATGTTTACAAAATTGTCGGCGTAATCCCGCCTTCTGGCAGGGAATTTCATCGGCGGCGGCTTGATAAAAAAATAAACAATGATAATGTTGCGCGGCGGATGCGGATATTTCCTATAACGCAGGCAGTGGCGCGCTCTGCGCATGGTTTTTACTATTATTCTAAGGTACACACAGCATGGGCAGAATCGCACTGATGTTTGCGATGATTCTGTTGCCAGCCCTCAGCATGGCAATGACTCCAGATGCGGTTCAAACGAACACGCCAGTGAGCAAAGAACTTAAACAGCAGTTACTGGGTACACCGGTTTATATTCAGATATTTAAGCAGGAGCGCGTGCTGGAACTGTACGGTAAAGTCGGCAGTCAGTACCGTCTGTTAGACACTTATCGCATCTGTAATTTCTCCGGCGGGCTCGGACCAAAGCGCCGCGAAGGGGACTTCAAAAGTCCGGAAGGTTTTTACAGCGTAAAACTCAATCAGTTAAAACCTGATAGCCATTACTATCGTGCGATTAACGTCGGCTTCCCCAATCAGTATGATCGGGATCACAATTACAGCGGTGCCTATCTGATGATCCACGGCGATTGCAAATCCATCGGCTGCTACGCGATGACCAACGCCTATATGGATGAGATCTTTACCTATGTGAATGCCGCACTGCGTAACGGTCAACCGGAAGTCAATATTGCTATCTATCCGTTCCACATGACAGACAGCAATATGAGAAATCATCGCGATTCGACGTACATCAGCTTCTGGCGTGAGCTACAGCCGGGCTATGCCTGGTTTGAAAAATATCACGTGCCGCCCAACGTTGCGGTTAGCAGTGGTCAGTATGTGATGAACAACAGCCCGGTGATTGTCGATCCCGCGGCCGCGTCCAAATCATTCCTGGCGCTCTCCAAGACAGAATAACGCCCACTCACCTGGCATAATCCGCTGCCAGGTTTCATTACTGGTCAGCGGCTGAGTGGCAATCACTGTCACCACATCCTGTGAAGAGGTGTGCCGCTGAAAATCAATCTCCACATCCTGATCCAGTAATCGTGCCTTGCCAAAAGGCGCGCGGCGGGTGATCCAGAACAGATTGGTGGAACAAAACGCCATCAGATAGCGGCCATCCGACAGCAGCATATTAAATACGCCCTTCTGTCGTAGCTCTGCGGCCAACTCACCAATATAACGAAACACCGCGGGCCACTGCCCTGGCGTGCGGGGATAACGCTCCGCCAGCTTATGTAAGATCCAGCAAAATGCCTTCTCACTGTCCGTTTCGCCTACCGGACGGAAGGTGCCCGTATCCAGCGTTTTGTACCCTTTCAACTGGCCGTTGTGGGCATAGGTCCAGTTACGGCCCCAAAGTTCGCGCGTGAAGGGATGGGTATTTTCCAGCGAGACTTCACCCCGGTTGGCCTGACGAATATGCGCCACCACCGAATGTGACTTAATCGGATATTCCTGCACCAGACGCGCAATGGGTGAATTGAAACTCGGGAGCGGATCTTTGAACGTCCGGCAGCCTTTGCCCTCGTAGAAGGTGATCCCCCAGCCATCTTTATGTGGCCCGGTGCCACCACCACGCTGTACCAGCCCGGTGAAACTAAAACAGATATCTGTCGGAACGTTGGCGCTCATTCCGAGCAATTCACACATAGCTTCTGCCTCATTCAAACATCTCCTGCCTGCGCAGGAGATAAAAGTGATTCTCGAATTGACTCACCAAACCCAGCCGCTGGCTGACTTATTTTGCCATCTCTTTTTCAATCAACAACATCAGGATGTGAATCACTTTAATGTGCACTTCCTGGATACGGTCAGCATAGCCAAAGTGCGGCACACGGATTTCAATGTCTGCGGTGCCTGCCATTTTTCCGCCGTCTTTCCCGGTCAGCGTAATGACTTTCATCCCCTGCGCACGTGCCGCTTCAATCGCTTTGATGATGTTTGCTGAGTTACCTGAAGTCGACAGACCCAGCAGCACATCACCGGAACGGCCAACGGCTTCAACATAGCGTGAGAACACATGGTCGTAGCCAAAATCATTACTGACGCAGGAGATATGGCTCACATCCGAGATAGCAATAGCGGGATAGCCAGGGCGGTTTTCGCGATAGCGACCCGTTAACTCCTCGGCAAAGTGCATAGCATCACAGTGAGATCCTCCGTTACCGCACGACAGCACTTTTCCGCCTGCTTTGAAGCTGTCTGCCAGCAATACTGCTGCACGCTGGATGGTATGGATATTTGCTTCATCGCTGAGGAAGTTGTTGAGCGTATCTGCTGCTTCATTGAGTTCAGCGCGAATGATGTCCTGGTACATAGGAGTTCCTTAGAGGGAAAGAGATAACCGCGCAATTTTAACCAAACGCGTCATGGGCGCAAAGCGATCATCCTGTTAAAGCGGGATTGCCCGGTGAAAAAAACAACTTTTCTACCCTGCTTTACCTGTTTTTGTGAAGTCAGTGGAAATTCATATCCACCATCATTGATCAATCTCGCTACCTGGACTAAACCTGCTCATAACAACAGGTCAGACCTCTTACCTATTAATGGAGCCGTTCACTATGCTGATTGCCTCAATTCTTCTGACGCTGGTGCTGATAAGCATCCTGTTTTATCACCGGGTTTCTCTGGTGATCAGCAGCCTGATTCTGTTAGCCTGGACCGTCACGATGTCACTGCTCTCTCTCTGGAGCCTGTGGATGCTAGTGCCGCTGGCTCTGGTGCTGGTTCCCCTGAATTTCACCCCACTGCGCCGCCAGTTTATTTCCGCGCCAATGCTCAAACGCTTCCAACAGGTGATGCCACCGATGTCGCGCACTGAAAAAGAGGCGCTGGAAGCAGGCACCACCTGGTGGGAAGGCGATCTGTTCCGGGGGAAACCGGACTGGCAGAAACTTCACAACTACCCACAGCCACGTTTAACGGAAGCGGAGCAGGCATTCCTTGATGGGCCAGTCGAAGAAGCCTGCCGTATGGCCAATGATTTCCAGATCACCCATGAGATGGCCGATCTCCCGCCGGCGCTGTGGGCCTATCTGAAGCAGCACCGTTTTTTCGCCATGATCATCAAGAAAGAGTACGGCGGACTGGAGTTTTCCGCCTATGCCCAGGCCCGCGTGTTGCAGAAACTCGCCGGGGTTTCAGGCATTCTGGCGATCACCGTGGGTGTGCCTAACTCCCTCGGCCCAGGCGAATTGCTACAGCATTACGGCACTGATGAGCAGAAAGACCATTATCTGCCCCGTCTGGCTCGTGGCGATGAGATCCCCTGCTTTGCTCTGACCAGCCCGGAGGCCGGTTCAGACGCGGGTGCCATCCCGGATACCGGCGTGGTCTGTATGGGCAACTGGCAGGGCGAGCAGGTGCTGGGCATGCGGCTGAACTGGAATAAGCGCTATATCACGCTGGCACCGATTGCCACCGTGTTAGGGCTGGCGTTCAAACTTTCTGACCCGGAGCATTTGCTGGGAGATAGCGATAATCTCGGCATCACCTGCGCATTGATCCCAACACACACCCCAGGCGTTGAGATTGGCAAACGCCATTTCCCGCTGAATGTGCCGTTCCAGAATGGCCCGACGCGAGGCAAAGATATTTTCGTGCCCATCGACTTCATCATCGGTGGCCCGGCGATGGCAGGTCAAGGCTGGCGCATGCTGGTTGAGTGCCTGTCCGTGGGCCGTGGGATTACGCTGCCTTCCAACTCTACCGGTGCCCTGAAAAGCGTGGCGATGGGCATCGGTGCCTACGCGCACATTCGCCGCCAGTTCAAAGTCTCTATTGGCAAGATGGAGGGGATTGAAGAGCCGCTGGCCCGCATTGCCGGTAATGCCTATGTGATGGATGCTGCGGCGACATTGATTACCACCGGAATTATGCAGGGAGAAAAACCGGCGGTGCTTTCTGCCATCGTAAAGTATCACTGCACCCACCGGAGCCAGCAGAGCATTATCGATGCGATGGATATCGCCGGGGGGAAAGGGATTATGCTCGGCAAGAGTAACTTCCTCGCCCGAGCTTATCAGGGTGCGCCTATCGCGATTACGGTAGAAGGCGCGAATATTTTGACCCGCAGTATGATTATTTTCGGCCAGGGTGCGATCCGCTGCCATCCTTATGTTCTGAGCGAAATGGCGGCAGCCGCTGAGCATGACGTCCCCGCGTTTGATCGCGCGCTGTTTAAACATATCGGCCATATTGGCAGTAATAAGGTGCGCAGCCTGTGGCTGGGCTTAACCGGCGGACGGACCAGCGCCAGCCCGGTGCAGGACGCCACCAAACGCTATTACCAGCAGATTAACCGTTTGAGTGCCAATCTCGCGTTGCTTTCTGATGTTTCAATGGCGGTGCTGGGTGGCAGCCTGAAACGGCGCGAGCGGCTTTCCGCCCGTCTGGGGGATGTGCTGAGCCAGTTGTATCTGGCCTCGGCGGCGCTGAAACGTTATGACGAAGAGGGACGCAATGAAGCCGATCTGCCGTTAGTTCACTGGAGCGTGCAAGATGCGCTGCATCAGGCTGAAGAAGCGATGGCCGATCTGCTGCGCAATTTTCCGAATCGCCTGATCGCGGGTTCGATGCAGTTGGTGATTTTCGCCGGAGGAAAACATTGCCCCGCCCCGTCCGACAGGCTTGACCATCAGTTGGCTAAGCTGTTGCAGTTGCCTTCAGCAACCCGAACCCGTCTGGGACGTGGCCAGTATTTGACGCCGTCTGAGCATAATCCGGTCGGGCAGTTGGAGCAGGCACTGAAAGATGTCATGGCAGCAGAGAGCATTCACGATCGGTTGAGCAAACACGCGAAGCAGCATTTTTCCTTTACCCGGCTGGATGAGCTGGCAGAGCGCGCGTTAAAAGAGGGGTGGATTACGGTGCAGGATGCTGAAATCCTGAAAAGAGCCGAGGTGAGCCGCCTGGCAGCGATCAATGTGGATGAATTTGCCGCAGATGCGCTGGCCGTTCCGGTGCCGGAGAAGACGAAACCGCAAAATCACACCGGTGAAGCGGCTTAATACCCTCAGGCCAGACGCAACGTCTGGCCTTTTTTCTGATGAGGATTACCCGGCCTGCCGTACACGCGCAATCAGCGCTTCTGCATCATCAATGTGTTCAGCCGCCAGTATCAACGTCCGTCCCAGGGTAATGGCGTGACGCAGGCACTCATGGCGCATCGCTTCGTCAGTGATATTTTTGATGTCCGCCACCTGAGAAATGCCCACGGTGCGGCGAATAATCTCTACGCCACAATAGCCGACAGTATCGGTCCATACCTGACGTAAAAACGCCTTTGCATAACCCGGATAGGCCAGCGCAAGGTCGGTGGTTTTACTGGCTGCCAGCGCGAGGAAGCGTTCAGCAAACGCCAACCACACGCCTTGAACTTCTTTCAGGCGCTGTTCACGCCCGTCCGCCGCTTCACGCGGAGACAGTAAGCCCGGCAGTGCACAGTAGTTGATGAGCAAGTTTGCCAGCGCCGTTCCAACATCAAAGCCAATCGGCCCGAAGAAGCCAAATTCAGCATCAATCGCTTTCAGGCTGCTTTCCGTGACGAAGATTGATCCGCTATGGATGTCGCCATGCAGCAGGGCTTCCGCATGTGCAAAGAAGTGATGTTTGAGTCCTGCTACCGCAATACGCAGTTCATCGTCAGTGCGCAGGCTGGCAACCAGGGGTTCAAGCGCCACCGGATAAGCATTGCGCTCATGCACAATGTAGGGTTCATTGAAGAACAGATCTTCGGTCATTTCGCACAGTTCCGGGTTGGTGAAACGCGCCACCTCGGCTTTTTTCGTGCGGGGATGCAGATAGAAATCAGACGTATGGAAGAGTGTCTGCGCGAGATATTCACCCAATTGTGCTGCCGCTTGTGGGTAGTAAACGCCTTTTACCAGCTCGCCACGCCAGATTTTGTGATCGGAGAGGTCTTCCATCACCATAACCGCCAGTTCTGCATCATAGTGCAGCACCTTGACCGTATGCTGTGGCGCATATTTGTAGTGTTCAATCAGCGTTTCAGCTTCCAGGCGCACCCGATCCAGCGTTAATGGCCAGGATTCTCCCACGCAGCGTACATAGGGCAGAGCCTGCTTAACAACGATACGGCTGACACCTTGCTGGTCGAAGATTTTAAATACCAGGTTGAGGTTGCCATCACCCACTTCCTCTGCACTGGTCAGTACAGAAGGATTGTCCAGTCCGCCAAATTGTTTCGCATATTCCACGGCATCAGCGGCGGTGAACGTACGGTATTGTGACATTGCCTGTTCCTCTGGTTTGATTTTAATAAGCCGTTCAGACGTCTATACTTCCGATGAGCATGTTGGCACAATAAACCCCATTCGCGCAATATGGATTTGATACCAATGCAGACACTTCGCACCACCAGTTTATGGGTTCGTGATAATCAGCTGTGGATCCTCGATCAGCAGGCTTTGCCTCAGCAGCAGAACTGGCTGCCCGCCCATGATGTGGCCCAGTTAGTCAGTCATATTCATGCTCTGCGCGTGCGCGGTGCGCCACTGATTGGCCTTTCGGCCTCATTGCTGTTAGCCCTGTTGGCCGGGCAAGGCCTGTCGCGCCAGCAGTTAGCCGAGTCGCTGGAGGTGTTGCGCGCCTCACGTCCTACCGCCGTAAACCTGATGAATAATCTGGATCGCATGAAGCTGGCGTTGGCTCAGTCTGATTTTGTGGCAGCAATGACGCAGGAAGCGTGGCGTTTGGTCGAGGAAGATAAGCAGTTATGCGAGGCGATTGCCACCGCAGGCAGTACGTTAGTCAAGCCCGGCAGCAAGCTGTTAACCCACTGTAATACCGGTGGTTTAGCCACTGCGGGTGTGGGGACTGCACTTGGCGTGATTGCCCGCGCGCATCAGCAAGGGAATGTCGTTAACGTGTGGGTAGATGAGACGCGCCCGCTGTTGCAAGGCGGCCGTTTAACCGCATGGGAGTTAGGCGAGTTGCAGGTGCCCTATCAGTTGATTACCGATTCCATGGCTGCCAGCCTGATGGCCGCAGGCGAAGTGGATGCGGTTTGGGTCGGTGCAGATCGTATTGCAGCGAATGGTGATGCAGCGAATAAGATCGGTACTTATAGTCTGGCGGTATTGGCCCACTATCACCAGATCCCGTTTTACGTTGCTGCGCCGCAAACCACGCTGGATCGCCACTGTCCGGAGGGGGCGGCGATTCCTATCGAGCAACGTGCTGCCAGCGAAGTGACCGGCGTTTCCGGGAGTTTCGGTAGCGTGCAGTGGGCACCGCAAAATGCCCGCGTGTTTAACCCGGCCTTTGATGTGACACCAGCAGCACTGATCAGCGGTTGGGTGCTGGACAGCGGCGTAGTCACACCAGAGCAGGTGAAAGCGGGAATTTTTCAGCCGTAAGGTTGAGGTCAAGGTCAAGGCAATCGTCTGTGAAACCGAGATACCTCGGCCTGTCAGGGGAATCGGGTTCAGTGCACTGCGACGTGGCTCGCTCCGATCCCCCTGCCCTCCGAAATCCGTAGCGTTGTTTTGCCTGAGAAAATATTGCCAGCAATCCTGTGCTAAAAGCGGCAAACCGCACGGGCCTCTGACAGCCGCATTGCAGCTACAGGGAAGATGATGGGGGGTATGACAGCAAATGCCTCTGGCACATGGATGTGCCAGCGGATCGTAGGGATACGGGGACCGAAGCAGTCATACCCCCCATTGTCTGACCTGCCACCTGAACCCACAGCGGCTTCTCAGCACACGCTTAAAAAGGTCAAAACACTCGCCTGTGAAACCGAGATGCCTCGGCCTGTCAGGGCAATCGGGCTGCGACGTGGCTCGCTCCGATTACCCTGCCCTCCGAAATCCATACGATGCTGTTGCCTGAAAGTAGGCCGTCTGGAAGATGAGTATTAAAACTCACCAAGGGCTCGGGCTTCTGACAGCCGCACTGCTGCTGTTGGGAAGATGGTGGGGGGTATGACAGCAAATGCCTCTGGCACATGGATGTGCCAGCGGATCGCAGGATGCAGGTTCCTTTGCAGTCATACCCCCCATTGTCTGACCTGCCACCTGAACCCACAGCAGCTTCTCAACATACAGTCAACAGGTACAGCCTGCTAAAGGAGTCTGGCTGCCGCCTGCATCCCCAGTGGCTTGCCAGTCATTACCCCCGATTTTACGCGAGGCGCGGATAGGCATCCGCAATATCGTCACCGGTAAAGTTGGCGATCCAACCTTCCTGGTTATCGAAAATACGGATGGCGGTGAAATGCGGCTGTGAACCCATATCAAACCAGTGCGGCGTCCCTTCTGGCACGGAAATCAGATCGTTCTTCTCACACAGCACCTGATAAATCTCATTGCCAATATGCAGACAAAACAGGCCAGCCCCTTCAACAAAGAAGCGCACTTCATCTTCGCTGTGGGTATGCTCATTCAGGAACTTCGTGCGCAGTACCTCTTTCTGTGGGTTATCCGCGCGCATGCTTAGCACATCCCAGCTCTGATAGCCCTTCTCTGCAACTAAACGATCGATAGCGTGCTGATAGGCTTTGATCACCGTCTCCGCATCCGGGTTATCCCCCAGGTCACGATCGGCTTCCCAGCGCTCGAAACGCACATTTTTGGCATTCAAACGCTGCTGAATCTCATTGGCATCGGTACTGTGCCACACCGGCTGGCTGGCTTCGGTATCAGAAAAAATCGTCAGTGCACTCATACTAAACGGACTCCGGGAAAATCTGGGCAAAATGGCTGACCTGGCGATGGCGACTCTGGGTGTCGGCTTCGCCACGAATTAACTGCACGCTATTCCAGCCTGCTGCACTGGCCGCATCCAGCTCCTGGTGAATATCAGATAAAAACAACAACTGTTCAGGCGGTACGCCAATCTGCGCGGCAATATTTTGATAAGCGCCGACTTCACGCTTCGTACCCACATGGGTATCGAAATAACCACTGAACAAACCAGTAATATCACCTGCATCACTGTAGCCAAATAACAATTTTTGCGCCGCCACCGAGCCTGAGGAATATACATATAAATCAATCCCCTGAGACTTCCACTGCTGCAAGGCCGGCAACACATCCGCATACAGATGGCCGCGAAAACTGCCCTTCTCGTACCCGGCACGCCAAATCATGCCCTGCAACGCCTTAAGCCCGGTCGACTTGCGATCTTCATCCATAAAGCCAAGTAAGATCTCTGTCAAACGCGCAAGGGAAGCCTCTGCTTCTCCCGCTTCAACCCGCACGGCTTCCAACGCAGCAGCGACCTCAGCGTCGTTGTGATGCTGCTCTATAAATCCCGCCAGGTGCTCACGTGCAAACGGGAACAACACGTTATGCACGAAACGAATATCGCTGGTGGTTCCTTCAATATCAGTCACAATTGCGCGAATCATCAGCCCTCCAGCAGGCGTCGTTGCACTTCACACTCAAATAAAAATTCCAGGCCTTCCAACTGACGACGCGCCTCAGCGACATCTCTTCCCCAGCAGGTCAAACCGTGGCCGCGCAGCAAAAAACCATACTTCAGCGGCTGATGACGCGCAGAGTCTTCAATCTCCGTCACTAACCGGGCAATGTTCTGATCGTTATCGAACACCGGAATCAACACCGTCGCCTCATGACTGGTCTGCCCACGCAGGGTTTTCTGCATCTCATAACCACTCAACGCCAGCGCTGCCCCCTTCTCAATGCGCGACAGCACCGTCGCATTCACGGTATGAATATGCAACACCGCCCCCGCTTCCGGGAACAGTCGGTAAATCAAGGTATGCAGGCCGGTTTCTGCCGAAGGCTGACGGCCAGAAGGGGCATGATTAGACGCAATGACCACGGGAATAAAATCATCCCCGGTCAGGCTGCCCTTATCTTTCCCGGACTCACTGAGCAAACAGTGGGTTTCGTCCTGACGGATGGACATATTTCCGCCGGTGGCTGGCGACCAACCTTTCTGACCAATCCAGTGGCAGGCAGCAATAAGCTGTTCGAGCTGAGAGGGGGTAGTCATCGGAATACAGGCCTCTAATCGGGTTGATTTAGACGTCTAAGCGTCTCGATTGCCAAATATTATCATCCTGTTTATAGTAGCAGCAACAGGGCTTTACTACGGACCGACATACGCGACAAAGGCTAAATAATAATGACGTTGCACAACCTGATTCCCGAAAGCAAGCTGCCACAACTCGGCACCACGATTTTCACCCAGATGAGTGCACTGGCGCAGCAGCACAACGCGATCAACTTGTCACAAGGCTTCCCGGATTTCGATGGTCCAGGCTATCTACAGGAACGCCTGGCGTTTCACGTGAGTCAGGGTGCTAACCAGTATGCCCCGATGACCGGAGCGCTGCCGCTGCGCGAAGCTATCGCAGAAAAAACCGCCGAACTGTATGGTCATCATCCCGATGTAAACAGTGACATCACCGTCACGGCGGGTGCCTCCGAAGCGCTCTATGCGGCCATCACTGCGCTGGTCAGGCCCGGCGATGAAGTCATCTGCTTCGATCCCAGCTACGACAGCTATGCCCCCGCCATCAAACTGGCCGGTGGCGTACTAAAAACCCTCACGCTACAGCCTCCTGCGTTCCAGGTTGACTGGCGCGAGTTCAGTGCGTTGTTATCAGAAAAAACCCGTCTGGTTATCCTCAATACGCCGCATAATCCTTCCGCTACGGTGTGGCAGCGCAGCGACTATGACGCGCTGTGGCAGGCTATCGCCAACCAGGAAACCTACGTATTGAGTGATGAGGTCTACGAACACATCTGTTTTGATGAGCGTGGACATGCCAGCGTGCTGGCACATGAGGCCCTACGCGCACGCGCGATTGCCGTCTCTTCCTTTGGCAAAACCTTCCATATGACCGGCTGGAAAGTGGGCTACTGCGTGGCACCTGCCGCGCTCAGCGCTGAAATCCGTAAAGTGCATCAGTACATCACCTTCTCGGTGAACACACCTGCCCAACTGGCGATCGCCGACATGCTGCGCCAGCATCCTGAGCACTACCGTGAACTGCCTGCGTTTTACCGTGCTAAGCGCGATCGCCTGATTCAGGGACTGGCGGGTAGCCGGTTCAAAGTGCTGCCCTGCGAAGGTACCTATTTCCTGCTGGCCGATTACAGCGCCATCTCCGATCTGGATGATGTCAGCTTCTGCCAGTGGCTGACGAAAGAGGCCGGCGTCGCGGCGATCCCCCTCTCGGTATTCTGCGCTGGCCCCTTCCCGCACAAGCTCATTCGCCTGTGCTTCGCTAAACAAGAAGCGACGCTTGACGCCGCTGCGGAACGTTTATGTCAACTCTAAAAGTCACCGTATTACAGGAAGTGCTGAGCTGGATGGATGGCGCAGCTAACCTACAGCATTTTGATCGGGTACTGGAGAATGTCACCGGGCGCGATCTGATTGTGCTGCCAGAAATGTTCACCACCGGCTTCGCGATGGAAGCGGCGCAGAGTTCGTTACCAGAAGCAGAAGTGATTGCCTGGCTACACGGCCACGCTGCGCGCCTCGATGCCTTGATCGGCGGAAGTGTGGCCATTCAAACGGAACAAGGGGCGGTCAATCGCTTCCTGCTGGTGGAACCCAACGGCCAGGTCCACAGCTACGATAAACGCCATCTGTTCCGTATGGGTGATGAACACCACCACTACCACGCGGGTCATGAGCGTATTGTCTTTGAGTGGCGCGGCTGCCGCATCCTGCCGCTGATCTGCTATGACCTGCGCTTCCCGGTGTTTGCCCGTAACCGTAATGACTACGACCTGGCGCTCTATGTGGCCAACTGGCCAAGTGCCCGTAGCCATCACTGGCAGGCTCTGCTCATGGCGCGTGCGATTGAAAATCAGGCTTACGTTGCGGGTGTAAACCGCGTAGGTACTGATGCCAAAGGCCTTGAGTACAGCGGTGACAGTCAGGTGATCTCCCCGCTGGGTGAAATTGTCGGCAGCGCAGCCCCAGGCCAGCCAGCACGGATCGATGCTGACCTGAGCCTGACAGAGCTACATGCCTATCGTGAGCGCTTCCCGGCATGGCGCGATGCGGATGATTTCACGCTCAACTGATCGCCACGCATAAAAAAGCCCGCTTCACAGCGGGCTGATTATTTTTAGCTTCGGTTACAGCAGGTCAAAGCGATCCAGCTCCATCACTTTGGTCCAGGCCGCCACGAAGTCATTCACAAACTTCTGCTGCGCATCGCTGCTGGCGTACACTTCAGCCAGGGCACGCAGAATGGCGTTGGAACCAAACACCAGATCGGCACGGGTTGCGCTGTACAGTACGCTGCCATCCAGGCGGCTGCGGCCCTCAAACAGCTCGACATTCCCCTCTTTCGCCAGCCACTGGGTGCGCATATCTAACAGATTGACGAAGAAGTCATTGCTCAAGACACCCACGCGATCGGTAAAGATGCCCTGCTCGCTGTCGTCAAAGTTAGCGCCCAACACGCGCAGGCCACCCACCAACACCGTCAGTTCAGGTGCGGTCAGCGTCAGCTGCTGTGCTTTATCCACCAGCAGGGTTTCGGTTGATGATCCCCCCTGGACGCGGCGATAGTTACGGAAACCATCTGCCAGCGGTTGCAGCAGATCAAACGCCTCAACATCGGTCTGATCCTGAGTCGCATCCACACGGCCTGGAGTAAATGGCACCTGCACACTCACGCCAGCCGCAGCGGCGGCTTGTTCAATACCCACAACACCGGCCAGCACAATCACATCTGCCAGTGAGGCTTTGCCAGAGGCTTGTTGCAGCTGCTGCAACGTCGCCACTACCGGTTTCACTTTCGCATTGACCGGCCAGTCGATTTGCGGAGCGAGTGCCAGACGTGCACCGTTGGCACCACCGCGTTTGTCACCGCCACGGTAAGTTGAGGCGGAGGCCCAGGCGACAGAAACCAGTTCACTCACGCTCAGACCTGAAGAGGCAATTGCCACTTTAAGGCTGTCGATATCCGCGCGGGTTGGCTGATGGATCGCCGCTGGCAGCGGGTCTTGCCACAGCAGATCTTCCTTTGGAATTTCCGGACCGATGTAACGTGCTTTTGGCCCCATATCGCGGTGAGTCAGTTTGAACCACGCACGCGCAAAGGCTTCATTAAACGCCTGAGGATCGTTGAGGAACCGACGCGAAATCTTCTCGAACTCAGGATCGAAACGCAGCGTCAGATCGGTCACCAACATGGTTGGCTTGCGTTTTTTCGCCGGATCAAACGGATCGGGGATAATATCGCCTGCATCCACGGCTTCAAACTGAATCGCACCCGCTGGGCTGTGTGTCTGTACCCACTCATATTTGAACAGGTTTTCGAAGAAGTAGTTACTCCACTGGGTCGGCGTCTGTGACCAGATCACTTCCAGACCTGAGGTAATGGCATCCGCCCCGGCACCGCTGCCATAGCTGCTCTGCCAACCCAGGCCTTGCGCTTCCAACGGTGCGGCTTCTGGGTCTGCCCCAACGTGACTGGCTGCACCCGCACCGTGGGTTTTACCCAGCGTATGTCCACCGGCAATCAGTGCCACGATCTCTTCATCGTTCATGCCCATGTTGCCAAAGGTCGCACGGATCGCAGGCGCGGCAGAAGCAGGATTACCACTGGCTTCCGGGCCTTCTGGGTTGACGTAGATCAGGCCCATTTCAGTGGCCCCGAGCGGTGCATTGGCAAGACTTTCAGGATGGCGATGCGCCAGCCACTCTTTCTCATCACCCCAGTTCACATCCAGGTCCGGTTCCCACACGTCTTCACGTCCGGCGGCAAAACCAAAGGTACGGAAGCCCGAATTCTCCAGCGCGACGTTACCCGCCAGAATATAGAGATCGGCCCAGGAAATTTTCTGGCCATATTTCTGTTTGATTGGCCACAGCAGACGGCGTGCTTTATCCAGACTGACGTTATCTGGCCATGAGTTCAGCGGAGCAAAACGCTGCTGTCCACGGCCAGAACCGCCACGGCCATCAATGGTGCGGTAAGTACCGGCGCTGTGCCACGCCATGCGAATGAACAGCCCAATGTAGCTGCCCCAGTCGGCTGGCCACCATGACTGTGAGTCGGTCAGGAGAGCTCGGATATCGCCTTTCAGCGCGGAGTAGTCGAGTTTGCTGAACTCCGTGCGGTAGTTGAAGTCCGCACCCAACGGGTTAGAGCGGTTTGAGTGTTGATTTAGCAGATCGATGCGCAGCGCATTAGGCCACCAGTCACTGCTGGTGGTGCCACCACCCGCGCTACGCGCTGGAGGGCTTTGTTCTTCTGACTGCCCATGATGAAAGGGGCATTTACCGGCTGCGGCAGTGTTGTTGTTATCGTTGGACGTGCTCATATCATACTCCGTTGGCTTCCAGTGAATGTCCCTACATTATCTACATCTTCTTTATGAAGATATTTGAATGAACCAACGGATTTGATAGACAATATCTTAGAAACAGCGCAAAAAGCTTAGCTACCGCGATAAGTTGACCACGACCAGGGAGAAATAATAAACGGCAGATGGTAGTGGCTGCCGGTCGCGGCAATCACAAAATCGATTTGCGCACTGACGTACAGAGCATCACGGCCTGACTTCGCGAAATAGTCGCCAATTTCGGCGATCAACCGGTAATGACCGGGCGTCAGCGGCTCTGGCGTCAAATCTTTGATCCTGCCATCGCTGTCTGTACAACCCTGAGTTAACGGTAGCCAGCCCTCTGGGCTGTTCTGCTCCAGCGAAACCGCCACGTTAATAGCCGGTTTGCCCAGCGCCGTATCGAGAATATGGGTGGTTATGGTGCTCACGTAATGCTCTCCTTAAGCCGCAGCAGGGTAATTTCACGCAACTGCTCCAGCGCTTCCTGCCGCTCACTGTCGTCATCTAAGCCCAGCCGGCGCTGTAACTGCGCCAGCATCTCCTCACCACTACGCCCTTTAGCACGAATCAAAAATACCCGGCCAAAACGCGCTTCATAAGCCTGATTTCCCGCCGCCATCGCCTGCTTCAACGCGCTGTCTGCGTCACTCATTGCCGACTGCTCGCTGCGCGACAATGCCGCTTCTTTTTCTTGCCCAGCCGCTCGTTCACCAATGCGCGGGTGTGCTGCTAACGCAGCAGTAAGCTCAGCAGCCTGCCACGCCTGTGAAAGCTCTGCTGCCGCAGCCAGTAAGACCGCCGGACTGGCGTAAGGTCGCCCTGTTACCAGCGCCTGCTGCCACTCTGGCAGCGCAACGCAGTGGGCAATTGCAGCCAGGGCTGCGTCTTGCGGTAACGTATTGAATCGGGATAGATCCATTATAGTTCCTTAAGCCTGCGCCAACGCGCTCACCGCCTGTAAGTACGCTTGTACACCACAAGCCACATCCGCTGGCTGGACGGATTCATCAGGATGATGGCTAATACCGCGATGGTTGCGCACAAATAGCATCCCTACCGGCCAGCGTTCGGCAATCGCGATCGCATCATGACCCGCCCCGCTTGGCAATGCCAGTGTCCGCCCCTGTACCTGCTCAACCGCCTGTCCCAGCGCTCGCTGCAAGTCAGGATCGCAAGCCGTGGCGGCAATCCCGTAATACTCTGCGGCAGCAAAATGCACCCCACGACGCTGTGCAATAATTTCCCCCTGCGCCAGCAGGGTTGAAAGCAACTGCGCCAGCGGATCGTCCTGCGGACCGCGAATATCCAGCGATAGCTGCACCTCACCGGGGATCACATTCACCGCGCCCGGCGCACAGCTTAGCGTTCCTACCGTTGCCACCAGCTGTGGCCCCTGCTGCTGCGTGGTCTGCTCGATGTACAGCATCCATTCTGCGGCGGCGGCCAGGGCATCTTTACGATGGCTCATCGGTACCGTGCCTGCATGTCCGGCCTCACCGATAAAGGTGCAGTTTAGCCGTCGTGCGCCGTTGATTGCCGTCACCACGCCGAGCGCTAAATCTTCCTGCTCCAGACACGGCCCCTGCTCAATGTGCAGCTCCAGGTAAGCTTTAATGCTGCTCACCTCACGTGCGGCCTGCGCAATAGTTGTGCCATTCAGACCGGCATCTTGCAGCGCCTGTGCCACGCTAATCCCTGCGGCATCTTGCTGCTCTAACCAGCCCTGCGGCCAGGTGCCGCAAATGCCACGGCTGCCTAATAACGTAATACCGAACCGCGTGCCTTCTTCATCGCCAAAGCCGATAATTTCTATCGCCAGCGGCAGGCGTAGCTGCTGGTCATGCAGCCACTGCACGGTTTCAATCGCACTGAGTACGCCCAGCATGCCATCGTAGCGGCCTGCATTACGCACAGTATCCAGATGCGAGCCTAACAAGAGTGCCTGAGCGCCAGGCTCAGTGCCCTCATAGCGACCGCAGATATTGCCGACTTCATCCTGCCAGACGCGCATGCCCGCCGCCTGCATCCATTCGCCGACACGCGTATTGGCACGCAAATGCTCCGGTGACAGATAAACGCGGGTCAGGCCAGTGGCGCTCTCGCTGATCTCTGCCAGCGCATCACAACGCGCCATCACGCGCGTTGCGGCCAACTGCGCTGCACTGGCGCTCATCAGGGGTGTCATCATGCCTGGCTCCCGTAGTGATCCCACGCTGCCTGCATTGCAGCACCTTGTGGTGAGCGGAAACCAACGTGTGTCAGCACCGATTCCAGCGCACTCAGCGTCTGCATCACACAGTCTTTACGCGCGTTGTAGCCCATTGTCCCAATGCGCCACACTTTGCCGTGCAGCGGGCCAAACGAAGTGCCGATCTCAATGCCGAAGTCATTCAGCATCAGACTACGCACCTGGTCACCGTTCACACCGGCTGGGATCACAACGCCCAGCACGTTATTCATTTTGTGTTGCAGGTTGCCAAAGGTCTCCAGCCCCATGCCCTGAATCCCTTTGAGCAGCGCATCGCCGTGCAGCTTATGGCGTGCAATGCCGTTATCCAGACCTTCCTGCATCATCAGACGTGCGCATTCACGAGCACCGAACAGTGCCGTGGTGGCTTCAGTATGGTGGTTGAGGCGTTCCGGCCCCCAGTAGTCCATGATCATGCCGAGATCGAAATAGTTGGAGTAGATCATCTCGTCATCGCCGTCCTGATGATCGGCGGTGCGGATCCCCTCTTCAACACACTTACGTTTGCGGATCACCGCTTCCATGGCTGGACTCAGGGTGATCGGTGAGGTGCCCGACGGGCCACCCAGACACTTTTGCATCCCGGCGGACACGGCATCCAGTCCCCAGGCGTCCGTCTCTAGCGCATTGCCACCCAGCGACGCTGTCGCATCGGTATAGAACAACACGCCATACTTTTTGCAGATTGCGCCCAGCTCTTCCAGCGGTTGCAACATGGTGGTTGAGGTATCGCCCTGCACGGTGAGCAGCAGGCGTGGCTGCACTTTTTTGATCGCATCTTCAATCTGGTCTGGCGTGAAAACTTCGCCCCACGGCACCTCAATCGTATGCACTTCCGCACGGCAGCGGCGGGCGATCTCACACAGCAAATGACCAAAGCGGCCAAACACCGGCACCAGCACTTTGTCGCCCGGACGAATAGCAGAGAGAAGAATTGCTTCAATGCCCGCACGGGAAGTGCCGTCGATCAGCAGCGTCCAGCGGTTTTCAGTGCGGAACACACCACGGTAAAGCGCCATCACCTCGTTCATGTAGTGCGTCATGGCCGGATCGTACTGGCCGAGCAGTTGGCTCGACATGGCGCGTAACACACGCGGATCGGCGTTGATCGGACCTGGGCCCATCAGCAGGCGCTGCGGTGGATTGAGTTGTGCGAATTGGGTGATATCCATGGTGAATTCCTTGTAATCTGCGCGCTTACAGGCGCACGGTAGAGATAAACTGTTTCAGCTCTGCGCTCTGCGGATTGGCAAACAGCGTCTTGCTGTCGCCCTGCTCCCAGACGCGCCCCTGATGCATAAAGACCACGCGGTCGCCCACATCACGGGCAAAATTCATTTCATGGGTGACGAGGATCAGCGTCATGCCCTCAGCAGCTAATTGCTCCAGCACTTTCAGCACCTCGCCGACCAGCTCAGGATCGAGTGCAGAGGTGATCTCATCACACAGCAACACTTTGGGTGACATTGCCAGCGCGCGCGCAATGGCTACACGCTGCTGTTGGCCGCCGGAGAGGTTAGCCGGGTAGTAATTCAGGCGTTCACCCAGGCCGACTTTCTCCAGCATTTTTGCCGCCAGCTCGCGGCACTCCGCTTCGCTTTTCTTTAAAACCCGGCGCGGTGCCAACATCACGTTTTCCAGGGCGGTCATGTGCGGGAACAGGTTGAAGTTCTGGAACACCATGCCAACCGAGCGGCTGATATCGCGCGCTTGTGATTCACGATCGGTAATGGTCATACCGCCCAGCTTAATGCTGCCTTCCTGATAGCCCTCAAGGCCATTCATGCAACGCAACAGGGTGCTTTTGCCTGAACCGCTACGGCCGATAATGGAGATCACTTCACCCATCTCGATATCCAGATCCACGCCTTTCAACACATGGTTAGTGCCGTAATACTTCTGTACCTGATTAATGGTGATGAGCGGCATTGAATTTTTTCTCCAGGAACTGGCTGTAACGCGACAGCGGATAACACATCAGGAAGTAGCCCAGCGCGACCAAACCAAACACCTTAAACGGCTGATAAGTCACGTTGTTAAGGATGGTGCCGGCTTTGGTTAGCTCAATAAAACCGATGATTGAAGCCAACGCGGTGCCTTTAATCACCTGTACGGCAAAGCCCACCGTGGGCGCTATGGCGATGCGCATAGCCTGGGGTGCCACCACGCGGAACAGCGTTTGGCCGAAGCTCAGGCCGAGACAGCGAGACGCTTCCCACTGCCCTTTTGGCAACGCACGGATACTGCCGTACCAGATATCCACCAGAAAAGCGCTGGTGTAGAAGGTCAACGCCAGCGAAGCGGCGGTCCACGGTGAGACATCAATACCAAACAGTGCCACGCCAAAGAAGGCGAGAAACAGCTGCATCAGCAGTGGCGTACCCTGAAACAATCCCGCATAAGCGCGCACCAGGCGCGTCAGCCACGGCCGGTTTAACAAACGTAAAAACAGCAGCGGTAAAGTCACCACCGTGCCGCCGAAAAAGGCCACCAGCGACAGTAGCAACGTCCAGCGTGCCGCCAGCAGTAGATTGCGCACGATGTCCCAATCGGTAAAGGTGCTCATGACGGCTGTACTCCTACCCACTTACGCCCGACCGCCATTAACAGCTGACGCATCGCTATCGACAACGCCAGGTAGATCAGCGTGGTCACCAGATAAACTTCAAAGCTCAAAAATGTGCGTGACTGGATCAGGCTGGCCGAGAACGTCAGTTCCTCATACGACACCTGCGACACCACCGACGAGCCCAGCATCACAATAATGCACTGGCTCACCAACGCCGGATAAATGCGCTGCAATGCAGGTGGTAGCACCACTCGCAGGAAAGTCTGGCTGCGCGTCAGACCCAGTACGCGCCCGGCTTCCCACTGCCCCTTGGGGGTGACCTGAATCCCGGCACGAATGATTTCAGTGCTGTAGGCCGCGAGATTGATAATCATCGCCAGCAGCGCCGCTTCACCTGCCGTCAGCTTCAGCCCGAGATTGGGCAAACCAAACACAATGAAAAACAGCTGTACCACAAACGGTGTGTTGCGAATCAGCTCGACATACAGCCCCCATACACGGCTCAACACACTCGGGCGGCCACTGCGCAACGCCGCACCGAAAATGCCAAGGCTGACACCACCTATCGTCGCTAACAGCGAGATCTGCACCGTGACCCACAGGCCGGAAAGGAGCTCCGGCCAGTAGGGCAACAGGGCGGGAAAGTTAAGTTGCCCCATCATGCCCGCCCTTACGCGCCGAGATTGGCAGGCAGCGGCGCTTTCAACCACTCTTCGGAGAGTTTGTTCAGGGTGCCGTCTTTAATACCCTGCGCAATCACCGCATTCAGCTTCGTCTTCAGTCCATCTTCATTCTTTTTCAGGCCGATGTAGCAAGGCGAGTCTTTCAGCATGAACTGCGCTACTGGCGCTTTCTGTGGATTTTGGCGTGCAATTGCGGCCACCACCAGGTTCCCTGTCGCCACATACTGCACCTGACCAGACAAGTAAGCCGACAGCGTGGTGTTGTTATCTTCATAGCGCTTAATGCTGGCATCTTTCGGCGCTACGCTGCTCAGCACCATATCTTCCACCGCACCACGCGTAACACCGATGGTTTTTCCACTCAGCGCAGCGGCATCTTTCAGCGCTTCACCCTGTGGGCCAAAGACCCCAAGGAAGAAAGGCGCGTAGGCGTTGGTAAAATCAATCACTCGCTCACGCTCCGGGTTTTTCCCCATGCTGGAGATCACCAGATCGACTTTGTCGGTTTGCAGGTAGGGCACGCGGTTAGCGCTGGAGACCGGCACCAGTTGCAGTTTTACTTTCATCTGCTGTGCGATGTATTTCGCGGTGTCGATGTCATAACCCTGTGGTTGCAGATCGGTCCCGACCGATCCAAACGGCGGGAAATCTTGTGGCACTGCCACACGAATCACACCCCGTTTTTCAATATCCTGTAGCTGGTCCGCCAAGGCGGCTCCTGTCTGAGCCATCATCAGCGCTGCACCGATCACTGCCATCACGACTTTTTTCATTATGCACCCCGGTCAATAAACATGAAACAAAAGATTCTTGATCAAATCATTTGCAACTGTTGTGCCAACTGAAACAAATGACTCAGCGTGCAATAGTTGCCTGTTTTACTGGCGGTAAATAAAAAAACGGGCCAAAAGCCCGCTTTAGTGGTGTGAATCATAATGGTGCAATGCACCAATATTGCGCCCTGTTATCGCTGTTCCAGCTCATCCAACTGCTGATACAGGTGAGCAATCTGGTGAATTCTTTGCCGACCTTCGGTTAAAAGTTCATGCAGCAGTGCATTTGCCAGCAGGTTGATCAGGCTCATGGCGGAGGAGTAGCTGTCAAAGGCCGAAACGCTGTCCAGCGGGGCGCACAGCTGCCAGCGCGCCAGGTTCAACACGCTTTGCGCCTGCGGTTCACACAGCACCAGCAGCGGGATCTCGCTCTGCTGTAACTGCTGCATCAGTGGGCGAATCAGGCGTGGGCGGCGACGGAATGCCATCACAATCACCAGATCGTCCGGGGTAATATCCACCAACTCTTCCGCCAGCGTCTGGCCGGGCTGCGGCAAAATGTGTACCTGCTGGCGCGCCTGCAACAGCTGCTGGCGCAGGTGCAGCGCGACCGGATAGGCGTTGCGCATCCCAATGATAAATACCCGTCTGGCCTGCGCCATCGCGCTGATTACCTCGGCAAACTGCCGGGCATCAATGCTATTGATCCACTGCGTCAGGTTGGCCATTTCCTGTTTGTAATGGCGTGCTAACAGCGTGTTGCCCTGCACTGCATCTCGGTTGTCCGTTAACGGCATACCGCTCTGACGCAGAATACGCAGCTCATCGCGCATGTCTTTGTACTTCTCATAGCCCAGGCGCTTAAACAGTCGGCTCACCGTCGCCTTGGAAACCCCGCTCAGACGCGCCAGCTCAGCACTGTTGTAGCTGATCAGGTCGTCAAAATGGTCGAAAACAAAGTCTGCAATCCGCTGTTCCTGCGGGGAAAGCTGGGAATAGTGCTCGCGCAGCCGTTCATCAAGTTGTTTCATCGCCGTTCCTGTAACTTTCGTTTCAGCACAACCTAGCATAAATTGATCCAGGTTGATGCCGCTTGCACATTTGCATCAACCTGGAACAGCTCTTGCTTACTCACCCTGTCACCCTATGAAAAAGAGATCATCATGATTCAGAGTAATATGGCGCCGTTGGGCATGGCGGTCACACCTCATCATCTCGCCAGTGAAAGTGCCCTGGCGGTACTGCGTGAGGGCGGAAACGCGCTGGAGGCGATGGTCGCCGCTGCCGCCACCATTGCAGTGGTCTACCCGCATATGAATGGGCTGGGCGGTGATAGCTTCTGGCTGGTGGTGCCGCCTCAGGGCGAGCCGATCGCCATTGACGCCAGCGGGGCCGCAGGCTCGCTGGCCCACCCGGATTTTTATCACGGTGAGCGCACCATTCCGCATCGTGGGCCAAAAGCCGCGCTAACCGTAGCGGGCACGGTCAGCGGCTGGGACGAAGCGCTACAACTGGCGCAGGAACTGGGCGGCGGAAGCCTGCCTCTGCCGCGCCTGCTGCGTGATGCCATCCGTTACGCTGCCGACGGGATTCCGGTCACTGCCTCACAAGCGGCTGCCACCGCCAGCAAGCGTGCTGAACTCCAGCATCAGCCGGGCTTTGCCGAGACCTACCTGCCAGATGGCGAAGTGCCGCGCCCAGGCAGTCGTTTCACCCAACCGGCGCTGGCGCGCACGTTGTCTCAACTCAGCGAAGAGGGTTTAGCCAGTTTCTATCGCGGCCCGCTGGCACACCAACTGGCGCGCGGTTTTTCTGCTTTGGGTATGCCAATCACCCTGGAGGATTTACAGCAGCAGCGTGCGCGTCGCACCCAGCCTCTGCATCTGAAACACAGCGAGGGCGATATCTGGAATGTCGCGCCTCCGACTCAGGGACTGGTTTCACTGTCTATTCTTGGGATCACCGATCACCTCGCGATGGCCGAGGCCGATGAGGCGCACACGGTACACCGCATTGTCGAGGCCACAAAACAGGCCTTCAGCCTGCGCGATCAACACATTACCGATCCACGCCACGTCACAGAAGATCTGCAAGCCATACTGGATGGCGATCAACTGGCGACCTTTGCTGCCGGGATCGATGACGATCGTGCCAGCCCGTGGGGCACCGGACGTGGGCCTGGAGATACGGTCTGGATGGGTGTGATGGACAGCAGTGGACTGGCGGTGTCGTTTATTCAAAGTATCTATCATGAATTTGGCAGCGGCGTGGTGATCCCAGATAGCGGGATTACCTGGCAGAACCGTGGCGCAGCGTTTAGCCTCGATCCGCACCACTTGCTGGCATTAGCACCGGGTAAACAGCCGTTCCATACGCTCAATCCTGCTGCCGCCCGTCTGAAAGATGGCCGGGTGATGGTGTATGGATCAATGGGGGGCGATGGGCAGCCACAAACCCAGGCGGCGATTTTTACCCGCCACGTATTGCAAGGCGTACCGCTGCAACAGGCGGTAAGTGCTCCACGCTGGCTGCTGGGCCGTACCTGGGGCCAGAGCTCTGATTCGCTGAAGCTGGAGGGCCGTTTCGCGCCAGAAACAGTAGAACAACTGCGCCAGCTTGGTCATGAGGTTGAACTGCTGCCGGACTACAGCGAAGCCGTCGGTCACGCCGGTGCGATTGTGCGTCACATTAACGGCATGCTGGAAGGCGCGAGCGATCCGCGCAGCAACGGCAGTGCCGCCGGTTTCTGAAAGGAGATAAACATGACACAGCAGACAGACTGGGCCGCCTATATCGCTCAGATGGAACAGATTCTTGACCTGGAACTCGACGAGTCACGCCGGGCAGAACTGCGGGTGCAGTTTGAACGCATCGCCGGGCTGGCCGCACCGCTGATGGCGGTAAAACTGGACGACCGACTGGAAGTGGCGGGAGTGTTTAACCCATGCAATTAAGTGAGTTGTCATTACGCCAGTTACAGCAGGCTATCGCCAGCGGTGAACTGGCGGCACATGAAGTGGCTGAGCAGACGCTATCTGCCATTGAGCAGCATAACCCGGCACTCAACGCCTGGACGGATGTCACCGGCCAACGCATGTTGAAAGAAGCCAGCCGCATTGATGACCTGCGCCGCGAAGGCGGGCAACTGCCTGCGCTGGCGGGTGTACCCTATGCGGTAAAAAATCTGTTTGATGTCAGCGGCTACAGTACGCTGGCCGGCGCCAGCCTGTTCAGCGATCGCCCTGCCGCACGCGCAGATGCGTTTGCCGTGCAGCAGCTACAGCGCCACGGTGCGACCCTGAGCGGCATGGTGAATATGGATGCCTACGCGTATGGCTTTACCACCGAGAACAGCCATTATGGCGCCACGCACAATCCGCACGATTTAGCACGCGTTGCCGGAGGCTCCTCAGGCGGTTCCGCCGCTGCGGTTGCGGCTGGGCTGGTGACGTTTTCACTCGGCACTGACACCAACGGCTCGATTCGCGTCCCTGCCTCCCTGTGCGGTATTTATGGCCTGAAACCGACCTTTGGCCGCCTGTCACGCAGCGGCAGTCACCCTTTTGTCGCCAGCCTCGACCATATTGGCCCGTTTGCCCGTCGGGTGGATGACCTGGCGCTGGTCTATGATTGCCTGCAAGGGCGAGACGCCACTGATGCCTTCCAGGCCGATCGTGATGCTGAGCCGGTGTTGAATTCACTGGTGCAAGGTCAGGAAGGCCTGCGTAGCGCGGTGTTGGGGGGCTTTTTCACCACCTGGTGTGATGATGATGCCCGCAGTGCGCTGAACATCGTCGCGGGCGCACTGCAAGCCGCTGATGAGCTCACACTGCCACAGGCTGAACTGGCGCGCTCGGCCGCCTTTATTTTGACGGCGGCTGAAGGCGGAAATCATTACCTGCCAGCATTGCGCCAGTCCCCGGAACGCTTTGAACCGAACTCCCGCGAACGTCTGCTGGCCGGTGCGATGCTACCAGGCGCATGGTATGTACAGGCACAGCGTTTCCGTCGTCACTTCCAGCAGCAGGTGCTGCCGCTGTTTGAACATTTCGACGTACTGATTGCGCCTGCAACCCCTTGTACTGCGCCGCTGATCGGCCAGGAGACCATTGCGGTCAACGGCCAACAGCTCCCGACCAAAGCCAGTATGGGCATGCTGACCCAGCCCATCTCTTACCTCGGTCTTCCGGTGTGCACCGTGCCGTTAAAAACCGCCGGTGGCTTGCCGATTGGCATTCAGCTGATCGCAGCCCCCTTCCGTGAAGAAGATGCTCTGCGTGCCGCCTATGCACTGGAGCAGGCCGGATTAACCTTTCCACATTAATGACACGCCCGAAGTCAGCGGATGCTGGCTTCGGCAATCCAGACAGGATGCAACATGACATCAGAACAGATTAACCACCCGCCGGTACTGGCTGAGGTGACGGACGCTTTTTATCGTTATGAGACGGCACTGGTCACCAATGATGTGGAAGTGCTGGATGAGTTGTTCTGGCACGATGCGCGCACCGTACGGCTCGGTGCAGGTGAAAACCTGTACGGCATCGATGAGATCCGTGCTTTTCGCGCGGCACGTCCGTCAAAAGGGCTGGATCGCCAGCTCCGTAACACGGTGATCACCACTTTTGGTCACGATTTTGCCGTGTGCAGTACCGAGTTTACGCGTGAAGGTGTAGACAAAATTGGCCGTCAACAACAGACCTGGGTACGAATGCCCGCAGGCTGGCGCATTGTTGCCGCGCAAGTCAGCCTGATGAGCTAACGCTGACAGCCGCACCCGCGTGCGGCTGTTGGTCACACTACAGCTGAGGTGCCGGGTGATGTTTCACCCAGTGATCGGCGATTTGCTGGCGAGTACAGATCCACACATCGTCGTGCTGCTGAATGTGATCGAGGAAGCGTTGCAGCGCTTTAAAACGACCAGGCCGGCCTAACAGGCGACAGTGCATACCAATCGACATCATCTTCGGCGCACTCTCCCCCTCTTCATACAGCACATCAAAGCTGTCACGCAGATAGGTATAAAACTGCTCAGCGGTGTTGAAGCCCTGCGGGGTGGCGAAGCGCATATCATTGCACTCCAGCGTGTAAGGGATGATCAGATGCGGTTTTACCGTGCCATCCTGACAGGTCACCTGGGTCCAGAAAGGTAAATCATCACCGTAATAGTCGCTGTCGTAGGTGAATCCGCCCTGCTCCACCACCAGACGACGCGTATTCGGACTGTCACGTCCGGTGTACCAGCCGGTCGGCGCTTTGCCAAACAGATCCATCAACACGTCTACCGCCTGCTGCATGTGCTGGCGCTCGGTTTTCGCGTCCAGCCCCTGGTAGTGGATCCAGCGCCAGCCATGACTGACCACATCATAGTCTGCACGTTTAATCGCTTCGACGATCTCCGGGTGACGGGCCAGCGCCATGGCTACGCCGAACACCGTTAACGGCAATCCGCGTTTTTGAAATTCGTTATGGATACGCCAGAAACCCGCGCGCGAACCATATTCATACAGTGAATCCATCGACATATGGCGATCGGCATAGCTGGCGGCACCAATAATATCGGACAGGAACTGCTCTGAACCGGCATCACCGTGCAGCACGTTGTTCTCCGCGCCCTCTTCGTAATTGAGAACAAACTGCACGGCAATGCGCGCTTTATCCGGCCAGGCCGCATGGGGCGGATTAGCGCCGTAGCCGAGCAGATCACGCGGGTAGCTTTTATTGAAGCTGTACTCTTTCTTCTCTACACCATCAGTCATGGTTTCCGCTTCCTGTTGTGCCTTCATTTCCGTTAGTTTAGGTGTTCAAAAATCCCTGTGGCATTTTTTTGCAGTGGATAAGCCAAATCACCATGCTTGCTGGTACCGAAACCCAGCGCGACCAGCGACTCCACCATTTTGACCGCCGCACTGACCCCATCGATAACGGGTAGCCCCAGCTCTTGCGTCAACTGCTGCGCCAGCGTTGCCATGCCTCCACAACCCAGCACGATGGCACCGCTTCCATCACGTTGCTTAGCCTTGATGCACTGCTCACGCACTTTCTCCTGCGCCAGACCGCTGCCATCTTCCAGTGCCAGCACCGGCAGATCGATAGCGTGCAAGGCCGCACAGTGGTGCGTGAAGCCATATTGCTGCAACAGGTGACGAGCGATAATCAGCGTGCGTGGCAAGGTTGTGACGATGGAAAAACGTGTCGCCACCAGCGTTGCCGTGTGCATCGCAGCTTCTGCGATCCCGATAACCGGCCCGCTCGCCAGCTCACGAGCGGCCAACAGACCTGGGTCGCCAAAGCAGGCGATCACGTGCCCGCTCACACCCTGTGCTTTGCCTTGTTTCACCAGATCCATCACGCCAACGGCGGCTATCGCTTCATCGGCATGACCTTCTATCGAAGGCACGCCGTGGCGCGGGGAAACCGCCACAATCTGCGTGCTGGCGGCCGCCACGCTTCTGGCCGCCTGTGCAATCGTTTCGGTCATCGCCGGGCTGGTATTGGGATTGATCACCTGAATGATTGTCATGGTAGTACGCCTTTGTGACCGGCAAATAACCGGTTGAAATCGGGTAGCACATCGCCGCTACGTTCAAAGTGCAGCCCGGCGACAATGTCCTCAAAGTGGTGCTGCATGGCAGCCGTGAGTTGCACCAGATCTTTCTGGCGAAGTAACTCACACAGCCGATCGTGGTCGTTACAGCGGCAGCCGCGCTGCCAGGGCGCACCGTAGGCGGCGACGACCAGCGACGAACGCTGGGCCAGACCGGTGACCATTTCGGTCAGTACCTGATTGCCCGAAATCGCCTGCAGTTGAATATGGAAAGCGGCTGACAGCCGAATGGCCGCAGCACCATCGTGATGCAGATGGGCCTGCTCTTCCTGGCAGATCAGTGCTTCAAGTGCCGCCAGGTGTGGCGGTTGCACATGGGCGATGACGGCAGGCAAGTTGGCGCACTCCAGCAATGAGCGGGTGGTAAAGATATCGCGCGCCTCTTCAACCGGCGGCGTGGCCACCTGCGCACCACGTTTGGGCGTCAGGGTGACCATTTGCACCGCAGCAAGGCGTTGCAACACCTTGCGAATGCCCGTACGGCTGACACCAAAAACCTCGGCTAACGCCTCTTCTGGCAATTTACTGCCCGGCGGCAGCTGATGTTCAACAATCGCGGTCAGCAGCGATTGGTAGATCGTTTCATCCTTGTCTTGCCCTGCTGACGCGGCCTTCTCGCCGTTTTCAAGCTTCATAGACTGCTCCCGTGAATGCATGCATGGCGCACATCGTATACGTTAATTTAATTTTTTGTATACAAAAATCCCATTCTGGCCTGGATCCTGCAACACCATTACACACAGTGATTAATTTCCCTCTGTTGGATAACAGGAGCAGGTTTCATGCCAAATCATACTGATAACTCACACGCTGCCAGCGCACACTACAGTCCGCGTCTGTGTAATGAAGATCTCGCCCCCACCCAGGACAAGAACTGGACGTGGTACAACATCTTTTCCTTCTGGATGTCTGATGTACACAGCATGGGCGGCTATATGGTTGCCGCAAGTTTCTTCACACTGGGTCTGGCGAGCTGGCAGGTGTTGCTGTGTTTGCTGGTGGGGATCTGCATTGTTCAGCTATGCGCTAACTTAGTGGCAAAACCGAGCCAAATCGCCGGCGTGCCTTATGCCGTCGTGTGCCGTCAGGCTTTCGGGGTGTTTGGTGCCAATATTCCTGCGGTGATCCGAGGGCTGATCGCCTTTGCCTGGTACGGCATTCAAACCTATCTGGCGGCGAATGCCCTGATGCTGGTCCTGCTGAAATTCTTCCCAAGCCTCGCCACGCTGACCCACAGCAGTTGGCTGGGCCTTAGCGCACTGGGCTGGTGCTGCTTTGGTGTGATGTGGCTGTTGCAGGCGATGGTGTTCTGGCATGGCATGAATGCCATCAAACGCTTTATCGATGTGGCTGGACCGGCCGTCTATATCGTGATGTTGGCACTGGCCGGATGGATTGTATACAAAACCGGTTTCAGCGGCCTCTCTCTGACGCTGGCCAGCAAGTCCCTGAGCAGCGGCGAGCAGACGTGGCAGATGATTACGGCGACTGCGCTGGTGGTCTCCTATTTCTCTGGCCCGCTGCTTAACTTTGGCGACTTTGCGCGCTACGGCAAAAGCATGGGTGAGATTCGCCGCGGTAACCGCTGGGGTCTGCCCTTCAACTTCCTGCTGTTTTCTCTGGTAACGGTGGTGATTGTCTCTGGGACACAGAGCTTATTTGGTCACATGATTACCGACCCGATTGAAACAGTAAGCCGCGTAGGTAACGATCTGGCAGTCGCGATTGGACTGTTAACCATGATCACCGCGACAATCGGCATTAATATTGTCGCAAACTTTGTCTCACCGGCGTTTGACTTCTCTAACTGCTCACCGCAAAAAATCAGCTTCCGCGCCGGTGGCATGATTGCCGCAGTCGGCTCCGTGCTGCTCACACCGTGGAACCTGTTCCACTCACCGGAGTTGATCCACTACACGCTAGATGTACTGGGCGCTTTTATTGGCCCACTGTTTGGCATCCTGCTGGCAGATTTCTATCTGATTAAACGCAGTCAGATCTCCGTCGACGATCTGTTTGATGCCACGCCAAAAGGACGCTACTGGTATCGCGGTGGCTTTAACCCGAAAGCGATTGCCGCCCTGCTGCCTGCGGTGGCGATAGGGGTAGCGATCAGCTTTACGCCCGCACTGCATGAAGTTGCCAGTTTTAGCTGGTTCATTGGCGTTGCCCTGGGGCTGGGCTTCTATCGCTTCCTTGCCCGTCATGAGCGTGAAGTGATTACCCAAGTTAAGTCCGTGCGCGCTAGCGTTACTGAGTAATCCACATCCTGAGCACGGCGGCGACTTGCCGTGCTCAAACATCATGTCTGCCCGATCGTGTTCACATTTTAATAACATTACCTGCCTGGTTTTTGGCCCTGTCGCCGCTTGTCTCTTATACCTGCTTAAGACATTATTTTTTTTCTCTGGCAGGGAGCTGATTATGCATCACGATAAATCTCGCGCCACACGGCTGGCCGAGCTTCAGCAGCGCAATAAGGTGCCAGTGCTGATTGTTGGCGGCGGCATCAATGGTATCAGCACCTGGCGTGAACTGACCTTGCAAGGCATTCCGGCGGTGTTGGTGGAAAAAGACGACTGGTGCCAGGCCGCCAGCGGTGCGCTTTCGCGCATGATTCACGGTGGGCTGCGTTATCTGGAAAGTGGCGAATTTGGTCTGGTGAAAGAGTCGGTCCAGGAGCGCAATCGCCTGTTAAAAAATGCCCCGCATTATGTTTTCCCCCTGCGTACCACGGTGCCCATTGAGAACTGGCACAGCGGGCTCATCAATGCCGTTAAACGCTTTTTCCGCCTGAGTGAGCGGCCGAGCCGCCGTGGCGCACTGCTGATAAAAACCGGCCTGATGCTCTACGACCTTTACACCGCGGGTTCATCATCAATGCCCAAACATCGGCTGTCTGGTCAGCGGGCAACGCGTGCGCGCTGGCCCGGCTTTGCCGACTGGGTGCGCTGTAGCGCCAGCTATTACGATGCCTGGATCAGCGCACCGGAAAGACTCGGCATCGAACTGATTGAAGAAGGAGAGCAAAATTGCCCGGATGCACTCGCGCTCAACTACATGGCAGCCATCGGCATCCACAATGGTGCGATTGAGCTGGAAGATCGTCTGAGCGGACAACGTTTCCTGTTGCAGCCCGAAGTGCTGGTCAATGCCAGCGGCGCGTGGATTGATCAACTGAACACCACACTGCAGCGCCCTTCGCATCTGATGGGGGGAACCAAAGGATCACATCTGATTCTGCATCATCCCCATTTGCTGACGGAGTTGGGCGATGAGATGGTCTATTTTGAAAACCAGGAGGGCCGCGTCTGTATTATGTTCCCGTGGTTTGGTCATGTTCTGGTGGGTTCGACCGATATCCGTACCGACGATCCTGACCAGGCGGTATGTACCCCCGAGGAACGCGCCTACATTCTGAATTCGCTACGCTTTGTCTTCCCGCATTTCACCGTCAATGACGACGATGTGATTTACAGCTTCTGTGGCGTGCGCCCCCTGCCTGCCAGCAGTGCCAGCGTTAATGGCCGCATCTCACGCAATCATGCCGTTGTGGTTCAGGAAGCCGATGCACAGCAGCCTTTTCCCACTCTGAGTCTGGTGGGCGGGAAATGGACCACGTTCCGTCGCTTCGGCGAACAGGCAGCAGACGCCGTGTTACTGCGCCTGAACAAGCCCCGTCTGCACTCAACGGAAGATCGCGCGATTGGCGGTGGCAGACAGCTCCCACAAGGGCCAGCTCGCGAGCAATGGTTACAGCAGTTGGTGCGTCATTCCGCACTCCCACTCTCCCGTATTGAACAACTGGTGCAGCGCTATGGCAGCCGCATTCTGCTGATGCTGCCGCTGTTGCAGCAGGATGACCAGCCCCTCCGTAGCCAACCAGATTACAGCGCCAGCGAACTGCTGTTTCTGACGCGTCATGAACACGTGATGCAGCTGGAAGACCTGCTGGTGCGCCGTACTTCGCTGGCCATGAGCGGCACGCTTACGCAAACCACAATGGAAGAGATCAGTCAGTTGCTCGCCACCGAACTGGGCTGGAGTGAGGCTCAGCGCCAGCAGCAAGTCGAGACCTGCCGCACCCGGCTGGAGCAACAGCATCAATGTGTCTTTAAACACCTTAATCTTCAGGAGATAGCGGATGTCACACCTCAGCAAAGTGCGCATGAACCGGTTGTTTCAGCATGGCAAATGTCTGGACGTGGCAATTGACCACGGTATTGCTAACGAACCGGATTTTTTGCTCGGCCTGGAAGATATCCCACGGGTGATGCGCAACCTGATTAATGCCCAGCCCGATGCCATTCAGGTGAACTATGGGCAGGCCGACTTACTGCAACAGCACGCGGGCAGCAAACCGGCACTGGTGCTGCGTACCGACGTGGGCAATGCCTACAACCAGGCACGCCATCGCGAAATGTGGGCCGTGTTACATAACCCGGAAGCGCCGATCCTCGCGGCACTGCAACAAGATGCCGCTGCGGTGGTGGTCAATCTCTATCTTATCCCTGATGAGCCGGGCATTTTCCGTCAGTGTGTGGAGAACATCGGCCGTCTGCGCCATGCCTGCGAACGTTATGGGATGCCATTAATGATTGAACCTCTGGTGATGGCCCCTGCCGGACAAGGTGCCGCCTACGGCTCGCTGGGCGACGTGGAAAAAATTGTGCCGCTGGTGCGCCTGGCGCGTGAACTGGGGGCCGATATCATCAAAGCCGATCCCACCGATAACCCAGATGACTTCTATCGCGTGGTGGAAGCGGCGCGCTGCCCGACGCTGGTGCGCGGCGGGGGCAAAGGTGAAATAGGTGCGGTGTTAGAAAAAAGCGCACGTCTGATGGCACAGGGTGCCAGCGGCATGGTGTATGGGCGTAATGTCTATCAACACCAAAATCCAGCACGGGTAGTACGCGCGTTGATGGCCATTATTCATCAAGGCGTGACGGGAGCAGAAGCCCTCGATCTCTACCTACGTAGTGAATAAATCAGCTCCCGGCGCTTAAGCGGTGCGCCGCATCAACAGGATTGCGGGGTTAGCCATGAGCCAGATTCTCGGCATTGATGCCGGTAATACCATGATTAAAGCCATACTGTTTGATACCAGCGGAAAAGTCATCGCGACCGGCGAGTGCGCAGGCGAAACGCATCAGCCGCAGCCTGGCTTTGCCGAGCGTCCGATAACGGATATCTGGCACGGTGTTGAGCAGGCCATTCAGCGCTGCCTTCAACAGGCAGGTACAGCACGGGGCGAGATTATTGCCGTAGGGGCGACCGGACACGGCAACGGCCTGTATGCGCTGGATCGCCAGCAGCAGCCGCTGATTGGCATTCAGTCGATTGATAATCGCGCCATCGAGTTAGCCCATGAGCTGTCTGAGCCGCTGCGCAGCGCTGAAATCTACCGGCGATCCCTGCAACAGCCCTGGGCGGCCTCCACCCCGGTGTTACTTAGCTGGCTAAAGCGCTATCAGCTTGATGTGTATCGCCAAATCGGTACGGTGCTATGCGCCAAAGATGTAATTGCCCACTATCTCAGTGGCGCATTTTCAGCGGACTATTCCGATGCTGCCGGTGCAGGACTTATCGATTACGCCGTACGTGGCTACGATCGTGAGCTGCTGGCGCTGTATGAGATTGAAGATATTCTGCCTGCTTTACCACCGCTGCATGAGTCCAGTGACGTTATTGGCTATGTCACGCCTCAGGCCGCAGCACATACCGGTTTATTAGCAGGAACCCCCGTGGTTGCCGGGATGTTTGATGTGGTTGCCAGCGCCGTAGGATCGGGCGTGGTGAACTGCGGCCAGGCCTCAATTGTGGCAGGGACCTGGAGTATCAATCAGGTGGTGGTCGACAAGCCACACTATCGTCGCCCCATTTTTATGAATTCGATGATTGAACGCGATCGCTTTATGGCGATCGAAGCCAGCGCCACCTCGGCGGCGAATCTGGATTGGTTTATTCGTGAGTTTGACGACGGGCGCGGCGGCCAGGGTGCTCAGCGCTGTAGCGACAGCGTGGCCCATGTCGCCCGATCATCGCAGCTACCGCTCTATCATCCCTATTTATGGTCGGGCCGCAAAGGCGAATGCGCCAAAGCTGGCTTTTACGGACTCAGCGGCTGGCATACGCGTGCTGATATGCTGTTTGCTCTGTTTGAAGGCGTGACCTTCGCACATCACGCGCATATTGACCGTTTACGCGCGGCGGGTATCGACTTTCATCAAGTGACACTCTCCGGTGGCGCGGCTCGCAGTTGCATCTGGCCACAAATGTTTGCTGATGTGCTGGCCATGCCTGTTCAGGTGGCGGAGTGCCAGGAAACCGGCGCGCTAGGTGCGGCAATTTGTGCGGGCGTCGGTGTGGGATTATGGTCAGGCCTGGCTGAAGGCGTTGCGGCAGCAGTTCAACTGCGGCCAGGCCTCATTCAACCGGATGAGCAGCACGTTGCCTTCCATCAGGAGCGCTTTGTGATGTTTAAGCAGCTTGAGCAGGCGATGAGCGTACTGTGGCAAAAAGCCGGATAACAAAAAGCACAAAGCCGATTCATTTCTGAATCGGCTTTGTTAGATATTTGGCGGAACGGACGGGGCTCGAACCCGCGACCCCCTGCGTGACAGGCAGGTATTCTAACCAACTGAACTACCGCTCCGCGCTGTGTTCCCCGTCGAGAACGAGGCGAATATTAATCGTGAGTGCCGAACCCGTCAATGCTTTTTCTTCATCAGATGAATCACTTGCTTCTTTTTTCTTCTTTTCGTGCTTTTTATCTGCAATTACGCGCTAATTAACCGCGCCACAGGCAGCTACCGCCTTTTTTCAGTACCAGATCGAGACGTGACTCATGGGCCACCATTTCATCTTCACTGGCCTTAACCACACGCAAAGCGGAAGCAGAACGCACCACGCGCTGAATTTCATCCCCACCCGTCTGCTGGGCACTGTCACTGTCATGGGCAAACACCAGTGACGTTTGCCCACCCGTCATGGTCAGGAAGACTTCAGACAGAATTTCGGCATCGAGCAGTGCGCCGTGCAAAGTACGTTTGCTGTTGTCTATTTCATAACGTGAGCAAAGCGCATCGAGGCTGTTTCGCTTGCCGGGAAAGAGCTTACGCGCCATTGCCAGGCTATCGGTGACTTTGCAGAAGGTATCGGTTTTCGCGATGCCACGCTTAAGCAAGCTGAACTCGTAGTCCATGAAGCCGATATCGAACGAGGCATTATGGATGACCAGTTCGGCCCCACGAATGTACTCAAGAAACTCATCGGCAACATCGCTGAAGCTGGGTTTGTCTGCCAGAAACTCATCCGCGATGCCGTGTACGCCAAACGCTTCCGGATCGACCAGACGATCGGGTTTGAGGTAAATATGGAAGTTATTACCGGTCAGTCGGCGGTTGATCACCTCCACAGCGCCAATCTCAATGATGCGGTGCCCTTCATAGTGCACGCCGATCATGTTCATGCCGGTGGTTTCAGTATCGAGAATGATTTGGCGGTTATTTACAGTGCTCATGCTATCCGTTTATGTCAGACTTGGCGTTTTTATCAGTCGAGGAAGTCTACCAGAGATGCTTAAACAGGTAGAAATTTTCACCGACGGTTCCTGTCTTGGTAATCCTGGTCCCGGCGGTTATGGCGCAATTATGCGCTATCAACGGCACGAAAAAACCTTCAGTGCTGGTTTTCATCTTACCACCAATAATCGTATGGAGTTGATGGCCGCGATTGTCTCCCTGGAAGCACTCACTCAACCTTGCTCGGTCACACTGAGTACCGATAGCCAGTATGTGCGCCAGGGCATTACCAGTTGGATCCATAACTGGAAAAAACGTGGCTGGAAAACGGCCGATAAAAAGCCGGTTAAAAACGTTGACCTGTGGCAGCGCCTTGACGCCGCCCTCGGTCAACACAAAATTCAATGGGAGTGGGTTAAGGGCCATGCCGGTCACCCGGAGAATGAGCGCTGCGATGAGCTGGCTCGCGCCGCTGCATCGAACCCGCAATCTGAAGATATTGGCTACCGCCCGGAATCCTGATCGCTGCTTTCGCGTAACTGGCGTGTCGCATTTACCGCAGGCCTTAATTGAGGCTTGCCCAGGGGCTTTTTAGCCTTGCCTGGTGTTAGCGGTAACGTCCGTTTGCGCGCCAGTACAATATTCAGACAGCCAAGTGCGGGGAGATGAGCACTAATCAGCTTCCCGCCTTCGCGATGCCACGGCAGTACCTGAAAACGTGTTCGGTACACCACCTCATAATTAAGCAGGCTCAACCAGTCCAGCAAACGCATCTGGCTGAACATCCTACCGCTCCACGGTGCTTTACGCCCCACCCACGGCACCAGCTTGCTGATCCCGAGCAGGCTAAAGGGATTAAAACCACTGATCACCATCCAGCCATCATCAATTAATACGCGATCAACCTCGCGCAGCACACGGTGAGGGTCCTGGCTCCATGCAAGAGTATGAACCAATAGACAAGCATCTACTGAACGAGACTCAAACGGCAGTTGATCCAGCCGGGCTATCACCTGCATCTCTTCACCTACGGGCCCAACATTTACCTGATGTGAAATGGCGCAGTTTTCGGTATTGATCTCTGCGCTGAGGCTGCCAAGCTTAAGCATATGAAAGCCATAGAGCTTTCCGAGGTAAGGCTGGAGATTCTGCGTCAGAGCAGCACTGAAATAGTTTCCCCACGGCATATCGCGCCAGGAGACCGGGGCAGTCAGTTTCTGGCAAGTTTTCGCAGACTTCATGCTTTACTATTCTCGTTTAACGGCCTTGGAGAGGTGTTTATGAATCTTACCAGCATTCCCGCGTTGCAGGATAACTACATCTGGACGCTGACCGATGACCACCAGCATTGCATCATTGTTGACCCAGGTGAAGCCCAGCCCGTGCTGGAAAAACTCGCCTCTAATGGGTGGTTGCCGGTGGCCATTCTCCTGACCCATCACCATAACGATCATGTCGGAGGAGTGGCAGAATTACTGCGGCACTATCCGCAGTTGGTGGTGTACGGTCCGGAGGAGACACGCAGCAAAGGGGCACAAAAAATCGTCACTGAGGGCGATAAATTTGACTTACTTGGCCTGGAATTCGACGTTATTTCGACGCCTGGACACACTTTAGGACATATCTCATATTACAGTAAGCCTTATCTTTTTTGTGGTGATACGCTGTTTTCTGGCGGCTGCGGCCGTATTTTCGAAGGCACTCCGCAACAAATGTATGATTCAATACAAAAGCTTAGTAAATATGACGATGAAACCCTGGTTTGTGCCGCACACGAATACACTTTATCCAATATGAAGTTTGCCAGTGCAATTATGCCGCAAGACCCGCAAATTTTGGCGGAGTATCAGAAAATTAAGGACTTACGTGCTAAAAATGGCATTAGTTTGCCCACAAAACTGGGGCACGAACGGCAAATAAATTTATTTTTGCGCACGCAAGACATTGATTTACAAAGGACGATCGGAGTTGATGCAGCACAACATCCCGTCTGGCAAACTTTTGCGGTTCTACGCGAGAAGAAAGATCATTTTTGATATTTCTGGTTGTGTTGAGGTAGTTCGTAACGTATAGTTGCTCGTCTTTTAAGCGAACTATTGACACACATATGAAGGCTAAAGCGATATTACTCGCCTCGGTCTTGCTGGTTGGATGTCAGGCATCAAGGAATGACGCCAATATCCCCGAACAGCATGCCCAGAGTCTGTCTTCAGCTGGTCAAGGTGAAAACGGAAAGTACGGAGAGCAGTTATTATCGCCGCGATGGCAGGATGATGGAACAGGCCTCGCAGAAGATACCGATCTCTGGAATTTCATTAGTGACGAGTTGAAGATGGGGATCCCGGAAAACAGCCGGATCCGCGAACAGAAACAGAAGTACCTGAAAAACAAGAGCTATCTCCACGATGTAACATTACGGGCAGAGCCGTATATGTACTGGATAGTCGAGCAGATACATAAACGTAAAATGCCGATGGAACTGGTACTGCTACCCATAGTGGAGAGCGCTTTTAATCCTCACGCGACATCAAGCGCCAATGCCGCAGGCATTTGGCAGATTGTGTCAACAACGGGGAGAAACTACGGTCTTAAGCAAAACCAATGGTATGACGGACGCCGCGATGTGGTTGCCTCAACAAAGGTTGCGCTAGACATGATGCAACGTCTGAACAAGATGTTTGACGGCGACTGGTTATTAACCGTAGCCGCCTATAACAGCGGTGAAGGACGGGTGCTTAAGGCAGTGAAACAGAACAAGGCGCGTGGTAAGCCCGCTGACTTCTGGCATCTTTCTTTGCCACGCGAGACCGAAGTTTATGTACCAAAAATGCTGGCGTTGAGTGAAATCCTCAAAAACAGCAAGCAGTATGGCGTTAAACTGCCAACCGCGAACGAGAGCCGAGCACTGGCGCGTGTTGAAGTAGGACAGCAGATCAAACTGACTCAGGCAGCCGAAATGGCTGGCATTTCAGTGAATAAGCTGAAGAGCTTTAACACCGGCTACAAAGGCAACGCAACCGCGCCAAACGGACCCCATTACATTATGGTTCCTAAGGCAAATGTTGCTCAGCTACGTAGTTCATTAGCCTCAGGCGATATTGCAGCGGTACAGCCGACGCAGCTGGCGAGTAATACGACTTCCAGCGGTGCAAGCAGCAGTTATAAGGTACGAAGCGGTGACACCTTGTCTGGCATTGCCAGTAAGCTTGGCGTCAGCGTAGCAACACTGAAACAGCAAAATAACCTGCGCAGTGCAGCTTTACGTCCAGGTCAGACTCTGACCGTTGGCGATAGTGGCACCAAGCTGGCTGATAACGGCAACAGCATCACCTATCGTGTTCGTAAGGGTGATTCTCTTGCCAGTATTGCGCAACGTCACGGCGTTAATATTAAAGACGTGATGCGCTGGAACAGTGTGCTAAGCAGCGCGCATAACATCCAACCCGGCGATAAGCTGACGTTGTATGTTAATAATAGCTCAACACCAGATACCTGATGACGCGAAAAGGCTGACATTTGTCAGCCTTTTCTCTTTCTGCGTTCTTCTGTCCCAGTGGGATAGCCTGTTTTTGTGTATCTCCCCCTCAGCATGTCACCTCTGAACGGTTCATCTGGCACGCGCATCGGGTTTTTTATCCCACTGTAGTTTGCCCGTGCTGCCTTTCGGCAAATCAGATGATGCCTTGAGAAAGGAATTCCACGAGTAAAGGATTATGGTCAGAGGCTTGTGTTACCAACACAGACGCTTCACTGACTTTCATATCGCGATAGAACACAAAATCCAGCGGACGGCCGAAAGCGGTGCGTCGATGGTCGTGAGCAAACATGACCTCCTCCAACTCCATCTCCTGAGCAAAGCGGTACAGCGCATTGATACGCTGACGACTCCATGCGTTGAAATCTCCTGCCATAATCACCGGGCCACGATGATGTACGATCTGTTCACCGATCGGCCCTAGTTGCTTGCTATAAACATCAATACCCAGACTAAAATTGATTGCATGAATGTTTACCACCATCAGCATCTCCCCTGTAGGCAGCGGATAGGCCGTGACTAAGGCTGATTTAGCCAGCCTCAACAGAGGCTCTCGCTCACGCAACGGGCAGCAATAGACGGGATGCGCCGAAGCCAGTGTCATGACGCCAGAAGGGTGCTGCGGCAGGACAAAAGCGGGCACCTGATCGGCCGCAAGGTAGTTGCTGGTGGCAAAGTGGATCAGTTCAGGGGTGGTTTGTGCTTCCTGAAGCAGAACCAGGTGCGCATCTTTACCAAAGCCCTGTAACACTGACATCCAGTCGCTGCGCTGTTGTTTGAAAATATTCCACACCAGGACTTTAAGCTGCGGATGTGCAGGCAGAGGCGCTCCAGGTGGTAGTCCCTGCCCCATATGCAACATCGCATTAGGGGGAGAGATCCGTTCTGCTGGTTGTCCTGCCACATAACGCATGGCATAGGTTTTCTTTCGCACGTTTCCGCCTGGAGTTGGTGATAGTTGTTTCGCTCTTCCTGTTATAAGAGCTATGACACTGGCTTTCAATGGGCGTTCAGGAGATTCAGCATGATGTTTTGCGGATAATTAACCCGAAGTAGCATCTGGTCTGAAGGAAAAGAGAGGATAAGGCAGGCAGTATGGCGAGAATTTGCACTATGAAGTGCGGCTCTGGCAGTTAGCAGAAGCGTTAAAACAAGATCATGCGAACGATAAACGGTGATTACAGCTCTTAAAACATCATTTTAAAATACAAAAATGAAAAAGCCCTGACATCTCTGTCAGGGCTATTCAATAAAGTGGCGGAACGGACGGGGCTCGAACCCGCGACCCCCTGCGTGACAGGCAGGTATTCTAACCAACTGAACTACCGCTCCACCGATACTGTACCAAAATCAGAAAATCGTTCTGAACTTGGGTGTTTCGCCCTTTCAGCGTCACTTGAAAGGTCACGACTCACGAATGAGTCTTAAATTGATGCCTGGCAGTTCCCTACTCTCGCATGGGGAGACCCCACACTACCATCGGCGCTACGGCGTTTCACTTCTGAGTTCGGCATGGGGTCAGGTGGGACCACCGCGCTAAAGCCGCCAGGCAAATT
>NZ_VWXF01000009.1:0-221455 GCF_011752615.1 Candidatus Pantoea multigeneris
ATAACCGTCAGTCTCAATCCCGCTTTATTTGTATTGCGTGCGGTTATAAAGAGAACGCGGATATAAACGGCGCGCGTAATATTTTAGCGGCAGGACATGCCGTTTTAGCCTGTGAAGTGAACGGTGCGTTAATGCCGTCAGCAGCAGGAACCCGGCGACTGAGCAATCAGGTAGCCACCCTGTAATGGGGATCCCCCACCTGAGTCGCGTAGCGTGAAGGTGGGGGAGGATGTCAAAAAACCTCTCTTTGATGGTAATAAACTACACACATCAAAATCAGGCGATGAAACAAAAGCATGGACAGGCTCGGCAGTCCCGGCTTTTACTCACTATACGACGTTGCTTTCGCTGCTGACCTTGTTTAACACACCACCCACGGCCCAATGGGTGCGTTCCACTTCGCTCACAATGACCTGAATATCTGCCGCTGGGCATTTGGCTATTCTGGCGGTCTCTGTGGTCAGCGCTTCTACTAACTCAATACGCTGTGCTTCTGTTCTGCCTGTCAGCATTTCAACCCGAATCATTGGCATATCACTCTTCCTGTCGTTGGTTAATGTGGGATTACTGCAATTGCAAGGCCACATTAAAACCAATAGTCGACATTTTGTCGACCATTAGTGATAAATAACAGTGATAACCTTCCAATGCATTGATTTTGTTAGGTATTATTAATTTCCTGTAAAATCAGGGAAATTCTAATATATGAAAAACCTATCACACTTTTGAACTAATCCCGTTGACAGAATGTTGTCATTGTCGACAAATTATATGCAACGAAAGGCGGATTTCGCAGCGTGTGAAAGCGCCGGGCGTGAGGGACTTGCAGGCATCGTGTTTCTTTAGCAACACCAGCGTTTTATAAAATTAAAATCGAGGATGCAGAACATGTTTACTATTTTCAGGACCGTTAGCAAGACGATAAGTTGTAGCCTTTTTCTGAGCAGTTTGCTGGTCGCTATGCCTTCTCATGCGGATGATGCCAGCCGGTGGCAACAGGTAAAAGCCAGCGGCGTGCTGCGTTGTGGTGTCGCCGCTTCTCCGCCCTATGTGATGCGCGACCCAAGAACCGGTGATTACTCCGGTATTTTCCCGGAACTGTGTCGCCACTTCGCGACTGACGTACTGAAAGTAAAACCTGAATTTGTCGATACCAACTGGGACAACATTGTCGCGGGTTTGCAGTCTGAAAAATGGGATATCTCCCTGCCCCTGAACGATACCCCCGAACGGCGCAAAGCCATCGCCTTTTCTGCGCCCGCTGTCGACTACAGCATCACGTTTGCCTACAACAAAAAGAACCCCAAAATCGCCCCAGGCTCACACCAGTTGGCCGATATCGATAAACCGAATATCACCGTCATTGTGATGTCAGGGACTGCCGCGGATAAAGCTGTGTCTGGCGAACTGAAACAGGCCCGCATTATGCGTCTGCCTGGCTTTGATGAGACGCGCCTGGCCCTGATGTCGAAACGTGGTGATGTTCTGGCGGATGACAACATGTCCAACATGTTGCTGAAATCGGCGCATGAAGACTGGGTGAACATCCTGGTGCCAAATCCTCTGCTGGCGTCACAGGGTATTGCTATTGGCGTGCGTAAAGATACGCCAGCGGCAGATGTTGATGAACTTAACCAGTTCATTCAGACGGAGCGTAGCAATGGTGAAGTCGATAAGCTCCTCAAACAATCGGTACAAGCCACGCTCGCACAAGCCCATTAATGCTTTTGGCCCGTAGGCTGTTTGTTTTCTACGGGTTACTCACTGGAAACAGACCAACCGTGCGCCACGCACTGGAGAGAGAGTCATGCATTCGTTAGCGACTAAAGAGGATTTGTCACTCGACAATTCACGTGAGACCGTCAGCCCGCTGGTCGCGGCTGGCAAGTTCGTGCAGTTCCGCGATGTTTACAAAGCCTACAGCGACAAATTAATCGTGATGGACGGATTAAATCTCGATATGCGGGCAGACGACCGTTTGGTGATTATCGGACCAAGCGGCAGCGGTAAAAGTACCTTATTACGCGTGATGATGGGGCTGGAAGAGGTCGAAAGGGGCGAAATCCGTTTTGAAGGTGAGACCTACATTGCCGGGACCGGCCATAAACATCAGCGCATTGATAGCGAGATCCAGAAAAAAATTGGCATGGTGTTTCAGCACTACACGCTATTCCCCCATCTTTCGGTGTTAAGCAATTTGACGCTGGCACCCGTCAAGGTCAGAGGGATGTCACTGAAAGATGCCACCGAAAGTGCGCGTAAATACATGAGCCTGTTGGGTCTGGAGAGCAAGCTGAATGCGTACCCCAGCCAGCTTTCGGGCGGGCAAAAACAGCGTGTTGCGATTGCGCGTGCCCTGATGCTGGAACCGCAGCTGATGCTGTTCGATGAGGTGACTTCCGCGCTGGACCCCGAAATGGTGGTCGAGGTGCAGAACGTGATGTTGAAACTGGCGGAACAGAAAATGGCCATGATCATTGTCACACACGACATGCATTTTGCCCGTGACATCGCCACGCGGGTGGTGTTCTGCGCCGGGGGCAAAGTGGTGGAAGAGGGGCCGCCGGATCAGATATTTAAATGCCCACAGCAGCCACGCACCCGCGAGTTCCTTAATAAAGTCCTTCATCTGTAGTGGGTACTGAAAAATGGATTATCACTTTGATTTTAGTTTTCTGACGGGGCACATCGGTGAACTGTTAGGCGGATTAAAAGTCACCATTGAATTAGCCCTGGCGGCTAATGCCATGGGGATTGTGTTGGGATTTGTGTTGTGTTTGATGGCAATGAGTCCGTGGAAAATCATTCGTTTTCCTACGCAGCTCTTTATTGAATTTTTCCGTTGTACTCCAGCGCTGCTGCAAATTATTTGGTTCTTCTACTGTATTCCGATGATGGTGGATTTCTTTATTGATCCGTTTGTCATGGGCGTATTAGCTCTGGGACTCAACCTGAGTGCCTTCAATGCTGAAGCCTATCGTGCCGGTGTGCAGGCAGTGCCGCGTGAACATCTCGATGCTTGTGTAGCGCTGGGGCTTAAGCCTTACCAACGTACCCTGTATGTGATTTTGCCACAGGCACTGCGCACCTCACTGCCGGTGTTACTGACCAATGGCATCGGGACTCTGCAGCAGAGTGCGCTGGTAGCGATTGTTGCCATCTCAGATCTGATGTATGTCGCGAAGAGTATTGCCACAGACTCCTACCGTCCGCTGGAGATCTACTCGCTGGTGGCGCTTGTCTACTTCTTTATGTCGGTGCCGTTTTCCAAACTTGTGCACATTATTGAGCGTCGTCAGGACGCAGCCACGCAGCGCTAAGGAGAAAAAGCCATGGCTCTTGATTTCACCACCGTTTTTTCTTACTGGCAAATTCTGCTGAAAGGGTTGGGGCTGACGCTGGTTTTCACGCTCAGCAGTGCCCTGTTGGGTTCTGTTCTGGGCTTTATGATTTGTTTGCTGCGAGCTTCCGGCAAGAAGTGGATCACCTGGCCGCTGACGCTGTTTGTTGAATTCTTCCGTGGCACACCGTTGCTGATTCAGCTGTTCTGGATCTTCTTCTGTTTGCCGGTGGTATTTCGTCTGCAAATTCCACCTTATATTTCGGTGATTATTGCACTCACCGCCTACATGGCCGCAATAACCAGCGAAACATTCCGTGGTGCGCTGAAATCAATTGCCGGTGAGCAGCATGACGCCTGTATCGCACTGGGCCTGACTTCAGCGGTGAAAGTGATTTACGTGGTGATGCCGCAAACGTTACTGCGTTCGATTCCGCCGCTGCTCTCCAACGTGGTGAGCTTATTTAAAGAGAGTGCGCTGATCTCGTCCGTCGGAATTGCCGATCTGATGTTTGTAGGACAGAACATTTCGAACAGTACCGCTCAGCCGGTCGAGTTTTTAACCGCAACCGGGATTATCTATTTCTGTGTGGCTTATCCACTCACGCGCCTGGTCGGGCTGGTGGAAGGCAAAATGCTCCGGCGCTTTGCTTATTAACAGCGGGCTTTTGGTGAGCGGGCAAGTTTATTTTTGGTGAGGGTTTGTCAGTTGAATACGATTTCCGGTAAGCCAACCGCAGCAGCGGGTGAACATGCAGTGATTGTCGGTGGTGGAATTGTGGGTGTGTGCTGTGCGCTTTATCTGCAACGCGAAGGGGTAGACGTCACGTTGATCGACCCGGCAGATGCAGGAGAAAGCACGGCAAAATGGAGCTGTGGCCAACTCTCGGTAGGGGAAATTATCCCACTGTCTAAACCGGGTATTTTAACCAAAATCCCTGGCTGGATGTTGGATCAAACCGGCCCGCTGGCACTTCGCCCGCAGGCATTACCGGGATTGATCCCCTGGTTTATGCGTTTTCTCGGTAATGCTCGCCATTCTCGTATTGAGGATATTGCGCAATCCATGGCGACGCTGACACGGCGAGTGTTTGATGACTATGCCCAGTTGCTGGATGAACCTGAATTACAGGCGCTGATCGTCAATCGCCCGGTGATGCAGGTGTTTGATTCACCTGCTGGCGTTGATAGCGAGCGTGAGCATAATGTGTTGCGCAAGCAGCTGGGTTTTGCCAGCCAGATTGTGAACGGTGATGAGATTGCCGCACTTGAGCCGACGCTGGCCGGTAAATTCAATCACGGCATTGTGCTGCCACAGTGGCGTTTCGTTACTGATACCGAAGGTTTTATTGTCGCGCTGACGCAGCGTTTCCTCGCCAAAGGGGGCAAGCGCATTAAAGCCAGCGTGAGCCATTTCCAGCAATCAGGCCAACGTGCTACGGCTGTGGTACTGAACAGCGGCGAAAACATCAGCGCGGATCACTTTGTGGTCTCTTCGGGGATTGGGGCGCGTCGCTTCTTTAATCAACTGGGGATTAACGTGCCGTTACAGCCGGTTGCGGGCTATCAGGCTGTGGTGAAAAATCCGGGTGTCTCGCTGAATCACTCGATTATTTATGGTGATGGTGGTTTCTGCTTCACCCCCATGACGCGTGGTTTACAGATTGGCGGTACCATCGAATTTGCCGGTAACAGCACGCAGCCGAATTTTAAACGTGCGGAATTGATTTTAGCCAAAGCGCGTAAAGTGCTGCCGCAGATGAATACGCAAGAGGTTGAGTTTGGCGTTGGCTATCGTCCATTATTGCCCGATACCAAGCCTGTGATCGATCGTTCAGCCACGCTCAGTAATGTGTTATTAGCGATTGGGCACGGCCAACTCGGCCTGACTTTAGGTGCGGTGACCGGCCGCTTAATTGCGGATCTGGCGGTACAACGCAACAGCGACATTAATCTTGCTCCCTTTAGCGCCTACCGCTTTTAAGCTTCAGGCAAGTGCAACTTTATCCAGAAATAGCGATTTATTGAGGTAATAACATGCGTTGGAACAGAACACTGCAGGTCGTGGGCGTACACTGCGAAGGTGAAATAGGGAAAGTGATCACCGGTGGGGTGATTAGCATCCCCGGTGAGACCATGCTCGACAAAATGAATTACATCAACGAAGTCGACGATAGCCTGCGCAAAATGGTCACGATGGAACCGCGTGGCTGTTTGCAGATGTCGGTTAACCTGCTGCTGCCACCCACCCGGCCAGAAGCCCACGCGGGCTTTATCGTTTTACAGTCAGATAAAGCCCACCCGATGTCAGGCAGTAACTCGATTTGTGTGGTGACCGCGCTGCTGGAACTGGGCATGGTGCCGATGCAGGAACCGATTACCGAGGTGATTCTTGATACGCCTGCCGGTCTGGTCACCGCACGCGCTACCTGTAGCAATGGCCGTTGCGTTGGCGTCTCTCTGGATATGGTGGCGTCATTTGTTGAAGCGCTGGATCGGGTGATTGAGACCGAAGAGTTTGGTCCGATCAAAGCGGATATCGCCTTCGGTGGCGTCTACTATGCGCTGGTTGACGTTGAACAGATTGGCCTGACCATCGAACCGGCGAATGCACGTAAGCTGGCAGATTTTGGTGTGGCAATCCGCAATCAGGTGAATCGCCAGTTCAAGGTTAAACATCCGCTCTATCCGGGCATTGAGAGTGTGGCATACACCATGTTCCGCAACCGGGACAACCATCCGGTGTACCAAACCTGTACCACGCTACCGCCAGGCCGCGTTGACCGTTCGCCTTGCGGTACGGGTAGCTCGGCGAATCTGGCTTCACTGGCGGCGCGTGGCCTGGTGGAAACCGGCAGCAAATTGACCTCGCAGTCAATTATTGGCAGCGAATTCAACGTTGAACTGCTGGGCACCACCACGGTTGCTGATAAACCGGCGGTGTTACCTCGCGTGCAGGGGCGGGCGTGGATTTACAGCATCGAACAGATGGGCTGGGACCCGGAAGATCCGTTGGCAAAAGGCTTTATGTTGAGTGACACCTGGGGCGAAGCCTTCTAACGTCGCTCTCGTCCTTATTTTTTCCTGTTCATTCAATCCGACGTGGGTCGGATTGAAGGGATTCTTGCACGTTGAGGAAAGTAAAATGATAACTGGTAAAACACGCGTTTTTTATATGGTCGCCGATCCCATTGATCAGGTTCGTACCCCGGAAATATTTAATAAGGTGCTGCCGTTATGCGGCATTGATGCCGTAATGGTGCCATTACAGGTGAGCCCGGATAATTTAGTCGAGACGGTACGCGAAATATTTAAGGCAGAAAATACGGCGGGGATGGTGTTATCTATTCCACATAAAACCGATGCGGCTGAATTAGTGGATTCACGCTCTAAGATTGCAGCCACGGCGAATGCCGTCAATGCGATTCGTCGTAATGCGCAGGGGGAACTTGAAGGAGACCTGTTCGACGGCGTGGGTTTTGTAAAATCGCTGGAGCGCTATGAGATGCCTTATCAAGGCAAACGTATTCTCCTGTTAGGGGCAGGTGGTGCGGGCAGTGCGATTGCCGTTGCGTTGGCCGCGACACAACCTTCACACCTCGCTATTTTTGATCCAGAAACCGATCGCGCAACCCGCCTGGCCAGTTCGATTACCGCCAGCTTCGGCGTGGATTGCATCGCAGCGAGTGATAACGATGTCACCGGTTTTGATGTGATCATCAATGCTTCACCGCTGGGGCTGCAGAAAAGTGACCCGCTGCCGGTGCCGTCGCACAACTTCGATGCATCAGCCGTGGTGTGCGACATCCTGATGAAGAACCAGCCGACGCCGTTACTGCAAGCGGCGATCGCCAGCGGTAACCGGGTGTTGCCGGGCTTTGATATGTTAATTCTGCAAACCCCGCTATTCCTGGAGTTCTTTGGATTGCAAACGGTCGCTGATTTCTTACGTCAGGATGATTCGGAAGTGCGCCGCATGTTGTTCCCACAGGAACTCGGCTGGATGGTAGAACATTGAGACCATCGCCTGCCGTTTTGCGGCAGGCGATAGCAGGATTAAATATCGACCTTCTCGCGAAATTCGCACAGGTCTTCAATTAGGCAGGAACCACAGCGCGGTTTACGGGCGACACAGGTGTAACGACCGTGCAGAATCAACCAGTGGTGGCAGTCGACTTTAAAATCCTTCGGCACCACTTTCAGCAGCCGATCTTCAACTTGCTCCACGTTTTTTCCTGGGGCAAAGTTGGTCCGGTTACAGACGCGAAAAATGTGCGTATCGACGGCAATTGTTGGCCAGCCGAACGCGGTATTCAACACCACATTGGCGGTTTTACGGCCTACGCCCGGCAGTGCTTCCAGGGCTGCACGATCTTCTGGTACTTCACCGTTATGCTGCTCCAGCAGAATGCGGCAAGTCTTAATGACATTTTCCGCCTTACTGTTAAACAGGCCGATGGTCTTGATGTACTCCTTTACCCCATCCACGCCGAGTGCCAACATTGCGGCGGGGGTATTGGCCACCGGATAGAGCCTGGCGGTGGCTTTATTAACACTGACATCGGTCGCTTGTGCGGAAAGTAATACCGCAATTAAGAGTTCAAAAGAGGAGCTGAAATTCAGCTCCGTGGTCGGGTGAGGATTATTTTGTTGTAAGCGACTGAGGATCTCGACGCGTTTATTCTGATTCACATGGCTTCCTGCAATTAATGACCGTGGCTGTGGCCTTGAGGGGCACTGTACTCCACCACTGTCTCACCGCGTTTCAATGCACGCTGTTTGGTTTTTTGGTCAATCAGGTATTTACCTGCCAGCAACATACCCAGGCCGATAAATGCGCCTGGTGGCAACATGGCAAGGAGCATTGGGGAGTCAAAATGCACCACCTGCACTTTGAGGACTTTGGCCCACGGCCCCAGCAGTTGATCAGCGCCGGCAAAAATGGTGCCGCTGCCTATAATTTCGCGAATGCAGCCCAGCGTGGTCATCGCGCAGGTTGCCCCCATACCAATGGCGAAGCCATCCAGCGCCGCCAGCGGAACGCTGCTTTTTGATGCGACCGCTTCCGCACGGCCCACCACAATACAGTTGGTGACGATCAGCGGGATAAAGATCCCTAACGATTCATACAATCCGTAGGCATAGGCGTTGATTAGCATCTGCACGCAACTCACCACCGAAGCGATAATCATCACGTAGATAGGAATACGAATATCTGCCGGTGCCCAGCGACGGGTCAGTGAGATAAAACTGTTGGTTAATGTCAGAACCAACGTCGTCGCCAGCCCGAGCCCCAGGGCGTTGGTGGCGGTAGAGGTCACGGCCAGCAGGGGACAGAGCCCCAGCAGCTGCACCAGGGAAGAGTTGTTCTTCCACAGCCCACCGATCAACAGTTCTTTAGCTTCACTCATTGCTGTCTCCACACTCGGTCAGGGACGCGAGTTTGTCTGGCAAGGTTTCAATATACAGTGCGGTGCGTTTGGTTGCATTCACCACCGCGCGAGGCGTAATGGTGGCACCGGTAAATTGATCAAATTCACCGCCATCCTTTTTCACCGCAAAATTCTTATCATCGCTACCGTGGACCACTTTACCGTTAAAACTCAGGATCCAGTTAGAGATACGCAGTTCGATTTTATCACCGAGGCCAGGTGTTTCATGGTGCTCAACCACGCGAACCCCCAGCACTTTGCCGTGGAAATCGGCACCCACCAGCATCTGAATATTACCAGAGTAGCCGTCAGGGGCTGTGGTCTCCAGTGCGGCCGCGACCGGCGTGTTGCCTTTACGCGCAATATACAGATGGTGTGGATTGCTGTTTCCCAGCGCTGGATCGGCCACCACATAGCACTCTTGCTGAATGCGGTTGTCATACAGCTCGGTCGGAACCACCTGATCCAGCAGGTTTTTCTGTTGCAATGCCGTTTGGTGTTCCACCGTCGGTTTGGTGACGTGATAGACCACTGCAGTCACCCCGGTAGTGGCTGCGGCAAAGATGGCCAGCGTCATGCCGTTTTTACGAATTGCGTCCAGCATGGCTTACTCCTTACGGTGGCCATACACCCGAGGTTGGGTGTAGTAATCAATTAACGGTACACAGATGTTAGCCAACAGTACGGCAAAGGCCACACCGTCTGGATATCCACCAAAGCTGCGGATCAGCCATACCAGCAAGCCGATAAGTGCGCCATAAATCAGGCGACCACGGTTGGTGGTAGAGGCGGTGACGGGGTCGGTGGCGATGAAAAACGCACCCAACATCGTCGCGCCTGAGAACAGGTGGATCATCGGGGTATTCAGGCTGGAAGGGGAGAACCACCAACCCAGGGTGGCGCAGAATGCCAGGGCCGCCAGCATACTGACCGGGATCTGCCAGCGAATGGCATTTTTCCACAGCATGAACAGACCACCCAGCAGATACCCTACGTTAATCCACTGCCAGCCCAGGCCCGCCAGCACACCGGTATAGATCGGCTCTGCAAGCAGTTGTCCTGCGCTGTGGCCCGCTCGCAGGCCGGTTTTGAAATTATCCAGCGGCGTTGCCTGGCTGACGCCATCCGCACCCAGCGCCAGTTGCTGCATGGTGTCTCCAGCCAGCGTATGGCCGGTGAAGATCATGCTGAGGGAGTCGAGTAAACCAGGACGGATCACCTGCAAGGCTTCCGGCGGCATCCAGCTGGTCATCTGTACCGGGAATGAGATCAGTAGCACCACATAACCGACCATCGCCGGGTTAAACGGATTTTGTCCAAGACCGCCATATAGCTGTTTGGCAATCACAATGGCGAAGAAGGTGCCGATCACCACCAGCCACCACGGGGCTAACGGTGGCAGGCTGATACCAATCAGTACGGCGGTTAATAACGCTGAGTTATCCGCCAGGTTTGGCACTACCGGCGCGCGGCGCAGGCGCAGAATCGCCGCCTCGGCAATCCACGCGGTGAGCGTGGCAATCAGAACCTGGATGACGCTGCCGTAGCCAAAGAACCAGCACTGTGCCGCAAAGCCAGGCACAGCAGCCAGTACCACCAATAGCATGATGTTGCCCGTGCTGCGGCGATTGTGGGTGTAAGGGGAACTTGCAATACGAAAAGCCATTTAATCCTCAATCGTCGTCGACGGCTGCTGCGCTTTACGCGCTTTAGCTCGGGCAATCGCAGCGGCTACCGCTGCTTTTCGGGCATCTTCTGGCGCGGCAGGTGCAACCGCCGTCTCTTCCGTGACCGTATTCTGATTCTCTACTGCTGCGGGTTCCGCTTTCGCTGCCTCGGCCTTTTTTGCTTTAGCACGGGCAATGGCGGCTTCCACTGCGGCTTTACGTGGGTCGACCGGTGCAGCTTCGGCGGCGGGTTCAGCCGCTGGTGCTGGCTCAGTAACCGGTGCAGGTTCAGCCCCGGCGGCAGCGGCTTTCTTCGCCTTAGCGCGGGCAATGGCGGCTTCCACTGCGGCCTTGCGTGGGTCAACCGGTGCCGCTTCGGCGGCAGGTTCAACTGCTGGTGCTGGCTCAGCAACCGGTGCAGGTTCAGCTCCGGCGGCAGCGGCTTTCTTCGCCTTAGCACGGGCAATGGCGGCTTCCACTGCGGCTTTGCGTGGGTCGACCGGTGCCGCTTCGGTGGCAGGCTCAGCAACCGGTGCAGGTTCAGCTCCGGCGGCAGCGGCTTTCTTCGCTTTAGCACGGGCAATGGCGGCTTCCACTGCGGCTTTACGTGGGTCGACCGGTGCCGCTTCGGTGGCAGACTCAGCAACCGGCGCAGGTTCAGCGCCGGCGGCAGCGGCTTTCTTCGCTTTAGCGCGGGCAATGGCGGCTTCCACTGCGGCTTTACGTGGGTCAACCGCCGCAGCTTCGGCAACGGGTGCGGATTCAGCAACCGGCGCAGGTTCAGCTCCGGCAGCAGCAGCTTTCTTCGCTTTAGCACGGGCTAGTGCGGCTTCCACTGCGGCTTTACGCGGATCTTCCGCCTGTTTGGCTACAGGGGCCGTGGCCGCCTGGGTCTCAGCCGCAGCGGCGCGCGCTTCAGCAATTCGCGCGCTACGATCAGCCGCAGCAGATTCACTGTTCTCCCCGGAGCGTGAAACACGCTGCTTCGTCTGCTCATGGCGGGCTTCACGGGCCAGTTTCTCACGCTCAAGGCGCGCCTGACGCGCTTCAAAGCGGTTTTTGGCTTCAGCGGTGCGCTGGGCTTCGAGATCAATGGCTCGCAGCTCGGCTTTCTCCTGACGATAATACTGCACCAGCGGAATATTACTTGGACAGACGTAGGCGCAGGCACCGCACTCAATGCAGTCATCAATGTTGTGCGCACGGGCTTTATCGTGATCGGCACCCTGGCTGTACCAGAACAACTGTTGTGGCAGCAGATTCGCCGGGCAGGCGTCCGCACAGGCGCTACAACGAATGCAGGATTGCTCCTCATCGTTGTTGCCCATTTCACTGCTGGAAGGCGCAAGGATGCAGTTGGTGATCTTCACCATCGGCACATCCAGTGAGGGCAGGGTAAAGCCCATCAGCGGGCCGCCCATGATCACCATTTGCTGTTGCGCGGGGGTAAAACCGCCTTGCTGTAACAGATGGCTAACTGGCGATCCCAAACGTCCCCAGATATTACGTGGCTGCTTGAGGGCTTCACCGGTCAAGGTCACGACACGCTCGGTGATGGGTTCGCCGTTGATAATGGCGCGTTTAACCGCCCAGGCTGTCCCGACGTTCTGCATCAGCACGCCGATATCCGTTGAGCGACCGCCATGCGGCACTTCGACACCGGTCAGAATTTTGGTTAACTGCTTGGCACCACCAGAAGGGTATTTGGTGGGGATAACGCGCAGCTCCAGATCGCGGCTTCCCGCCAACGCCTGCTTCAGCGCGGCAATCGCTTCGGGTTTATTGTCTTCAATGCCGATTAACACCCGGTCTGCTTGTAATACCCAAGCCAGAATGCGGCAACCCTCCAGCACTTCAGCGGCACAGTCCTGCATCAGACGGTCATCAGCGGTGATGTAAGGTTCGCACTCGGCCGCATTGATAATCAGCGTTTTTACACCACGCAGGCCGCCGCGCAGTTTAGTCCCGGTGGGGAAACCTGCACCCCCTAACCCGGCAACGCCCGCTTCGTGAATACGGCTAATAGTTTCACTGCGCGGGTGTTCACGGTAATCCGTAAACGGAGTCAGCTCGGTCCAGCGGTCTTCACCATCCGGCGTGATAAAAATACACAGTTCAGACAACCCGGAAGGGTGGGCGGTGATATGAGGGCCAATGGCGGTGACGGTCCCCGAGGTGGGGGCATGTACCGGCAGCATGCGGCCAGTACCAAAGGTTAAGGCCTGGCCACGCAACACACGATCGCCTGGGGAGACGCAGATCTCCCCCTCGTTACCAATATGCTGTTTAAGGGGAATAATAAACCGATCGGGTAACGGCACCTGACTGAGCGGCGTGCCGTTAGACTGGGTTTTCATTTCTGGCGGATGGATACCGCCCTGGAAATCCCAGATTTTCTCTTTACGAAACAGATTGAAAATATTAAGCATGAGTCTCTACCGGGATCACCCGAACAGGAATAGTTTGCAGATCCCACTTCCAGTTGGCCGTAGTGGTAGCCACCGGGCGCATCTCAATGCAGTCGGTCGGACAGGGGGCAACGCAGAGGTCGCAGCCGGTGCAGGCATCGCTCAGGACCGTGTGTACGGCACGGGTCGCACCGACAATCGCATCGACCGGGCAAGCCTGGATACATTTGGTACAGCCGATGCAGTTGGCTTCATCAATCCATGCCACGGTACGTACCGGCTCTTTCGCGGCTTCGCCACCATCGATAGGCTGTGGCTCAACGTTGAGCAGCGCGGCCAGTTTGAGCATGGTTTGCTCACCGCCCGGTGCACATTTGTTGATCGCTTCACCGTTATTTCCCACTGCGTCTGCATACGGACGGCAGCCAGGGTAGCCGCACTGCCCACACTGGCTCTGCGGTAGTATCGCGTCGATCTGCTCAACAATCGGGTCTTCTTCGACTTCAAAGCGGCGTGAGGCATAACCTAACAACCCACCAAACACCAGGCTAAGGGCACTCAAAACAACAATAGCTATCCAAATCGCGGTCATTAGAATTTCACCAGCCCGGTGAAGCCCATAAACGCGAGTGCCATTAATCCCGCGGTGACCAGCGCGATGGAGTTACCTTTAAACGGAGCCGGAACGTTGGCCAATACCAGACGCTCACGTATACCGGCGAACAGCACCATGACCAGCGAGAAGCCCAGTGAGGCGCTGAAGCCATACACCGCAGCCTGCATGAAATTGTGATTGAGGTTCACGCTCAGCAGTGGCACACCCAGCACGGCACAGTTGGTGGTGATCAGCGGTAAGAAGATACCCAACAGGCGATAGAGTGACGGGCTGGTTTTACGTACCACCATTTCGGTGAACTGAACGGTAACCGCGATCACCAGGATATACGCCAGCGTACGTAAATAGACGAGGTCCAGCGGCACCAGAATTAAATGGTTGACCAGCCAGGCACAGATAGAGGCCAGCGTAATAACGAAAGTCGTGGCGAGCCCCATACCAATCGCCGTCTCCAGCTTTTTGGAGACGCCCATGAAGGGACACAGGCCGAGAAACTTCACCAGTACGAAGTTGTTCACCAGCACGGTGCCTACAAACAGAAGTAAATAGTTGGTCATTATTAAGCCTGGGAGTCGAAAAACACCTTATTATCAGGGATTACCAGACGTATCTCAACCTTCACCCCGCGAATCAGGGCGAAGGAGAGCACTCAGCATTAAATTCTTGACGAAACTCGCGCCATTACGGCTGCGTGAACGTGGCTTTCACTCGTTTAGAGCGCTTGAAATACGCAGAAAAACCGGCTGCCGCCAGCAGGGAGAGAAGCAACGTTTGCAACGCGCGTTGATCCGAAATCGGGCTAAAGGCAAAGGTTTTGACCGCCAATACCAGGGTCAGCAGTAGCCAGATGATGTAGTGGCGCGGTAAGCGGCTGGAACGTTTGAAAAACAGCCAGCAGATGAACAAGCTATACGCCCAAATGGCCGCTGCCGTCAGCAAAGAAATCAACCAATAGCTCAGCGCACTGCCCCCAAGAGAAAACAGTTGGGTACGCCACTGATCGTCAGCCAGACGTGACAGGTAGAGTGCTAATACCAGCGCGGTGGTTAGCAGGGTCATAATAAGCCATGCCAGCGGCAACAGTAACCAACCACCGATGCGGGGTGAGTGTGTGGAATCATTCATTACTACAGAACCTGTCTTAAGCGGAAAGACCGGTGATAATAGCATGTAATATAATTTGCCGCTTAATTAAGCCGCCGGCTGCTGTTATAGCACGTAATGCCAGACGGTTTTAGGCACACAGCCCAGATCGTAAAGTTTGCCACCAGAGGCCAGTTCAGCGCGGCGGTGATCAGCGGCACGATACATATTGATCAGTTCTTTATTATCGTCCAGAGAGTAGTGCAGATGATCATAAAGTTTTTCCAGACTTTCCGGGTTATTCACTTTACGAAATTTCATCAGGTAATCGAGAGCAGTCATGATTGCCATAATAGATAACTTAAGTATGAGCGGACCAGTATATGAAGCTTGCGGACAGAGTCTATAGGCGAGAAGTAAAAAAATGAAAAATCAGATGAAAGCAGCTAATTCTGAGAAAAAACCAGGGGGTTTTTACCGGTACGAGTATAAGGCATCCATTTGTGGGTCGACAGATGCCTATTCACCTTCCTGATACCTACGCAGGCAGCGCAAATTTTAGGATGTGCGTAACATCACAAATCAGCGCTTTACTCCCGCGCAGTGGGCGATGACGATATCAGTACGGGTGGTTGTAATCGCTTCCAAATAATTCTGCTTTAACCTGCTCACTTTATTACGATTATTTAACACTCCGCCCGGACGGCCCTAGCCAGTTTATCCATATTCGCCTGCAAAACCCCGCTCGCTTTGAGGATGGAACGTCTTTGATTTAATTAGTTTTGTGAGGTGCATCGCCATCAGTCTCCGCATTTTAGTCCAGGCTTGTGAAGCTGTTTACCCTGTACAGATAATCCCTTTAGAGGAAAAAAAATATGTGGAAACGTTTACTTCTCTCCACGCTGGTGAGCGCAGCTATGGTCGGCCCAGCACTGGCTGCGTCAATGACGGTGGGTTTCTCTCAGGTTGGCTCCGAATCGGGCTGGCGTGCAGCCGAAACCAGCGTGGCAAAAAGTGAAGCCGCGAAACGTGGTATCACGCTGAAAATTGCCGATGGCCAGCAGAAGCAGGAAAACCAGATTAAAGCGGTGCGCTCATTTATTGCACAGGGCGTGGATGCGATCTTTATTGCGCCAGTGGTGCAGACAGGCTGGGAACCGGTGTTGGAAGAGGCCAAAGATGCCAAAATTCCGGTGTTCCTGTTGGATCGCGCCATCGTGGTGAAAGACAAGTCCCTCTATCTTGCCGTCGTGACGGCGGATAACGTGCTGGAAGGGAAGTTGATTGGCGACTGGCTGGTCAAAACGGTGGCCGATAAGCCGTGTAACGTGGTGGAACTGCAGGGAACGGTAGGGGCCAGCGTTGCCATCGATCGTAAAAAAGGGTTTGCAGAGGCGATTGCCAACCATCCGAATATCAAAGTGATTCGCTCTCAGTCCGGTGATTTTACCCGCAGTAAAGGTAAAGAGGTGATGGAGAGCTTTATCAAAGCGGAAAACAACGGCAAAAATATCTGTATGGTTTACGCCCACAATGATGACATGGCGATTGGGGCCATTCAGGCAATTAAAGAGGCGGGCCTGAAACCGGGTAAAGATATTCTGACCGGTTCGATTGATGGTGTGCCGGATATTTATAAAGCCATGCTGGCGGGTGAGGCTAACGCTAACGTTGAATTAACCCCAAATATGGCAGGTCCTGCGTTCGATGCGCTGGAGAAATTTAAAAAGGATGGCACCTTGCCGCCGAAAATCATTCAAACCGAGTCACGCCTCTACTTACCTGCCGATGCGCAGGCTCAGCTCGATAAGAAAAAAGACATGGGTTATTGATACGCAGACAGCCGCCTCACCGGGCGGCTTTCTCGTTGGTCTGACGGGGAACTATGCAGATGCACGACTCAGCTTCGCCACCACTGCTCGCCATCAACGGCATCACCAAAGCCTTTCCCGGCGTTAAAGCGCTCGACAATGTCTCTTTCAGCTTGCGCAAAGGCGAGATCATGGCCTTGCTGGGGGAGAACGGCGCGGGAAAATCGACGTTAATTAAAGTGCTGACCGGGGTCTACAGCCGTGACGGCGGTAGCATCAGCCTCGCTGGGCGGGACATTAGCCCGCGTAATACCGCAGAAGCCCAGGCACTCGGGATTGGGACGGTTTACCAGGAAGTGAATCTGCTGCCGAATATGTCGGTGGCGGATAATCTGTTTATTGGCCGTGAACCGCGTCGACTGGGGATGATTGACCGAAAAAGTATGGCGCGGGCGGCGGAGGCGTTGCTGGGTGCCTACGGTTTTCAGCTGGATGTCACACGCCCTTTGGGCCATTTCTCAGTTGCGATGCAACAGATTATTGCCATTTGCCGCGCGGTGGACCTTTCTGCTCAGGTGTTGATTCTGGACGAACCCACCGCCAGTCTCGACGCCAGTGAAGTCGATATGCTGTTTAGCCTGATGCAGCAATTACGTGACAAAGGCATGGGGCTGATTTTTGTCACGCACTTTCTCGATCAGGTGTATCGCATTACCGACCGCATCACGGTGTTACGCAACGGGCAGTTTATTGCCACGCGGGATACCGCCTCACTGCCGCAAATCGAACTGGTTAAGTTGATGCTGGGGCATGAGCTGCTGGAAACGGCGCTTCAGCGTCAGGGCAGTACCTTACGCAGTGAGACGCCGACGGTGAGTTTCAGGCAGTACGGAAAAAAAGGCACCATTGCGCCTTTCGATCTCGATGTCCGGCCCGGAGAAGTGGTGGGCCTGGCCGGGCTGTTGGGCTCCGGGCGTACGGAAACGGCAGAAGTGCTGTTTGGCGTAAGGCGGGCAGATAGCGGCACGGCCACGGTGAAGGGCAAGGTGCAGCGTATCAACAACCCGGCACAGGCGTCTCGTTTGGGGATGGGGTTCTGTCCGGAAGATCGCAAGACGGATGGCATTATTGGTGCCGCCTCGGTGCGGGAAAATATCATTCTGGCGTTGCAGGCCCAGCGCGGCTGGCTGCGACCGATTAAAAAGCGCGAGCAACAGGCGCTGGCTGAACGTTTCATTCAGCATTTAGGGATTCGTACGCCTCATGCCGAGCAGCCGGTGGAGCTGCTTTCTGGCGGTAATCAGCAAAAGGTGTTGCTGTCACGCTGGCTGGTGACTAAACCGCAGTTCCTGATTCTGGATGAGCCAACGCGCGGCATCGATGTGGGGGCTCATGCGGAGATTATCCGTTTGATAGAGTCACTGTGCGCCGATGGGCTGGCGCTGTTGGTGATCTCTTCAGAGCTGGAAGAGCTGGTGGGTTACGCCGATCGCGTGGTGATCATGCGGGATTTACAGCAGGTCGCTGAAATTCCTCTGGAGCAGCTTTCGGTGGCTGCGATTGTTAACGCCATCGCGCAAGGGGGTAGTCAACATGCTTGAGTCTCATCTGCAACGGGAAAAGACGCCAAAGCGGCCGTTCCGTCTGCCTCCCGGTCTGCCGCAGGTTGCCGCGTTGATTTTGGTGTTGCTGGTCGACAGTCTGGTGGCGAATAACTTTTTTGCCATTCACATTCAGGATGGGCGGCTGTTTGGTAGTCCGGTGGATATCCTGAATCGCGCGGCACCGGTTGCCTTGTTGTCGCTGGGTATGACGTTGGTGATTGCCACCGGGGGAATCGATCTTTCGGTGGGGGCGGTGATGGCGATTGCCGGTGCGACGGCGGCCACGTTGACCGTAGCAGGTCATGGCCTGCCGTTTGTGATTGCGGCAACGCTGGCTTCCGGTTTGCTGTGCGGTTTATGGAACGGGGTGTTGGTTGCACTGCTGCGTATTCAGCCGTTTGTCGCCACGTTGATCCTGATGGTGGCAGGGCGTGGTATCGCGCAGTTGATCACTCAGGGGCAGATCGTGACGTTTGATAATGACGCGCTGGCCTGGTTTGGTAGCGGTTCCTTGTGGTGGCTACCCGTGCCCGTCTGGATCACCCTGGTGGTGGCGTTAGCCATTTGGTTGCTGACGCGCAAGACGGCATTAGGTCTGTTTATAGAAGCCGTGGGGATCAACCTGCGTGCGGCGCGTAATGCGGGCGTGACCGGCTGGCTGGTGGTGATGTCAACGTATGCCATCAGTGGGTTGTGTGCTGCGGTCGCCGGGTTGATTGTTGCGGCAGATATTCGCGGTGCGGATGCCAACAACGCCGGGCTGTGGCTGGAGCTGGATGCGATTCTCGCGGTGGTGATTGGCGGTGCTTCATTACTGGGAGGGCGTTTTAGCCTGCTGCTGTCGCTGTTGGGGTCGTTAATTATCCAGTCGATGAATACCGGGATTTTGCTTTCTGGTTTTCCGCCGGAGCTGAATCAAGTGGTGAAAGCGACGGTGGTGATGGCGGTGTTGCTGATTCAGTCTCCCCGTTTTATTGCGCTGTTTAAACGCCGAGGTTCCCGATGATAAAACGTCATTTGCCGTTGATGATCACGCTGTTGGTGTTTGTCGCCGGTTATCTGTTTTGCCTGAGCCAGTTTCCGGGGTTCGCCTCCACGCGGGTGATCGCCAATATTCTGACCGATAACGCATTTCTTGGCATTATTGCCGTCGGTATGACTTTTGTGATCCTTTCCGGCGGTATCGATCTGTCGGTGGGGGCAGTGATTGCCTTTACCGGCGTGTTTCTGGCGCGCGCAATCGGTGATTTCCATCTGAATCCGTGGTTAGCCTTTAGTCTGATTCTGTTAGCGGGGGCCTGTTTTGGTGCGCTGATGGGCTGGTTGATAGATGCGCTGAAGATTCCGGCTTTTATCATTACGCTCGCCGGGATGTTTTTCCTGCGTGGCTGTAGTTATCTGGTGTCTGAGAATTCGATTCCCATTGATCATCCCCTGTATGCGACGCTTTCGAGTCTGGCCTGGCGTATTCCCGGGGGTGGCCGATTGAGTTTGCTGGCGCTGGTGATGTTAGCCGTTGTCGCCGTGGGGATCGTGCTGGCGCACCGAACCCGTTTTGGCAATCAGGTGTATGCAATAGGTGGCAATCTGACATCGGCGCAGTTGATGGGGGTTTCTACCCGAGCCACCACGGTGAAAGTGTATATGCTGTCAACCACGCTGGCGACCCTGGCCGGAATTGTGTTTTCGGTGTATACCTCCGCAGGTTATGCCTTAGCCGGACTCGGCGTTGAGTTAGATGCGATCGCTTCGGTGGTGATTGGCGGCACGCTGCTCGCAGGCGGTGTGGGTACGGTGTTGGGGACGTTGTTTGGCGTGCTGATTCAGGGGCTGATTCAGACCTGGATTAATTTCGACGGCACGCTGAGTTCCTGGTGGACCAAGATCGCCATCGGTATCCTGCTGTTTGCGTTTATTGCTCTCCAGCGAGTGCTGACGATTATGTGGGATCGTCAGCAGAATGCGCCGGTGAAGCGTGTGGTGCCTACGCAGTCACCGGAGCAGGGGGGGTAGTTTGGGTTCTGGATGGTGCGGGTTGGGTTCGTGCGTTTTAGTCTGGCCCGGAGCGGACTGTGTTCGTGCGTTTCAGTCTGGCCCGGTGCGGTCTGTATCCGTGCGTTCCAGTCGCAGATGGCGCGGTGCTGTCGGTGTTGGTGCGTTCCAGTCGCAGATGGCGGGGAGTGCCGTAAAGACGCCGTAAATCCGTCCCTGGAGGCTCTGCCGCCGCATCCATGCAGCGGAAGCTTTACTCTACTCCTCACCATCCCCGCCTTTATGTGAGTGATGTGCAGACCTTCGTCGGTGCGTTCCAGTCGTAGATGGCGCTTTTGGTATCCTTTAACCCCTGGCGAAAGCCAGCAAATCAGGATTAATTTTTTCAGGATGGGTCGCAAACATTCCATGCGGCAGACCCGGATAGGTTTTCAGGGTGCCATGCTTCAACAATTTAACTGATTTATGCGCGGAGTCATCGATTGGCACTATCTGGTCATCTTCACCATGCATCACCAACACCGGCACGGTGATGGCTTTCAGGTCTTCAGTAAAGTCAGTTTCTGAGAAGGCAGCTATACAGTCGTACTGCGCTTTAGCACCGCCAGCCATTCCCTGACGCCACCAGTTGTTTATCAAGCCCTGGATGACATTCGCGCCAGGGCGGTTGAAGCCATAAAAGGGTCCTGCTGGCACGTCGATATAAAATTGTGCGCGATTAGTTGCCAGAGCAGAACGGAAACCGTCAAATACTGATAACGGCAAGCCCTGCGGATTGGCGGGGGTTTTAAGCATGATTGGGGGGACAGCACCCATCAAAACAGCCTTAGCGACCCTGCCTTTCTCAGCATGAGCGACATAACGTGCCACTTCGCCACCGCCAGTAGAGTGGCCAATGTGAATGGCGTCCTTCAGATTCAGCGTCCTGGCGAGTTCAGCCACGTCTGCCGCATAAGTCGTCATATCGTTACCGGTATCGGTTTGATCGGAACGTCCGTGACCACGACGGTCATGGGCGATAACGCGATAACCTTCAGATAAGAAGAACAGCATCTGATTGTCCCAGTCGTCAGCACTTAACGGCCAGCCATGGTGAAACACGACAGGTTGTGCACTCTTTGGGCCCCAGTCTTTGTAAAAAATCCGGGTGCCATCTTTGGTCGTAATGATGCCGTTACTCATAGGGATATCTCCTGAAGGTAATGATAATAATGTTATCCCCTGGGCGAGGGAGGAGTGAGAAAGCCCAATACTTGCCGATAGCGTGCTGCCAAGAATTAACAGTTCACGCCTTGAAATATTGAACTTCTCAATTGCTGCGCCTGACATATGCGCTCCTTTACAATTTTTCAGGTCATCGTAGTGATGGCCTGTGGAACATATTGTCAGGCAATACCTGAGCAGATACACTTGTCATATATGACATTATAAGTGTTAAAAGTGACAAATATGAATTCTGCAAAAAGTACGATAGTCGCCGAGATTGGCCTGTTGATTTACCGGGACTGCCAACTCGCCGCAGTGTACGGGCTGACCGACATGTTCAGGATCGCTGCTGACTGGGCTATGAGCATTTCTGGAGAGGATCGCAAACTGGCGATCCGCGTTTCACACTGGCAGGTAAATGAAGAGGGCGATACGTTGGAATGTGTCTGGGATAGCCATCCAGATGAATCCCACCGGATAAGTTATCTGATTGTGCCGCCAAGTCTGGTGATGCCAGCACGGATGACCTCCATGAAGGTGCCTGCTGACTGGATGAGTACGCTTTATAACCAAGGTGTCACGCTGTGTTCCGTTTGTGCAGGCGCATTTGTTCTGGCCGAAACCGGGTTAATTAATCGCCGCCGGGCAACAACGCACTGGGCCTTTGCGCAAACATTAGCCGATCGTTTTCCAGAGATAGACGTTGTAGCTGAAAAAATGGTTATTGACGATGGCGATATTATTACCGCCGGTGGCATTCTTGCCTGGATAGATCTGGGGCTAACGTTGATAGAGAAAATATCAGGAACCAGCACAATGCTTGCCACTGCCCGCTTTTTGCTGGTCGATCCTCCCAGACGTGAACAAAGTCCCTATGCCGTATTTATCCCTAATTTTGAACATGGCGACAGCAAGATTTTGCTTGTCCAGCATCACTTGCATGCCTGCTATTCCGAACAGCACAGCATTGAAACGATGGCTGAACGGGTGTCCTTGTCACCCCGGACTTTTCTCCGTCATTTCCAGAAAGCGACGGGATTAAGGCCGACGGATTACTTGCAACAGGTCAGGATAATGAAAGCGCGGGATGCACTGGAGCTTACAGCTCGTCCTGTCGATGTGATCGCGTGGGAAGTGGGATACACCGACGCTTCTGCCTTCCGCAAGATCTTCCGCAAAATTGTGGGCGTGACACCTGGCCAGCATCGGCAACGTTTTAGCACTGAATAATTGGGTGCGCTTGTTTCTCATTTTCCGGGATGAGGTGGAAAAGCGGCATGGGTGTGACCGACGATAAAAATAAAAAACGCTGCCCGGCGTTTATGCGCAGGGCAGCGTCAGATCTGTCAGATATCAGCGCGTTATTTTCGGCGACAGCGTGTTACCGTTTCACACTCTGGTTCAGGCTTACTGCCCTAACTTCGGGCCTGCCTGAGCAATGCGCGCACCGGCTTCGTTACCGCTGTACTGTTGGAAGTTATTGATAAATAGTTGAGCCAGTTTCTCGGCAGCTTCGTGCCACTGTGCCGGGGTTTCCCAGCCGTTGCGTGGATCAAGGGTATTCACGTTCACGCCAGCAATTTCTTGCGGAATAGCGAGGCCAAATATCGGCAAGGTTTCCTCGCGCAACGCACCGGTTTCCCCTTCGAGGATGGCATTGACGATCTGACGCGTATCCTTCAGTGACAGGCGCTCACCTTTGCCATTCCAGCCCGTATTCACCAACCACACTTCCGCGCCGCTCTGAGCGACTTTCTCCTGCAGCACATCGGCATACTGCGTTGGGTGCAGCATCAGGAACGCTGCGCCATAGCAGGCAGAGAACGTTGGCGTCGGCGCTGTAATGCCGCGCTCGGTGCCAGCCAGTTTCGAGGTAAAACCAGACAGGAAGTGATACTGCATCTGTTCCGGCGTCAAGCGAGAAACTGGTGGGAGCACCCCGAAGCCATCCGCCGCGAGGAAGATGATGCGAGAAGGAGCTCCGGCACGAGAAACCGGCAACACGATATTTTCGATATGTGACAGCGGATAGGAGACACGGGTGTTCTCGGTTTTGCTGCCATCGGCATAATCTACGCTGCCATCTTCTCTGACCACGACGTTTTCCAGCAGCGCGTTACGGCGGATTGCGCCATAAATTTCCGGTTCGGACTCCGCTTTCAGATTAATGGTTTTCGCATAGCAGCCGCCTTCAAAGTTAAATACGCCGTCTGCATCCCAACCGTGTTCATCATCGCCAATCAGCTGACGACGTGGATCGGTCGACAGTGTGGTTTTACCGGTGCCGGAGAGGCCGAAGAACAGCGCCACGTCACCTTGTTCACCGCGGTTTGCCGAGCAGTGCATTGAAGCGATACCCTTCAGCGGCAGCAGGTAGTTCATCACTGAGAACATCCCTTTTTTCATCTCGCCACCGTACCAGGTACCCCCGATCAGCTGAATATTTTCAGTCAGGTTGAAGGCAACAAAAGTCTCAGAGTTTAACCCTTGCTCCTGCCATTGCGGATTCACGCAACCCGCGCCGTTAATGACGGTGAAGTCCGGGGTAAAGTTTGCCAGCTCATCGGCAGTTGGTGCGATGAACATATTTTTGACAAAGTGCGCCTGCCACGCCACCTCAGTGACAAAGCGTACCGCCAGGCGGGTATCAGCACTCGCGCCACACCAGGCATCAACGATATAAAGCGCTTTTTCCGACAGGTGATCGGCAACCAGCGTTTTCAGCTGCGCCCACACCTCAACGGACATCGGTTTGTTATCGTTGCGACCCTGACCTGCATCGGACCACCACAGGGTATCTCGGGTCACATCGTCGCGAACGATGTACTTATCACGCGGAGAACGGCCAGTGAACTCACCGGTATCAACGGTCACCGCGCCTGAAGTGGTCAGAATACCGCGCGCCGGGCCTTTGAGATCGGCTGCGGTTTCATGTTCGAAGAGCAGTTCATAACTCGGGTTGTAAACGATCTCGCTGACATCGTTGATGCCAAGGCTGGAGAGATGTTGCATGACAGATGTAATTGCGCTCATAGAATACCTTGAATCATTGCATGTATGGCGAGGCGGCAGTCACCGACCCGATTGATAAGCGGATATTAGCACTGGCTTTTTGATGCAGAAATTGCATATAAATCATTTGTCATGTAAAAATTGCATAGAAATGGGGGCTGTAATCGGAGCAAAGAAATGCTAAGTAATCTCGAAGTGAAGTGGTTTTATGATGTGATTGCTCTGGAAGAGTGTCGTAGCTTTACGCTGGCGGCAGAAAAAAGGAATATTTCGCAGTCCTCGTTCAGCAGAAGGATTCAGGCACTGGAATCTAACCTGGGTTTCAGCGTCTTCAATCGTGAAGTGAATCCTCCGCAATTGACGCCACAGGGCAGGATATTTGTCGGCTATGCCAGAAATATGATCGACGATCTGGACTTCCAAATCAGCCGCATCAAGGGTGAGGATAAGCTGAAGCAGAGCATCCGCATTGATGCCGCGCCTTCACTTTCTGTCCTGCTTCTGCCCGATATCTTAGCGGATTACCGTGACAGCCCGGATAAAGTGTTCTTTGTTGAATCGATTAACGTCAATGATGCCGTGTTTAATCTCAAGGAGGGGAAAAGTGATTTTATCCTGTCCTTTTATAATGAAGAACTGATGAATTACCCGTTTATTCACCATAAAATCTTCGACTCTGCTTTGCACCTGGTCTCACCCTGTGATCAACGCGGCAAGCCCCTCTACTCGATAAATGGCGAGAGGCTGCCGTTGGTTAAATATGCCAACGACAGCTATATGGGGCGTCAGGTCAACCAGGTCATTGATCGCATACCGAACACCACATTTATGCTCACCTTTGTCTCCTCCATGAGCGAATTGCTGAAACGCATGATACTGAAAGGCGATGCTGTTGGCTGGTTGCCTAATTACTCGATTCAGACTGAGCTGGAAGAGAGAAGGCTGGCGGTCATGGATTACAGCCTTTCGCTGAAGATTTCGGCTTATGTTTACCGCTCCGGTGCCCGTTTAAATCTCACGGCGGAACGATTCTGGCAGTATGTGAAGGGGCGAAATATTGAGTCTTAATCGAACAGCATTATGTCCCAGGTGGGTTTGATCGGGCCAAATCATTCACTAGCCCGTTAAGTTATTTTCATATTCTTTGATAAAAGAATATGAAAAGTGAGGGCAGCTTAAATCTTTTGATTAAAGCAACCGATCAGGTGACTTTCAGCTCAAAAAGCCGATACATTGCGGCCTTGCCTGAATCGGTTACGTTCACTTCACGATATCCCGGTGTACGCGTTATCCACCCTTTTTGCAGGAAAAGCGTAAGCAGTGCCGAGCCAGCATCACCGCCAAGGTGAAAACGTCGTTCACTCCAGTCCAGACAGGGGCAACAGGGCTTGCGGCGCGTGCGGGCGTTAAGTAAAACGCCCATTCTTTCAAAATGCATTTTGCCGACGGATGTCAGCTTCGAGCCATCTGCTGTGAGCCATTTTTCCCGCAGCATAAACGCATAAATACTGACAGCCAGTTCACCCGCCAGATGGTCATAGCAGGTGCGAGCGTAACGAAGATAGACCGGCGTACTTGAAGCGAGGGTCTTGTGAACACGCATGGAAACGCCCATCAAGTTTTCCAGCAATCCCGCAATATGATGGCCCGCCAGGCTGTAATACCGATGCCTTCCCTGCGTCAGGCAAATGATCAGCCCATTGCTGAGAAGCCGGTTTAGATGTCCGCTGGTGGTCGAGGCTGCTATGTCAGCCACTACGCTGAGTTCGGTGGCTGTCCATGCGCTCCCGTCCATCAGAGCGCACAGGATACTGACCCTTGACGGGTCAGACAGAGCAGAAGCGACCATGGCCATTGATGTTTCAAGCGCGTCATCCGGCTCATTGCCGCACTGTTTTTTAGCGGGTTTCATTCAGAAGGTATAGCCCATTTTTGGGTGACTTCAGCAGCCCGAAGATCATCATCTGTGATGAGAATCAGCCGGTTGCGGTGGTCGCTGTACTGTACCAGAATATTAATGCCGTTCCGGGCAATTGTGTCAGCGATTTCTCCTAACTCACCCGGCCGTTCCTGAGGTAACTTTCTTACCAGGGGACGACACAGGTTGTAGATTTCAAAACCGGCTTCAGCCAGCACCCGGCGAGCTTTTTCACCATCTTCTACCAGAAAGTGCGCATGTCCGGCCTCAGGGGTTGTGAATACACCACCGCCTTCAAGTCCCACTCCATTTTCGCCCAGCACTCTGCCCAGAGTACCCAGTGAACCCGGGCTGTTTTGGAGAATAACGTGAATGTCATACATGCTGATGTGTTCCTTGATCCGAAGAGTAATCACGGAATACGTTGGCTACCCGTATTCTGTAGAATGAAAAAATCGACTGTCTGCCTTCATTCTGCGCGGCCTGATGTATCACATTTTGCTTCCATCCGGCTACCGACGCTTCATCCTCCCACCATGACAGGGAAAGCATTTTTCCGGGCGTAGTCAGGCTCTGGTAACGCTCAATCGAAATAAACCCCGGCGTGTGGGATAAGAGAGGCTTCAGCTCCGAAGCAAGCTGAAGATATCGTTCCTGAGCTTCTGGCAAGGCATCTGCCTCAAAAAGTACTGCAATCATGTTCAGCTCCATCAATGAATTTCGGGCAGTTTAATGAGGGAGGAGGGATGTTGCTTCGGCGGATACCGAAGTATGCATGTGGATGGGGGAAGCTATCGCCATGGCTTAGCGACAATCAGACCTCGAGTGTATTTTGCCATAGCGTTTTGTGTGATATGGGGCGACGCTTAATTTTTCTGGTAATGGGTGGGTTGCCGCCTGATGCTGAACTGAAAGCATATTATGCCCTGCCTGAATGTACCGATAGCTGTCCTGAATATCCAATTTATACACGAAATATACAACTATAGTGAGGCCTCTAAACCACAATCCTGAGGGCCCTCACGATGAAAATAGTAAAAATCTCCATTCACCAAATCGACCTGACGCTGAAGGACACTTATAGCTGGTCTAATCAGAGTTATGACGTTTTTGACAGCACGGTCATATTGATTGAAACAGACAGCGGCTTGACGGGCACAGGAGAAATCTGTCCGCTTGGGCCGTCATACTTACCCGCTTACGCAGAAGACGCTCGGGCTGGCCTGTATCTGCTCGCTAAAGGGTTGATAGGCGAAGATCCTCTTCAGTTGGGTAAAATAAACCAGAAGATGGATGCGTTGTTGAAGGGACATCCTTATGTTAAGTCGGCCATCGATATGGCCTGCTGGGATTTACTCGGTAAGGCTACAAGTCAGCCTGTCTACAATCTACTGGGCGGACGGCTACAGGAAAAAGTAACGCTGTTCAAAGTGGTGAGCCGCCAGGAACCGGATGCGATGGCGGCGAAACTCAGGGAATATCAGCAGCAAGGGTTCCGCCAGTTTCAGATGAAAGTCGGCGCTAATGCCAGTGAGGATATTGACCGTATTTTTGCCGTCAGCGAGATGCTTGATTCCGGCAACGTACTGGCCGCTGATGCCAATACCGGCTGGAAGCAGCATGAGGCGGTGCGCGTGGTTAAAGCCATCAGGGGCGTGGATATTTACATTGAGCAGCCTTGTCTGAGTTATGAGGAGTGTCTGGCGGTACGCAGACACAGCGATCATCCGTTTATTCTTGATGAATGCATGGATGACTTGCGCGTGTTACTGCGTGGATATCAGGACAGCGCGATGGATGTTGTTAATCTCAAGGTCAGCCGTATTGGCGGCCTGACTAAAGCACGTCAGTTCCGCGATTTGTGCGTCTCTCTCGGCATTAACCTGACGATTGAGGATTCCTGGGGCGGGGAAATTGCCACCGCAGCGCTGAATCATCTTGCACACTCAACGCCGCGCGAATGTCATTTCCAGTCCTCGGCGTTTCATGAGTACCACCGCATTAAAATTGCGGACGGCGGCCCGCGCATTGAGAACGGCTACATGATTGCTTCCGACGAGCCTGGTCTCGGTGTGATGCCAGATATGAACGTACTGGGCGATGCGGTTGCCATCATTACCCAATAACTTAATCGTGACCGGAGAAGGTGAAGCGTGTCAGCTGCACGGATTCCGGTTAATGCGGAGAATCCATGTGCTTTATATCTGAAACTGAAATCTGTCAGAACCTTAGCTGGGACAACGCGATTAGCGCCTTGCATCAGGGGCACCTCGGAGACCGCCCGGTTGGTGGGCAGTTCTTCGCCGGAGATGCACAGTTTGGCCTTTTCAGTCGCGGTGTTATTTTACCCGGCTACGGTGCAGGCATTAAGCTTGCCTCCATTTATCCAGAGAATGTACTGAAATCTCCACCACTGCCTGCTGAACACGCCGCCTTTGTTGTATTTGATGCGTTAACTCAAGAAATCACTGCCATTCTGGATGGCCCGGCCATTACGCGCTACAAAACGGCGGCAGATTCTGCACTGGCGGCGAAATTTCTCAGCAGAGAGGACAGTAAAGTCCTGCTGGTTATCGGGGCAGGGCCAATAGCACAGGCACTTGCACACGCCTATCTGCACGTCAGACCGACCCTGGAAAAAATCATTTTGTGGAACCGTTCACCACAGAAACTGGGACCGTTAATCACCTCGCTTCAAGATACAGGCAGGGAGGTGAGCCTTGCCAGTGACCTCGATTCAGCCGTGCGACAGGCGGATATCATCACTTCAGCAACCAGCGCGATCGCTCCGTTGATCGAGGGACGCTGGGTGCAACCCGGTACTCACATCGACCTTGTCGGCGGTTTTCGTGAAGATATGCAAGAAGCGGATGCCAGTGTAATGCAGAAAGCACGAATATTCGTTGATGACCGCGAGGCGGCCTTACGATCCGGTGACCTTTTTATCCCGCTTCGCGATGGTTATATAAGCCAGGAACATATCGATGACGACCTTTTTGGTCTCTGCCAGACCGAAAATATTCAGCGCAGGAAGGAAGATATTACGGTATTTAAAAATGCGGGCGGTGCGCATCTGGATCTCCTGATAAGTCAGGAGGTCATCAGGAATTTAAGTCTTTAATATTAGAGGCTAGGTGTTCTATTCATTACGGAAATGCCGCCTTAAGGATAATAGTTTTCCTCAGGCGGCTCTTAATGTTATTTCCTGCATGATATCGCCAGGATGTTCGACTAAGCCTGACCACGCTTTCAGCAATGAATAAATTTAGGTAGACCTTGTTAATCGATGGTGAGCGGGCTTCACGTTGCTTGCGAGGTGAAGAAGAGATTTCCTGGGAATTTGTGGCAACAGCTTGCTGTAAACATTTAGAGCGTGTTGATCAAAACATTCAACGACAGGCACGAAACTAAACACGGTAGCTACGAGGCCATATGAATTTTCAGCATCACAGAATGCCTTTAAAGTGTCGAAGAGGTCCTGGCAAGGCAAAGCCTTAGCGCGGAGATATGCCGGGAATACGGAAAATAGCCTGTTTCAAGCCTGTTTTTTGAACAGCGATGACGGGCCATTGTGAGCGGTAGCAGACTTTTTTAATACGAACATGGTTTCTTATACCAACTATATTGGCAACGGTTTCCATAAATACTAATTTTTTTGGAACGTTTTTTTGAAATAGGTATTCAACTTCTTTTCTTAATGATACACTTTGATCTTGACAACATTAATTCTAATTGATTGGTATAATGGTAATGGATCATGCTCCCTCTATTGAATTGGATGAAAATAATACTGAAATTGGTGCTACAGAATCTGAACGTTATCTTTCAAAATTAGCGAGAAAAACCTTTCTTAACTTCTGGAGCTATTCGAATCCATATACAGATGAAAATAAAGGAAGTGAGCTATGCGACTTTATGGTTGTTTTCGGGAACGATATCCTTCTCTTCTCTGATAAACACTGTAAATATCCAGAAATAAAAAGTAATGAAACAGCATGGTACAGATGGTACAGAAGTGCAATTAATAAATCTGTAAGGCAGTTGTCAGGTGCTGCTTCGTTTATTAAAAAATTCCCAAATAGAATATTCATTGATCCAGAATGCACAAAGCCATTTCCAATACCGATACCTCCATCAGAAAAATTAAAGATACATTTAATTGCAGTAACACGAGGTTCTGCTGAAGCTTGTGCAAAATATTTTGGTGGTGGGAGTTCTAGTAGTTTAGTTATCAATACGGAAATTGAAGAAAAAGGCCATAAAGAAAATCCATTCATGATAGGGTGGCCTTTGGGAAGAAATAAGTTTGTGCATGTATTGGATGAGCTGACACTAGATATTTTACTTAAAGAATTAGATACGGCTTCAGATTTTGTTAATTACTTGACCAAGAAAGAAAAATATTTGAGCGCAAAAGATACTGATTTCTTCATATGCGGTGAAGAAGAATTGCTTGCACATTATCTTATGCACCCACTGGAGGACCATCAAGGTTTTTCATTCCCTCCTTTGCCCACCAACAATAAAAGGGTGTTTATTGAAGAAGGTGCTTGGAGAAATTTTTGTGGAAGCGATGCATACTCTTCTTGGAAAAAATTCAATGAAATTAGTTATGAGTGGGATCGTTTAATAGAAAGTCAGATTTCACATATTAAACAAGATAGTGCTGCTGTTTTAAAAAACAGTGACGTATTGATTAATGATATTCAAGCCCACGAATTAGTTTTAAGGTCGATGGCAGATGAAGGTCGAGCTACAAGGCAAGTACTTGCCTCTAATTACCACCAAATACGAAATAATAAAACCACAGATAAAAGGATTGTCAGAACGATAATAATACCTAATCGCCCCAATCGAGCCTATATTCTGCTAATTTTAAAATTTGATCACGAAGTGGAATATTACGAATATCGTGATATAAGGAGAGCATTATTAGTTGGTTTTTGTCGAGCTTGCCGATTGAGAGTTGAAGGGATTGATGAAGTGATTGGGATTGCATCAGAACAGTTTGATTGTTCATTGATAACTCAGGATTTTATACGTATGAATTTTGAGGGGGAACTAACACAAGAGGAAAAAGAGAATGAAGTTGAGGCATTGAGATCCGCGGGAATTTGGAAGGAGAGCTGGACTTGTATTTAATAATTAATCATGAAGAAACTACAAATTCATCACAACTATACATTCAGCGTCCGCTCCTGGCACACAGCGGACGATTATTTTGCAGAATGTCATCTGGAACCCCACAACGAAGCTCGATCTTCTTGCAGCGATGATATGGCTTGAGGGGCAGCCAAGGGGGGTATGATAGCGAGAGCGTCACCGCCATGGACGGCGGTGTCGATCGGCAGGAGCCAGGTTCCCGAGTGGTCATACCCCCCTTGGTTGACCTTGCCTCCCAACCTATAACAACATGACTTCCAGACTCCAGACTCCAGACTCCAGACTCCAGACTCCAGACTCCAGACTCCAGACTCCAGACTCCAGACTCCAGACTCCAGACTCCAGACTCCAGACTCCAAACTCCAAAGCCAAAAGCCGCGATCTCCATCCCGCCCCCACAACCTCGCCAAATCTTGCCCTGAAAAAACCCGCACGATAACAACAAAAAAGCCAACCTCATCAGGTTGGCTTTTCACACAGCACGGATCACACATCACCCGGCATTTAACGTTGCAAACGATAGTAAGCCTCGTTCCAGTGTAACTGATCTTTAAATGCCGCCAGTCGGGTTTCGGCATCAATCACGACGACTTCAATACCGTGCATCTCGCCGTATAAATACATATCTTCCAGCGTTAATGCCTGGCTAAACACTGTGTGGTGCGCGCCACCGGCCAGAATCCATGCTTCGGATGCCACGGCCAGGGAAGGTTGCGCACGCCACAATGCCCGAGCCACTGGCAACTGCGGCAGGGCGTGGGGCTGTTCCACGGTATCGACGACGTTAACCAGCAAACGGAAACGGTCACCCAAATCGATCAGCGAAGCATTAATGGCAGGGCCGGCAGGGGCGGAAAAAATCAACCGTGCCGGATCGGCTTTGCCGCCAATGCCGAGAAACTGCACATCCAGCAACGGCTTCTCCTCTTTGGCAATGGAAGGGCACACTTCTAACATATGCGAGCCCAACACCAAATCGTTGCCGGGGGCAAAATGATAGGTGTAATCCTCCATAAACGACGTGCCGCCATGGCGATCGCCCGCCAGCACCTTAAAAATGTGCAACAGTGCAGCGGTCTTCCAGTCACCTTCACCGGCAAAACCATACCCCTGTTGCATCAGACGCTGCACCGCCAGGCCGGGTAGCTGTGCTATTCCATGTAACGTCTGGAAATTACTGGTAAACGCCTGGCACCCTTCATGGTCGAGAAACTGCTTCAGACCCAGCTCGATACGCGCGGCATCCAGCACATTCTGCCGCTTAGCGCCGCCAACTGCCGCATCGGCACTAAAACGATACTGACTCTCATACTCATCGAGCAACGCATTCACCGCGCCATCGCTCACGCCATTAATCACTTCCGCCAGATCCCCCACGCCCCAGCCATTCACGGCGTAACCAAACTGGATCTGCGCTGCGACCTTATCGCCCTCGGTCACGGCCACTTCACGCATGTTATCGCCAAAGCGCGCCACCTTCAGCCGCTGACTGGCGCGCTTAGCCTGAGCGGCACGTATCCAGTCAGCCACGCGTCGATGGGTGGCTAAATCCTGCCAGTGGCCAGTCACCACACTGTGCTGCAACCCCATTCTGGCACCGATAAAGCCAAACTCGCGGCCACCGTGCGCCGTCTGATTCAGGTTCATAAAATCCATATCCATGCTGTCCCACGGGATCTCAGCATTGAACTGGGTATGAAGCTGCAACAACGGTTTTTGCAACACCTTCAGTCCCGCGATCCACATCTTCGCAGGGGAAAACGTATGCAGCCAGACGATCACGCCAGCACAATCCTCATCGTAACTGGCGGCACGACAAAAGGCGTAAGCTTCATCTGGCGTCTTCACTAACGGCTTTAAGGTCAGTGGCAACGGCAGTGCTGCCTGCTGATTCAAACCCTGAACCACCTGTTGCGCATGTTGCTCCACCTGGCGCAGGGTCTCCGCGCCATACAAATGCTGCGTCCCAATCACAAACCACACCTGGGCATTTTTCTCGACGATCATCTATCACTCCTTACCTGAGCAGAAAGGGCATCGGGTGCGTACTGCGGTTCCAGCACGGCACACCACTGTTCATAGCGTTGATAAAGTTGTTGGTAGCGCGCAACGCGCTGCGGATCGGGTTGCAGACTGTGCTCGACCGGACTTGCCATCGAATGCTGTGCGGCAGACACATCGTCGAACACCCCGGCGGCGACGGCGGCGAAAATGGCCGCCCCCAGGGCACAGCACTCATCGGAAGCCACAATATCGAGCGGGCGCTGCATCACGTCCGCGCAGGCTTGCATAATCGCCGGGGACTTGCGGGCAATGCCGCCAATGGCAAGCACGCTCTGAACCGGAATGTCTTGCTGTTCAAAACAGTGCATGATGGCGCGTGCGCCAAAAGCGGTGGCGGCGATCAGCCCGCCAAACAGGGCGGGTGCATCCGTCCCGAGATTGAGATTCCCGATCACCCCTTGTAAACGCTGATTGGCAAAAGGCGTGCGCCGCCCGTTAAACCAGTCCAGCACTAATGGGAGATTGCCAAGCTGGGGATCGGCCACCCAGGCCGCGGTCAACTGCGATAACAATGACTGCTGTAGAACGGCCAGCTGGGGTTCCAGTTCCGGCTGCTGCTGAGCCGCCTGTTGCAGTGGCCAGCTAAGTAAACGTCCAAACCAGGCATAAATATCTCCGAAGGCAGACTGGCCCGCTTCAAGACCGATGCTGCCGGGCACCACGCTGCCATCCACCTGCCCACAAATCCCTTTGATGGCGCGAGCGCCCACCCGCTGTGGATCGGCAATCAAAATGTCACAGGTAGATGTGCCGATCACTTTCACCAACGTATAGGGCTGCGCACCTGCGCCAACCGCGCCCATGTGGCAGTCAAATGCACCCCCGGCAATGGCGATACCTACAGGTAAATTGAGACGCTCGGCCCAGGCCGCGCTGAGCTGTCCCACAGGCCGGTCGGCAGTGGAAGTGTGTTGAAACAGGGGAACGTCTAACTGTTGTGTCAGCAGCGGATCGAGTGCGCGCAGGAAATCAGCATCGGGCAGTCCTCCCCAACTGGCGTGCCACAGCGCTTTGTGCCCGGCGGCACAGCGGCTGCGCTGTAAAAGCGATGGTGCGGTGGTATCGCTCAACAAAGCCGGAACCCAGTCACACAGTTCCACCCAGGACACGGCGGCCTCACGCACGGCGGCATCGGCACGTGTAATGTGCAGAATCTTGGCCCAAAACCACTCGGAAGAGTAAACCCCGCCAACAAACTGGCTGTAATCGCGAAAACGTCCGCTGTGACACAGGGCGGTGATCGCTTCCGCCTCCTCAATGGCGGTGTGGTCCTTCCACAACACAAACATGGCGTTGGGATTGGTGGCAAACTCCGGCCGCAGAGCCAGCACGGTGCCGCTGGCGTCAATGGGGGCCGGGGTTGATCCCGTGCTGTCGACGCCGATGCCTACAATGGATTTTCGCTGCTCAACCGTTAAGGCCGCACTGAGCTGGCTCACTGCGGCGGTCATGGCTTCAATGTAATCCTGTGGATGATGGCGAAAGCGATTTGTATGAGGATCGCAAAACTGCCCCTGTTGCCAGCGCGGGTAATTCACCACCGTCTTATGCAGTTCACTGCCGCTGGCGCATTCCACCGCCAGCGCGCGTACCGAGTCACTGCCAAAATCCAGCCCAATCGTTATGGCATCAACACGCATCGAAACTCTCCTGATCAGTTAGCTGTTTTCATCCTGCGAGAAGGCGATTGATCAGGGTTAGCCGTTGCTGGCTGACAATATGTACGAATCGGCTATCGATAGCAGAATCGTGATCCATAGCAAAGTGAAGCGAAGGTTAACTCTGCTGAATGTATGGACGATTCAGTCATCGTTTTGAGATGTGATAGCGCTCTCTATCTTTGTGCATTTTTCCCGCTAAATAATAGCCACAAGAAGCAGGTCAATAGTGGGGTTTTTGGTTAACTCACTGTTTTTAAATCTACATGGTTGAAATCAATATTGATGGTAGCGCTTACACTGTGCGGGCCGAAAGGCGCGAAACCCGGAGAACAATATGCATAAATTAGCTAAAACATTTGCGGCGCTGAGCCTTGCGGCGCTTATGTCACATTCTGCTATCGCTGAGACCCTCAAGCTGGGTTTTTTGGTTAAACAGCCAGAAGAACCCTGGTTCCAGACCGAATGGAAATTTGCCGATAAAGCAGGGAAAGACCTGGGGTTTGAGGTGATTAAAATCGCGGTGCCGGACGGTGAGAAAACCCTGAATGCAATCGACAGCCTGGCCGCAAGTGGGGCAAAAGGGTTTGTTATCTGTACCCCCGATCCGAAGCTGGGCTCGGCGATTGCCGCCAAAGCACGGGGTTACGGCCTGAAAGTGATTGCGGTAGACGATCAGTTTGTCACCGCGAAAGGTAAACCCATGGACAGCGTACCCCTGGTGATGATGGCCGCGACGAAAATCGGTGAGCGTCAAGGCCAGGAACTCTACAAAGAGATGCAAAAACGCGGCTGGGATGTGAAGCAAACCGGGGTCATGACCATTACGGCAGATGAACTGGATACCGCTCGCCGCCGTACCAGCGGCGCGATGGATGCGCTGAAAAGTGCGGGCTTCCCGGCGGCACAGATTTATCAGGTACCGACCAAATCCAATGACATTCCCGGCGCATTCGATGCCGGTAACTCACTGCTGGTGCAGCACCCTGAAGTGAAACACTGGCTGATTGTCGGCATGAACGATAACACCGTACTGGGCGGTGTGCGTGCCACCGAAGGGCAGGGATTTAAGGCCCCGGATGTGATTGGCATTGGCATCAACGGGGTGGATGCGGTCAGCGAACTCTCGAAAGGCCAGCCCACCGGCTTTTATGGATCGTTACTGCCAAGTCCTGATGTTCACGGCTACAAAAGCAGCCAGATGCTCTATGACTGGGTGACCAAAGGCACTGAACCGCCGAAGTTTACGGAAGTCACCGATGTGGTGTTGATCACCCGTGACAACTTCAAAACTGAGCTGGCGAAAAAAGGGCTGATGTAACGGCAGGAGATAACCATGGACAGCAACAGCGCGTACCTGAGTTTTCACGGCATCAGTAAAACGTTCCCGGGCGTAAAAGCGTTGCAGGAGATCACCTTCTCCTGTAACGCCGGCCAGGTACATGCCCTGATGGGCGAAAACGGAGCCGGGAAATCGACTCTGCTCAAGATCCTCAGCGGCAGCTATCAGCCCAGCGCGGGCGAGATTCGTCTGGAAGGGAAGGCGGTTAATTTTACCCACACGGTAGATGCCCTGAATGCGGGCGTGGCGATCATCTATCAGGAGCTGCATCTGGTCCCGGAGATGAGCGTGGCGGAGAACATCTGTCTTGGTCAGGTGCCACATCGGTTTGGCCTGGTGAATCGCAGCCTGTTACGCGATCGGGCCTTGCAGCAACTGAACAAGCTAGGCATGGCGATAGATCCCGATATGCCGCTGAAATATTTGTCATTAGGCCAGTGGCAAATGGTGGAGATCGCGAAAGCGCTGGCGCGGGATGCTCGTGTGATTGCTTTTGATGAGCCAACCAGTTCGCTGTCAGCACGGGAAATCGAACACCTGTTTCGGGTGATACGACAGTTGCGCGCTGAGGGGCGGGTGGTCCTGTACGTCTCGCACCGCATGGAGGAGATTTTTGCCCTCAGCGATGCCATCACCGTCTTTAAAGATGGCCGCTACGTGCGCACCTTCACCGATATCGCACGTACGCGCCAGGACGATCTGGTGGCGGCGATGGTAGGGCGCAACCTGGGCGATATCTATGGCTATACCCCCCGACCGCAGGGAGAAGTCCGTCTGACGCTGGAACAGGTTCAGGCGAAAGGCGTACGTGAGCCCATCTCACTCACCGTGCGCCGTGGGGAAATTGTGGGCTTGTTCGGCCTGGTGGGGGCAGGCCGCACCGAGTTGTTAAAGGGGATCTATGGCGCGACCACCCTGCGTGGCGGCCAGATAAAACTGGACGGCCAACCGTTGCGCATCCAGCAACCCATGGATGCGATTCGCGCAGGCATCATGCTGTGCCCGGAAGATCGCAAAGCGGAAGGTATCATTCCACTGCATTCGGTGCGGGATAACATCAACATCAGCGCCCGGCGGCATAATCTGCACGCGGGCTGCCTAATCAAATCTGACTGGGAAGCCCATAACGCCCAGCACCATATTCAGGCGCTCAACATTAAAACTCCCCACGCACATCAGCCGATCATGCATTTGTCCGGTGGCAACCAGCAGAAGGCGATACTGGGCCGCTGGCTATCGGAAGAGATGAAAGTGATTTTGCTGGATGAGCCGACGCGCGGCATCGACGTAGGGGCAAAACATGAAATCTATCAGCTGATCTATCAACTGGCGCAGCGCGGTATTGCGGTGCTATTTGCCTCCAGCGACCTGCCCGAGGTGATCGGGCTGGCTGATCGGGTGGTGGTGATGTGTGAAGGTGCAATTGCGGGCGAAGTCAGCCATGCCAATGCCCATGAACAGCAGATTTTGCGTCTGGCTATGCCAGTGACTCACGCCCGGACAGCCGAGGCATGAAAGAGGAGAACTCAATGTCTTCAACCACAACGCAGCAGGGCGCACAGCCCGTTGCTCGCAGCAGTATCGCCTTTGGCCGCATCTGGGATAACTTTGGCATGTTGGTGGTCTTCGCGCTGTTGTTTATCGTCTGTGCGATTTTTGTCCCTAATTTTGCCAGTTTGATCAATATGAAAGGGCTGGGCCTGGCGATGTCAATGTCTGGCATGGTGGCCTGCGGCATGCTGTTTTGCCTGGCCTCTGGCGATTTTGACCTGTCAGTGGCGTCGGTCATTGCCTGTGCCGGTGTCGTCACGTCTGTGGTCATCAATATGACTGAAAGCCTGTGGCTGGGGGTGATCGCCGGTTTAGCACTGGGTGTGGTCACCGGTTTTATCAATGGGTTTGTCATTGCCCGACTGAAAATCAATGCTCTGATCACCACGCTGGCGACCATGCAAATTGTGCGCGGCCTTGCCTATATCTTCTCTGACGGCAAAGCCGTAGGCATTGAGGACGAACGCTTCTTTACGTTGGGGTTTGCCAGTTGGTTAGGCATTCCTGCGCCGGTCTGGTTAACGATTATCACCCTCGGGCTATTCGGTTTTCTGCTGAATAAAACCACGTTTGGCCGTAACACCTTATCCATTGGTGGGAATGAAGAGGCCTCACGCCTGGCGGGCGTACCGGTGGTCCGTACCCGCATCATCATCTTTATGCTCTCGGGACTGGTCTCTGCGGCGGCGGGCATTATCCTCGCTTCCCGCATGACCAGTGGTCAGCCCATGACCTCTTTAGGTTATGAACTGGTGGTGATCTCCGCTTGCGTGTTGGGCGGTGTCTCACTAAAAGGCGGTATCGGTAAGATCTCGTACGTTATTGCAGGCGTGTTGATTTTAGGGACGGTTGAGAATGCGATGAATTTGTTGAATATTTCGCCCTTCTCACAGTATGTCGTGCGCGGTTTGATACTGTTAGCTGCGGTGATTTTTGACCGCTACAAGCAAAAACATAAGGCAGTCTGATGTAAGAATAAAGGTTGATGTGCAGTCAAAAACAGGGGTAAAGCATGATGCACCAGCGTAGTCCTTCAGACATTCAGAGCAATCCGCTACTCCCAGGCTACCCGTTTAATGCCTGGCTGGTGGCGGGCCTGACCCCGGTTACGGCCTCTGGCGCGTTAGATTTTTTTATCGATCGTCCATTAGGCATGAAAGGTTACATCCTGAATCTCACCATCAAAGGGCGCGGGCAGGTTTTCAAGGGAGCAGAAATGTTCCACTGCGAGCCAGGGGATATGCTGCTGTTTGAACCAGAAACCCCCCATTATTATGGCCGGGCGCATAACTGCACCAGTTGGTTCCACCGCTGGATCTATTTCCGCCCGCGTTCCTACTGGATCGACTGGCTGAGCTGGGAAGATAAAGTGCAGGGCGTGGGCAGACTGCGGCTGACCGAGGAGCACCTGGCTGAATTCGACAAGATCTTCAGCCACATTGAGGAAGCGAACAATTCCGGGCGTCGCTTTGCCGAAGAGGTGGCGATGAATCTGCTGGAGCGGCTGTTGCTGCGCGCGGTAGAGGAAGATCCACGCAGCCGCGAGAAAATCCGTGACCCGCGCGTGATTGAAGCGTGCCAGTACATTAACCGCCATCTGGCCAGCGATGACAAAATTGAAGATATCGCCAGCCACGTTTGCCTGTCACCCTCGCGTTTGACACATCTGTTTAGCGAGCAAATGGGCATTAATTTGCTGCGCTGGCGTGAAGAGCAGCGCATTATTCGCGCCCGGTTACTGTTGCAAACCACTAAGGAGTCTGTCGCCGGTATTGGACGGGAAGTGGGCTACGACGATCAGCTCTATTTTTCCCGTATTTTTCGCAAACGGGTGGGCGTTAGTCCGAGCGAGTATCGGCGACAGAGCCTTGAAGGCGAAGAAACCGCAGACAATGTAGAGACCACTGACGAGGTCGGAGAAGAGGTGACAGAAGAGCCAATCCGTGCGTTATCCTGAAAATGGGGGGATTCCCGCTTGTGATAATATCCAGGCCTTGCTTAAATTCCCGGTGTACATACAACAGGAGCGCACATGAGCGATAAACTTCGGGTGGGTCTGGTTGGCTATGGCTTTGCCAGTAAAACATTTCATGCCCCACTGATTGCAGGCACGCCAGAGCTGGAGTTGGCTGTCGTCTCCAGTAGTGATGCGACTAAAGTGCATGCTGACTGGCCGCAGGTGCAGGTCGTTAGTGAGCCGCAGGTGCTGTTTGACGATCCTTCGCTGGATCTGATCGTGATTCCAACACCCAACGATACCCATTTCCCCCTGGCCAAGGCCGCGCTGAATGCCGGCAAGCACGTGGTGGTGGATAAACCGTTCACCGTGACACTGTCACAAGCGCGCGAGCTGGATGCATTAGCCAGAAGTAAAGGTCTGCTGCTTTCCGTGTTCCACAACCGCCGCTGGGACAGCGATTTCCTGACGCTGAAAGACCTGATTGCCAGCGGAAAGCTGGGTGAGGTGCGCTATTTTGAATCGCATTTTGACCGTTATCGCCCTGAAGTGCGCCAACGCTGGCGCGAGATGAAAGGCGCAGGTAGCGGCATCTGGTTTGACTTGGCTCCGCATCTCATTGATCAGGCACTGCAACTGTTTGGCCCGCCAGTCTCGATCACTGCCGATTTAGCAGAATTGCGTGCGGGTTCCCAGGCCACCGATTACTTCCATGCCACGCTAACCTATCCGCAACGCCGGATCGTGCTGCACGGCAGCATGCTGGTGGCGGCCGAGTCGGCGCGTTATCAGGTTCATGGCACCCTGGGAAGTTACGTGAAGTATGGTCTTGATCCTCAGGAAGATGCGTTGAAATCCGGTGCGCGTCCGCCGCAAGAGGAGTGGGGCTATGATATGCGTGATGGCACGCTCACCCAGGCCGATGGCGCGGAGATGAAGGAAGAGAGCTATCTGACCATTCCTGGTAATTACCCGGCTTACTACGCCGGTATCCGTGATGCCATTTTGGGACGTGGTGAAAACCCCGTCACGGCAGAGCAAGCCATTCAGGTGATGGAGCTGATTGAGCTGGGTGTGCAATCGTCAGAAAAACGACAGACCCTGTCGTTGAAATAGTCGTTTTTCAGTTGGTCTTAAAAATGAAAACAGCGCCGGGGTTTTGCCCAGGCGCTGTTTTTTTTATTACTGAAACAACGGTGTTTATCCGGCGACTTTGTTGCGCAACGCCTGTTTCTCTGCGGCACTCAGGTAGGCAATCGCCAGACCATTCTCCTGCGCCTGACGAATTTGCGTAGCGCTCAGCCCGGCAGCTGGCGCGGCGACTTCATACTCATGCGCCAGTTCAATGCCCTGAACCGCAGGATCATCGGTGTTGATGGTGGCGAGAATACCGTGTTCAAGGAAGGCCTTGAGCGGATGGGTTGCCAATGACGCCACGGTGCTGGTCTGGATGTTTGAAGTCAGGCAGGACTCAATACCAATGCCGTTTTCAGCCAGGTAGTCCATCAGCGCAGGATCTTCAATCGCTTTGACCCCGTGGCCGATACGGCCCGCGCCCAGTTCTCGGATGGCCTGCCAGATGCTTTGCGGACCTGCCGCTTCACCGGCATGTACCGTAATGTGGAAGCCGGCATCGCGCGCGCGCGCGAAATGGTTGACGAATTGGCTGCCTGGGAAGCCCAGTTCATCGCCCGCCAGATCGATTGCGGTAATGTGATCGCGGTGGGCAAGGAAGCCTTCCAGCTCGCGCAGGCAGGCTTCTTCGCCAAAGGTGCGGCTCATGATGCCGGTTAAACGCACTTCTACGTCATGCTGCTGACGGCCAGCACGAATACCGTCAATAACCGCTTCTACCACGCCGGCAATCGGCAGGTTGTGGGTCATGGCCATATAGCCTGGAGAGAAACGCAATTCGGTGTAGTGGATGCCAGCACGGGCGGCATCTTCCACGTTTTCCTGTGCAATACGACGGCAAGCATCGAGATTGCCCAACACTTTAACGCCCCAGTCCAGCTTACTCAGGAAGCTAACCAGATCCGGTTCATTCTCCGTGACCTGAACGTGTGGGCGCAGTCCTTCCAGCGTATCGGCGGGCAGTGCCAGATTGAACGCACGGCCTAAGTCTAAAATGGTGGCAGCACGGATATTGCCATCAAGATGGCGATGGATATCTGTCAGGGGTAGGCGGGGATCGATCATTGTGCACTCGCTTGGTTATCAGGAAGTGCAGAGAAGTATAAAAACATCTTGCGCATCTACGCCAGCCATTTGCGCAACTTCGTGTGCGGATGCTGGATTATTGTGCGCTTAATGCAAAAAGGGTACCTTGCGGTACCCTTAGAGGGTATTACTGCGGCATGCCTTCGTTGGTCGGAACGCCCAACATGTAACGTGACATAAACTGTGCAAGCGTCATTTTGTCACCGTTCATCGTGACCTGACCGTTGGCGTATTGCAGGTTAGTGGTGATGTTGTCATCTTTTTGCTGCGTCAGGCGGAACATCTGACCCATTGCGGCCAGGCCTTTCACCTGCTGATCTGCCATTTTCTGCGCATCGTCAGCATTATAGCCTTCTGCCAGACCCACCTGATGCATCACCTCGGTGGCCATTGGCATATTGATGTTCAGTTTGGCATCCAGTGTTTTCAGCACCCGATCAACCACCGCAGAGAGGTCTGTGGCTTCGCCGGTCACTGTCGCAGGATCGTTGAAGTTGGCGTTCAGCGTAAAGCTGCTTTCACCTTTGCTGTTTTTCCAGGTAAATGGCGCAATACTGACGCTCGGTGAGCCTTTCAGCAGCACCGGCAGGTTTTGTAACAGCATCGCACGGACATCTTCCTGATAACGTACCGGATCATCCGCCAGACCTTGCTGTTTCAGTAAGTCCTGCAACTGCGCGTTGTAGTTATCTGAGAAGGTCTTCATGGCTTGTCCGTCGACGTTAGCCACGGTCAGTTTCAGCTGTGACTCACCAAAATCATGCTGCTGCAGCAGGATTTTGCCAATACCGTAATCGATGGTTCCGCCGATTTTGTTCTCTTTGCTGTCGAACGACGAGGTGATTTTAAAATCATTCAGCGTCAGGGTTTCCTGGCCGTTTACCGTCACAGCGGTTTTATCCAGCGATAACGACTGGTCACCAATCCTCACGCCTTCCGGGCTGAGGTAGGTATTGCCATCCATTTTGAGGTTATTCACCGTATACAGGATCGGCTGATTATCTTCATTCTTCACGGTCACAGCCAGGTTTGGCAGATTCAGATCGAAATCAACCTTGTCACCTTTGCTGTCTGAACCCAGGGTGAATTCCCCACCCGAAGAGGCAAACCGCTCGCCGGTCTGCGCGTTTTGATAATCCAGCGCCAGTAAGTTGACCACAGTATGGTTGGCACCGGCATACCCTACGCGGGTATCTGCAACCAGCGGGGTTTTGTTGTCTGTCAGGTCGAACAGTTTTTTCACCGCATCGGTGTTGGTCAGTTCGCTGTGAACCGCAGCAAGGCTGGGGATCAAATTAAAATGCTTGAGCTGCAGCAACGGGAAAGGACCGTGGTCGATAGTTTCATCCAGGACGATCGACTGGCCGGGTTTTAACCAGCCGTTATCTGCGGTTTGCGCGGTCGCCTGAATCACCACTTTGGCGTGACTCGAGAAGATGCCACGCTGGTAATCCTGATAAGTCAGCGTCAGCGTGCTGGCTGGGCCCCAGCTTTGCAGACGCGCATTGGCTTGCTGCACCAGTTCGTCTTTATGGCTCTCAAGCTGCTTTCCGGTAAACCAGGCCGCACCCGTCCAGAGAACGCCGAGGGCGACAATCACACCTACCGCTATATTGCTTTTTTTCATTACAGAGTCGTCCTTATCCATGTGTACGCTTACGCCGCCAGCGCAATATTATAATCGTTTGAAATAATAGCAGTTGATCCCGACGGCGTCAGCCTGTCAGCGCAACTCGTTATACACCCGAGCCAGCCGACCACGCCCGTGCACAAGGATTTGTGGGCTATCTGCCGGTATAAAACCAGACTCGCCTGCCTGCAAAATCAAGCGTTCACTGCCGCTGGTCAGCTGCGCCTCACCTTCGATGCAGAACACGATGGTGGCGCTGGGGACGGGCAGTGGCTGAGGTTCAGATTGCAGTGTCTCGATGGAGAAGGCGAAGTCATCAACCGGGATGGCATATTGCACTCTGTGATCCTGCCGTATCGGCTGGGTGAGCAGGGTATTGGCCGGGCTGGGCTGGAAGCGAACGTTGGCTAGCAGCTCCGGTACATCAATGTGCTTGGGTGTCAGTCCGGCGCGCAGTACGTTGTCTGAATTCGCCATTACCTCCAGAGCCACACCGTGTAGGTAGGCATGCGGTGTCTCCGCATAGAGAAACATTGCCTCGCCAGGCTGCAAGGTGACGACATTTAATAACAGTGGGGTAAACAGGCCGCCATCATCGGGATAATCCACCGCGATGGCCTCAATGGTTCGCCATGGCTCTCCCGGCTTTTCTTTGCACAGGTCCAGCAGGGTGCGGATAGAACGGCTTTTCACTTCACCCTCAAGCGAAATCAGGGTGGTGAACATCTGACGTAGGTGTGGCTCATCCGGGGAGCTCAGGTAGTCAGCAATAACCTGATGCACATCAGCCAGCGGCGTGAGAAGAGCAACGCACTCAGCGGTGGCACGAAAGCCATTAATCGCCTGGAATGGGGTCAACGCGTAAACTAATTCAGGTTTGTGGTTGGCGTCTTTGTAGTTACGCTGCGGTGCATCAAGTGGAATACCGGCCTGATTTTCCTGCTGGAAACCGGCAACCGCAGCGGATTTACTCGGGTGGACCTGAATGGAGAGCGGATGGGCGGCGCTAAGTACTTTGAACAAAAACGGCAGTTCACCGAAGCGCTCAGCGACAGCGGAACCTAATCGGGTTGTCACATCCGCTGCAATCCATTCCCTCAGGGAATGTTTAGTGCCATTTGTATCAATAAAAGAAGGGCTTTTAGGATGGGCTCCCATCCACAGTTCGGCCATTGGTCGCTGCTGAGGATCGGTGATTCCATACAATTCTGTCAGCGCGTTAGGGCTTCCCCATGCGTAATTTTGCAGCGAATTCTCTAATCTAAACATGCTCAAACGGATTCCCTGTGACGGTGAATTTGTAAGTAAAGCAGAGGATTGCAAAAAAGATATTGCCCAGGATCAGATAAACGACAATCGAATCGAGAATGTTAAATAATTGTATGCCATAATTTTGGCGCCCGGATTTCGACACCTTCATTAACCATTTGCACGGGCAACAAACCATCAGAACAGTCGTATAAGGAGAGAGTCATGGCGGCCAACCGCGTTGAAAAAGATTCAATGGGACCGATTGATGTACCGGCTGATAAGCTGTGGGGCGCGCAAACCCAGCGTTCCCTCGAGCATTTCCGCATTTCTACGGAAAAAATGCCTGAAGCGCTGGTGCATGCACTGGCGTTGACCAAACGTGCTGCTGCTACGGTGAACCGGGATCTGGGCCTGCTGCCAGCAGAACGCGCAGAGGCGATTGTTAAAGCAGCCGATGAAGTGCTGGCTAACAAACACAGCGACGAATTCCCGTTAGCAATCTGGCAGACCGGCTCCGGCACCCAGACCAACATGAACATGAACGAGGTGCTGGCGAACCGCGCCAGTGAAATCCTCGGCGGTGAACGCGGCATGGCGCGTCTGGTGCATCCCAACGATGATGTGAATAAAAGCCAGAGCTCGAATGACGTGTTTCCTACGGCGATGCACGTTGCGGCGGTGATTGCGATTCGTGAACAACTGGTGCCTCAGCTCAACGTGCTGAAAAACACCCTGAGTGAGAAATCAGCGGCGTTTAAAGATATCGTCAAAATTGGCCGTACTCACTTGCAGGACGCGACACCCCTGACGCTCGGCCAGGAAATTTCGGGTTGGGTGGCGATGCTGGAACACAACCTCAAACACCTTGAACTGAGCATTCCGCATGTGGCTGAACTGGCCCTGGGCGGTACAGCGGTAGGCACTGGTTTAAACACGCATCCTGAATATGCCGTGCGTGTGGCAAAAGCGTTGGCCGATTTGACCGGGCAGCCTTTTGAAACTGCACCGAATAAATTTGAAGCCCTCGGCACCTGTGACGCACTGGTGCATGCCCACGGCGCATTGAAAGGCCTGGCGGCGTCACTGATGAAGATCGCTAACGATGTGCGCTGGCTGGCCTCTGGCCCGCGTTGTGGCATCGGCGAACTTTCTATCCCGGAAAATGAACCCGGCAGCTCCATCATGCCAGGTAAAGTCAATCCAACCCAGTGTGAAGCCTTGACCATGCTGTGCTGCCAGGTCATGGGCAACGATGTGGCGATTAATATCGGTGGGGCATCGGGTAACTTCGAACTGAATGTCTTCCGCCCAATGGTAATCCACAACTTCCTGCAATCTATTCGCCTGTTGGCAGACGGCATGGACAGTTTTAACCACCACTGTGCCATCGGTATCGAGCCGAACCGCGATCGCATCAGCCAGTTGTTAAATGAGTCGCTGATGCTGGTAACGGCGCTCAACACCCACATTGGCTACGATAAAGCCGCTGAAATCGCCAAGCAGGCACACAAACAGGGGCTGACCCTGAAAGCCTCGGCGCTGAAACTGGGCTATCTGACGGAAGAAGAGTTTGATGCCTGGGTGCGCCCGGAAGAGATGGTTGGCAGCATGAAGCAATAACGCCTCTGCCAGAAGAAAGGCCAGCACTGATGCTGGCCTTTTTTTATCAGGACTCTACCGGGTGATCGACCCATAAATGCAACCGTGGGATCAGTAGCCACAGGGTTTCAGCGGCAGGTTTGTGGCGATGAGTAATGTTTTGCGCATCATAATTGGGCAGTTCTCCCAGCACCGGCACTTGCGAACGGTCGCGGCAGGTAATCAGAATGGGAGAAGGGCAGGCAAGCTGAACCTGTTTTTTCTCTTCTGCACGCCACACGCGGGCAATGGGTTGCACTTTAACCGGGCGTTTAATCTTCAGGCGCGTGTTGGCAGGCAGTGCGCGTACGCTGGCTAACTCTTGCTGGACTTTCTCCGCCCACTGTTCTCGTGTCCATGGCGCCTGTGCGCGGTTGGCTTTCAGGCTTTTCTCCAGCATGGCCACCACTTCCTCACGCTGCAAATTCTTAATGATATTTTTGTTGGCCCAGCCAAAGCGCAGGCTGTCGGGGGCGCTCAGCAACGGAATGGTACGGTAAGCATTGAGCGTGATTAAACCCGGAAAATGATGATGCACGAAGTCAAAGCGAGCTTCAGAGGGGAGGCCGGACTCCTGCGTAATCATCACTTCGATATGCTGTTTTAACTGATTAATGTGCGAAACCTGGTCCATCAGTGAAGCTTCTTTCTCTTCATCACACTCAATACATATTGCCCCAGGCAGACGAACCGCCGCTTTGGTGCTGAGTTTCTCGGACTGATGCTGCATAAACAGGCGGCAGTAGTGCTCCAGCGCTTTTTGTCGTGCCGCTAGCCCTAAATGTTGCTCCACCGAAATTTGGGTAATCGCCTCGTGTTCCTGTCCCTTTTCAATGGGCGGGAGTGAAAACACGCGCGCGATCAGCAGAGGTTGTTGCTCGATATCCTCACGTAGCGTGCTCAGCGCCTGCTCAAGCTGATTGAGCGAGCGGCGTAAATCATCAACTAAGTCATAGCGCATCAGTTAAGCTCCCTAGTTACAACATACCATTTGTCCACCCTGAGTTTGCCTGCAATCAGGGTGTCACTCAATACTCTTTACTAGTTACAACATGCTAAAATGTTGGATTAAAAACCCCATTGATATCGTGCATGTAATCGTTTCAAGCAGGGAATATTCGCGCTATGCAGATGGTAAAAGTGAGGCTTATTTCTTTTTTGCGGGCAGGGATCCATCTTGTCAAAATGCGCATTGAATCCACCTAAACGGGACATTTAAAATGTTACTGACAGGGGTGGTCCTTAGTACTATAGTTGCTGTGATTGTGGGCAAGGAAGTTCACTCTTAAACGTAGGGATGCATAAAGCATGGGAATTTATGTCTTAAAAGCGTTCGATAAAAACACCAAAGGCGATGAAATTAATGACGCAGTTTTGTGCACCTCAGCGCATGAAATAATGAATGGTCAGTATGAAGCGAGCTTTGGAGGCGGTGTTTTCAAAAAACGTATCCGGCTACCAGGTAAAGGGAAAAGTGGCGGTGCGCGAGCAGTTGTAGCGTTTAAAGCAGGAAAACATCTATTCTTTGTAAATGGCTACGCAAAATCTGATACGGGCAGCTGCGGAAAAGAGATACCTGATGATGCGATCAAGGCCTACAAAAGATTCGCCGCTGACTTACTTGGTATGACCCAAAAACAGCTTGATGCTCACATCCGGGCCAAAACGATGCGAGAGGTAAAAGGTAATGGTTGACCATCTGAAAGATTTGCAGGAAATGGCGCATGATATGTTACCTCATGGCGGTATCTCAAAAGATACTGTGAAGCATATTGATGCTCGGGTCAGGTTAAGAGAGCTGCGTGAACAGCTTCCCACCATTATTGAGATGAATGGTGAAGCAATCCAGGCCTTACGTGGGCGTTACAATCTTAGCCAGGCTATGCTGGCTGAGTATGTGAATATGTCAGTGACGACTGTTTCAAAGTGGGAAAGAGGTGAGAAAAAGCCAAATGGCGCCGCGCTTAGAGTGCTAAGCACGCTATCTCAAAAAGGACCTGAGGTATTCAACCGATAAAAAAGCCCCCAATGGGGCTTTTTTATCGCAATCAGACATCTCCTACAGCAAGCGCAAATCCCTCTGACACACCTATATCACGCACGCCGCACATGGTATAAAAACCGCCTGTCTGACAAGGATTAACTAATTGATGGAACAAAGCATTAAACCTGCGCGCAGCGCCATTATTACCCTGGGGTTAGTACAAATATTACTCTGGGGCGGCTCCTTTTATCTGCTTGCAGTCATGGCTGCACCCATTGCGCAGGAAACTGGGTGGTCGCAAGAGTGGATCTATGGCGCATTATCCATCGCCATACTGGTTTCGGGCCTGCTTGCTCCTTTAAGCGGGCGTATCATTGCCCGAACGGGCGGTCGCTGGATGCTAGCCAGCAGCGGTGTTGTGATTGCTCTGGGGCTGGTGATGATGGGGCTAAGCCATCAGTTAATCCTGTTTTTAGTCGCCTGGGTTATCACCGGCGTAGGCATGGCAATGGGGCTATATGATCCGTTGTTCGCGGCTTTGGGTAACATTTATGGCCTACAGGCCCGCGCGGCAATCACCGGTATTACCCTGATTTCCGGGTTTTGCACCACCCTTGTCTGGCCTGGCACGGCGGCACTGGTCCATTTACTGGGCTGGCGAGAAAGTTGTTTTGTCATAGCGGTGTTGTTGCTTCTCACCACGTTGCCCGCTTCACTCTATGCGCTGCCCGCCACGGCGGGGCGGAAACCAGGCACCAAACGGCGTCTGCCTTCGGATGTTGACCTTGCGCCAACGCTGTTCTGGCTACTGTGTGCCATTTTCACACTGGCCTCTGTCATCATGACCGCAGTCTCTATTCAGCTGATTACCTTGCTGCAAGCAGATGGTTACAGCCTGGCTTCCGCCTTGGCTATCAGTGCCATTCTGGGGCCGTGCCAGGTGGGATCGCGCATTGTTGATATTGCATTCAAACGTGGCCATCCCATCTGGACAACCTTTTTCTCGGTTGGGCTGGTAGCGATAGGATTGATTGTATTGGCCTGTTTCCCGCAGTTTGCACTGTTGAGTATGGTGCTGTATGGCGGAGGGAATGGGCTGCGCGCTATTGTGCGCGGCACGCTGCCGCTGGCCCTGGTCAAACCTGAGGCGTATGCGGTTGTAGTAGGGCGGATGGCACGTCCCGCGCTGATCGGACAGGCGGTGACGCCACTCTGTTTTGGCTGGATTTATGCGGTATTCGGTGCCAGTGCCACCTTGTGGGCATTATGCGCCCTGGCAGTGATCAACGTGGGGCTGGTGATGCTGCTAAAATCCCGTTTGCCCAACGCGCGTGAGGCGTTATAGCACAGTGTGCGCCTTCTAAAGTGCAACAATGTTTGTTATATTTAAGTCTTATTCGATACACATGACGCGGCGATGACAAAAAGAACAAGGGCCGCACCAGGATGAAGAGATGTTAGATTACCGCTTCCCGACAGCTTTGCAGATGGTTTTGAGCGTAGCGATGGCGGAGCAACTGGGCAAACGCTCAACCAGCGCAACCCTGGCCGAAGGGCTAGAGGCTAACCCCAGCTTTATTCGAAAGCTGATGGTTCCCCTTACCCGTGATGGCATCATTGTGTCTACTCTGGGTCGCAGTGGCTGTATTCATATGGGACGACCACCCAGCGAAATTACACTGCGTGATATTTACGTTTCGGTGATCGAGGATAAAAAGCTTTGGGCTTCACGTCCCGATGTCGCACCGCGTTGCCTGGTGAGTGCCAATTTGTGTTGGTACTTTAAAGCGATCGCTGAAGAAGCAGAAGAAGCCTCGCTCCAGGTATTGGAAAAACGTACCGTGGCGCAAGCCCTGGACGAACTCAAACAGCGCAACAGCAACGACTGCGTGCCACAAGTTTCGCCCTCACCGTGCAGCGAAAAGATTTCTGACTAATACTTGTCTAAACCCAGACGGCATTTAATGTAATAATAAAACTTGCATTTAAATCCGTTCTGGTTCACTCTTAAATGCAACTGCAATAGATACTGATACTGTTCGTCAAGTTGACGGAGGACACTAGGATGATGAGTGACGCATTTATTCACGATCTGATTGACTGGATCGATAACAACATTGAAGCACGTCTGGATCTCGATACGGTGGCAGAGCGTTCCGGTTACTCTAAATGGCATCTGCAACGGATGTTCAAAGAGCACACGGGTTATCCTCTCGGTGAATACATCCGTGCGAAGAAACTGAAAAAATCGGCTGACCGTCTGACCAGCAGTAACGAGCCGATTCTCAACGTGGCTATTTCGATGGGCTTTGATTCGCAACAGTCGTTTAACCGCAGCTTCAAACGTCAGTACGGCATGGCTCCAGGTACCTGGCGTCGCCACAGTGTGCCATCGCACAGTATGCAATAAACCCACATCGCCGGGGCCAGCACTGCTGGCCCGCGCTGTTTCTTCCTGTTAAACCTGCTACTATCGCATCCTGTTTGATCAGGATGACATCATGAAAAATATTCGCTGGATTGGCCTTATCGCGCTGCTTGCAGTGTGCTGGTATGGTCTAAAACCCCATTTTTCCCCTAACGCGCCTACCTCGGCTTCCACCGGCCAGAACATCACCGCCATGACAGATGCGCAACAGGTTGCCCGTTGGGTACACCAGCATCATCAGTTGCCGGATTTTTATCTGACCAAGCGTGAAGCTCGCCAGCGTGGCTGGGACCCGGCACGAGGCAATTTGTGTGAGGCGTTACCAGGTCATGCCATAGGGGGCGATCACTTTTCTAACCGGGAAGGGCGATTACCCGAGCAACAGGGCAGACGCTGGTTTGAGGCGGATGTGAACTATCGCTGCGGACATCGTGAGGCAGACCGTTTGCTGTTCTCTTCTGACGGTCTGGTGTTCCTGACGCGCGATCACTATCGCACTTTTACGGCGTTACCTTAACATGCTAAGCATCGTGTTGGATTTCCAGCGTTTGGCCGATCGGCAAGCGCTGTATGCCGCATTCAGCGAACAAAGCCACTGTCCGCCGGGTTTTGGCAATAATCTGGACGCGCTATGGGACTGGATAACGGGCGGCATGGCGCTGCCCGCGCAGATTCATCTGCACCATCTTCCATTGCCCGTTGAGGGGCAATTTGCCCCGGTTATTGCCGTGTTTGAAGAGGCGGTGCAGGCCCTGGAGGGGGAACTGCACCTGATTCGAGATTAGCTGCGTAACTGCTGTAATAGTCGCAGGACTTCAGCACGAGCGTCTGGCGTGAGCGCCTGGCCGCCGGTAAAGCCATTATTACCGGCAACCAGCTGGTCAAGGCCCACCAGCCAGTCATAAATGTAAAACGCAGTGGTATTTGCAGGGGTGGCAGTGAGTCGCGTTAATCGCTGACCGCCCGGTGCTGTTGCCACGGTGACTGCGGGCCGGGCAAAAATGGCCTGTCCGCGATTGACACGGCTGGCGGGACGTTGGGGTTCAGGCTGTTGCAACCAGCCGAGCCAGGCAACAAAATCCCCGATCACCGTCATCGCCCGTGATACCAGACGATCAATCTGTCCCGCACTGCGCGTTCCGCTGAGATTATCCTGTAAGGCTTTATCCAGTTGTGCCAGTAAATCAAGGCGGAAGCTGGCACAGATCAACTCCTCAGTCAGTGCCGCCAGAATATCCCTGTCCAGGTTGAGCAAGGCGAGCAACTCGCCGTTGTCCGGTAACTGACGCAAATGTGTGAACCAGACACCCAGCACACGCTGGGCCATTTCAGTCAGCGGTGATGGGGCATTCTGAGTAGCAGCGCCTGCGGCGTCCTGGTCACTGAACAAATCGAATTCAAAGCCGATGCCAAAATGTTGTGGCGCGGGATCGGCTGCCTGCTCCTGCTGACCCAGCCACAGTTGGCGCAACACATCACGCGAAGGTTGCAACCGCTCCAGCAGTTCACCGTGTAACCCGGTACGATGCTGTAAGCATTTCAATAAAGCATCCGCAATCTGCTTTTTGCGCAGCGCCTGGCCGGAAGAGGCCTCCGACTCACACCATGGCTGTAGCAACTGTCCGGCAACCCTACTTTCCAGCTGTTGCACCTGTCGAGACAGTAACTGTTGCTGAGGTTCAGACGTCATCTCATCCTGCAACCAGCGCGACATCCGGTCTACGCCCGCGCGATCTAACGCCAGCATTGAGCCCCAGGATTGTCCCGGTGTTCCTACCTGACGCTGGACGGCTTCATCATGATTTTCCTGTTGATGGCGACTGTCATGGGGTGTGATAGCCCAAATCAGGCGAGGTTTCTCCAGTGCGGGCTGATGCCGCAACCATTCACGTAATCGATGGCTGACTGACGCCGTTTGTGTGCGATGCTGTGATGCCGTACACACCAGCAATACATCAATGCCATGACGTGCCGCATACCAGCCAGACATTAACTCACGCTTGTGGGAAAGCAGGGGAGAATCCGTCTCCGTTCTGGCACAGGCGGGAAGCAGCAGCATATCCGCCTCATCAAATAACGCCTGACGTGGTACCGAGCTAAGGGAAAGCTCCAGTTCCAGCGCGAGCAGACGAAGATCGTCCAGACTGACGGGCATCGGTGGCACATTCGTCTGAGCGCGAACCATCACCGTTTGCTGTGCATCCGCCTCATGGCTCAGCAGCCATTCGCTGGCCAATGAAGAACGGCTGACCAGCAGTTCGGCTTCTGCTTCTATGCGCCTCGCATACCCAAGCTGTTGCCGCAAATGCAGGAGTTGCCGCAGCCGATCGCTCAGCGTGGCTTCTCCCGGCCAGAGCAGGGCAAAAAGTTCAATGCGGTCATCGGTTGCCAGCCACGGAGCCAGCTTCATCGCCTGTGGCCAAAACAGACGATCCAACTGGCTGTCATAGCCGTGTTGATGCCGCAGGTTTTGCCACAGCATCAACAGGTCTTCACTTTTTAGATCGCTGGTTGTTTGAGGCTGAACCATGCGTTGCAGGCGTTCCAGCGTAGCCACCATGACCTGACCCGAAGCGACCACGGGCGATTTTCTTGCGGCTAGCATCAAGCCAATCAGTTCTACTTCATTCAGCAGCACCAAAGCGACCGGCCATTCCGGGGAAGCCGGGGCGTGATGTTGGGTGAAGCGAAGGCTAACGGCAAAATCAGCCATGGTGGGGTTGATGTGTCGTGCATAACTCAGGGTGCGCTCGCCCACTCTGACGTGCAACTCCCCCTGGGCGTCCCCAACCATTTCAGCCAGTAACGCATGTTTACTCCGGCCAGACTGACCAAACAGCGCCAGCGTGGTAGGGCGATTCGCCTGCTGGACCAAACGCTGAGTGTGGGCCTTCGCCCGCTGTAATTGACGCCCGAGGGTTTCAGCCTCCAGCGCCAGACGCGGGACTTTCGGGCCATAATGCGCCAACCAGTTTTCACTGCTTTGCAGCACATCTTGTAAGCGTTGCAGGCGATGTAAAACCGGCTGAGGTGCCTGCCAGCGACTCTTCATGATTTTCTCCATACGCTACCGCTGTCGATCCAGTACTGAGCACCGGCATTGCCACTGGCAGATAAAGTATTCAGATTCAGGCTCAGATGCTGTAGCGGCACCGGCGAACCATCACTTAGACGGGCTTCGCGGATTACCAGATGCTGAGCACCATAAGCCGGTACTTCTTCTGCCAGCGCTAATTTCACCTGCAAGGTGCTGACACCGGCAACTTTGCGCGCTAAGGCCGCATCGTTAATCGTGAGGCTGTAGAGCGGCGAAGCGGGCCAGCGATCGTTTTCTAACTGGCGGAAGCCGAGGCAAACGCTGCCGTTCACCGTCAGGCTTGCCTGGGGATCGAGTTGATGTTGCGCATCATCGAAGTCGAGCGCGTGGTAGCAGGTGTTTTGTTCGCTCAGGGTCGCACTTTCGTCCAAAATACCGAGATAGCGAATGGTGGAATAAGGTTCGAAATCACCCGCACGGAACCAGAAGCTGTTGAGACGTAATTCCAGCGCCAACAGGCACAGCATCGCGCCGACCGCCGCGGTGGATTTTGGGTTATCGATGCGGCCCTGTTTACTAAAGGGATACCATTCGCTGGTGTGGTAGCCTTCCAGCCCCAGAATGCGATTACCCGGCAGCGGTTGCAGATGCCGCACCAGCGCCTGAATACCCGGGAAACGGGAAGGACGACCGGTCAGCAGCAAAATGTCACACTGATAAAATGACACGACTTCGCACATGGCACGCAGCGCCGGAATAATCGCCATCCGCTGCTGCATAAATTCCTGATGCAGCTGGCTCATTTTCACCACCAGCGGCACATGCATCAGATCAAAGCGATGTTCAGCCCCCAGTTGCCGCGTGACTTCATCGGTAACAAAGCCCAGCACCAGATCGGAAGGCGCTGTTTCGAGCAGCTCGCCAAACGTTGCACTGACTTCAGCATGATTTTCCAGTGGGTTCCAGCATTCGTAACGTGCCAGAATCGCCTGAGCCAGGGGAATGAAGAGTTGCAAGGTGGTTTGCTGGCGTAAGGTGCCCAGGCCATCCAGCCGGTTATCATGACCAAACAGCTTTTGCAGTAATTCACCCGGTTGTTGTAGCCCGATATGCAGCAAACTCTGTTGTAATGCTGGCAAAATCCACAGCTGAATCACATCCAGTTGAATATCATCTCCGGCCACTTTAAAGCCTTCCCGGAACAGTAAACGGGGCGTAATTTTTGCCTGATTACCCTGAGCATCATCAAGACGATAGTGGGTGATCGCTAAATCGGTGGTCCCGCCACCGATATCAATCGAGGCGATACGCAACTGCTTACCGGGTGACTCATCCGCCCCATATTGCCGGTCAGGGCGCTCGGTTGCGGCAAAAAACTCTCCCGCATTGCCGGCGTAGTTGACCTGGGTTTCGTTATAGAGCCAGACCATTTGTCCACAGGTGGCCTCATCCCACTCCATTTGCACATCAGGAACCGGACGGCTTGCCTGGGAAAAATGCGCCGCATTGAAGGGGAGATCGGCAGGGTGCCAGCCTTCCGCCTTCCACACCAGACCCAGCGCTTCATGCATACGCTGACGGAAAATTTCGCGTTCGGGCTTTGGCATGGCCGAAGGTAACGTGAGAATGATGTGGCGCAGTTGGCGCGGGGCATGGCTTTGCGGCATGCGTTGGCGCTGCATCACACTGTTCATCTGCATCAACGCCTGCGCCAGCAGTTCGCACAGCATGAATGTCATTAACGAACTGCGGCTGTAGTGAGCCGAAAATACCGGCAGTTTTTCGTCGGGTTCGAGGGTGTTAAGGGGCTGCCCTTGATCGTTCACCAGGGTCAAAAAGGGCGCCGCAATCGCCTGAGGTTCATGACCACTGCTACGGTTAAAACGCCAGCCGGGCTGATAATGCGCTTCATCCCACAAGTAGCGACGTGGGCTGGAGATACCGCTGCTGCCTTCCAGGCCCGCGCGTTGCAGCGCGAGACGGCTCGCTTCGCTGCCGGTACGGGTGAGGGATGGCCACATAAAAGCCTGTTCGCGGCCACTCTCGAGGGAGAAGTGGTTCTTGCCAAAGCGAGCTTCACTGAATTCCAGACGGCTGTCGAACAGTTCATTCCACACAAGCCAGGGTTGTGAGAGATCGCGCAGTTGCAGTTCGCTGGCCTGTTGTAAGCCGCTGCGCTGGTCCTGGTGCTCTTCGACCAGGATGCCGCAGGTGTGGGAATTCCCGACGTCGAGGATCAAATCGACATTAATCGCCGGGTTTTGTGCGCCCAACGCCTGTACGCTGATCTCGGTCAGATTGAGCTGTTGGCCAAGAAGTTCCAGTAGGTTGAGGTAGTGTGCCTGATACTCAAACTCCCGCAGTGCCTGATGTAACGCTTGTTCTTGCCGATCGGCGCGTTCGCTAAAGCTTTCGCGCAGCCAGCCATCAACCCAGGTCAGGTCGAGAAAATCAGCCAGCTCATAGTTTTGCCACGCCAGCGCAAAAGTGACACCGTTTTCGGCATCACTGTGTGCCAGTCCGAGCCGTTCTCCGCCATCGGCCAGAGAGACCAGCCGGGTGTCCAGTGCCAGAGTCAAACGATGGGTATGGCCTTGTGCATCGGCTTTATCCAGCTGAGAGACGTGGATGCGTGCCCAGTTTTCTGCGCCGGGGCTAAAGCGACGCTGCCCGCTGCAGCGGAGGATCGGTAACGGGAGCCAGCAGTTATTCAGCAGGGTCAGCGAGTCCAACAGCGCGATGTCGGATTCAGGGCGTACGACCTCTGGCGGAGTGCCGCTTGTGCCGTGCAGCAGAAATTTACCGCTGACATCCTGTTCCAGACGCAGCAGTGGCCCGTTTGCGGTCTGTCGTACAAACTGCCGACGCAGGCTGGCGTCAGTCAGACGCAGACCAAAATCGAGAAACTGGATGCCGCTGTCCGCAATCAGTGTGATTTTGTGTGTGTCATCAATCAGGGTAGCCAACATGGTTATCTGCTCTCACGCTTAATCATCATCGGGAAGGTTTGGTCGTCACGCAGCTGAGCCTGACAACGGGCAGCGCCTTCGCCTTGTTTACAGAACAGCTGTGGCATGCGGTATCGCGAGCCATCTGAGCAACGCGCGGTAAAGCGGCTGCGAATCTCCAGCTCACCAGAACCCATTAATGCGCCACTTGCCTCCGCGCTACAGCGTACGCCGGTTGACTGCACCATCGTCACGCTGCCGCGCCCATTACGGAACTGGTAGCGAAACTCGGGCAGCCAGGACGCAGGGGTGGCAGGCTGTAAGGTGACGAGCCAACGGCCATTAAGGAACTGCACGGTGCCCGCGCGTACCGCTTCGGCGTTCAATACCAGATCGTCAGCTTTGGCCGGTTCCACCGGAACTGGCGGCGGTGGCGGTGGTGCAGACTCAACGATACTGGCTGGCATCAGCGGCAGTTTAATCGGGGCAGGTTGTGGCTGTGTTTTCACTGCCGCAACGGGCTTGTTGACCTCAGGGTTGACGGCGGGTTGCGGAGGGTGCGCAAGTTGCCAGCCCAGTAGAGAAAGTCCCAATGCGCAGGCCGCAGCCAGTGATACTGGCAACACCCAACGAGGGGTATGGGATTGCGGTTTTGCAGGCGGAGTTTCCACCACGCTGACGGGCTCTGGAGTAATCACTTCCGTTTCCTGAACGTCTTTCTCTGCCACCAACAGCGGTAAACGTTCTTCCAGGGTGTCTCGTAAACACGCCAGCGGATCCAGGTTCTGCTGTTCGTGGTTCTCCACAAATCCCCAGAAAGTGATGACCGGTTTGCCGTTGACCAGGCTGATATATTGCTGGCCGGGAAAGTGCAGGCTTTTGCTCAGCAGCGCCGCAAAAAGCTGCTGTGCAGGGCTAGTGGTCGCACTGGCCTTGGCGGCGATCTCTCTGAATGTTTGCTGGTATTCTGTCAACAGGGTCAGCGCCTGCTGGCGTTCTTCCGGGCTGGCCGCCAGCCAGGATTTTACTTTTCCTTCGAACGGGGCATACCAGTAAAGACGATCGCCGCGATCGCAAGCTTGCGGAATCGCCAGACAATCAGCCAGCGCGCTGTAATTACGCAGTCGTAGGGTTTCACGTATTTGTAGGGCGGAGAGGAAGACCGGTTTGCCGTTTTCCCCCAGTGACAGCAGTGCGTCAGGATTGCCGCTGCGCAGAAAAGTCTTAGCCACTCGGTGTCCTTATAGGATGATCGCAGGCAGAAAATCGCGTTTTATCAACAATTGCAGTGATTTTAGGTGGGCTAAGCGAAAATCAAACGCCAGAAAAGGCGCTGATTTTAGTTAATATTCATTTGTTAGCGTCGGTAACGCTCAGGGTAATGGCAGGACATTTACCGGGTGGTTGCCAGATATTGCCGCAGCCGCAGCGCATCCGTGGGATGAACCGGATTAAAGACCATCAGGCTCAAGGCCGGATGACCATCAACGGAAAAGCTGGAGTATTCAAGCTCAAGCGGACCGAGGGTGGCGTGATATAAACATTTAATGCCTTCAGCATGTTGCGAAACATCATTGTTCAGCCATAACGCGGCAAACTCTGGGCTGGCGGCACAAAGTTCATCCACCAACTGCTTAATCTCAGTTTGCGCCCCGGCTCTGACCGCATCGGCACGAAAGGCGCTCACTACCGCACGAGCGGTAGATTCCCAGTCACGCTGACCACGGCGAATGTGAGGAGCGCAAAAAATCAGCCGTAAAATATTGCGTTGGTCGGCAGGCAACAGGCTGTAATCCGTCAGCACCCGCGCCGCTGCATGATTCCAGGCCAGCACATCCCAGGTGGCTGATTTGATAATGGCTGGGCTGGCATCCAGCGTATCTAACAGGCGTTGTAAACGCGGCGTCACGGCAACCGGCGCCCGGTAACTGGCTTCCGGTGGGTGGCCAAAAGCCAGCATAAACAAATGCTCACGCTCTGGTTCGCTCAGCAACAGGCTTTGTGCAATTCGATTCAGCACTTCCGCTGAAGGCCCGCCGCCGCGCCCTTGTTCCAGCCAGGTGTACCAGGTCGGGCTAATATTGGCACGTTGTGCGACTTCTTCCCGCCGTAAACCGGGAGTACGACGGCGGCCAGGCGCAAAGCCAAGCTGCTCCGGATCAAGGCGACGTCGGCAGTTTTGCAAATAGTGCCCGAGTAAATTGGCTGGCTGAACTGACACAATTACCCCGTTAGTTTTTATACCCTGATAATGTCACTACTTTTACCCGATGGCGCACCGGATGATGATAACGCTTCACCAATAGGGGAGTTGATTATGCGCATATTTCTTACCGGTTCAACAGGCTTTGTCGGCAGTCAGGTCGCTCAGGAACTTATCAACGGCGGCCATCAGGTGCTGGGCGTTACACGTTCAGAGGCGGGCGCGGAGAAACTGGCCACTTTGGGTATTGAGGCGTATCGCGGTGACTTAAATCAGCCGGAAAGTTTACAGCGCGGTGCCGCAGAATGTGATGGCGTCATTCAAACCGCTTTCGATCACGACTTTAGCAACTTCGTTGCCAATTGTGAAAAAGACCGCCGCGTGATCCTCGCCTTGGGTGATGCGCTGGCCGGTAGTCAACGCCCGCTGATCATCACATCGGGCGTAGCCATCGGCGCAGATGCAGAAGGGTTGCGCGCGCATGAAGACAATTTTAATCCCGACTATCCCCATCCACGCATCGCCTCTGAACTGGCCGGGAACGTATTGTTGCAGCGCGGTCTTAACGTAATGACGTTGCGCCTGGCGCAGATCCACAACCCGCAAAAGCAGGGACTTATAACGGAAGTCATCAGAGTGGCGCGCAGCAGTGGCATTTCTGCCTGGGTCGGGGATGGAGACAATCCCTGGTCGGCGGCGGGACTGTCGGACACGGCCCGTCTCTATCGCCTGGCTTTAGAAAAAGGTCAGCCTGGTGCCCGTTACAATGCGGTGGCGGAAGAGGCCATTAGCTTTAAAGATATCGCATTGGCAATCGGCGAGCGCCTCGGGTTGCCGGGTGTCTCCCTGACAACGGAACAGGCCACAGCGCACTTTGGTTGGATGGCAAACTTTGTCACAGCGGATATGTCGGCGGACAGCGCCCGAACCCGTCAACGGTTGCAGTGGCAACCAACCGGGCCGGGTCTGTTACAAGACCTGGCCCGGTTAGAGGTTGATTAAGGGCGTACGCGGGTCAGGAAGAGGTGGGCGATCATTCCGCCCACTAACCCCCAGAAGGCGGAGCCGATACCAAAGAGCGTGAGCCCGGAAGCGGTGATCAGGAAGGTAATCAGCGCCACATCGCGTGAGCCAACGTCCTCTACGGCGCGCTGCAAACTGTTCCCTAAGGTAGCAATAAGCGCCAGACCGGCCAGCGTCTGAATAAAGACCGGTGGTAGCGCGCTGAACAGCAGGCCAATCAGTGCGCCCGAAAGCCCGGCCAGAAGATAGAACAAACCGGCCAAGGCCGCGGCCATCCAGCGGCGACGCGGATCGGCATCCACATCCTCGCTCATGCAAATTGCCGCAGTGATGGCCGCAATGCCCACAGAGTAGCCGCCAAATGGCGTGAACAGCAGGGCGATCAGGCCCGTCCAGCTGATCAGCGAGGAGACCGGCGGTTTGTAACCATACGCCTGCAAAGTCGCAATACCGGGGGCGTTTTGTGAGGCCATGGTGACAAGGAAATAGGGTAAGCCGATGCCTACCAGCGTGGCCAGGTTAAAGCTCGGCATAATAAATTGCGGCAGTGTGAAATGGACCTCTTGCAATGAGAGGTGCACATTGCCCTGCCCAAAGGTGACTACGATTCCGGCCAGTAATGTCATCAAAATGGCATAACCAGGCATCCAGCGACGGCAGACAAGCCAGGTCAGGCACATCGCACCGCAGAGTGCGATATTTTGTTGTAGCCCCGTGAAGGTTTGCAGTCCAAAGCGCAACAGAATCCCGGCCAGCAGGGCGGCGGCCAGTGACTGTGGGATCCACGCCATCATGCGGGCAAACAGGCCGGTAATACCGCATATAATAATCAAGACATTAGCAAACACGAACACGCCAATCGCTTCGTTCAGCGTGGTGCCGTGCAGGCTGGTTGCCAGCAGGGCGGCTCCAGGCGTTGACCAGGCCGTGAGCACCGGGATGCGATAGCGCAAAGAGAGAAACAGCGAGCTGATGCCCATCGCCACACCCAATGCCGACAGCCAGCCGCCGATTTGCAGCGTAGTCGCCCCCGCCGCCTGAGCGGCCTGGTAAACAATCGCGGCGGAACTGCTGTAACCTACCAATACGGCAACCAGGCCAGAAACCAACATTGGAAAGGAAAAAGGGGTGCGAATAGTCGTGCTGAGCATCAAAAAATTCCGGTTGTGCGTTATAACGCACATCGTCGCACAGGCTGAGTATGCGCACAAGTGATACAATGCTGGGGTCATATCAGGAGATGTTATGGAAAGTCCTCACGATTATCTCAGCCACGCTTTGAAGCAGCTACGCCAGGCCAACGGCTGGAGCCTGACGCAGGCGGCAGTGAACACCGGCGTCAGCAAAGCCATGTTGGGTCAGATTGAAAGAGCAGAGTCCAGCCCCACGGTGGCGACATTGTGGAAAATAGCCACGGGCTTTAACGTGCCATTCTCTTTCTTTATACAGAGTGAAAACGACGGCAGTGAAACACCGGTAACCTTCAGTCAAAGCAATGCACAGATGGAGGTTCGCAGCCTGCTGCCTTACGATCCGCAACTGCATATGGATCTGCTTGAAGTCACGTTGGCACCCGGCGCGCAGAGTCACTCTTCCGCCCATGAAGAGGGGGTGATTGAGCAGGTCGTGGTGCAGGAAGGTGAATTGCTGCTTGGCGTGGCAGGCGTGTGGCACCGGCTGGTTCGTGGCCAGGCCCGTCAGTTTTCTGCTGATGTCGCGCATAGCTACCGTAATCCGCTTGCCACACCGTTGCGTTTTCATAGCCTGATTCACTATTTGTCCAGGCCACGCATTACAAATTGATACGAAGGTAAACTACACAGTTTAGCTTCGCATCTATATACTGCCCGCACAGCAGTAAGGAGCGAGCAATGAGTGATTTAAGTAACGCCGCCGTCGCGCTGCGGATGATCTCCGGCAAACTGAGCCGTCGCCTACGCGAGTCGGCCCCACCGGCCGATCTCACCTGGTCCCAGGTGTCCGTACTGGGTCATCTGGTCCGCAATGGCGGCATGACGATTACCGAATTGGCAAAAGCCGAAGGTGTGCGCAGCCAGTCAATGGGGGCGACGGTCGCCAGCCTGTCAGGTGCAGGCATGGTGAAGGCGGAGAGTGTGCCGGGGGATGGCAGAAAAACCCGCTATGTCCCAACCGCCTCTTGTCTGGCGCTGATCGATGAAAATCGCGCAATGCGTGATGACTGGTTGCTACAGGTGATGGAACAAACATTCAGTGCTGAAGAGCGCCAAACGCTACTTGCCGCGATCCCTCTACTGCAACGTATCGCCGATCAATAATCTTTAAGGAGTTTCCATGGCCGTAACCACACTTGATGCAAAAACCGCGCTGATCGTCATTGACCTGCAACACGGTATTATCCGCCTGCCGGTGGTTCACGATCCAAAACCGGTGATTGCCCTTAGCACCTCACTGATCGCCGCATTCCGCAGCAAAAACCTGCCGGTGGTATTAGTGAATGTGGCTGGCGGTGCGCCAGGCCGTAACGAACAGGCGCGCCATGCGGGTGAACTACCTGCGGACTGGGCAACCTTAGTCGACGAAGTGGCACCACAATCAGGCGATCTGACCATTACCAAACATAGCTGGGGTGCATTCAACCAGACCGCACTGCATGAAGAGCTGCAACAACGCGGCATCACCCAGGTGGTGATCTGCGGTATTGCAACCAGCATCGGGGTAGAGTCTACCGCCCGTCAGGCTTATGAATTAGGTTACAACGTCACGTTGGCCGTAGATGCGATGACTGACCTGAACCTCGAAACCCACGAGAACAGCATCAAGCGTATTTTCCCACGTCTTGGTGAAACCGGCACCACAGCCGAGGTGATTGCACTGCTGGGCTAACCCGATATTACGAAGTGAAAACCCCGACACAGTCTACTGTGCCGGGGTTTTTTATTACTGGAAGGCGTACGTTACGGTCAGGCCCACGCTGTAGTTGCGGCCAGGCGCTGGCTCGTAATAGCGGCTGTTGCTCTCATTGACGATAACAGAACCGATGTAGTTGCGATCAAACAGGTTATCGACGCGACCGAACATATCCAGCGTCCAGTTGCTCAACAGCCATTTGTAACCGGTATTCAGCGAGGTGATGCTGTAAGCCGGTGCTTTCACGCTGTTGGCGTCATTGGCGGCGATATCGCTCATGTAGCGAATCTCTGCACCACCGTACCAGCCCTGTTCCGGGGCATATTCCAGACCGGCATACGCCATGCTGCGCGCAATACCTGGAATACGGTTGCCATCACAGTTAGCGGTGCCACAAGCATTGGTGCGGTAACGTGCATCCAGCAATGTCCAGGCGGCTTTCAAACGCCAGTCATAGGCAAACTGCTGATCCAGTCCCAATTCGAGACCACGACGACGGGTTTGGCCAGCATTCTTGTAAGTCGATCGCCCGTTGCTGCTGGTATCGGTGACAATTTCATTTTGTGTATCGGTCTGGAACACCGCCGCAGAAATCAGGCCATTGCCAATGCGTTTTTTGGTGCCCAGTTCAATGGTGTCACTGGTGGCAGGTTTCAGATTGATATTCAGGCCAGATACGCCGCCAGAGCGGTAGGCCAGCTCATTGATGGTTGGCGTTTCGAAGCCACGACCGGCAGAAAGGTAGGCATTCCAACTGTCATCAAACGCATATTTCAGCGCCGCCGCTGGCAGCCAACGGTGATAGCTGGTGCTACCGCTGTCGTCGCCGTTTCCGGTGGTGATGTAATAATCGTTGGAGTCGAAATAAACCGAGCTATAACGCAGACCGGCATCCAGTGACAGCTTGTTGGTAAGCTGCCAACTGGTTTGCAGATACGGATCAAGGTTCCACATCAGGTTGCGTTCGTTACGACGCATATCGCCCATGACACCATAATCGGTGCTGGTCCCGTTGTTACTGAAATTGAGGTAGCCCTTGCGGCGTTCCATCATGGTTTCGTAGTCAACGCCGCCAGTGAAACTGACCGGAATCGAGAACAGGGTGTCGCGGTGCGTCCAGCGTGTATCAATACCCTGATAGTGACGGGTCAAATCAATCACGCCGCCGGGGTGCGCTGCGCTGCTCTGTGAGGAAGCGGGCAGTGACTGATATTGCGTGGTTTCACGGATACCGGCGTACATCATGACGCTCAGGTCATCATTCTCGCCCATTTGTCGCACGTAGTGCAGCCCGGCCTGAGTCTGATCAACCGTCTTGCGCGCATTGTAGATACTGACGTTGCTGGCAACCTGATGCGGGTCAGCGCGCCACATATCGGGCGTTAAGCCACCTGGGTCATCAGCCTTCACGTGCACGCTGTTGAACAACAGCGTCAGGGTACTGGCATCATCCAGGCGTACGCCGAGTTTTGCGTTGGCAAGGTTCTTCTCAGCGCCGCTGTGGTCGCGATAGCCATGGGTGGTGAAGCGTGAAGTCGACACGGTGTAGTTTACATCGCCAGCATGGGTGCCATCGCCCGTCGCGCCGCTGACCTTCAAACTGTTACGCCAACTGCCGTAGCTACCAAACCAGGTTCCGGCCTCTAACGTGGTGGGCTGTTGGCCGGTTTGGGTATCGATATTGATCACCCCACCGGACGAGTTGCCATACAGCGCAGAGAACGGGCCGCGCAGCACTTCAATATGATCGATAGAGCCGATATCAACGTTAGACGTCTGTCCCTGACCATCAGGCATGGTGGCCGGAATACCATCGACATAAATGCGGATACCGCGCACGCCAAACGTCGAGCGGGAACCAAAACCACGCACCGACAGCTGCAAATCTTGCGCGTAGTTCTGACGGTTCTCGATTTGCAAGCCCGGTACACTGCTGAGATTCTCGGAGAGATTGACGCGTGGAGCCGCCTGACGCATATCATCACCGCTCACCACGCTCACAGCGGCGGGTGTATCCAGTTCGGATAAACCGCTGGCGGCAGGGGCGGCAGAAACGACCATTGTGTTGCTGGCATCGGCGGCATACAGCGGCAGTGGCAACACCACTGGCAACAGCAGCATGGAGAGCGGTGCCTGGCGTAATAAGGCAATTTTCATGGTGAAAGACCGTAAAAAAGTTAAGTAAATTAGTTGTCTACGTGTGGAGTGGGTCTTATGTTAAACGCTTTTGTTCTGGCGGGAAAACGATTAATCAACATATTCCCTTACGGTTTTCTGTCATTAATGCCACACAGTGCCTGCTGCGTGATGACAATCTGATGTAGTCTGAAAGACAATCAAAGATGAATAAATAGAGGGACATACGATGAGTAAACCCGTAGTGGCTGTGCTGGGCTTAGGCGCGATGGGGCACGCTTTTGCCGCCAATCTGTTGAAAAATGATTTTGTTGTGCAGGGCTGGAACCGCACCAAATCACGCGGCGAAGACCTGTTAGACCACGGCTTGCAGTTGGCAGACAGCGCGCAACAGGCGGTGCAGGGCGCAGATGTGGTGCTGACCATGCTGTCTGACGGCGAAACCACCGAACAGGTGCTACATGATGTCAGTGAGACACTGAAATCCGGTGCAACTGTGTGTCAGATGGGCACGATTGGGGTTGAGAAAACCGATGCACTGATCGGCTATTTCGCCGCACAGCGTAGCGATGTGATCTTTATCGATGCGCCGGTCTCCGGGACCAAAGCCCCGGCTGAGAATGCACAGATTCTGGTGATCGCCAGCGGCGATCAGAGCAAAGCGCAGGCGGCTGAGCAGGTGTTTGCGGCTATTAGCAAAGGCACGCGCTGGCTGGGTGAGGCCGGGGCCAGTTCACGCATGAAACTGGTGGTGAACAGTTGGTTGATCGGTATGGTGCAAAGCCTGGCGGAAAGCACGCGTCTGGCCGAGCAGTTTGGTTTCACACCGGATGACCTGTGGCAAGTGATTGAGGGTGGCCCACTGGCTGCACCATACGCCAAAGCCAAGCTGGGCATGATGGCCAGCGAAGATTTCACGCCGCAAATGCATCTGATCTGGGCGTTGAAAGATGCGCGCCTGGCGCTGGAAGCCGCAGAAGGTCAGACTTCACTGCCTGCGTTACCAAACATTGTCAATGTCTGGCAGGATGCGGTAGATGCGGGCTTCGGCCAGCAGGATCTTGCCGTCATTCATCAATACCTGAAAAAGTGACAGCGTAACCAAAGATGAGCGCGCAGCTACAGTTTGATTTTACCCACCGTCCGCTGGTTCCCTATGCACATGATTATCAGCACGGGGAAGGTGAACCCTGGCATTTTCACCACTGCGCGCAGCTCATTCATACGTTAAGCGGCGTGGTGCGCGTGGATACCGCGCAGGGAAGCTGGATTGTGCCGCCCAGTCGTGGCGTCTGGTTACCTGCATTTACTCGCCATGCTTTGCACATCACCGGGCGCGTTGCGGCCCGCACGCTGTTTATCGATCCACTCGCACGCGCGGATCTGCCCGCCAGTTGTCAGGTGGTACAGATTTCCCCGCTGCTGCGTGAACTGATTGTGAGCGCACTGACGCTGGCAGAAAGTTACCAACCCGGCACGCGAGAAGAGCGGATTTACGAATTAATTCTTGATGAACTGCGCGGCCTGGATGTCCTGCCTTTTGCCCTGCCAGGTGCAACGTCTGAACGACTGCTACGCCTGTGTGAACAGATCCAGCAAGCGCCAGGGGAGAGCTGGACGCTGGCCCGTGCCGCAGCGCTGTTGAATGTGGCAGAGCGCACGCTGGCACGCCACTTTATGCGCGAAACCGGGCTGCATTTCAGTGACTGGGTGCGCCAGGCGCGACTGGTGATTGCATTGACGCGGCTGGCACAGGGCGACTCGGTGTTACGTGTCGCCCTTGATCTCGGTTATGAAAGCCCGAGTGCCTTTAGCGCGATGTTTCGTCGTTTGCTGGGTGTGTCACCGGCGGAGTATTTTCCAGCGGGATCGTAGCGGCTGCCGCGTTAAGCAACGCCTGCAACGAAGCGCGCGCCACATCATTATCAATCGCCACGCCCCAACTGCGCTCACCCTGAGCATTCAGGCAGCTAACGTAAGCCACTGAACGACTATCACTGCGTTTGCCCAGCGTATGTTCGTGGTAGTCCTCAATACTCACCACCACCCCCAACGACTGGCGTAACGCGTGCGTTGCAGCGGAGAGCAACCCATTGCCATTGCCCTGTAAACGCAGCACCTGATTCTGCTTGCGTACGCTAGCGCGCAGCTGCGTTTGCTCCCCCTGGCCACTGTGGCTCTCTGCCTGTTCCAGTTGCAGCAGCGGGGTGTCCGTGCCGTAGCTATGGCAGAACAGTTGCCACAAACTGTGCTGGGTCATCTCTTTCCCGTGCCGGTCGGTTTCGCGCTGTACCCGCTGGCTAAAGTCTTGCTGCAATCCGCGCGGCAGTTGCAAACCGTGATTTTGCTCCAGCAGCCAGGCCGCGCCACTCTTCCCTGACTGACTGTTCACGCGGATCACCGCCTCATAGCTACAGCCAATATCCGCCGGATCGAGCGGCAGGTAAGGCATCTGCCACAGGGTTTCCTGCTGCTGCTGGCGGATAGCAAAGCCTTTTTTGATCGCATCCTGATGTGAACCGGAAAAAGCTGTGAACACCAATTCACCGGCATAAGGATGACGCGGATGCACCGGCAATTGATTACAGCGCGTCACCACCTCAATCACCTGTTTCATCTCGCTGAAATCTAATCCCGGCGCGATACCCTGGGTATAGAGATTTAAGGCGAGGGTAATCAGGTCGACGTTTCCGGTGCGCTCACCGTTGCCCAACAAGCAGCCCTCAACCCGGTCAGCCCCGGCGAGTAATGCCAGCTCGGCACAAGCGATGCCAGTCCCGCGATCGTTATGGGGATGAACACTGATGCACACCGCCTGGCGGCGGCTAAAGTGGCGGCAGAAATACTCAATCTGATCGGCATAGACGTTAGGGGTGTTCACCTCTACCGTCGCCGGTAAGTTGATGATCATCGGGCGTTCGGGACAGGGCTGCCAGACTTCTGCCACGGCCTCGCAAATTTCCAGCGCAAATTCGGGTTCGGTAAAGCAAAACGTCTCCGGTGAGTACTCAAATGTCCAGGCCGTTGCTGGGTTCTGCTCACAGCCGCTGCGGATCTCCCGTGCCGCACGCGTTGCTAGCTCAATAATTTCGGCTTTGCTTTGGCGGAACACGCGCTCGCGGAACAGCGGCGCCGTGGCATTGTAGAGATGGAGAATAGCGCGAGGCACGCCTTCTAACGCGGCAAACGTGCGCTCAATCAGATCGCTCCTCGCCTGGGTCAGCACCTGGATGGTGACATCTTCCGGGATGCGCTGTTGTTCGATTAAATCACGCACAAAGCGAAAATCCGTCTCTGAGGCGGATGGGAACGCCACCTCAATCTCTTTAAAACCGCACGCCAGCAGCAGTGACCAGAACTCAAGTTTACGTGCCGCATCCATCGGCTCCGCCAGTGACTGGTTGCCATCGCGCAGGTCTGTCGAGAGCCAACGGGGGGCTTTGCTCAGCGTCTGCGCGGGCCACTGGCGGTCAGGCAGGTTGACCGTGGGGAAAGGGCGATATTTGTTTTCTGGTTGGGTCAGCATGGCGATTCTCCTGTGTTTTTTCCTATTGTGGCGCGTCTGTTCACGCCGTCGCGCCTGCAAAACTGACAATCCATCCTGCATAAGTGACACCTTTAGCTGCCAACTGGCATTGCTCATGCGGAATCGGCAACAACGATTTCTGCCCGGCGGTTTACTCTGGCACCACACATCACGCAGGGAAACCCCATGAAATTATCGCGTTTTTTAGCTCTTAGCCTGTTACTGACGGCCCACGCCCATGCAGCAGAGGTCACGCTGCGTATTGCCGACCAAAAGGGAAATATGCGCGCTGAACTGGAAGCCGCACAGCAGCTGCAAAATTTGCCTTACCACATTGAGTGGGCTGAGTTTCCGGCGGCTGCGCCGCTGGCTGAAGCCCTGAATGCCGGGGCAGTGGATGCCGGGATTATTGGCGATGCGCCACTGTTATTTTCTCTCGCGGCCGGTTCACCGGTTAAAGCGGTTGCGGTGAGCAAATCAGCGCCCTATGGCACGGCTGTGGTGGTTAACAGCGATTCACCGCTGAAAACCGCCGCAGACCTGAAGGGAAAACGTATTGCCACCGGACGGGGATCGATTGGACATTTTGTCGCGTTGAAAGCACTGCAACAGGCAGGTGTGAAAGACAGTGAAGTCAGCTGGCGTTTTCTGACACCTGCGGATGCGCGTCTGGCATTGGCCAAAGGGGATGTCGACGCCTGGGCAACGTGGGACCCGTATACCGCCCTGGTGGAAACCACTCACAGCGGGCGCGTATTAGTTCCGGGCACTGGGTTAGCAACCGGTAACAGTTTCCTTGCCGTGACCGACAGCGCATTAAAAGATGAGGCTAAGCGTGCGGCCTTACAGGATTACGTTAATCGTCTCGCCGCCGCAGATCGCTGGGCCAATAGCCATGCCGATGCCTACTCGCAAACGCTGGCAAAAATCATTGGCTTCCCCGCCGATGCGGCGAAAAAAGCCTTTACCCGGCGACAGTCTCACTGGCAGAGCATCGATAGCGGGACGATTGAACAACAGCAAGCCACCGCCGATTTTTATCAGCAACATGGGCTGATTAGCCAACCGCTGAATGTGAAAGTGACATTCTGGCAGGGGTTTGAGGTTAAGCAGCAGTGAACTATTGGTGTTAGCATAAGAGAAATGCCATTTTTGCAGGAAAATCATGAGTACATTACCGGTATTTGACGGTCACAACGACCTGTTGTTGCGTTTGTGGATGTATCACCGTGACGCGCCAGCGGAAGCCTTTTTCAATGGCATCCCAAACGGACACCTTGACTATGACCGCATGCGTAGCGGCGGTTTTACAGGTGGGATGTTTGCCATTTTCGTCTTGCCGCCTGACCGACTGGCACAAATGCTGCCGGAGCGGGCAAAGCTGCCTTACGATCCCCTGAGTGTGATGTGGGAGCAGTTTGATATCCTGCAACAGCTGATTGACGCTAGCGCAGGAAAGATGCGGTTGTGCCGGACAGGCGAGGAGATTGCCGCCTGTCGTGAACAGGGCGTGATCGCCGCCGTTGCCCACATTGAAGGCGCAGATGCTCTGGATGAACAAGGCGAGGGGCTGCAAGCGTTTTATCAAGCCGGGGTGCGCAGCATCGGTCCATTCTGGAATTTGCCGAACCGTTTTGGCACCGGCATCAGCGGATCGTTTCCCGGCTCGCCCGATACGGGACCGGGTTTAACGCCCGCGGGTGAACGGTTGATCCAACAGGCGGCGGAATCAGGCATGGTCATTGATGCCTCGCACATGAATGAAAAGGCGTTTTGGGACACGGCGCGACTCACGACACAACCGTTGGTTGCCACGCACTCAAATGCACATGCTCTGTGCGCACAGCCGCGCAATCTGACCGATGAACAGCTTCGGGCCATCCGCGCCAGCAAAGGTATAGTAGGTGTTAATTTTGGTAACGCTTTCTTACGCGCGGATGGGCAACGCAATAGTGACACGCCGCTTGAGGTCATCGTCCAGCACATCGATCATCTGATTGATGTCGCTGGGGAAGAGCACGTTGCGCTGGGTTCAGATTTTGATGGTATCTCTGTTCCCAATGACTTAGGTGACGTTAGTGGCCTGCCGCGCCTGTTCACGCAACTGCGTGCCGCAGGCTATGATCAGCAGACGTTAGAGAAGTTAGCCTGGCGAAATTGGCAGCGAATTATGAACCAGTTGTTACGTTAGTTATGATTACCTGTTCATAACAACTTGATCTCAACCGCACATTGGCGCAACATTCTCTCGCGCTAAATCGATAAACTGGATGGGTAGTTTCATCTGGTTCGATAATCCCCATTGGATTAGTGTGTGTTTAATGACTCTTGAGGAAGAATATTATGTGGAAAAAACCTGAATTCGTTGATTTGCGTCTGGGCCTGGAAGTGACTCTGTACATCTCCAACCGTTGATGTTTATGCCCGCCTTCGTGCGGGCATTTTGTTTCCCACCAGGTTCCTCTTCATGTTTATAAAAGTCCTCGGTTCCGCCGCAGGGGGTGGTTTTCCCCAGTGGAACTGCAATTGCGCCAATTGTGCCGGTTTACGTCAGGGCACGATTCAGGCCAGCGCGCGTACTCAGTCTTCAATTATCATCAGTGATGATGGTAAAACGTGGGTGCTGTGTAACGCCTCACCCGACATCAGCCAACAGATTGCGCATACGCCAGAGTTGAATAAAACCGAAGTGCTGCGTGGCACCAATATTGGCGCAATCATTCTGACTGACAGTCAAATTGACCATACCACCGGCCTGTTGAGCCTGCGTGAAGGTTGCCCACACCAGGTGTGGTGTACCAAAGAAGTGCATGACGACCTCACCACCGGCTTCCCGATTTTCACCATGTTGCAGCACTGGAATGGCGGTTTACAGCATCATCCGCTGACCCCGCTGGCCCCTTTTCGCGTCGACGTGTGCCGCGATCTGCAATTTACGGCTATCCCGATTCTCAGTAACGCGCCGCCTTACTCGCCGTTCCGCGACCGTCCGCTGCCGGGCCATAACGTGGCACTGTTTATCGAAAACACCGCCAACGGCCAGACGCTGTTATACGCCCCCGGGTTGGGCGAACCCGATGATGTGATTATGCCGTGGCTTCAGCGTGCCGACTGCCTGCTGATCGACGGTACCGTCTGGCAGGATGATGAACTGCTGACAACCGGCGTAGGCAAAAACACCGGTAAAGCCATGGGCCATTTGGCGCTGGCTGAAGAAAAAGGGCTGATGGCACTGCTTGGTAAGCTGCCAGCGAAGCGCAAGATCCTGATTCACATCAACAACACCAACCCCATCCTTAACGAGCAATCGCCGCAGCGCCAGTACCTGAAACAACAGGGTATTGAAGTGAGCTGGGACGGTATGGCGATCCACCTGCAGGACTAAATTATGGCGATCACTGAGGCTTTAAGCCCCGCAGCCTTTGAAGAGGCATTACGCGCTAAAGGCGCCTATTATCATATTCATCACCCGTATCATATTGCGATGCATCAGGGTAACGCGACGCCGGAACAGATCCGTGGTTGGGTAGCCAACCGTTTCTACTACCAGACCAATATCCCGTTGAAAGATGCGGCGATCATGGCGAACTGCGCGCACCCGGAAGTCCGTCGGAAGTGGGTACAGCGTATTCTTGACCATGATGGAAATAACGGTCAGGAGGGCGGCATTGAAGCCTGGCTGCGTCTGGGTGAAGCAGTGGGGATCGATCGTGAAGACCTGCTGTCGGAAAAACATGTGTTGCCGGGCGTACGCTTCGCGGTAGATGCCTATGTGAACTTTGCCCGTCGGGCGAACTGGCAGGAAGCGGCATGCAGCTCTTTAACTGAACTGTTTGCGCCACAGATCCACCAGTCGCGTCTCGATAGCTGGCCACAGCACTATCCGTGGATCAAAGAAGAGGGCTACTTCTATTTCCGTAGCCGTCTGAGCCAGGCTAACCGCGACGTTGAGCACGGTCTGGCGTTGGCGCTGGAAGTCTTTACCACCGCTGAACAGCAGAACCGCATGCTGGAAATCTTGCAATTTAAGCTGGATATTCTCTGGACCATGCTGGATGCCATGACCATGGCTTATGAACTGAATCGCGCACCGTATCACACCGTCACCGATAAAGCGGCGTGGCACACAACCCGACTGGTATAACATCATGAATGATTTGCAAATCCCGGCTTTCCGTCGCGGCTATCGTATGCAGTGGGAAGCGGCTCAGGAGAGCCATGTTGTACTCTATCCAGAAGGGATGGCGAAACTGAACGAAACCGCCGCGCTGATTCTGGAGTTAGTGGACGGCAAACAGAGCGTTGCCGCAATCATTGCTACTCTTGACGCACGTTTCCCGGAAGCGGGTGGCGTGGGCGAGGATGTAAAAGAGTTCCTGCAATCTGCGATTGAACAGAAGTGGATAATGTGTCGTGAACCCGCATAAACCTGGCGTTAACCCGCCGCTCTGGCTGTTGGCAGAGCTGACTTACCGTTGCCCGTTGCAGTGCCCTTACTGCTCAAACCCGCTGGACTTTGCCCAGCAGGAACAAGAGCTGACCACCGAACAGTGGATTGACGTTTTTCGTCAGGCACGCGCCATGGGTAGCGTGCAGTTAGGCTTTTCTGGCGGCGAACCGCTGACGCGTAAAGATCTGCCTGAACTGATTAAGGCCGCCCGTGATTTGGGTTTCTATACCAACCTGATCACCTCCGGGATCGGCCTGACGCCGAAAAAACTCGATGCTTTTGCCGAAGCGGGTCTTGACCATATTCAGATCAGCTTCCAGGCCAGTGATGAAACGCTGAATGCGGCGCTGGCCGGTTCGAAGAAAGCCTTCCAGCAGAAGCTGGAGATGGCGCGAGCGGTCAAAGCCCACGGCTATCCGATGGTGCTTAACTTTGTACTGCATCGCCATAACATTCATCAGATCGATAAAATCATCGACCTGTGTATTGAGCTGGAAGCCGATGACGTTGAGCTGGCAACCTGTCAGTTCTATGGCTGGGCACATCTGAATCGCAAAGGGCTGCTGCCTACGCGCGAACAGATTGCGGATGCAGAAGCGACGGTGAATCGTTATCGCGAAAAAATGAGCGCCAGCGGTAACTTTTCAAACCTGCTGTTTGTGACGCCAGATTACTACGAAGAGCGGCCTAAAGGCTGTATGGGCGGTTGGGGAGCGATCTTCCTCAGCGTGACGCCAGAAGGGACTGCGTTACCCTGTCACAGCGCGCGTCAGTTACCTATTAAGTTCCCTTCAGTGCTGGAACAGCGGCTGGATGATATCTGGTACAACTCCTTTGGCTTCAATCGCTATCGCGGCTACGACTGGATGCCAGAGCCGTGCCGCAGCTGCGATGAAAAAGAGAAGGACTTTGGCGGATGCCGCTGTCAGGCCTTTATGCTGACCGGTAATGCCGATAACGCCGATCCGGTATGCAGCAAGTCTGAACATCACGATAAAATTCTCGAAGCGCGACGTGAAGCCAACTGTAACGATATGCAGATATCCCAGTTGCAGTTCCGTAACCGGGTAAATTCTCAGCTGATCTATAAGTCCACCGTATTCTGATGGATCAAAATCAGCGCCTGCTGCGGCTCTGCAACGGTTTTGAGCTGCACCTCAGCCATCAACCTGGCGCTTCCCAGAGCGCTGCGTTGCTGCAAGTCAAAGCAGGCAGTTATGATGAGCCAGCCCGCTGGTCTGGGCTGGCGCACCTGCTGGAGCATCTTCTTTTTAGTGGTGGGGAGCAGTTTCCCGGCCAACAGCGTCTGATGCCATGGGTACAGTCGCTGGGCGGGCAAGTCAATGCCACCACGCTAGCCTATCGAACCGCCTACTTTTGGCAGGTGCCAGCGAATTGCCTGGGTGATGGAATGGCGCGCTTAAAAGACATGGTGTTGCATCCGCAGTTGACCGCAGCGGCGATTGCACAAGAAAGCCGTGTTATCGATGCCGAGTATCGGTTATTGCAGCAACATCTCCCCGCACTCACGGAAGCCGCTTTACTACACAGTATCGAAAACCCGGCCTGTTTTCGGGATTTTCATGTGGGTAGCCTGGCCTGTTTTGGTGAAGACACCGCACTATTGCGTCAGGCTTTAGTGGCGTTTCATGCGCGCTATTATGTCAGCCAGAATGCCCAGTTACGGCTGAGCGGGCCGCAGTCGCTCGATGAGCTTGAAGAAATGGCGCGGCAGTTTGTGGCCGGCTGGCCCGAAGGTACTGCGCGAGCAGCCGAGCCACTGCCGCAACTTGCCGCGGCTCCGCATGCCCAGTTAAAACAGAATGGCCCGCAGCAACTGTGGATCAGCTGGCTGATACAGCGAAGTGATGATGTAATTCGTGACGCTGTCACTTTATTGCGTGAGTTTGCCTTAGATGCTGCACCCGGAAGTTTGCTGGCACAGTTACGTGAGCAGGGTTTCTGCCGCGAAATCAGCTTCCACTGGCTCAGTACAGGCGATAACAGTTGCTGGCCAGCCGTTAAATTTATTACCGATACCCCCGACCAACTGTTAGCCGCGTGGCAACAGTGGTTGGCTCAGTTGGCGGAGACCAGCCCGCAACAACAAGCGCATTATCAGCAGTTAGCGCTACGTCGCTTCCATCACCTGACACCGCTGGAAAAAGTGCGCCAGCAGACGCTGGGGTTTGCGCCCGAATCTGCCATTCCGCATCTTGATCAACTGCTACCGCTACTGAAAGAGAGTGTCTGTTTGTGGGTGTCACCGGATGCGCCAACTCAGACCTGTGTGACGCAAGGGTATACGCTTTCACGTTCTTCCTGGTCTTTACCTTCGATGAGTCTAGAAGTCCGCTGGAAATTTACGTTTTATCCCCAACCGCTGCCTGAGCCAGCACCCGCCGTTCTCGCTGACGGCGCAGGTTTATTACACCTCAAACCGGATAGCTGGCCAGCCACATTGCTGTTGCGCCCAGCATGGCACTGTAGTCCGGACGCGGTCCGTGGCCGCGCGCTGGCCGAGCAATTAGGCGGCAGTTTTGCCTGGCTACGCCATCTCGGCGGTGAGGCTGAGTGGGCTGAAGTGCAGGGTATCTGGCAATTCACGCTGCAACTTCCGGCGAACCACAGCGCGGCACAGTGGTTGATGACACAAATCGCTGACGCGCTGGTATCCACTTCTCCTGCTCATCCACTCCCACCGGAGAGCATCGCATTACGCCAACTGCTGGCTGCGTTGCCAGGCGTGCTGCTTGCCTCAACGGGCAGTGGTCAGTGGCAAGGTGCCTTACTGGGGGGCGATCGCACCCTGGCACAGCAACTGGCCGCACGCATGGCCGTTTTACCCCCACTGGAAGAGGTTGAAAAAGCCCGCCCGGCAAGACAAATGCAACCCATTGCTCACCCTGGTAATGAAAATGCACTTTTGCTGTTTATTCCGCTACTGGATGCCACACCCGCCTCATTGCTGGCATTGCAGGTGTTGGCACGTTGCTATGAGCCGCTGTTTTTCCAGCGACTGCGGGTTGAATTGCAGGTGGGATATGCGGTGACATGTCGTTATTTACGCTGTGGCGATCGGGACGGTGTGTTACTGGCGGCCCAATCTCCTGATGTGCCCATTGCCACGCTTTTGGCGGAGTTCAAGGCATTTTTGCGCAATATGACGGCACAAATTGCACAGCTCACTCAGGAAGACATTCAGCAGCATGTGCAACGCCTGCTGCATGAGGCACAAGGGCAGAACATTGCCACGACGCTGCAACGTACCCTGCGGCGTGAAGCGGGGCTGGCCGAACTTCCTGAAGAGACAAACACCCAATTAACGGCCGTTGATTTACTAGGATTGCATCAGCAATTGTTAAGTCAGCGTCGCCAATGGCGCATGCTGTTTAGTCGTGGAAAACAGTAAATAAATGGATGAAAGTGATTATAACCCACCGATATTACTGAATATATTTGAATAGCTCGAACAAATCTCTTCACTGGCGCAAATAGTCGATATGCACCTAGACTGCATAAGTCGATAAATTTTAATAAGGATTGTGCAGTGAAATCATTCAAACGTGTTGCGTTACCTTTACTGGCTGTTGCTAGCCTGTACGTGCCTTTCAGCCAGGCGGCTGCAACTCAATACCAGCTTGATCCAACGCATACCTCGGTGATTGTCACCTGGACCCACTTTGGTTTCTCTCACCCAACGGCCGCCATTCCAGGTACCACGGGTACAGTGGTGTTTGATAAAGAAAATCCATCACGCTCCCGTGTAGACGTCACTCTGCCGGTCAGTAAAATCGATACTTTCGTGCCAAAGTTGACCCAGGAATTTCTGACTGCCGCCTACTTTGATACGGCTAAATACCCAACTGCGGTGTTCCACAGTACGAAAGTGACGGCAACCGGCGACAACAAGTTTGATGTAGAAGGCAATCTGACCATCAAAGGCATTACTAAGCCGGTCACGCTGCACGCCACGCTGAACAAGCAGGGTGAACACCCAATGGCGAAGAAGCAGGCGATTGGTTTTGATGCCACTGCCACGCTGAAACGTTCAGACTTTAAAGTGGATCAGTTTATCCCGGCGGTCAGTGATGACGTCACGCTGACTATCTCCACTGAAGGTTTCGCGAAATAATGTCGACGCCCGCCCAAGCTGGGGCGGGATGTTTTTCACAACGAGAAGCGTATTACTTCTCCGCTTGGCCTGTGCATCACCAGTTCATAAGGCTGAATACCGGCACGGACAACCTCACTAAAATTAGCGCTAAGCAGTGAACCATCACTAAAGCGCGTCTGCTGTACCCAGCCTGTTTCATCGAGCCAGCGAAAATCCACGAGGGCTTTATCCCACAAAATTTCGTGCATCGGGCGGAACAGACGATCCATTTTAACGATTTCAGGCAAACGTAGCGCTAGCGAAGCACGTGACAGGTTGAACAGTGGAGGGGTGTTATATAACAGGCTCAGCAAATCACGGTTTCGCTTCACTTCAGGAAACTTCAGGTTGTCGTAGGTCCAGTGGTGCGTCGCGATCACCGAATCATGAAATACAGCCTGATAGAGCGGTACACGATAGCGGGGATCGAACACCACGGTTTTATAACGTGGCTTCAGCTTTGTCGGCTGGAAAAACTGTGCGGGCTGACTCTCAGGCCACCAGGCACCCAGGAACCACGGCGAGGTTTTATCTTGGTGGATAGACGTATCCTGCCAGCCAAACCCCCAGGTTTCAGTGCCATGCGCAAACAACAAATGCTGAGCCGTTAACGCATTGCCATCTTCAGAGCCCACCGGGATACCCAGTTTTTCGCCAACCCACGCCAACCTTTGGTTCCTTGCCGTGGCCATTTCAGCCGCAGAGGTGGGATGCCGGGGATGAAAATCATCACGCACCATTGCCGTTCCGTCGACATCCAGAAACAGGCTATTAATGCCGCTGGTCGTCACCACTGACTGCATGCGCTGTCGTGACCAGTCCAGCATACAGCCCGGATTGAGGTAGTAACCGGCACCACCAAATCCCGGCAACCGCGTTCCGTTTTCTCTGACGATGGCGCACTTTTCCCCGAGATTTGTCGGTATTTGCGCAGTCAGCCAGTTGTTATTGATACCACGGGGGATGGCGGTATCGTAAGAGTCATAGCTGGCCACTAACCAGCCTGCATTTTTGGCCTGGCCGATCGCAGCGGGGTTGAGTAACGCGGCCGTCCAGTTATCCGTCCCTAACCATAGGCGAGGCAAACCAGCGAGTTGCAAACTTTCCAGCAAGGGGAGCGACAAACTCTGGCCCCACGTAGTTGGCGGTGTTAGCCACTGCGCCAGATGTTGTTGTGTCCAGTCCCGCACGGCAGCCGCTTGCTGTTGCTGAGGCGTCAGATCGGAACTGACGACATCTGTTTTTATGTCTTTAACCTGCGTGGTAATCGCCTGATTCAGGGCTTCAATCAGCTGTATTTGTTGCCATTTTTCTGGCCTTTGGCTCCCTATTTGTTGAATGTCGGCCACAATATCGTTCGCTAACCTCTGGCGCAGTTCGATGCCCGATTCCGATCTTAGCCAATCTATGAGTCCGGGCCAGTCCCGCACATTCTCTGCAGCCAGCAATCCGTTCCCCCACAAATAGAGATGACTGGCCCCGATCAGTTTGTTGCCATCCTGCGTTTTCGCCATTTTTTCAGCAAGCGATGAAAATTGCCCTTGCTGTTGCAGCTGTTCACGATAGCGAATGGCACCTGAAAGCGGGGTGTCTCCCACCGTGAGTAGTACGCGGAAAGGGGTAGCAAGGCTCATCGGACTAAATTTGTGACTGGCCTGCATCATTACGCGCGTGGCATCCCCGCTGAACTGGAGTTCATTATCGTAGGGATTGAGCATCAGCCAACTGATCCACTGTTGCTGATGTTGCTGGCTCCAGAGCGGTAACTTCAAATCCCAATGGGTATTGATGGCGTTCATTTCTTGCTGCAAATAGGCACGCCACTCAGGATCGTCAAGGGGGATTCGGCTCCCTTCACCAATCGGCAGTAAAAGGGTCTCTGCTTTATCCGGTAAATGGTACCAGTTCATGGCTTGGGGCGTACTGGTCTGAAATGTCAGGAGTAGATCACCTTCTTGTAAGCTGGCACTGATGTGCATCTGCTTGCCGGGCCAATACCATCGGGCCGCGCGTTCATCCTGTTGCAGCGCTGCAACCTGCTGCGCGACAACACCTTGATTTAACAGATGATGATTAATATGGATACGCAAAGTGGCGGGGTCTAAGGTAAATACGGTTTCTCCTTGCTGCAGGGTTAGCGCATAAAGCGGCGTGCTACTTAGCATTGCAAACACAAATAGGGCGTTTCGAAGCATAGTTGCCATCCTCAGACTAAAAAAACAGCCTGGCACTAAAACGGCGAGCCCACCCCAAGACCGGGCTTGAACTGGGAAAATGATTAAACCAGAGCTTGACGTTGTCAGCATGATCAACAGGTTAGGATAAACAGCATGACGTGTAAGTTATAGATGTCATTTATTTTCTATCGATGACAAATTTTTACATGGCGTGACGTTTTCCTGCGAGTTGCGCGCTTATCATAGCCGCACTTTTTTTGTGGAACCCGCTAATGACTCGACCTCACCACTGTGCAAAATGGATTCTCGCGCTGGCTTGCTGCGCGATGATCTTTTGCCTGGCACAGAGGGTGTATCAGCCAGCGCCTTTACCGTCCTCTCTCGCTTCATCATCTTTTAGCGAACTCATCGCGGATGGCAGTGATATGACCTGTTCCCTGGGTGAAAAATCGCTTTTTTCATACCCCCCAGTCATTGAACACCTGTTTATCCCTTTACTGTTTCTGTTATTGGCTCTGGCGACACGGTCTAACGTGGTTTCAGTCTGTTCATTTACACCTTCTTACCGACCACCCAGGTTAAGAAGACATCTGACTTTCTGTGTTTTCCGGGAATAAAACGCACAGTTTCGCACTGTGCCATTTTTATTAACCGGAGAAATAAATATGTTTGTTATCTTGCAGCGCTTGCTACTCACACTGCTTTTCTTTAGCGCATCAACATTTGCGGCCGATACCGGCTGGCAACGTAGTGATACTAATCCTTATGCTGAAGTGCGCCTGCGTGGCGCAACTCTGCAACAACAACCCCGCATGCTGATGGATATTCAGCTGGTTTCAGGCTGGAAAACCTATTGGCGATCGCCAGGTGAAGGGGGAATAGCGCCTGCAATACATTGGGAAGATAGTGCGGTTCAGGCAAAGTGGCATTGGCCACTGCCGACACGTTTTTCAATAAGTGGTTTTACTACACAGGGCTATCGTGGTGATGTCACTATACCGATTGAACTTAATCAGGTGCCGGAAGGGCCACTACGCGGCGTATTGACGCTCTCCTCATGCAGTAATGTCTGCATCCTCAGTGATTTTCCCTTTGAGCTTCCTCCATTAACTCCGGCAGATGCTGCTTTTCAGGCGGACTACGCCCGAGCAATGGGTACAGTACCGCCAGCGGAAGGGGTGACTGAACAACTTGAAGCCAGTTGGGTGGGAAACACGCTGCAAGTGAAAGCGGAACGTGCAGCGGGATGGTCTCGCCCCGCATTGTTTTTTGATTACCCGCCAGAGGTGATGTTGGGGGAACCCGAGATTCAGGTCAAAGGCTCGGTGTTGACAGCACGAGTGTCAGCGACCGATGAATGGGGTGATAAACCGGAAAGCCAGGTGGGACATTCGCTTTCTCTGGTGATTGCTGACGGTGATATCGCCCAGCAAAGTCACGTTACGCTGAGCAATAAGGTTTTAACGCAAAATACCGACGAAAGCTTTTTGATGGTGATATTGCTGGCATTGGCTGGCGGTCTAATCCTTAACCTGATGCCGTGCGTGTTGCCGGTGCTGGCGATGAAACTGGGCAGTCTGGTGCAACAAACCGGTCAAACCCGGCGACAAACCCGGCACCAGTTTCTGGCCTCCAGTGGCGGAATTCTGGTCTCCTTCTTGTTGCTGGCGCTGATGATGACGTTGTTGCGGTTGAGCGGGCAGGCGCTAGGCTGGGGAATACAGTTCCAGAGCAGCGGATTCCTCGTTGTCATGGTGTTGGTGACGTTTATCTTCAGCTTGAGCCTGTTTGATTTACTGCATTTTCAGCTTCCTTCCGGGCTCACAACCCGCATGGCAACCCAGGGTGGAAATGGCCTGAGCGGGCATTTTTTCCAGGGCGCCTTTGCCACTTTACTCGCGACACCGTGCAGTGCGCCGTTTCTCGGCACCGCCGTAGCCTATGCCTTGACCGCATCGTTACCTGAACTCTGGCTGCTCTTTTTGTTCCTTGGCATCGGGATGAGTTTGCCGTGGCTAGCCGTGGCATTAATGCCCGGAATAGCACGCATTCTGCCACGTCCAGGCCGCTGGATGATCCATCTACGCACTGTGCTTGGGCTTTTGTTGCTGCTGACCACGGGCTGGTTGATCACCTTACTCCAGCCACACTGGGGGCAACAGATCGTGGTTATTGTGTCTTGCTTGTTGCTGCTGTTGCTGGGCGTCCTGCTGTGGCGGCAGCGAGATCGGGTTCGGCTCGTGTTGCTGCCACTTGTTTTGCTGGTGGCCGCAGCGGCCGGGCATTTCTACCAGCAACCCGACCAGACCGAGCCATTACCCTGGCAGCCGTTAACGGAAGAAGCGTTACAACAGGCGCGCGCGAAAGGCGGCCTGGTGTTTGTTGATGTCACGGCTGACTGGTGCATTACCTGTAAAGTGAATAAGTTGCGCGTGCTCAACCATCCAGATATTCGCGCAGCGCTTATGGCACCCAATGTCACGCTATTACAAGGTGACTGGACACGCCCCGATCCTGCCATCAGTGAATTCTTGCGCCATCGCAATGTGGCTGCCATTCCGTTTAATCAACTCTACAGCCCGGCTTACCCGGACGGACTCATCTTCTCACCTCTGCTCAATACAGAGGATCTTTTGACTGAGCTCAACTCCAATAAGGCAAAAAAATGAAAAAATCTCTGCTTCTAAGCTTATCTCTGCTCGCATTTCCCTTGATGGCATCAACGGCGCTGACATCTGAGCAAGAAGCACGCGTGCGCGAGTTGGTGCGTGAAACACTGGTCAGCAACCCCGCAATCCTGGCGGAAGCGGCAGATGCGTGGGATAAACAGGCAGCGCAAAACCAGCAGTCGATGGTGCAGGAAGCCATCAAAAAAAATCACGCTGCGTTATATGAAGATGCCTATTCACCGCGATTGGGCGCTAAACAGCCGCAGTTGACCCTGGTGAATTTCACTGATTACAACTGCCAGTTCTGTAAGCGTCAGGAGGCGGATCTGGAACGTTTGATGCGCGCCTATCCGCAGGTAGCGGTGATCATCAAGCCGTTGCCTTACCGTGGTGAAACCTCTATGACCTCTGCGCGCTACGCCATCAGTATCTGGCAACAACAGCCGGAAAAATTTGCGGCATTCCATGAGACCCTAATGAGCAAAAAGGGCGATCACACGGATGCCACCCTTCAGGCAGCACTAAAGAAAAACGACCTTGTTCTAAAAGCGATGACGCCGGAAAGCGAGAAAACCATGGCGCTTAATCTGGCATTAGCGCAGCAGATGATGGTGCAGGGAACGCCCGCTACCCTGATTGGCAAGCAGATGGTCATGGGTGCCGTACCTTACGAGCAATTAGAAGCGGCAGTTAAAACTGCGCTGGCTGAAGGTACATGAAAAGGCTAAAACGCCTGCTGCGTGAAGGCGTTCTGCTGCTGTTGCTTCTGGCCTCAATATTGTGGGGACTTGATCTCTGGCGCGCACCCAAACTCACCGATCAGATGTTGACGCAGTCGTTGATGGATATGAATGGGGAATCACTCTCGTTGCAAGCGATTAGCCAAGAGGAGCCAGTACTGGTTTATATCTGGGCCACTTGGTGTGGTGTTTGTAAGTTGACGACGCCAACGGTTGCGGCGTTGAGTGCAGAAAGTGTGCCCGTGTTAAGTGTTGCACTGCGTTCAGGTGATGATGATCGGGTTACGGAATGGATGAGAAAGAAAGCGTTGCCGCAACCGGCACTCAATGATGAGCGCGGTGAACTAGCGCAACGTTGGGGAATTAATGTCACACCCACTTTCGTCGTGATTTACCGTGGTGAGGTCAAAAGTGTGACCACCGGGTGGAGCAGCCGCTGGGGCTTGCAATGGAGAATGTGGCTGGCAAAACAATGACGATCAGCGCCGCTGAAGGGTGGCGCTGCTCTTATTACCAGAGATAAGTGTTTTCTCATCTCCCATGAGCCTGCTTCCGCCGTCACCTGAAAAAATTTCAGCGCTTGAACAAAGAGGCAGAACTTTTTTCGCAATGAATGAACCCAGATTAGAGCCGCATTACCTGACAACGATTATCGTTATCAAACAGCAGGCATCAATTAGATTGTAGTGCTTCAGATGAAGTGATTAATTAAAAGTTGTTAAATTTTTGTCGTATTATTTTTATGTCAGATGATTTTTGCGCAACGTCTTCTATCCGGGATAGCCATGCTCATGTTGTTTTATTATAAAAAAGGTGCCGTGATGAAAGCGTTCATGCTGCTATTATTGATGCTGACATTTACTGCCCAAAGTGAACAAGTGCGACAGGCTAATGTATTACTGCATATAGAACCGACGCATAACATTGTTTTACCGTTATCTCCGGCAGAAAAACACTATCTGAGCCATAAACGGCAACTCCGATTGGGTTTATTGACCGAGCCTTCTCCTCCATGGAGAACGCAAAATTATCGTGGCGAATTCGAAGGTGTGAGCGTTGATTATTCAGCAATTATTGCCAACCGACTAGGCTTAACCCTTGAAGCTTATCATTTCAGCAATCTAACCGAAGCGAAAAGGGCGCTAGCGCGCGGCGAAATTGATTTGCTGGCAGATATAGATGTGACCAGCTGCTCCTCTCGTTTTCTCTGTAGCAGCATGTACACGGAAAACAGACCGATAATTGCGGTCAAAAAAAATCAGCACTATCCCATCCCTGCGGACCTGGCTGATATCGAAGTGGCAATTGCGGTTGATTATGTAGCCCTTGAGAATGTGCAACACACTTATCCCAAGGCCAGGGTTCGGTTATATAGCAATACTCAAGCTGCGTTGAGTGCAGTCGCTTATGGCAATAAACAGGTCTATTTGGGCGGCAGTGAAACGGTGGGATACAATGACTTTGATGGGCTACGAACGGAGCGTTACGCGCTACTCCCTGAAAAGAAAATTGGCTATTTACTCAATGATAGTCACCTGATTCTGGTTGCACTGATTAATCGGGCGATTACTTCACTGACCCGTTCTGAAATTGCTAGCATACAGCAGTTCTGGCAGCCAGAACTGTTTTTGTCGGGAGAGAACGCCCTGACATTAGCATTAAGTGACACTGAAAAAAAATGGATTTCAGAGCATCCACAAGTGAATGCACTACTCTATGATAATAACTATTCATCACCGTTGGCGTTTGTGGATGACTCAGGTGAAATACATGGTCTGGCGGCAGATATCTTACGGATTGTTGAATTACACACCGGTATAAAATTTAATTTCCAACGGATGGAAACCGTCACGGAGATGATTGATACAGTAAGCGCAGGGCATGCCGATTTGCTTTCTGCCCTGGTTTCCAGTAAACCTCGCGAGCCTTCCATCTTATTTACCCGCCAGTACATCACCAGCCCCTTTGCCCTGTTAACCCATAAAGAGACGGAGAAAATTCAGCACCTTGCCGACGTCCGTGGGAAAAAACTAGCGTTGATTCAGGGGACATCAGTGGCTGAAATGGTGCGAAGAAATTATCCCGACATCGATATCTACTGGGTTGAGAGTGATAAAGCACTACTGGACAGTGTTGCGAAGCGCAAGGCTGATGCGGGTATCATGACACTGATTTTTGCTCGTTATCAAATTAACCGACATTATCATGAACAATTAAAAGTCGTGAATACCGCCGGTATGACGCCGGCTTTTATTTCTTTTGCTGTAGGGAAACATGTTCCCGAACTGCGCGATATTATTGATAAAGTCATGATGACGATTCCGCCTGGTCATATGAATCTGCTGGCCAGCCGCTGGCGACCGGAATCCTTGGTGGTACATCAAAGTTTCTGGCAGAAGTATCAGACCTGGGTATTATCCGGCATTGGTTTAAGCACACTCCTGATCTTCTTTTCTCTCATCTGGCTTTTCCATTTACGTCGCCAGGTGATATTACGTACCCGAATTCAGCGCCAGCTTGACGATCAACTTACGCTGCTTCGCCAGATGGTTGATGGTACGCCTTTCCCGGTATGGATGCGCGATCAGCGTGGCGCACTGACCTACTGTAATCAGCGTTATCTGGCAGAAACCGCCAGTGACTGGTTACACGTAAAAGGCACAACGCTACTGGAATATCAGGGGAACCTGACCCGGGAAGAAGCCGTTGCCGCACATCAACTTCTTCAACAGGTGATCGAACATGGCAAAGCGCGATTTGAAGATCGCAATTATCAACGCCAGCATCAGAATGGAGAACAAGACAGCTGTACGGTATTTCAATGGCTGCAACCCTGGCTGGACAGTGAAGGGAATACCTGTGGTGTCATGGGCGGATGGATGGATATCAGTAATCGCCAGGCGCTGTTGCTGGAATTACGTGAAATGCGTGATAAAGCCGAGGCCTCCAACCGTGCCAAGTCCACCTTCTTGTCAACGATGAGCCATGAAATCCGCACGCCGCTAAATGCTGTGATCGGCATGTTGGATATGGCGATTCGGCAGATGAAAATGGGGCAGCAGGATCTTCAGGCGCTGGAGTTGGCTCATGATTCTGCTCAGAGTCTTATCGGTTTGATCGGAGATGTACTCGACATTTCTCGTATTGAAGGTGGCTATCATGAGTTTCATCCTGAGCGCGTGAATCTACGCAGTCTGGTTGAGAAACTCCGTTTAGTGTTTGGCGGAGTGGCGAGTGAAAAAAATCTGCAAGTGGTACTGCAACTCAGCGGCGATAGCGAGCAAGATGTGGAAGCCGATCCTTTGCGCATCAAACAGATACTCACCAACCTGTTGAGCAATGCGATTAAATATTCCGATCGCGGCAGTGTTTTGCTCCGACTGGAACAGAACTGGGATGTCGACCTTAATCAGGTACGTTGTGTGATTGAAGTTGAAGATAACGGCATAGGTATTCCGCTGGAACAACAGGCCGCACTGTTCCAGCCTTTTGCGCAAGCAGAAAACCGACGTGCCGGTACCGGACTGGGTCTCTATATCAGTCGAAATTTATGTCAGGCCATGCAGGGTAACCTCACTTTGCGCAGCCAACCGGGTGAAGGGACCTGCGTACGTGCTGAGTTTTATTTACCGACGGCAGTTTCGCCACCCGTCTCCGAAGATATGACAACCGTTGTAACCGCAGTCAGCACAAAGTTAACTGTCCTGGTGGTTGATGATAACTCTGCAAACCGGCTGTTGTTGTCGCGCCAGCTCACCTGGCTGGGCCATGAGTGCGAGACAGTTGGCAGCGCCACTGAGGGATTGGCGCAATGGCGTTCAGGAAAATTTGACGTCATCATCACCGACTGCAATATGCCGGTGATGAACGGCTACCAGTTGGCCGCTGCGATCCGTTTAGCTGAGCAGCAAAAGTCGTGCAATCCTGTGTGGATTATCGGTTTTACCGCGAGCGCACTTCATGAAGTGAGCCTCAGCTGTGAGCAAGCGGGTATGGATGACTGTTTATTTAAACCCTGTTCGTTGAATGCTATCGCTGAAGCGCTGCAAAAAAGTCTCACTGTGTAATGAGTCCATTAGTCACGCGGTTGGCGGAAGACGCGCTTCTCCATTAAATCAACCATCGCACCTTGTTGTGCTTCCACATGACGAATGTAGCGCATCAGGGTTTCGGGTTTTTTCCATGTGCCTTCCTGCATAATTTGTGCGACCGAGTAGCCTTGTTTTGCCAGATCCTGAGCGGCACCGACACGGCTGCTATGACCACTCCAGCTCAGATAGCGTTTTTTGTTGGCTTTAACATTCCGGCTGCTGGCAATACTGTGCCAGGCATTTTGGAAAATAGCTTCCAGCGCCGGGAGCGTTAAGGGCTTTTCGAACTGTAGATGGACACGATTGGATCGATGTACCCGGCAGAACAGAAACGCGTCTGGCTCATGTACCAATCCCGAATTGATTAGCCAGTCTGTCAGACGCTCGCTGGATAAACTGCTCAGTGCTTTAACCAGGCCGCCAGTCTGTACCACGGTTTTGGTCCAGCCCACATCAAGAATGATCCGCCCATCTTCCGCGCGGGAAATATCGCGCACTCGCAGGCGGGCAACTTCACTCACACGCAGCAGTGTACTGTAAGCCACATGAAGAAAGGCCAAATTGCGTTGCTCAATGAGCCGACTGGATTGCTGCCAACAAGCATCGATCTGCTGCAGGTCTTCCAACCGAAAGGGTAAAGCCTGGCCGCTGCGCTCCCCGGACACCACCGCCGAACGGTTAATCTTTTTCATGGCGCGGAAGACAAGAGGATCAAGATTGGGCGGGACCAATCCTGCATTTCTATGCAGCATGGCAATCAGCGCCGCGTGGGTTGCAATGGTGGACGATGCGCGACCGGCCTGTTGCAGATGCTGCAAGTAATCACGCAGATCTTCTGCACTTAAGGGAAAAAAGATCCGTTGGTGATCATTTGCCCAGCGGTAGCAAAGGCGCATTACGCTCATCAGTTGACGCCAGGTATTGGGAGAGAAGGCGTCCCGATCCTGAATAAATGACAGCAGACGCGCAGTAATCTCTTCATTGACGTTAGCCTGGGCCAGTAACGTGGAGTGTGGGGTGATCAACGACATAATTAGGGCGCTTTTCCTTGCTTACAATTGATCGCGCTACGCGAATTCTGCAAATAAAGCAGGGGGATTACCCTGAAGAATTCACGTAGCGTCGTCAGTAAAATTCACGGCAATCGTCAGTTTTCTACGGATCCTAAGAAGATCCTGATGATACAGGCTTTATTCAGCCTTGTCCTGACTTTATATAATGCCAATTATATAAAGCCAGAATCATGAAATGGCGGTTTAATGGCTAAATTGTCTTTAATTTGTGCAGATTGAGATCAAAACACTCGCCTGTAAAATCGAGATGCCTTGGCCTGTCAGGGGAGTCGGGTTACGACGTGGCTCGCTCCGATGTTCCTGTTCTCCGAAATCGATACGGTTGTTTTTGTCTGTAAAGCAGGTCAAGGTCAAAACACTCGTCTGTGAAATCGAGATGCCTCGGCCTGTCAGGGCAATCGGGCTACGACGTGGCTCGCTCCGATGCTCCTGTTCTCCGAAATCGACACGGTTGTTTTTGTCTGTAAAGCAGGTCAAGGTCAAAACACTCGTCTGATAAATCGAGATACTTCGGCCTGTCAGGGCAATCGGGCTGCGACGTGGCTCGCTCCGATTACCCTGCCCTCCGAAATCCATACGGTTGTTTTGCCTGAACATAGGCTGTCTGGAAGTTAAGCACTGAAACTCACCAAGGGCTGGGGCTGCTAACAGCCGCACTGCTGCTTCTGGGAAGATGATGGGGGGTATGACAGCAAATGCCTCTGGCACATGGATGTGCCAGCGGATCGCAGGATGCGGATTTCTTTGCAGTCATACCCCCCATTGTCTGACCTGTCACCTGAATCCACAGCGGATTCTCAAAGCGCGCACCGGCCAGGTTGGGCAGGTTGGGCAGGTTGGGCAGGTTGGGCAGGTTGGGCAGGTTGGGCAGGTTGGGCAGGTTGGGCAGGTTGGGCAGGTTGGGCAGGTTGGGCAGGTAAAGATGATCCTTTTCCCTGCCCGGTGTCACTTATTTATCGTTACCGAAACCTTGTTTCAATAACGCCGGTAACACATCCGGGAAGTACACTTTTTGATAATAACCTGCAACGCTATCGCTCCAGTTTTCACCATCATTGCGACCGGTATTCTGCCAGTGCTGCACAATTTGCTGATTATAATTTGCAATGCTTTCAGCTAATTGGCTGTTATCGTAACGCTCTTCATGCCGGAAAGTGCCAATCGGCAAGCGTGGTTTCTGATGAGAAGGAACATCAACGTGACCGATAACTACGCCCGCTACCGGGAAAGTGTGCTGCGGTAATTGCAGATGTTCAATCAACTCCTGAGGCACACGACGGATCCCACCGATCGGAACAACACCCAGGCCTTCGGCACGGGCTGCTGCTAAAACGGTACCCAGTGCAATGCCTACATCGGTGGAGCCAGAAACAATACTTTCAATACTCTCATGCGCCACTTGTTCTTTACCGGCGGCAGCAATAGCCTGCTGGCTCTTGTGCATATCCAGAACAAAAGTCAGGAAAACCGGTGCCTTAGCAATCCAGGGTTGGCCGCCGGCAATCTGCGAAATTTTCGCGCGTGAGGCCGCATCACGGGTCACAATCACTGAAACTTGCTGCGAATTGACTGAAGTGGGTGCGCGATACGCCGCCTGAATAATACGATCGAGTACCGCTTCGTCTACGGGTTGATCGGTAAAACTGCGATCGCTTTTATGGCTGGTGAAGATATCGTTTAATGAACTCATACATCCTCCGATTGTGTGCGATGGAGAATAACAGCACTTGCGGGTAGCCAGTTAACCGCTTATGCGATCACACGATAAGTGCAGAATTGATATAAACTTTGCACCACAAAAGCGATCATTTCAGCCCGGAAAAAGCAGGGGAATTATGGATATCAGCATCAGAACGTTGTCAGCCACGGATTATCCTCACCTGGCTCGTATCTATTTTATTGCCGTATATGAAGGAACGCGTGAGCTTTATTCTTTTCAGCAGCGGTTTGCCTGGGCAGGTGAAACTATCGACCTTGCCGCCTGGCAACAACGCTGCGAAATGTTGCAGGGGTTTGTCGCCGTAAAAGAAGACGAACCCGTTGGTTTTCTGGCAATGGATGAAAAGGGTTACATCGACCTGCTGTTTGTTCTGCCATCATTTGCACGTCAGGGGGTTGGGGCACAATTGCTCGATCGGGCACAGCAACTTGCTCAGCAAACAGGCGTAGAAAAGCTAACTGCATTCGCCAGCTTAGTTTCCCAGCCCTTTTTTAGTCGTCAAGGTTGGGAAATTTTATCCAAAGAGGTTGTCGTCAGAAAAGGTGTTTCGCTTGATCGTTATGCAATGCAAAAAGACTTGAGCCACTAATGCTGCTACGTTGAGGGTTTATTTACAAACTATTTAATAATCAGTGCGTTATTGAGCTATCGTTTAATGCTGATGCTAATAATTATCATTTTAATTAGCATAAGAAATCTCATGGAACGAATAACGACAAAACGTCACTTGCTCTTAACCCCTCTGGCTCTGGTCACCGCTGCGATTACACATACTGCTACGGCGGGCATCATCGATGACAGCCACATTGATTTAACCAGCCGCACGCTGTACTACAATAACGACACGCGTTCAGTGGCAAAAAATCAGCCAACCGGTGAGCAGTTAGGGCAAGGATTTATCCTGGAAGGAAAGTCCGGCTACACAGAAGGGCCAGTAGGGTTCGGTCTGGATGCGATTGGCCTACTGGGGGTAAAACTTTACGGACCCACAGGAAATAATATTTCCACCGGCATGTTCCCACAACATGATGATAATAGTGCGCCGGGCAGTTTCGGTGCGTTGCGTCTGGCGGCAAAAGCCAGGATCAGTGAAACGCAACTCCGGGCGGGTTATCAAACCATTAATCTGCCTGTAATCAAAACCAACAACGGTCGTCTGTTACCCTCCCTGTATCGCGGCTACACGCTACACTCTGATGACATCGATAACCTGGTGCTGGACGCCGGTTTTATTGATCGTGTTGAAGGACGTAATCAAACCCACTATCAAAAGCTGAAATCCACGGGTAAAGCCAGTGGCTTCAGTTCGGGCTTTAGTTATGCCGGGGGCCGCTATACGCCGATCAAACCGCTGGCTCTGAGTTACTACTTCGCTCAACTGAATGATTTTTATGATCAAAACTATTTGGGTATCCAGCACAATTTAACGCTGGGTGCCGGGAAACTCACCACCGATTTGCGTTATTTCAACAGCCAGGGCAACGGTAATCGCTACGGCGGCAGTGTGGATAACAATGCCTATGGTGCAATTGTGACTTACAGCCTGTGGGGAAACAGCCTGGGTCTGGGTTATCAGCAGTTAACCGGATCCAGTGATTTTCCCTATCTCGATCCCGGTCAGACGGTTGACGGAATCTCAACTGACACCACCGGCGGATCAACCGGTTTAGTCACGGAATCTCCGCTGTCGAAATTCAAAACGGCGCATGAGCGGGCATTCGTCATTCGTTACAGCGTGAAGTTGGATGCGATCGCTAGTGGACTGCGTTTCAACAGCAGCTATGTTTCAGGGCATCACGCCCGGGCTTCAGGCAGCCAGGTCAATCAAAATGAGTGGGTGCGCACTGTAGGGCTGAGTTATCAACTGCCTGCGGAGTGGGTGAAGGGCGTCACGCTGGACTGGAAAAATGTGACTTATCGTACCAACATCACCGGTACGCGCAGTCAGGATCAAAACATGTTGTCCGTCACGTGGAAGTTCGGCCTGCTTTAATACGCTGGGAACATCGCTCCGCTTGAGTTGCGGAGCGATAAAACCGATCAGTAGGTATGGAAATATTGCTGAATCAGTTCAGGATTTTTTGTTTGGGTCAGGGCGGTCATCAACAGAATACGTGCCTTGGCCGGATTTAGCGAGTCCGAAACCAGACCTGGTTGCTGTGAATCGACCGGCACAACACCGCTGCCGGTGCGAGAAGCACGTACCACCACGATACCGGCTTTCTCTGCTTTCTCAATTCCCGCCGCACTGCGAACTGAAACAGAACCCGCACCTGTCCCCGCATAAATAATGCCTGCGGCATGGTGGGCGATTGCCGCATCATACATATATTCCGGATCATCCTGATACCCGTAGATGATCACTACCTGTGGCAGGGTTTTCACCTGACGCACATCAAACACTGAGCGCAGCGTATGAATTTTCTCAACGCGCGTTTCAAACTCGGGTTTTCCACCCACGATCACACCGAGGTATCCCTCTTCGGGCGCTTTGAACGTGTCCAGCGTGGTCGCATTGGTTTTGGTAACAAAACGAGCAGCACCGATGCGATCGTTAAGGACAACCATCACGCCACGTCCTTTTGCATCGGGATCTGCCGCTACGGTAACCGCTTCCAACAGGTTCATTGGACCATCTGCACTGATTGCCGTAGCAGGTCGCATTGATGCGGTGAACACCACCGGCTTGTTACTCTTCACCGTCAAGTTCAGGAAGTAGGGGGTTTCGTCTAAGGTATCAGTACCATGAGTGATTACCACGCCATCCACATCATCTTGTGCCAGTAACTGGTTAACCCGATCGGAAAGTTTGAGGATGACATCGCTGGTCATATTTTCACTGCCGATATTCGCCACCTGTTCACCGGTGACATTAGCGACCTGTTTGAGTGCAGGAACGGCGTTGATCAGCGTATCCACGCCTAGTGCGCCTGCTTTATATCCCGTGGTTTGTGTGCTGCTAGCCGCTGAACCGGCAATAGTACCGCCCGTCGCCAGGATGACGATGTGGGGTAATTTTGTGGCACTAAAAGCGCCAGCGCTGAGAGTCAGTAACAGCGTTGCGACTAAGGCTTTATATTTCATTCTATTTGCTTCTCCAGAAATTAAAATCAACCAGATAAAGCAAAAACGATGCCAGCTTATTTTGCTGATTATTTAACCGTTATTAGCCTCTGTGACAACCAATACACACGGTCATGTTGTTAGCCAGTGCAATGGCGAGTGAAAGCGCACCATTTACAGGCAGCCAATCACAGTACCATTAAAAAATAGGAATTTTTACCTAGGCGTAAAACACGAAAAAATCTAAATTAGCTACGCCGGGCAGTGTGTTCCAACGCTGCTTTGAGGTTTAAAAAACAATCACATTTAACTTTTTTACATTCCATTAGTATTAATGGTGATGGGGCTTTCATGCTGGTAAATCGCAGCTTTAAAATCTCGGTAGTATTACTTCTTACGCTCTCTGTTACCGCTTGTGGTATGTCACATCGCGGCAGAAACACCGCCATTGGTGCAGGTGTAGGTGCGTTAGGCGGTGCGGTTCTTACCGGCGGCAGCACCTTTGGTACGTTGGGTGGCGCAGCCATCGGCGGTATCATTGGGCATCAAGTTAGCCGTTAATTGCAGCATGTCACGTCCCGGAAGCCGCTTCGGGACGTGATGGATTCACCTCATATTAGTACTTATTCCCACCCCATATTTCCCCGCCACTTCTGACCAATGCCATCGCTGCGCTTAAGTGATAAGGTATTTAGCTACTGTGCCAGTCGTGAAAGGAAGGAAAAATGCTGGAAGTCTGGGGTCGTAAAACGTCGTCCAATGTTCAGGCGTTAATGTGGTGTATTGGTGAACTGGGCTTACCTTATCAACGTCATGACGTTGGTCATAAGTATGGCGGTACTGATACTGACTGGTTTTATGCGTTAAATCCCAACCGTACCGTCCCCGTTCTTCAGGATGGTGATCATCCTCCGCTGTGGGAAACGGGTGCTATTTTACGGTACCTTGCAAGTCGCTATGGCCATGATGCATTTTGGCCAGCGGAGCTCTTTGCTCGCACAGAAGTCGACCGCTGGCTCGAGTGGTCTAAAATCAATGTGGCGTTGATGTTTACTGCTCCGGTGTTCTGGCACGTAGTGCGCACGCCGTTGGCACAGCAAGATAGTACCGCTATTCATAAGGCGGTAACACAGCTTGAAAAATCGCTGTTGATTGCCGAACAGCAGTTAAAGAAACACGCTTTCCTGGTGGGTGAACACCTCACTCTGGCGGATATTCAGTTCGGCCACATCTTATTCCGTTATTACGACATCGATATTGAGCGTGCACCGTTACCCGCCCTGGCATCTTATTATGCGCGTTTATGCGAGCGTCCCGCTTTTCTTGAACATGTTTGCGTCTCATATGACGATTTACGTGCCTGATCGCAATCAAAAACCAAAGGAATCACCCTCCATGAATCATTATCTTGCGCCTGTCGAACTGGAGAAAGCCTACCGTTTGATTAATCATGGCCCAACGGCGTTGGTTTCTTCTCAGTATCAGGGCATTGAAGATGTTATGTCGGCGTCGTGGGTTTGTGGCCTGGAATTTAAACCGGCCAAACTTACGGTGGTGTTGGATAAAGCGGCGTATACCCGCCAGTTGATTGAAAAAAGCCATCAGTTTGTGATCCAGGTGCCGACCGCTCGTCAGGCGCAAATGGTGCATTATCTCGGTACGCATACCCGCTACGACGAACCGGATAAACTGGAAACGTCAGGGGTAGAGCTATTTCGGCTGCCAGAAATTCCCGTTCCGCTGGTCACAGATTGCGCGGCGTGGCTTTACTGCGAGCTTATTCCTCTGGAACAGAACCAGAATGAACACGATCTGTTTATTGGCGAAATTAAAGCCGCATGGGCAGACAGCAGAGTGTTTCGCGACGGGCGCTGGGTATTTGAGGAAGTGTCGGAAGAGTGGCGCAGTCTACATTACATCGCGGGCAAGCGTTTCTATACCACGGGTCCAGCGCTTGACGTTGAGTAGCCATAAAATAACCCGGCCCTGTGAAGGTGCCGGGTCATGAAGGGCAATTACAGCTCGCTGCTCAGCTGATGAATCGCTAATACTGCGCGCGCCGCTTCAGCGCCTTTCTTGATGAAGTGAGTCTGGAAGAAATCAATGTGCTCATCAATAGGCTGGAAGTTGTGTGGCGTTAACGACACTGAGAACACCGGTACGTTGGTTTCCAGCTGTACGTTCATCAGGCCATCAACCACTGCCTGAGCGACGAAGTCATGGCGGTAGATACCACCATCAACCACCAGTGCGGCGCAAACAATCGCGTCATACTCGCCAGTTGCTGCCAGTCGTTTGGCTAACAGTGGCATTTCAAATGCGCCAGGGACATCCAGAACTTTCAGCTCTGCATTGACTGACTTCTCCTGCAACTCCTGTTTAAAACCAACCAGAGCATTGCCGACGATTTCCTTGTGCCAGTTGGCTTTAATGAATGCAATTTTCAAATTTTTCATAAGGCTTCCGAAACCATTTTTTTCCAGTAAGTATTCAACTGCGTTATGCTGTTGGTATACCACATCTGCCTATTCTGAGCTACATCAAAACCAGCAATGCTTTTTCGTTACGTGCGGTCATACGGGTTTTATGGTGATAAAGGCCATTTTGGCGGCATTTCCTCCAAAAAAAGCTCTTTTTTCAATCAGCTCTGCTATCGCCCACCCCAGGAAAGATGTGTGATCCAGAAGATTAGAGGCACAGTTTATTTATTTACTGTTATGTTCCAGGAGTGCATGAAGAACACCTTCAATCTGCATTGTCTCCTGTACAGCAGGACAGCAGACACCGAATGCGCAAGTTTCAACAGATCGCTGAAGTGACAAGCTGAAATATTTTGTGAAGCTCACTCTCAGCCCGACGTCATTGTCGGGCTGATACGTACCAATCTCATCTCGATCATTTTAAGTGGGAAAGAGCAGGGCAAAACGGGTTTTTCCCTGTTCAACCTTCATCAAAAGGTAGCCTCCCGTTAGATGGTGAATTCTGCCTGTGTGCTCTGATGTTCCGGCTGATGCAGGATCTTGCTGAGAATCAGTTTCTTGTAGTGCAGCAGGTCCTCTTCGGCGGTGTGCGGGCGACTGAGCTCAATACGGACATCCAGCGCGATGTGCTGGTGCGCCATAACGATCACCCGATCCGCCAGCCGCACGGCTTCGTCCACGTCATGGGTAACCAAAATGCCGGTGAAGCGCTGCTCCAACCAGACATTCTCGATCAGCGCCTGCATGTCAAGGCGGGTGAGGGCATCCAGTGCACCGAGCGGTTCGTCCAGCAGCAGTACGCGCGGTTTGGCAACCAGCGCGCGCGCCAGCGCCACCCTCTGTTTCTGCCCACCGGACAGCACGCCCGGCCAGCTGCGCTGCTTATCAGCCAGACCGACTTTGGCCAGCACGCTCCGCGCCACGTCGTAGTCCCGACTCGGCGAGCCGGAACGCACGTTGTCCAGCACACTGCGCCAGGGCAGCAGACGCGCTTCCTGGAACAGTACGCGGACGTGCGAGTTGACGCCGTCGATCGGCAGATGGTTGATGGCGATCGTGCCGCTACTGGGCTGCTCCAGCCCGGCGATCATGCGTAGCAGCGTACTTTTACCGCAGCCACTGTGGCCAACGATGGCGACGAACTCGCCGGGTACCAGCGTCAGGCTGACGTTGTTGAGGATGGACACGTCGCCGAAACGCTTGCTGACGTTGTCGAGGGTAATGCCATAGCCGTTGGGTGTCGTCATGATGGATTTCCTATTGATTGCGCCAGCGCAGAACCCGGCGCATCAGCGACGAAGCGATGACGTCGGACAGTTTACCGAGCAGCGCATAGATGATGATGCTCAGCACCACCTTGTCCATTTGCATCAGCTCGCGGCCAGTGATGGCCATGTAGCCGATACCCGCATCGGAGGCGATGGTTTCGGCAGCAATCAGCACCAGCCACATGATGCTGAGCGACAGCCGCACACCGACCAGAATCGAAGGCAACGCGCCGGGGAAGATGATGTCGCGGAACATTTCCATCGGTGTGAAGCCGTAGACTTTGCCCATCTCCAGCAGGCCGCGATCAATGTTCCGGATACCGTGAAAGGTATTGATGTACACCGGGAAAAACACGCCAAACGCCACCATAACGATTTTCACTTCCTCGCCGATACCAAACCAGACGATAAACAGCGAGATCAGGGCCAGCACCGGAATGTTGTGCACCATGTTGATCGTAGTGCTGAGGGTAATTTCAGCCCGCCGCGATATGCCGTTGAGCAGGCCGAGTACGAAGCCAATGCTGCCGCCGAGCGCGAAGCCTGCAAGGGCGCGCCGAGCGCTGACGTACATGCTTTCGGACAGATCGCCATTCTCCAGACTGGTGACAGCGCGCGTTACCACCTCAAACGGCGACGGCAGGATAGTGCGGCTGGCTTCGTTCAGGCTGGAAAGGTACCAGACGATCAGTAGTACAATGGGCAGCAGCCAGGGGGCGAGCAGGCGCATCAGCCGTGCCAGCGCTGGTTTGAACCGCGACGCAGAGATGACGCGCGGCGGCTGAATCACCGACTCGCCGGTGAGTGAAACGGGATGATTTTTCTGCATTGCGGTCGTTCCGTGAAGTTATTTGGGAAGGTGGCTGGCAAGGGACTGATTGATTCCATCGGTCAGTGAGGTGTCGTAGAACGTGGCGACATCGACCGGTTTTTCCAGCAATCCAGTGGCGTAAAGTGTGTCGGCCACGTCCTGCTGGGTCTTGCGCGCTTCAGGTGAAACTGTGGTGTCGCGGGTTGGGCGCTGGGCGAACTCAGCTTTGGTGTCTGCCAGCGCGACGTCGTAGGGGCGGCCGGTCGGGTCGGCGGAGACTTTAGCCCAGGCTTCCGGGTGCGTTTGGGCATAGTAGTACGCGGCATTCAGGCGTCCGATGTAGTCTGCGAAGGCGGCACGTTTGCCGGGGTCTTGCAGCGAAATTTGTGACGCCACGATAGGGAAATTGCCGGACAGAATATTTTCGGCGCTGGCCAGTTGATGAGCACCGCGCAGCTCGGCGGCCCTGATCGAGTTGCCGTAGCTGGCGAAAGCATCGATGCCGCCGCCGAACAGCGCGGTGACGCCGTCGGCGGTGGTAATTTCCACACGCTTAATGTCGTCCCACTTCAGACCGGCGCTTTTCAGCATCTGATAGAGAAAATAGTGCGCGGTGGTGGATTTAATATAGCCGACGCGTTTGCCTTTTAAATCCGCCACGCTTTTTATCGGCGAATTAGGCGGAACAATCAATTCCTGATGCAGCGTGGTGCTGTTTTGAATCGCGATAATTTTGAAATTACCCTTATTTGCTGCCAGCGAAGCAAATACCGGTGGAATTTCGCTGGTGACGGCGAAATCCACTTTGTTAGCCGCCATCGCTTCCAACCCCAGAGCGCCGCCCTGGAAGGTCTGATAGGTCACGCGATAGGGTGTGTCGTCCAGTTTAGCCAGCTTTAACACTGCCTGTTCGACCTTCCAGCCGGTACTGGCCACGCTCAGCGTGGTCTTGCTCAGATCGGGAGCGGCGATAGCGCTTTGTGCCCCCAATGTCAGCAGGGTAAATACCCAGCCCAAAGTTTTTATTCTCATTTATTATTTCCTGTTGTGTTGGCGTTTTTAATTGATGCTATGGCAATGTTATTGCCGGTTCGAGAATAAGGTAGTTTTTATGATGTTTGTAGAATTTCGTAATGCTTTATATTGCATTACTTATGCGGCAATTTACTGCACAAGTATTTACTGTTGCGCCTGCCCATAAATCTCAGTAACCGCGAACATCTCGCCAATCCCCTCTCACATGGATAAATTTCAGCGGCGTCGATCCGGGCGCAAAGGTTTTTTTCCCTGTTCAACCTGAGCGTATTTCGCCTATATTCCCCCTTTGGTATGCCGCTGAAGGGTACAAAGGTGAAAGCGTAAAATGCTTAAAGAAAACTTTAACGACCTCATTTACCTGGTCATGGTCGCGCAGGAACGCAGCTTTACGCGTGCAGCCGCAAAACTGGGTGTTTCGCAATCGGCATTAAGCCATGCCATCCGGGGTCTGGAAGAACGCCTGAATGTACGCCTGCTGACCCGTACCACACGCAGCGTTGCGCCGACGGAAGCAGGGGAACGTCTGGTGCAGAGCGTTGAACCAATGATCAACGACATCGAAAAAGCGCTGGTGAGTGTTCAGGAGAAACAGGGCAATATCTCCGGCAATATCCGCATTACCGCCGGTGAACACGCGTTGACCACCACGCTGTGGCCACTGCTCAAACCCTTTCTCCAACAGTACCCGGAAGTGAACGTTGAAATGTCGGTGGATAATACGCTGACCGACATTGTCAGCGGTCGGTTTGATGCCGGGGTGCGCTTAGGCGAACAGGTCGAGAAAGATATGGTCGCCGTCCGTATCGGTCCTGACTGGAGTATGGCGACCGTGGCTTCACCTGGCTATTTTGCCCAGCACGGTATTCCGGCCACGCCGTATGAGTTACAACATCATAACTGCATCAATATGCGGCTTCCCACCCTGGGGGGAATATACAACTGGGAATTTCGCGATGGCGATAGGGAGATCAAAGTCAAAGTTGAAGGCCAACTGATTTTTAATAATTTGTCCTCACGTATTGATGCCGCAGTTTCTGGCATGGGCATCGCCTATGTGCCGGAAGACAGCGTAAAGTCTCTGATTGCAGAGGGGAAACTCCAGCGCATTCTACAGGCATGGTGTACACCGTTTAGCGGGTATTATTTGTATTACCCCAGCCGCAAACAACACACCGCAGCCTTCGCGAAACTGATCGACGCGGTTAAGTACCGGCCATCGTAAAACACCTTCCCAAAATCGATAGTCACGGCAAGATGACAGGATTGTCATCTTGCTAACCCCTTTCTGTAGAGATCACCTCAGTAGACTGGCCCCATTTCTTATTCACAGTGAATAACCATGACATTACTTCGCTCAAGACCCTCGCTGGTTATCGGTCTTATTTTGGGTGCCGGCCTCCTTTCTTATTTCCTCTTTCGTCAAAACAGCAGTGCAGCATCGGTTCAAAAAGCAACCGAGCCACTTGTCAGCCTGAGTCAGGCAGAGATGAAGTCCGTACCGCTGCGGCTTTCCACTCAGGGACATGTGGTGTCACTGAATCAGGTGGATATCCAGTCTCAGGTAACCGGAACGGTAGCCTCCGTGGCTTTTAAGGAAGGGGATTTTGTTAAGCAGGGACAGCTGTTATTTACGCTGGACGATAGCACGCAGCAGGCTTCGTTACGCCATGCGGTGGCGGCACTGGCGGAATCCCACTCTGCGTTGACCAAAGCGCAGAACGATGTTGCCCGTGGCCGCAGCTTAAAAGCGAAGAATTATATTTCCGCCTCTGACTGGGACACGCTAATCAGCACGCAGCAGCAGTATGCGGCGCAAAGCAGCGCCGCGCAGCAGGATATCGAGACGGCGCGGGTGCAGCTGGGCTACACCAAAATTTATGCCCCCGTTAGCGGTAAAACCGGCGCGCTGAACGTCCATATCGGGAGTCTGGTGCAGCTCGGTAGCAGCTCACCGATGGTCAGCATTAATCAGTTCGATCCTGTCGGCGTCTCGTTTACTCTGCCCGAAGCCAGCCTCAATGCTGTGCTGTCCGCACAGAGTCAGGGGCCGGTAACCGTGTGGGTGAAGAATGCCAGAGGCGAAAAGGTGGCAGGGCAACTGGATTTCATCAATAACACCGTGAGTACCAATACCGGGACGATGGCCTTTAAAGCACGATTTTCGAATGCCGACCATCTGCTGTGGCCAGGGGCTTATGAGGATATCACTGTCGATGCCGGCTCGCAGAGTGCCGTGGTGCTGCCGCCTGCGGATTTGATGCCGTACTCAGCGGTTACGCACGCGCGTTGAACGTGGTTATCGCCCATAAGATATCGATGGTGCTCGCGGCACTGGCGACGGTACTCCTGACGATCTTCCTGTACTGGATCGCACCGAAAAGCTTCTTCCCACAGGAGGATATCGGCCAGATCACCGCGAATATCGATACGCCACAGGACATGTCCTACGATGGCCGTCTTGCCGTGGCGCAGCAGATCGGCAAAACGCTGCTGGCTGACCCGGCCGTGGCGGATATGGTCACCAAAGTGGATCATGACACCACACAAGTAGTACTCACGCTGAAAGACCTCTCGCGGCGCCCGGCCATGCCACAGTTTGTGCAGCAAATGCGTGCCGAAACAAGCTATATGCCTGGGATCACGGTGTTTTTCAGCCCGGTGCAGAACCTGAAAATAGGGGGGCGTTCGTCTAAAAGTAGCTATCAATACACGCTGCAATCCGTCAATAGCAGCGATGCGCTGGCGCTGAACAACTGGGCAAATAAACTGATGGAGGGGATGAAAAAAACCGGCGTATTTGTGGGCGTTAACAGCGACTCACAGCTCAACGGGCTGGAAGCCGACCTGAACATTGACCGTAACAAAGCTTCACTGCTTGGCGTTGATGCCGATCAGATCCGCAGTAACTTGTATGCGGCATTTGGTACTCAGCAGGTCTCAACCATCTACGCGCCGGAAGACAGCTACGAAGTGATTATGGAAGTGAAGCAGCCGTTCCGTCAGAACGAAAGCGATCTGTCGAAGATCTATGTCCGTTCTGCCGCCAACACGCTGCTACCTGTGACAACCTTCACCCATATTTCTCGTATGCAGGGCATAACCGCCGTTAACCACCAGGGACAGCTACCCGCGATCACTGTCTCTTTCGACCTTGCACCGGGTAAGTCACTGTCAGATGCCACCGCGGCGATCGCCCAGGTGGAGCACGACATGCAGATGCCTACATCGGTCTTTGGTAGCTACGCTTGACAGGCGGCGCTCTACCAGCAGTCGCAGAGTAGCCAAATCTGGCTGATTGTCATGGCACTGGCGGTTATTTACGTGATCCTTGGCGTGTTGTATGAAAGCTGGATCCACCCGCTGACCATTTTGCTGGGCTTGCCCTCGGCGGCGGTAGGCGCGCTGCTGGCGCTAAGGCTGGCTCATCTGGATCTCACCTTTATCGCCATGATCGGTATTCTGCTGCTGATTGGCATCGTCAAGAAGAATGCCATCATGATGATAGATTTTGCACTGGTGGCGCAGCGACAGCATAATGTTTTTCCACCGCCATCCCGTGACTTTACCTACCGCTCATGGCGCTATCACCAAGGGGAGATCAGGGAGAAATACCTGATCGCTTCAACCAATTTCATTCTGAAAGGAAACCAACCCTGGCTGGTTCAGGCGGCGCTTAATGTCTCACGGAACAATGAAATTATTGAAGATTACTGGCAGCGCATGCAAATTGCGGTAGCGCTGTCTATTGTGGTCTTTTCCGCCATTGGCTACTGGCTTGCCCGACGCGGCTTGCTGCCCCTGCGCAAGATCAGCCGGGAAATTGAGGCTATTGATGCGGAAGATTTGCATACACGCCTTGCTACACGGCACTGGCCGCACGAACTCAACACCCTGGCGACCTCCTTTGACCGGATGATGACGCGGCTAGAAGCGTCCTTTAAACAGTTAAGCCGTTTCTCATCCGATATCGCTCACGAGCTTCGCAGCCCGATTAACAACCTCATCTCAGCCGCCAGCGTGACGCAAAGTAAAGACCGTAGCCCGCAAGAGTATCGGGAGACGCTGGCCGAGATCATCGAGGAGGGCGAAAGGCTCTCGCGCATGATTTCCTCGATGCTGTTTCTGGCGAGAGCAGATAACAGCCGCGAACCGTTGCATCGCGAACCGCTTAATAGCGTCACAGAGTTTGAACGTCTGATGGGTTATTACGACATTCTGGCGGAAGAGAAAAATATCCGTTTAACCTGTGAAGGCGATGTCTCTTTCCATGCCGATGCGCTTCATCTACAACGCGCGCTCTCTAATCTGCTGTCAAATGCGATTCGCCATACCGGATCGGGGGGAGCCGTTTATCTCAAGGCATCTCGGGAGAATGATACGGTATTGCTGGCGGTGCAGGACAATGGTGAAGGGATCAGCCCGGAATATTTGCCGTATATCTTTGACCGCTTTTATCGCGTGGATGCGGCCCGAAGTAGGGCAGAGCACACCGGGCTGGGGCTGGCGCTTGTAAAGACAATCGCAGAACTGCACGGCGGCAGAGTCAAGGCGGAAAGCACTCCAGGCCAGGGCAGTTGCTTTACCCTGATACTGCCTCTGTAGCAGTAGCGCCCAGAATCTAACAAAATTGTCATCCTGAGGTTCAGGTTTGGTCATGGTCAGAAGCAGATAATCACGGGAATTCCACTGTGGAAATTTCCCGGAGCAACCCATGGTTCTGCATGACATTCTCACCTTTTTTTCTGCTTCGCATATCAGCGAACTCCTGGCCCACTACGGCTTGTGGGGGCTGGGCGTCATCGCGCTGATTATATTTTGTGAAACGGGCGTGGTCATCGCGCCTTTCCTGCCTGGTGACTCGCTGCTCTTTGCCTTGGGCGCTTTTCTGGCCAGCAGTACCGTTTCACCCCTCCTGGCCATTGGCGTCATGATTGCCGCCGCCGTTGCCGGAGATAGCCTGAATTATCTGGTTGGCCGCTCAGCCATTGGTCAGCGCATGATGAATCAACGCATTTTAAAACCGCATCACGTCGCACAGACAAAGCACTATTTTGAGAAATACGGGCCTGCCACTGTTTTTATCGGGCGCTTTATTCCTGTCATCAGAACCTTTGCGCCTTTCACTGCCGGTATGGGGCAAATGCCCACAGGCAAATTTATGTTATGGAACGGCGTTGGCGGCAGTTGCTGGTGCGTATTCTTCATCACCCTGGGTTACTGGCTGGGCTCGGTTTCGTGGGTAAAAAGTCACATGGAATGGATGGCGCTGGCCATCGTAGCGCTTTCTGTGATGCCGGTAGGGTACCAGTTTGTTCGCCGGGTGGCTCGCTAGCGCGGCTCAGTGCCGGGGGTGATCCCGGTGCAAACATTCAGTTTTGATAATGGCAGGAATATACAAATGACGATTCAGCAAAGCCATTCAGTATGGCTCAATAAAGTGCCCGAGATTACGCTTGTATTCTGGTTAATCAAAATGATGTCCACCACCATTGGTGAAACAGCGGCGGATTTTCTGAATATGGATTTGCGGTTTGGTTTAACCATCACGTCGATAGTGACTGGCGCGCTGCTGATGTTGTCACTGTTTTACCAGATGCGGGCAACCTGTTACCAGCCGGTTCGGTATTGGACTACGGTGGTGTTTATCAGTGTTTTTGGCACCCTAATCACCGATAACCTCACCGATGTCTGGAATGTGCCGTTAGTTATCTCATCACTGATCTTCAGCCTTCTTTTGCTGGCTGTTTTTATCCTGTGGTATCGCCGGGAAGGGACGCTGTCGATTCATCACATTGACAGCCGTAGGCGCGAATTATTTTACTGGCTGGCAATTCTGGCCACGTTTGCGCTCGGTACCGCAGTGGGCGACTGGCTGGCGGAAAACGTTAATCTCGGTTATTACGGTGCGGCGGTGTTCTTCGGTACATGGATCGTGATTATCGCGGGTGCCCACTTTATTTTTAAGGCCAACCCGGTCTTTTGCTTCTGGGCGGCATATATCCTGACCCGACCGTTCGGCGCAGCCTGCGGCGATCTGCTGTCACAGCCAGTGGATAACGGCGGTATCGGCCTTGGCGCAAACCTCACCAGCCTGATTTTCGGCTTTGCTATCGTATTAATGATTGTTGGGCTGGTTGTGAGTGGCAGGCGTAAACGCGCAGCTTGATAACAGTTTCACGTTTTGCTTGCGTAGACGCTAACGGCCCTACTCAATATGAGTAGGGCTGCAGAAATCCAGTTTGTTCTAAAGTTCTGCAGTAATTACGATCTCATCGAACCATTACGCTTATTTGAAATCTACCTGCATAAGTTCTGCAATTGACGCATCCCGTGTTGACAGCACACAGCGATCGACATAATCGATGAATTTTGACGGTTTCCGTATTCCCAGCTTCAGAAGCTTAGAATTATCAAATACCACATTGAGTTCTGAGAAATGACCATATAAGTTCATGGCGCGCAGCATGATTCGTTCGTTACAGGGGCCAAACAACGCTTTAAATTGCTTTCTGCTCTCAGAAAGTTGCTTATACGAGACTTTCTGATAATTATCTCCTAACGCTGGTGTACCTGAGGCTTTAGCCATCGCCTCATCAATCTCTGCAAAGGTTACACTTCTGTCTGTGCCCGCAGAAATATGGAATATTTCATTGAGAACGCCCTCAGCACTGAGCAATAGCACCAGAGCATCTGCACAATAGTCGACGGGAATAACATCAATGCGGTCTTGCATTTGGCAGGTGAATTTACCCAATGTGAGTGCCATACGGAAAACCCAGAAAATACTCGCAGAAGGCAGGCAACCTTGATTTGAATGTCCAACCACAATAGAAGGACGAGCAATAATGAGCGGCAGCTGTGGTAATCGCTCCGTCATCATTTGTTCAATCGTGGCTTTACTCCATGTGTATTCGACAATATGCTGCTCCCTGTTGGAAACCAGCTCGCTTTCAGTCACAAGGGAATCAGGTTCCGGTGTGCACGACATTGCTGTTCCGACATGGATAAACTTTTCTAAGACGCGAACCCGACTCATGCGCTCAGCAAACTGGAAGGTTCCCTCAACGTTGACCTTCCAGATGAAAGGATTTTTTCCAAACGAAGCCACCGCCGCACAGTTGATCACATGCGTGATTTCATCCAGCAGGGGATTGTCGATAAAGCTTTCCGCTGTAGCGAGGTCGCCCAAAATAATATTTTTGAGGGTAACATTGTTAACGACATCCTCACTGAGGCCAAAATTTCTCAGGTTGATCTGAATCCTGTCCAGTCCTTCCTCTGGTGTGTTGCCTCTGACAAGGAGATACAAATGGTCATCATTGCCTTGCTGGAGCAAATTTGCCAGCACAGCTCCACCTAAAAAGCCTGTTGAGCCGGTAATTAAAATTTTTTTCATCTTATTCATTTCTTTAAATAAATTTAACCGAGAGAGGTGTTTCCAGGAAACATTCTCGCTGTTGAGTTATGAATGCAGCCAACGCCAGCTCTTAATGGCTTACAGTTGTAAACCTACTCAGGAACCTGTATTTCATCGTCATGAAGCAAGTCAGGTGATGATGAAGAAAATCATAATCACTCATTTAACACCGATAGAATGAACAGGGCAGGTGATACAAGGATCTTTGCATTCATCAATACCCGAAAAATTACCTTTCAATTTGAACAGTGTTCGTGGTGTCTTATCAAGCGCTTTTTTAACTTTTTTTCCTGGAACTTAATGTACTTCTTGCGAATGAATATTTTCCGCGCCTGTTTGTTTGAGGTGCGTTTACTCTGTGTGTAGATCGTGTGTAGAAAAAAATAATTACACCTGAAATGCGCGAATATAAAACTTGTTGTGCGTTCGTTTAGTAATTCAAATTCACAGTTCTATTTTCCTTTAAACAAATCCTCAACGGATCATCAATGTTTATTGGGTTAGGTTGCCATCATTATTGAATAGATAAAAATTCGACCGCAAGTTTACAGCTTCATCCACAGCTGCTTGTTTGAACAAGACGCGGAAATTGAGAAGGGAGCATCGCTTAACATTATCATCGCCAGGTCATGTTTAGACGAAGTAGCGCATTGCGGCCTGTGCATGTTACTGATAAGGAACAGCAGCAAGCTGCTCGAGTTCGGCCCAGGGTGCAGTCTGAAATTGTTAGTCGTCAACGCGATGATAATGCTGCTGGCAATGCTCAGCCTGTAACAGCAGAAGGAGATGAGAGTGCGGGCGTTATGAGGGGGAAATGCGGTAGCAGGGAGCACAAAGCAATGGAGAGTACGGACTCAGTGTCACTATTTAACATAATTATGATTGTACGTATTTATGTTATAGAGGCAAAGCTGACCTGATTGTTCCGAACTAAGACGCCATGAGATGACCTTCATCTTCTCTGGCTGGTTCGGCATTGATGACAATGCCAGATCAAAATCTTGACCGGTTCAGCATAGAGTATCGCTTCACCGGCCTGTTCACTACAGGGTCATGAACACACGACCAAGACGCCCGCGGGTTTCTGCACGCTGGTGTGCCTCAATCACCTTTTCCAGCGGGAACGTGCTGTCAACGGGCACGGTTAACTCACCGTTTGCCGCCATCTGCATCAGTTCATTCACCAGATCGCGTGCAATCTGTTTTTCACCCCATTCCGGGCCTAACAGGCAACCAATCAACGTGATGCGATGCAGCAGCAGATATTCGGTATCAATCATATGATTGCGACCGGCCAGAATGCCGATAATCACTGCGGTTCCGCCATCACGCAGGACTTCGACACCATCCGATAACGCATCACCGCCGATGGTATCAATCAGCAGATCGACTTTGTTACCGCCCAGCAGCGCACGCACTTGATCGCCCGCCTGTTGCTCGCCAACCACGATGGCGTCATCCAGGCCGAACTGACGCAGCTTCTCGAGTGATTCGGCTCGTGTTCCAGTACCGATAACGCGTGCGCCCATACGTGATGCCAGCTGAACGGCAGCGACGCCAACACCACCTGCTGCACCCAAAATCAACACGGTCTGGCCGGGTTGTAATTTACCCAAATGGTACGCCCATGCAGCGGTGCCAGGTCCAACCGGTATGGCCGCCGCTACGCGCGGATCAAGGCCTGCGGGAACAGGAAAACAGTTATAGGCTGGGACGGCACGGCGTTCTGCATAAGCTCCACGCCAGTTGAACGTGGCCACCTTTTGTCCTGGTGCCAGGCCCTGCACATCACTGCCGGTTGCGAGAATCGTGCCCGCCGCCGAGTAGCCTAAGTATTCACCCGGCTGCAAAGACTGGCTGTTACGCGAGATAATATCGCCGCCTTCAATACTGATGGCTTCCACGGCAATCAGCACTTCATGCGGTTTGATCACCGGTTCAGCAACGTCGACTAACTGCATGACTTCCGGGCCGCCGGGCTGTGCATAGGTTACTGCTTTCATTGGAGGTATCCTTTGCTATACAAACTGGCTGAGCCATAATCGTGCTCAGCCAGTGATTTCAATTACTTAGTCAGCGCTTTAATCAGCTGCGCCGCAGTAGCTTCTGATGAACCTGGGTTCTGCCCGGTGATCAGCAGACCATCAGTGACGACATAAGATGACCAGTCAGCGGCTTTCGAATAAAGACCGCCCTTCGCAATCAGCTCGTCTTCAACCAGGAATGGCACGACATCGGTCAGGCCGACGGCCTCTTCTTCGGTATTGGTGAAGCCCGTCACTTTACGTCCGGCAACCAATGGCTGACCGTCTGGTGCTTTTACATGACGCAATACGCCCGGCGCGTGGCAGACAAAAGCAACCTGCTTGCCCGCGGCAAAGAACGACTCAATCAGTGCAATGGAGTGTTTGTCTTCAGCCAGATCCCACAGTGGACCATGGCCCCCTGGATAAAATACGGCATCGAAGTCAGCCTGAGATACGCTGTCCAGCTTCACGGTGGTGGCAAGCTGGGCTTTGGCAGCCGCATCGGCTTCGAAGCGATGAGTAAATTCGGTCTGGAAGTCAGGTTCGTTACTTTTCGGATCAAGCGGAGGATTGCCACCCAGCGGAGATGCCAGCGTAATTTCTGCGCCTGCATCTTTAAACGCGTAATAAGGTGCTGCTAACTCTTCAAGCCAGAAGCCAGTTTTATGGCCGGTATCACCGAGTTTGTCGTGCGAGGTCAGTACCATCAGAACTTTCATTGTCTAACTCCTGTTTGTCGATAGGTAATTAATAGTAGACCGGGCGCTCATAAATGCATCGGTTTAAAGTAGACCGGTCGACTATAAAACAGATAAAAAATAACTCCCTCCTTAGAGGGAGATGCGTAACGTCTGTCGGGTCAGGCTCAGCGCTGCTTCAAACGGTGTCGCCGTGCGGACAATTTTCACCATAATGCTTGCCCCCACCCACAGCTGATAAAGTGCTTCAGCAGCCCTTTCAGCTTCACCTTCGAACTGCAAAGAACCTTCCGCTGCGCCGGCTTCCAGCGCCGCCGCCAGTCGTGAGATAATCCCAGCCGTACCGCGCATCAACGCGGCGCGCATCTTGTCTGACAGATCAGAGACTTCTGCGCCCAGTTTTACCGCCAGGCATTTGCCCTGACAATCTTCACAAGACTGGGTTTCAGACCACAGCAACCAGTAGTTCATCAACCGTTGAGCGTACGTCGTCCCGTTTTCAGCGAGCAATTGATCAAGCTCCGCCAGGTAGGCGTCGAAATAGTGACTCAACATCGCTACCCCGAAATCCTCTTTGGACGTGAAGTAGTAGTAAAAGGAGCCTTTTGGCACCTCTGACTCATCGAGAATCTCTTTCAGGCCAACGGCTGAAAAGCCCTTACCCGCCATAATACGCTGGCCGACAGCCAGAATATGTTCGCGGACTTGCTGGTTATGTTGATGCGTTGCAGTTTTCATGTTGCTACGGTAACAACAATTCGACCGGTCGTCTATAAAATATTTTCAGCAACCGGGATCCCCTTTTCAAGCACGGAATGGATCTGCACAGGCCTCTTCCAGTGGCCATGAACCCCACCAGCCGAATCACCATCCGTGTGCAAGCCCTCTCCTGTCTGGGCTTCACAGCAAAATCGCCGTTGTGCTCTACAATTATCAGTACATTTTGCAGGGGTAATTACGCCTGTCCGTCATTATCAGGAAGCACACCCGGAGCCAATATGAGCAACAAACCGCGTAATGTCCCAGGGGTTCACCCTTACGATGGCCCAGCAGGAGGCTGGGGAGCACTGAAAGCGACAGCCATTGCCGTAAAAACGCAAATGGATGCGCTGGTCGCGCCTCAAACGCTGATGCGCACCAATCAGCCCGATGGTTTTGATTGTCCCGGCTGCGCGTGGCCGGATAAAGACCACAAATCGACGTTTCAATTCTGTGAGAATGGTGCCAAAGCCGTCACCTGGGAAGCGACCAATAAGCGGGTTACGCCGGAGTTTCTCGCGCAGAATACGGTGTCCAGCCTGCTCAGGCAGAGTGATTTTCAAATTGAAGGCTATGGCCGGTTAACCACGCCGCTGCGCTATGACGCCACAACGGACACCCTGGTGGAAGTCAGTTGGGAAGAGGCTTTTAGCCGCATCGGGGAACAGCTACAACAGTTATCTCCCCATCAGGTTGAGTTCTATACCTCCGGTCGCGCCTCAAACGAAGCCGCGTATCTGTTTCAGTTGTTCGCCCGGGAATACGGCACCAATAACTTCCCGGACTGCTCCAATATGTGCCATGAAGCCACCAGTGTTGGCTTGCCGCAATCTATTGGCATCGGCAAAGGCACCGTTTCGCTGGAAGATTTTGACCATGCCGAGTTGATCTTATCGATTGGGCATAATCCCGGTACTAACCATCCACGGATGATGGGCACCCTGCATGAGTTGGCCCGTAAAAATGTTCCCATCATCGTATTTAATCCGATGCGTGAACGGGCGCTGGAGCGCTTTGCCGATCCACAAAACGTGATGGAAATGGCGACCTATCGTTCCACCAACATTGCTTCAACCTACTATCTGGTGCGCGCAGGTGGAGACTCTGCTGCATTGAAAGGGATTGCGAAAGCGGTATTAGCGCTGGAGGAAGAGACCGGCCAGGCGCTTGATCACGCGTTTATCGATGAACACACCCAGGGCTTCCCCGCCTTTAAGCAGGATATCGAGACCACTTCATGGACTTCCATTGAGGCGGTCTCCGGCCTTAAACGCGCAGAACTGGAAAGCGTTGCCCAGGCGTACGTGAAATCCAAAGCGACCATCCTGACGTATGGCATGGGCATCACCCAGCATAACCGGGGCACGGATAACGTCCGTCTACTGACCAATCTACTGCTGATGCTCGGCAACATTGGTAAGCCCGGTGCGGGCGTTTGTCCACTGCGCGGACACTCTAACGTGCAGGGCAACCGGACGGTGGGGATCACGGAGAAGCCCTCTGCAACCTTCCTGAATAATCTCCAGCAGACCTTTCACTTTACCCCTCCGCAGGCGCATGGGCACGATGCGGTACAGGCGATGAAAGCGATGGTTGAAGGCAGCGCTAAAGCACTGATCTGTCTCGGGGGTAACTTTGCCGTTGCCCTACCCGATTCCGATGCCTGCTTCCCGGCCATGAAAAAACTCGATCTGAGTGTGCATGTGGCGACGAAACTCAACCGCACGCACCTGCTCACCGGCAAGGAGACGCTGATCCTTCCCTGCCTCGGTCGCACAGAAGCTGATGACCAGGCCACTGGACGCCAGGCCATCACGGTTGAGGACTCCATGTCGATGGTGCATGCCTCTTCAGGCAAGCTGAAACCGGCTTCGCCCCTGTTACGTTCTGAACCAGCCATTGTTGCAGGAATGGCGAAAGCCACCTTACCGGCATCTCAGGTACCTTATGACGAACTGGTTGCGGATTACGATCGCATTCGTGACTTGATTGAAAAAACCATTCCCGGCTTTGAGCAGTACAATCAACGCATCCACCAACCCGGCGGCTTCCAGATGCCTCTGCCGCCTCGTCAACGTATCTGGCCGACACCCAGCGGTAAAGCCATGTTCTCAGTGTATCAAGGGGATGATGAAGACCCGGCCTTGCAGGAAGCCGATGTGCTCAGGATGATTACGCTACGCAGCCACGACCAGTACAACACCACCATTTATGCGCTGGACGATCGCTATCGTGGCGTGTTTGGCCGCCGTGATGTGTTGTTCATGTGTGATGAGGATTTACAGCGGCTCGGGCTTGAACACGGAGATACGGTGGATCTTGAGTCTGCGGTACCGGGGCATCATATGCGATTGGAGGGCATGACGGTGATCCGCTATGGCATTGCACAGGGATCGATTGGTGCCTATTATCCAGAAGCCAACGTGTTGGTACCGCTGGATTATATCGATAAGGAGAGCGGTACGCCTTCCTACAAGTCAGCGCCGGTGCGCATTCTACGTCACCCAGAAATCACCGAAGCCTGATAAGACAAAAACCAGCGGCTTATGCGGCCGCTGGTCTGTTGGGTATCACTTAGTGTTGTTGTTGCTGTTGCTGCTGGCGTTGTTCAGCTTCTTGCTTCTGCTTTTTGCTCGCCAGATGGTGTCCGACGACGCAACCCACCGCTGCACCGGCTAATGCATGATGCTTAAGATGGCCTGCGGCACCCCCTACAATCGCGCCCTTAATACAACCAGCCGCTTGAGCTTGTGTCGTGGCTACCATTAATAAACCGAACGTTACGGCAATAAACGTCATCTTACGCATACAAAAATTCCCCGATCAATATACGGATAAAATCGTCCGTAACCGGATGATAAGCGCAATCCCGGGAAAAAAAAGTGGGGTGTCAAAAGCAAGGTGAAAGCAAACGTAATCATGTGGGCTATTGCGCATAAACCCCGGCGATTTTCTGCTATTTCCGGGGATATGCATTACCAAAAAAAGCGTATATAAGCGTTACGCGAGGCTTAAACTGCCTCTGTTTGGGGACGTCGGGTCAACAGCGAAGCCGGTACGGTGATAATCACCAGGCAACCCACAATCAGCACGATGCCCCCCCATCCCATCAACGGTAGCGTTTCCCCCACCCATACCACTGCCAGAATTGCCGCGACTACCGGCTCCAGTAAGGTAATGGTGGTGGCGGTACTGGCGCGAATCCGGGCCAGACCCATGCCATAACAGAGATAGCCAATAAACATCGGTACCAGGGCCATGTAAATACCGACTGCCGCATTAACCCAGCCATGCAGCAAGGGTGCTCCGGTCAGTAACAGCACCGGCATCAGTAGCAACCCACCGATACCGAAGGTCGCCCCCATTGCCGCCCGGCCGCTCGTCCCTTGTTGCATCATCTGACGCGCAGACCAGGAGTAAAACGCATAGGTTAACCCCGCAACCAGACCTAAAAGGATCCCCAGCAGCGCGTGGGTATTGACTGCCTGGCTTCCATGACTTTCTGCAAAGGTTAACAGCCCCATTCCGGTCACGCCGACAGCGGATCCGCACATCCAGCGGCGGCTTAAGCGATGCCCCTCCAGCCAGAACTCCAGCAGCGCAGAAAGTAACGGAGCAGATCCAATTGAAATAACAGTACCCACAGCGACCCCCGCCAAATGCATCGATGCGTAGAACGAGAGCGGATAGATTGCCACCGCCACCGCCCCCATCAGCAGGTAGCGTCGCTGCTGCCAGATTTGACGGCGCTGCCTGATAATCGCGGACCAGGCGACCAACGCCTGCAAAATACCGCCAGTCCCCATGGCTACCGCGCCGATGGCGAGCGGGCTTAACGCCGGCGCAAAGGTTGCGGCGGTGCCCGTGGTGCCCCAGAGCAATGCGGCAATCAATACGCCTGACATCCCTAAGGCCTGTTGCCCATTGCCGCGGCTCATAATGCCTCCATCATCTGCTGAGCCATCTCACTGGCCTGAAAAATACAGCGGCTATCGCCTTCCAGCCCCGCACGGGAGATGCTCCCCTCCAGTAAAAAGGCGAAGTGGCGTGCCAGTGGTTGAGTGTCACGTCCTGTGGACCTGGCCAGCTCTGCAAGGTGTTCTGCAAGAATCGATTCAACCTGCTCTTTGTGTTGTCGCACCGCCAAACGACCCGGTGAACCTGCGGGAAACTCAGCCGCAGCATTTAATAACCCGCAACCGCGAAAACCCTCTTCGTAAGCGAACTCAGCGTGATCGGCGTAGGCCTCAAACACCGCCACCACTTTGTCACGCGGGGTTTGCGCCCTTTTCTCACGCGCGTAATAAAAATCTAACCACTCCTGATGGCGAGCCGTCAGATAGGCCTCAATCAGCGCGTCTTTAGAACTGAAATTGTTATATAAGCTCTTTTTCGCCACCCCGGCACGTTTGGTAATCGCATCAATACCGGTGTTATTAATCCCGTGGCTGTAGAACAGCGCGCGTGCGGCATTCAGCAGTTTGTCATGGGCGCTGTCTGTCATGGACACTCTCCAGAGTCTTAAGTAGGTAGACCAGTCTACCTACTTAACAAAAAAGCACAACTCTGGCTGAGGATTGAGAGGAATATCAGGCTCGAGACCAGGCAGAGGCTTCGAGCATTAACGCGTGATCGGGACGAACGCCGGTATATAAAGCAAACTGTTCCAGCGCCTGCAAGGCAATGACTTCGGCCCCGGTGACCACGGTTTTATTTAACTGCCGCGCCCGCTGAATCAAGGGGGTTTCTGCCGGGAATGCCACCACGTCAAACACAAATGTCGCTGCGGCAATCGCAGGCTCAGAGAACGCGAGCTGATCCTGCTCTGCGCCGCCGCTCATCCCAATTGGGGTGACATTCACTAAAATATCTGCCGTCACGCCTTCAGGGGTGGACTGCCAGCGATAGTGATATTTGTCCGCCAGAGCCTGACCTTGCTGCTGGTTGCGCGCCGCAATCACCACATCGCGAAAACCACTGTCACGGAATGCCGCGATCACCGCTTTTGCCATGCCGCCACTGCCCTGAATCAACACACGTTGTTGTTTATCTTTGAAGTTGAGGTCAATCAGGTCTTTTACCGCAATGTAATCCGTGTTGTAGGCAGTTAAGTGACCCTTGTCGTTGACGATGGTATTCACAGAATCGATCGCCTTAACGGAATCAGACAGCGTATCAATGAACGGGATGCAGCTCTCTTTGAACGGCATAGAAACCGAACAACCGCGAATCTGCAAGGCGCGCACGCCTTTAATGGCGTGCTCAATGTCATCGGTTGAAAACGCTTTATAGATGAAGTCCAACGCCAGTTTTTGGTACAGATAATTATGAAAACGCGTGCCAATGTTGCTCGGCCTGCCTGAAAGCGAAATACAAAGCTGGGTATCTTTATTCAACATCACTCTCTCCATGCATCAGAATTCATCAATAAATACCTTAACCACTCGCCGTTACCTGGCGGATGCGTTTAAGCTGAATCGATTATTCTAGTAGAATTCCTTAACGTTCGCCGCAAATTTTCGCCTGAAAATTCACCGGTTAGCGATCAGAGAATCGCCCTTTTCAGCAGGAGGACAATAGCCCTTTTTCACCCGCGAATTTGCTTAGCCAAACGGGGAGTGAATAGCGGAAAAAAATTGTGTTATATCGCGGCAAATCTGCACCATTGCATTTCATTTTGGCCGTATTTGGGCGATCATCAAGACAGTAAATATTTCCCCGAATGGGCCAGCATTTATGACATTTTCCGCCGTATCGCCCGACGAAATTGCCCAACCGAAACCCGAACTCCGTATCGGTTTTCTGCTGATGAATCATTTCACCCTGATGCAGGTTGCCGGGTTAGTGGAATCGCTGCGTTTCGCCGCCGATGAGTCTTTCTCCAGTCGGCAGATTTTTTGTCAGTGGGAGTGGATGACCTGCGACAATCAGCCAGTAACGGCCAGTTGTGGTCTACCCGTTAGCCCAACGGCACCGCTGGATTTCAATCAACACTGGGACTATTTGGTGCTGGCCGGCGGGCTGCTGGAAGAGACGCGAAATCCCCCCGCGTGGTTACTGGATGCCGTGCGCGAAATCCACGCGCGCAATATTCCCATTATCACCCTGTGCAGCGGCGCGTTTATTGTGGGAAATGCGGGTCTGTTAGACGGTAAGCGCTGTGCCATTCACTTCACAACCCGTGATGAATTTCGCCAGCGCTTTCCCAAGGCAATACCGGTAATAGATAAAACTTATATCAAGGATGGCGGCATCATCTCTTGCCCTGGCGGCACGGCTATTGATCTGGCAGCGGACCTGATTCGTAAACATTGTGGCGAGATGCGCGCAGAGAAAGGGTTGCAATATTTGCTGGTCGATAACGGCAAATCTCGCTCCACTAAGAAAGCGACCGGTGAGGCGGCAACCCTGCTGTATGACAACCCGGCGGTACGCAAAGTGATTGATTTTATGCGTCATCATCTCGACTCACCGCTGCCGTTAAGCGAGGTTGCTGAATTCTCTGCGCTGACGGTGCGCCAGCTCAACCAACTGTTTATCAAAAACACCGGTTATACCGCCGCAGTGTACTGGCGGCGGATGCGCCTGGAACACGCCCGTAAACTGATGTCTGACACAGACAGTAGCATTCACGCCATTGCCACTACCTGTGGCTTTAGCGATGCTTCGCATCTGGTGGACTGGTTCCGTAAGCAGTATGGCGAAACGCCGGGCTCCTTCAGGAAGCGCCGGCGTGATGTGGAGAAATTAGTGAAGCCTTAAGCTTCAGATATTACTGCGTCGGGTGAGTGGCGCAGTTTTTTCACTCAGCCCAGGGCTCGCTTCAGATAAAGACGCAGCATCTTCCAGGCTCATGGCATTGGTTTCTGGTGCCAGCCACCAGGAAACCACCAGTCCCACAAAGGTAATGCCTGCAGCAATGTACATGGTATGGCCGATGCCAATGGTATCCAACGACATCGGCACCAGATACGTCCCCACCGCCGCGCCAATACGAGATAAAGACGTCCCGATGCCCACTGCGCCAGCACGGATCGCGGTCGGGAAGATTTCATTGGGATAGACCAGCTGCAACACCTGCGCACCACCAATAAACAGGGCATAAGCGCCAAACATCAGCAGAATCATCGCGGATGATCCATCGCGCAGATAGCCGAGGGCTAACAGCGCCAGCCCAGACCACAGGAAGCTGTGCAGCAGCAGTTTACGACGCCCTACTACGTTGACTAACTTGGTAGCAATCAAACAACCGACCACAAACAGCAAGGTAATCGCGATCGAACCCAGTGAAGCCCAGTTACCGTCGAGGTGCAGTGCCTGAAGCACTTTCGGCGCAAAAGCGTAGACGGCAAACACCGGGATCACCGAACAGGTCCAGAACAGGCTGACAAACACCATGCGTTTGCCGTAACCCGAGTGCAGCAGGCTTTTGAATGAGAGGTGCTTTGAGGCGGGCTGTACCGGCAGATTGCGCAGGCTAAACTCCGGGCCGTAGACTTGTTTAATAATGACTTCCGCTTCCTGCTGACGCCCTTTACTGATCAGCCAACGCGGAGATTCCGGTGTCCCCAGGCGAATAATAAACAGCAGCACACCAATCACCACCGTACTTGCCAGCGTATAGCGCCAGGCATCCGCCCCGCCAGATTGCATAATCGCTTCGCCCACCATATAGGCGGTGGCCGCGCCAGCAAACCACAGCAGCGTCAGCGTGGCCAGACAAGGACCGCGTGATTTCTTAGGCAGAAACTCTACCAGAAAGGCAGTAGCCACCGGATATTCAATACCGATGGCGATACCACTCAGAAAACGCAGGGTAAACAGCATCTCTCCGCTCTGTACCCAGAACTGCGCCAGCGAGCAGACGATAAACAAGGTAGGACCGACAAAATAGATACGTTTGCGGCCAAAGCGATCGGTCAATGCGCCACCGAAGAAGCCGCCAAAGAAAATACCAATCAGCGCGGAGGCGGCAATAATACCTTCCCAGAAGGCCGTCAGCCCGAGCGCGGGTGATACTTGCGTCATCGCGATACCGATAATGCTTAACACATAGCCATCAACGAAGGAACCGCCGCCGGAACGGAGGGTTAACAGCCGATGAAAACGACTGAAAGCGACATCTTCTACAGAAATTGGGTGAGACATAAAAACTCCCGTTTTTCTAATACTTTGCTACTAAGCAGGCGAATGAATGCAACCCGTAAATAAACGGGCGACACTATGAAGTTATAATTAAGCGATCAGCCTGACGGCCTGGTTGCGATAAATAAAGAGATTAATCAGATTAAGCGGCTGATAATTTCTCCGTTATCAAATATTAAAATAAAAACAGTGCAATCACGATTAAAAGAGGCTGATGCCGATGGGTAACGGCATCAGCTTCAGGTGCTTATTGCGCTTCTTGCGAAACTTTTGACAATGACCGTGTCCGGGTTGACCACCAGCAAACCAGGGAGCCAATACACACCAGTGCCGCGCCCTGCCAGAACTGGATACTGAGGCCAGACTGCAAAATCGTGGCGGCAATAACGGAAGAGATTACCGGAATAAAGTAAGAGGCCGAGGCCAGCACCGTCACATTGCCGTGCAGAATCCCCACGTTCCAGGCAGCATAGCCAAAGGCCATTGCCATCGCCGCCAACAACAGACTAATCACAACGTGCGTATTAATAATAAAGTCCGGTTGATGTGAAAATGAGAATTTAATCCACAGTGTCAGCGCTGTCAGAATAAAGAACAGCGTCACGCCATTTTTTCCGTTCGCGATGCGCTTGGTCACAATACAATATACCGACCAGATAATTGCGCCAGCAAAGGCCAGACCATAACTGAGTGGGTTTGATTGCAGGTTGAGTCCAATTTCATGCAGCGATAGCCCATGACTGCCGCCCAGCACCTGCCCAATTCCGGCAATCGCTAACAGCATACCTGGGATAATCAACAAACTGGCCCTCTGCTTGTTAAACACCACGGAGAACAAAATGGTCATACTGGGCCAGAGATAATTCACCATCCCCACCTCAATCGCCTGTTGTGCGCTATTGGCGAACCCCAGTGAGAGTGAAAGACAGAGTTCATAACTGACAAACAGCAGGCTTCCCCAGATAACGTAAGCGCGTGGAAATTCCCGCAGGCGAGGAAAACCCACGGTAAATAGCAGCAGTATCGCGCTACAGGTGTAGATCATGGCTGCGCCGCCAATTGGGCCGAACCCTTCGCTAACACTCCTAATCAGCCCTACAATTGCGCTCCACAGCAGGACTGCCATCAGTCCAATCAGTGTCGCTTTGCGGTTTGTCATTCCTACCACCTCGGTATCACTACAGCCTGGCTACGCGCAGCAAAGCTGTTAAAAACAGGTTAAATTCAGCGTTAAAAGTATGCTTCTCCCACCGCAGTGTAAAGAGACTCCACGCAATAATTCTCACAGATTGTGATCGTTATTAAACTTCAGCTATAAAATTATCACGCTGAAATTTATTACATAATCGAATGATTTTTATCAAAAAAATATTTTACACCGGTAAAATCCTCCTACGATTTTGTATTTACCTTGTATTTTTCAGGTATACAAAATTCTTATCCCCGTTGACCCCGCTATCCACTCTATGCAAATTTTTAACAACCACCCGCACTCTGCCCCGCAAGTGACAGGGATGACACAGCGCTTAAATCGCAATTTATCGCCGCAAGATGGCACCCGATGATAGACGGCCATCTGCATCTAAACCTGGAGAGAATCGTGTTTAAATTTGAAGGCATTTATACCCCAGCTATTACCCCTTACGCAGCCGATGGCAGCATTGATTTCGCGAGCTTTTCCCAGGTGCTGGAATCCCTGATTGAGGGCGGCGTTCACGGTATTATCATCGGCGGTTCTACCGGCGAATATTACGCACAGACCACCGAAGAGCGCCTGGCGCTGGCAGAACACGCACGTAAAGTGATTGGCGACCGTCTGCCGCTGATCATCGGTACTGGCGCAATCCGTACTGAAGACGCGGTGACCTACGCTAAGCATGCGCGTGAAATCAAAGCCGACGCGATTTTAGTGACCTCTCCTCCATACGCTCTGCCAACCGAGCTGGAGAACGCACACCACGCACTGACCGTCGATAAAGCCGCTCAGCTGCCAATTATGCTCTACAACTACCCAGGCCGTATGGGTATCTCTATGGGCGAAACCTACTTCAATGCGGTGAGCAGCTCACCAAACGTTGTGGCTATCAAAGAGAGCTCCGGTGATTTCAACAATCTGCACCTGCTGGCGTGCAAATTCCCGAACATCTCACTCTCTTGTGGTTGGGACGATCAGGCGCTGGAGTTCTTCGCCTGGGGTGCACCGAGCTGGGTTTGTGCCGGTTCTAACTTCATCCCGCGTGAGCATGTAGCGCTGTATCAGGCGTGCGTAGTAGAGAAAGACTTCGCTAAAGGTCGCCGCATTATGGCTGCCATGATGCCACTGATGCACTTCCTCGACGGCGGCAAGTTTGTACAGTCAATCAAATACGGTTGCGAACTGGCTGGCCTGTACACCGGTCCGGTGCGCGCGCCACTGCAAGCACTGGATGCGAGCGAGAAAGAGCAGCTGCAGGCTGTGATCGAAGGAGTGAAACGTAACGTGGCAGCGGCTATCGCCCAGTAAGGAGTCAGCATGACAATTCAGAATTTGAATCAGGCGGCGGCAATGGCGCGGGATCTTAACCTGCCCAATAAAGCCTTTATTAATGGTCGCTTCATGTCCTCATCCAGTGGTCGTACGCTTGCGACCACCAATCCGGCGACCGGCGAAATCCTGGCGGATATCGCCGCGTGTAACGCGGAAGATGTGGAATATGCCGTTACCAAAGCGCGTGCTGCATTTGAAGACGGTAGCTGGAGTCAACGTGCCCCCGCTGAACGTAAACAGGTGCTGCTGAAGCTGGCAGAGCTGCTGGAACGGGAAAGTGAACAGCTGGCGGTAATGGAAAGCCTCGACAGCGGCAAGCCCGTGGGCGAATGCCTCAGCGTCGACGTGCCGGAAACCATTCATATCCTGAAATGGCATGCGGAAGCGATTGATAAGCTGTACGACCAGACCGCACCTACCGCCCGTGAAGCGATGGCGTTGATCGTCCGTGAGCCCATTGGCGTAGTAGGCTGCGTGCTGCCATGGAACTTCCCGCTGCTGATGCTGGCCTGGAAAATTGGCCCAGCGCTGGCGGCAGGTTGCTCGGTGATTGTGAAACCGGCAGAACAGACCTCACTGACTAGCCTGCGTGTCGCGGAGCTGGCCTTTGAGGCGGGCATCCCAGCGGGTGTACTGAATATCGTTACCGGCACCGGTAAAGATGTCGGTGAACCGATTGGCCTGCACCCGGATATTGATATGGTGAGTTTCACCGGCTCAACCGTGACGGGTCGTCGTTTCCTGCGTTATGCCGCTGACTCGAACCTGAAGAAGGTGGTACTGGAGTGCGGAGGCAAAAACCCAGCGGTGGTGTTTGCCGATGTGGAAGATATTGATGCCGTTGCCGAGCAAGTGCTGAACGGCTCCTTCTGGAACATGGGTGAGAACTGCTCCGCAACCTCTCGCCTGTTAGTGCAGGAAGACGTTAAAGCGCCACTGCTGGCGAGCATTGCCCGTCAAATCGCTGGCTGGACGCTGGGCAACCCGCTGGACCCGGAGAATCGCCTGGGCTCCATGATCAGCCCAGAGCATTTTGCCAAAGTTAGCGAGTATCTGGAGATTGCTAAAGCAGAAGGTCTGCCAGTGCTGCACGGCGGTAAAACGGAACGCGATATCTACGTGCAACCGACCATCTTCGATAACGTGACGCCGCAAAGTGCCCTGTTCCAGGAAGAGATCTTTGGTCCAGTCCTGTGTGTCACCACCTTCAAAACCGAAGCAGAGGCCATTGAACTGGCTAATGATACGGAATACGGGTTGGCGGCATCGGTCTATACCGACAATCTCAACAAAGCCGTACGCGTTGCCCGTGCTATTCGCGCAGGTACCGTCACCGTCAATGGATTTGGCGAAGGCGATGCAACCACACCGTTTGGCGGTTATCGCCATTCAGGTTTTGGTGGCCGTGATAAGTCTATCTATGCCCACGATCAGTACACTGAGCTGAAGACTATCTGGTTCAACATCGCTACACAGTAATTCCCCCCTGTTCGTCCCTGCTGCCGGGTTCACCGGCAGCAATTTATTCCCCCTGTCAGAACATCCCGTTGGGCCTGTCCGCCCGCAAGTTCCCTACTCGTTTGAGGTTTCACAGGCATAAAAAAACCGCCGCGATGTGCGACGGTTGCTGTCTGGTGGCTGGACTAGACTTCCAGACCGGCTCTGAAATGCCCCCACTTCAGGACCGAGTTCACCCCAATGGAGAGGAACGGCTCTGGCGGCGTCTTATTCGGGCCCGGCGAGGCTAACAGGAAGTCAATCGTGTCATTACGCTCTCCGGCAATCATATCCGCCAGCAGCTTGCCTGTCGCAGTACCGCGCGTGATCCCCAGCCCATTACAGCACAGCGCACCATAGACGTTTGGCGCCAGCTTGCCAAAGAACCCTTCGTGGTTGTCAGAGAGGCAAATTGCGCCGCTCCAAGAGTACTCAAAATCAACACCTTTCAGCATAGGGAAGCGACGCGCAAACGACTTACGGTGATTGCGTTTATAGCTCTCCAGCTGTTTGGCACGTGGACGACCATCCGGGTAGAAACTAAAGCTGTTACGCACCAGAATACGGTTATCCAGCGTGCGACGAATGGTGCTGCCAAACGGATGCGCAGGAATCACCCCCCACACCGGCTTACCGCCCAGACGGCGCTGCTCATCTTCCGTTAGCTGACGCGTCAGGCTGCCGTAGAGGAACGTCGGGAGCAAACGCCCTTTCAGGAAACCAAAGTGCGAAGCAAAGCCGTTATTCGCCAGAATCAGCGTATCGGCGGTGATTTTGCCATTGGCATGGATCAGCGTGACCTTATCGCCATAATCAATATCGGTGATCGGCGTATTCTCATACAGCGTGACGTTCGACGGCAAGCTGTCCGCCAGCCCTTTTACCAGGGCTGAGGGTTGCAGCAGGACCGTACCGGGAATATAGAGCGCCTGCTTGTAGTAAGAGGTGCCGAGATGATCTGGCAGGTCTTTGCCCGCAATCATTTCGGTTTCACGGCCAATTTTGGCTAAGCCACTGCGATAAGCCTCCAGAATCGCGATACCCGGCGCGCCCACCGCTGCCTGATATTTACCCGCATCCACCATCTGACACTCAATCTGGTGCTCGGCCACAATAGCTTTCAGGTAATCCTGACCCACGGTATTGAGCTTCAATACCTTACTGGCAATACCCACATCGCCAATGTAGTCCTTTGCCCCGATATCGTGCGGGACATCAATAGCAAAGCCCGCATTACGTCCGGCAGAACCAAACCCCACTTCCTGAGCCTCAATCAACACGACTTCATCATTGGGGAAATTAAGCGCCAGCTGGCGCGCCGCAGCCAGCCCGGTTAGCCCCGCGCCGACAATCGCCCAGCGGGCTTTTTTCTGTCCGACATGGGCCGGACGAGGGGTACGCGCTCGGCTGGTGTGATACCAACCCGGTAGCGCATCATCAGCGGGAAGTGAAGTGATCTTTTGCACGGTAATACTCCATAAGGGGGGTGAAGCATATCTCTGAAAAGCGGCGGAACAGTGCCGGTGAGGTACTGTTCCATACGCTTAGACCTGTGTAAAATAGATATATCTTATGTATACTTTGCGTATACGATATGTGTTCGGAATATATCGCCAGCGTTATGTTGCGTCAATGTAATGAAATAGCCACGTAACAGAACTGTGAGCGAGTACGAAAAAAAGGCGCGGAATTGCCCTCCAACCGCAGTTGGAGAGCGTGCATCAAGGTAAGTATTTAGGGGTTACATCCGGGAAAGGATCAGAACGGCATGGTGTCCGCTTTCAGACCTTGTGGGGCAATAAACATTTCCATATTCGCGCGGGAGAGTTCCCAGTGTTCCATCACCAGTGTTACTACCGCCTCTTCATCACGGTTTTCCAGTGCAGTAATGAATTCATCGTGGTGTTGGGCAGAAAGCTGCAGGCGATGCTCCATGTCCTCGTTCTGGGGACGGTAAAACGTGTGACCAATGCGCGAATGGTCGATCAGCAAGCGACCCAGACTCGGTTGCAGGTAGGGATTGCCCGCCATTTCGCCCATCAACTCATGGAAACGGTTGTTCTCCAGCACCAGCGCCAGCGGATCGCGGGTTTGTACCGCCTTACGGAACCGTTTTTGCGTCTCTTTCAGCGCCTTCAGCTGCGCCGGTCGATAGTTTTGCACCGCCAACCGACCAATGGCGGCATAGACCAGCGGAGCAACCTGAAAGAAATTACGCAGCGTGGCGTGGTTCATCGGGATCACTCTGACGCCGCGCTTCTCAATAATCTCCAGATACCCTTCACCCGCCAGACGCTGAAACACCTCCCTGACCGGGGTGCGGGAGAGCCCATATTGCGCACTCAGTCCCGACTCATCCAGGACATCATCGGGATCGATTTCCATGGTCAGAATCATGCGCTTTAGGTCTTCGTACAGTGCTGCTTTACCTGAACTCACAACCGCCTCCTGCAAAGAATGTCACTTTTTTTATGTTTTTGATCTCAAGGGGTGTGAGGTTATACCGATCGCACATTTTTTGTATACCCAAAATATAAAGCAATTGTGTGGCGTAGGCCAAAGTTTGACGCTTAACCTGCATTACACGCTGCCTGATTCCCGCTACGGCTTAAGGAGAGCCTGATGAAATATTACGACGATTTGAGAAGTTACATTGATGCCCTTGATGCGCTGGGTGACATCATGCACGTGGAACGTGAAGTCGACGGTGATTTTGAACCCTCCGCGATCACCCGCCGCAGTTGCGAAATTCAGTCGCCTGCCCCGCTGTTCCACCATATCAGCGGCGTTGAAGCCGGTTTCCGTATCTTCGGTGCCCCGGCGGCGCTCTCATCACGACCAGAAATGCCTTATGCCCGCGTGGCACTGTCATTTGGCCTGCCACCGGAATCCACCGGCCAGCAGATCATTGAAGCGCTCTACGATGCGCGCCAGCAGCCAGGCATTCCGCCGGTACGCGTGGAGCGCGCCGCCGCGGCCTGCCAGCAGAACATTTTGCAGGGTGAGGCCGCCAGCCTGGATCGCTTCCCGATTCCGTTTATTCATGACAAAGACGGTGGCCGGTATGCCAACACCTGGGGCACGCTGATCGTGAAATCCCCGGACGGCAAATGGATTAACTGGTCGATTGCACGCGTGATGAAGGTAGACGGCAAGCGCATGGTAACGCTGATTGTACCAAGCCAACATATTGGGCAGATTTGGACAGAATGGGTGAAGCTGGGTCAGCCGATGCCGTACGCGTTGGTACAAGGACCGGCTCCGGCCATCTCCTGCGTGTCCGGTATTCCTATTCCTGCGCACGCTGATGAAGCGGACTATATCGGCACGCTGGCGGGCAAACCGGTCGAGGTGGTGAAAGCCATCAGCCTCGATCTGGACGTGCCTGCCACGGCGGAGATTGTGATTGAGGGGCACGTTTCCATTGAGCGTGATTGCCCGGAAGGCCCGTATGGCGAATACGGCGGTTATCTCGGACATGGCTCTTCAATGCAACCGACGTTCTCCGTGGATGTGATTACCCATCGCGATAACCCGATCTGGCCGATTTCGGTTACCGGTCGTCCAACCGATGAGTCACATACCCTGTGGGCGATTGGCCTCGCCGCCGATGCCTTAACCTATTTGCGCGCCGCCAATCTGCCGGTGAAAACCACCTGGATACCGGAAGATTCCGCCGTACACTGGCTGCTGGTGGTGATGCCAGAGAACTGGCGCGAACAGCTGCCGGGGGTGAGCAGCCAGCAGTTAGCGGAACAAGTGGCTGAAATTCTGTTTAAAACCGATGCGATGGTCTTTTTGCCGACCGTGTATCTGGTGGATGACGATTTCGATCCCACAAATCTGCGTGAAGTGGCCTGGGTCATCTCTACCCGCGTTCACCCAACTGGCAAACGTGTGATCTACGAAAACCAGCGTGTTATCCGCCTGCCGCAGTGCTACACCGAAGAGGAGTATGTGGCTGGCAAAGGGCCAAAAGTGGTGTTTGACACGCTACAGTCTGAGCGTCATCGCCATGCCTCGTTTGACCAGGGCTACCCGGAAGAGGTGAAACAGCGCGTGCTGGATAACTGGTAACATCCCCTTTCAGCCGCTGTGATACGCAGCGGCTGCAATCCCCCTAATTGACTTTGTCTGCGATAAGATGAGAATGGCTGTTTAGCGCTGCGACCTGACAACATGGAGTTCATCATCGCCCGTTCTCTGTTAAAAACCCGCGTTTTTCCCTACGCAACCTTGACGGCGATGGCTCTGCTACTGGCAAGCTGCGCCTCAAAGCCGCCTAAATCACTGGTTACGCCTTTTCCAACGGCCACCAAACCGCCGCTGGTGACTCAGCCCGCTCAGCCTGCTCAATCTACGTCTGAAGTGCGGGGCGTATGGCTAGCCACGGTTTCACGTCTTGACTGGCCACCCCCCAGTTCGGTGTACGCCAGTAACCGTATCCAACAACAGCAAGCGGCGCTGATCGCAACACTGGATAAACTCAAGAGCCTTGGCGTGAATACCGTGTTTTTCCAGGTTAAACCGGATGGCACTGCGCTTTGGTCATCTAAAATTCTGCCCTGGTCAGATATGCTCACCGGCACCATCGGTAACGACCCAGGGTATGATCCGCTGCAATTTATGCTGGATGAAGCTCACAAGCGTGGCATGAAGGTCCATGCCTGGTTTAACCCTTACCGCGTTTCGACCAATACCAAACCCGCCACCACGGCTGCGCTCAATCGCACTTTGTCGTTGCACCCGGCGAGCGTGTTTGTCTTGCATCGGGACTGGATTCGTACCGCGGGCGATCGCTATGTGCTCGACCCCGGCATTCCTGCCGCACGCGACTGGATAACCAGCATTGTGGCTGAAGTGGTGTCCCATTATCCGGTGGATGGCGTGCAGTTTGACGACTACTTCTACGCCGAAGCACCGGGGCAGTTACTGAACGATAACCAGACCTTCCGCGAATATGGTCAGGGCTTCAGTAATAAAGCTGACTGGCGGCGGCATAACACGCAGCAGTTGATTGAGCAGGTGTCACGGACCATCAAACAGTTGAAGCCTGGCGTGGCGTTTGGCGTCAGCCCTGCCGGTGTATGGCGCAATATCTCTCACGACCCGGCCGGTTCGGCGACCAGTGGCGCAGCCGCGTATGACGAAGCCTATGCCGACACCCGGCGCTGGGTGCAGCAGGGGTTACTTGATTACATTGCGCCACAGCTCTACTGGCCGTTTGCTCGCCAGGCCGCGCGTTACGATGTGTTAGCCAACTGGTGGGCAAACGTGGTGAAACCCACGCATACCCGGCTGTATATCGGTATTGCGCTGTATAAAGTAGGTGAACCAGCCAGGAACGAGCCCGACTGGATGGTGCAAGGCGGTGTGCCGGAGCTGAAAAAGCAGCTTGATCTGAATCAGTCCGTGCCAGAGATCAACGGCACCATTCTGTTCCGCGAGAACTACCTCAATCAGCCACAGACGCAGCAGGCAGTGAGTTATCTGAAAACCCGTTGGGGCAACAACCCCGTTGAATAGGCCGTAAAGGTCGCTTTCCTTTCTGCCTGCCCTTGCACATCCCGCTGGCGCTCAGTATGGTGAGCGCCATTGTTTGTATACCCCTGGAATTGTTATGACTGGCCACACCTCAAAAGATCCTCTGCACGGCATCACGCTGGAAATGCAGGTCAACGCGTTGGTAGCACGCTACGGCTGGGTAAAACTGGGGCAGCTAATTAAAATTAACTGCTTTAACAGCGATCCGAGCGTGAAATCGAGCCTGAAGTTTCTTCGCCGCACCCCGTGGGCACGGGCCGAAGTAGAAGCCCTGTATCTTGACTCACTGGAAGCGCCCGAACCCACGCAGGATGATGCCGAAAACCCGTGGGCAAACTGGAGCGGAAACAAACCCCAGGGTTAAGTGAGTGCAGGCGATTGTCCGCAAATGAGCTATACGATGTGACACAAAAAACGCTGGCCGAAGTCAGCGTGGAGTTTTGCATTATCAGGCGACCTGATGGGGAGGATGTGTAATATCACCACGGCCATTTAACAGGCCTTCGATAGACACATCTTCATCCAGCGAGTCCCAGTGAATGCCTCGGGGGGAAAGCTCATAGTCTTTCCGCTGTTCAGCAGACGCCTCGCGCAGCCGCGGGAACCACGACAGGGGTACGCCAATAATGCGGTCGTCTGTCAGCTCGACCCACATCGTGTGTTCGTCGAACCGGACTTCTTTAGCTGAAATAGTCATTCCAGGCCTCCAGAAGTTGAGGTTGATGAAGCTTTACCAGGATTAGCAGCTCTTTCACTGTCCGGGAATCGAATCCGTCGTTGCGTGCCAGTTTCACCACTGGCTCCAGCCAGAACTTTGCTTCTGTACCGGCTTTCATCACATGAATGTGAGCAGGCTCGAGCGGATTACCTTCGTTGGGACAGCCTGTTGATGTGTTCATCGGCTAAAACCTTGCTTGTCGAGTTGTCACAATAAATCTCTACGTAAGATTGCGGCTTTTTAAAGCCACTTCCTGCAAGATTTATCTCGGTTTGTTCGGGTTTAAAATTATTTTTATTTGCGTGTGTTTTTTGCGGCTATAGCACCCTACAAAAACTTCTGGACGGGCGGTTGGCTGACACACTTTTGAAATGGCAGTCCATTACGGCCAGCGCTGGCCTGCCCCACGATTCCCCACTGAAACAGCTCCATCTCCACCGAATCCACCTGGATAATTCGCTTTTCACTGAGAAAATCCATTCCCATTAGCCGTGAAGCTGGTACCCTGCCATCTTGTTAAGAAATGGTTAAGTAAAATAATGAATTCTGTTTTTAATCCGTTTGTTATCAATTCTTGGAAAAAGGAAAAATCATGCTGAATAAGTTATCCGGCATCGTCATCGCCCTGTTTGGGCTGGCGTTACTGTATATGGGCGGCAAATTGCTGTTGGTGGGAGGCAGCGCATTTTATGCCGTGATTGCCATTGGGGTACTGGCCACTGCGGTACTGCTGTTGCTCAATAAGCGCAGTGCTTTAACCCTGTATGCGTTACTGATGTGGGTCACGCTTATCTGGATCATTACCGAGGTCGGTTTCGACAAGTGGCAGTGGATCCCGCGTGGCGACCTGTTTGGCGTGATCGGAGTATGGTTAGCCCTGCCGTGGACGGTCAGCCGTCTCTCTCCGGCCGAGCGTAAATTTCATCCCTTTCTCGGCAGCACGGTCATCGTGATGATTGCGCTGGTCATTGGCCTGTGCTTCTACGATCCGGTACCGCAACAGGGCACCATTACCAATGAGCGCAGCAACAGCGATGTCAGCGGTGCCGGTGATGACTGGGTAGCCTACGGCGGCAACGACAACGGCCAACGTTTCTCCACCCTGAAACAGATCACCAAAGACAACGTCAGCAACCTTGAAGTGGCCTGGACCTATCACACCGGGGATCTGCGTCAGGATAGCGACGCTTCGGAATACACGTTCGAAGCAACGCCGCTCAAGGTCAACGGCCTGCTGTACATCTGTACACCGCACAACGAAGTTCACGCGCTGGATCCGGAAACCGGCGCGGTGAAGTGGAAATATGAACCACCACATGACGGGTCATACCTGTGGCAGCATCAAACCTGTCGCGGCGTAAGCTACTACGACGGCAGTAACAGCGCTGCGAACAACAACAGTGCGCAACCTGTGCTGTGCCGCAAACGGATCTTTAATGCTTCCGTCAACGCACATCTGGTGGCTCTGGATGCCGATACCGGGCAAGTGTGTAGCGATTTCGGCCACAACGGTTCGATCGACCTGCACGATAACCTCGGCACACTGCGCCCACATGCCCTGATGGAAACTTCAGCGCCGCTGGTGGCTGGAAATCTGGTCATTGTGGGCAGCTCGGTGATGGACAATGGTTACAACCAGGGCAACCCGTCCGGCGTGATCCGCGCCTATGATGCCCAAAGCGGCCGCCTGGTGTGGAATTTCGATCCGGCTAATCCCGATCAGACGCAGCCCATCGCGGCTGATGCGATCTACCCGCAGGACACACCGCTGGCCTGGGCAACCCTGAGCGCCGATGTGAAAAATGGCCTGGTCTACGTGCCTTTTGGCAACGCCTCGCCAGATGAAGTCGGCACCCACCGTGATGAAACCAGCACCGCAGAACAGTTCCGCGATAACCTGGTGGCGCTCGACCTGCAAACCGGTCGTTTCAAATGGCGTTTCCAGAGTTCTCATCATGACTTATGGGACCGCGATAATCCTTCTCAACCCTCGCTGTTGGACATCGACTATCAAGGCAGCCGCCAACCTGCACTGATTCTGCCAACCAAAACCGGCAACCTGTTTGTGCTTAATCGCCTGACCGGCAAACCGATTTATCCGGTCAATGAGGTGAATGTCTCCACCGAAAGCCCGGTCACAGGTGAAAAATACTCGCCAACGCAACCGGTCTCTGCACTCAATTTCATTCCGCAGCCGATCACGGAAAAATCGATGTGGGGCATCACGCCGTTTGATCAGATCAGCTGCCGCATTGATTTCCGCCAGTTACGTTACGATGGCAACCCGTGGACACCGCCAACGGAACAAGGCTCGCTGATTTTCCCTGGCAACATCGGCGTATTCAACTGGGGTTCGGTGGCGGTAGATCCGCAGCGCCAGCTGCTGATTGCTGCGCCGGTACGTCTGGCTTACAAGTACAACCTGATTAAACGCAGTGCACAAACAGAGAACAGCCGACTGTTCAGTAAAGACGGACAGCCGTTCTGGAATGAAAACTTCCAGGGTGAATACGCGATTCACATCCAACAGTTCGCATCCGACCTGGGTATTCCTTGCATCGCGCCCCCCTGGGGCCGGATGGTCGGTGTTGATCTGAAAACCGGAAAAACAGAGTGGCTGCGTCGTATTGGGACCACCAAAAACCTCAAAACCACCTTCCTGCCGGGACGTTTCCCGATTGGCTTCCCGATGGGCATGGTCGCGCACGGAGGACCGTTGGTGACGGCTGGCGACCTGGTGTTCCATGGCGCAACGGCGGATAACTATTTCCGCGCCTATGACAGCACCACCGGCCAGTTACTGTGGCAAACCGAGCTGCAAGCCGGTGTCCAGGCCACCCCATCCACCTTTGTCGGGAAAGATGGTAAGCAATATGTGGTAGTTGCCGCAGGCGGCCACGGTTCACTCGGCACCAAACTGGGTGATACGCTGGTGGCCTTCCGTCTGAAGTAATCTTGCGAGTTTCTCTACTGGGGGCTATTAGCCCCCTTTTTGTTTTCTCACCGTTGGACGGCGCTTTTCCTGCTCAGTTGCTTTACAGTAAGCGCAAAGAAGTCAAAAAAGGATAACGTTATGAACCTGAAGGCGTTGATTACCCTTCACTTTAATCAGCTGTCGCCAGAGTTGCAGCGCGCTGCCGAATACGCACTGCAAAACAGTAGCCAGCTGGTGGTGGTCTCTATGCGTACGTTTGCGCTGAGCGCCGGATTTAAGCCGGCCACGTTTATGCGCCTTGCGCAGCGCCTCGGTTATCAGGGTTGGGGAGAGCTGAAGCAAGCGTTGATTGAAGAGCTGGGCCTGCATGATGATACCTATGTCGCGAAAGCGCGAAAACTGGTGGATCAGGGCAAAACCAGCAGCCTGTATAGCGAAATGATCACCGCGCATGAAAGCAACCTGCTGCGTACTCATGATGAAAATCAGCGCCAGATGCAGCATGCGGTGGACCTCCTTGAAGCTGCCGCACACACCTATATCTGCGGCTATCGCGCCAGTTTCCCCGTGGCATGGTCACTGTTCTACGTCTATCGGTTATTTAATCGCAAGGTAACCTTAATTGATGGCCTCGCCAGCGACAGTGAAATCTACAGTCGCGAATTCACCGCTGAGGATTGCCTGCTGATCGCCAGCTTTGCGCCCTATTCACGTGAATCCTTACAGATGCTTCAGGCTGCGCAGAGCGCGGGCAGCAAAATTATCGCGTTGACGGATTCCCCGCTGTCCCCTTTAGCTCAGGCGGCAGACTGTGTGCTGCTGTTCTCCACCGACAGCCCCTCATTCTTCCCCTCGATTGTGGCTGGCCTGAGTATCTCCGAATGTCTGATGGCAATGTTGGTGGCACGTCATGGCACTGAAGCCGTGACAAAGATTGAAAACGCGGAGCGCTACCTCAAGACCTCCGGAGCCTATGTGCCGCCGGGAAAATCCTGATGCAGATATAACTGTATCTTTGGATCATACAAAAGATACATATTTATCATTTTCTCATTGACCAGATCGAAATGAATCCTGCATGATGCGAGTAGAATCGCCAGCATCTCGCTGTCGCGCAGGAGTCAGATCGTCATGAGCCATATCATTCATCGCAGTCTTCGTTTCACGCCTCCTACCGCTGTCTCCGCCGAAGGGGTATGGATCACGGACAACCACGGTAAACGTTATCTTGATGCCTGCGGTGGTGCGGCCGTGTCCTGCCTTGGTCACGCTCACCCAGACGTGCTGGCAGCGATGCACCAACAGATTGATCGCCTGGCTTATGCCCATACCGGTTTCTTCACCACTGATCCGGCTGAATCACTGGCAGAAACGCTGGTGCGCACCGCGCCTGGCGATCTGGATTACGCCTACTTTGTTTCCGGCGGATCGGAAGCGATGGAAACCGCCCTTAAGCTGGCTCGCCAGTATGCGGTGGAATCGGGCCAGCCACAGCGCACCAAGTTCATGGCGCGCCGTCAGAGCTATCACGGCAATACTCTCGGCGCTTTGGCCGTCGGCGGAAATGAGTGGCGTCGTCGCCAGTTTGCCCCGCTGCTGATCGATGTGGTGCGTGTTTCCGCCTGTAATGAATACCGCGATCGCCGCGCCGATGAGAGCCAGCAACAATACACCGACCGCCTGTTGGCTGAATTTGAAGAGACGATTCTGCGCGAAGGCGCTGACACCATTATCGGCTTCTGTGCAGAAACGGTGTCTGGTGCCACTACCGGTGCCACGCCGCCCACGCCTGGCTATTTTCGCGGTATCCGCCAGCTGTGCGACAAATACGGCATTTTGCTGATTGCAGATGAAGTGATGTGCGGTATGGGTCGCACCGGGACGCTGCACAGCTTTGAACAGGATGATATCGTGCCGGATATTGTCGCCATCGCCAAAGGGCTGGGTGGCGGCTATCAACCGATTGGTGCTGTGCTGGCTCGTCGCCACATTGTCCAGACCTTGCAAAACGGCAGCGGTTTCTTCCAGCACGGTCATACCTATATTTGCCACCCTACCGCTGCCGCCGCCGCATTGGCGGTACAACAGGTCATCGAACGCGACAACCTGCTCGCACGGGTTAAGCAACAGGGTGACTATCTGGCTCAGGTGCTGCAACAACAGCTGGGGGGATTAGAATTTGTCGGTAACACGCGCGGGCGTGGGTTGTTTGCGGGCGTCGAATTAGTACGCGATCGTGACACTAAAGCCCCGTTCGATCCGGCCTGTAAACTTCATGCTGCTATCAAGCAGAGCTGTATGGCAAAAGGGTTAATGGTCTATCCGATGGGCGGCACCATTGACGGGCAGTCTGGTGATCATATTCTGATTGCTCCACCGTTTATTATTGAGCCGGCGCAGCTCGATTTTGTTGCAGAAACCCTGCGCGAAGTGATTCAAACCGAAACGCATAAAGCCGCAGGATATTCAGCATGAATCGTATGCCCGCTTTAGCGCCAGAAGCCTGGAATGACGAACAGCGCACACTGGCAGAAGAGATCATCAACGGCCCGCGCGGTGCACTGTTGCCGCCGTTTGAGCCGCTGCTACGCAGCCCGGAATTGATGGCACACACCCAACGCATGGGCGAGTATTTGCGCTATCGCAGCAGCATCGGTCAACGTCTGACCGAGTTGGCGATTCTGGTGACCGCTCGCCACTGGTCACAAACGGTGGAATGGGCGATTCATGCCCCGATTGCGCTGGAAAAGGGGATCTCCGCCAGTGCCATTGAGGCAATCAATCAACGGCAAGTGCCCAAGGAATTACAGGATGACGAATGGGTCATCTACCACTTTTGCCAGCAGCTACAGCAAAACCAGCAGGTCTCTGATGAGACATGGCAGCAGGCTGTGGCGCTGTGGGGCGAAAAAGGGGTGGTTGATCTGATCGGTATCAATGGCTATTACAGCCTGCTCTCCATGGTGATGAATGCGGCACGCACCCCCGCACCGGCCAGCTCACATACGCTGCACTGCCCTGATGTCAAAAGAGATTAATCAATGAAAACAATCAACCTGAGTGGTTCAGCCTGGGACATTGGACATGGACTGGGCCTGGCCGGTCGCGAAGCCTGGCATCAACAACTGCGCCAGACTTCACTGTGGCAGACGGTTACCGCCATGGGCCAAAGCAGCGAACTGCTGGCCATGGAGCAGCGGGTACGCGAGCGTTTTCCTGCTATCTGGCAGGAAATAGAAGGTCTGGCAGCCGGGCTGGAGGCCCCCGTCAGTGAGGTGTTTGCCTGGAACTGCCGCGGTGATCTGGTCCCTTCCACCTCCGATGGCTGTACGACCGTTACTGGCTCAGCCGGGCGCGATGAGTGGATCATTGCACATAATGAAGATGGTTTTCCGCAACTGCGCAACGCCTGCTTTTTGGTGCGCGTAAGGCCGGAAAAGGGGCTGGCTTTTCTCAGCTTTGCCTATCCGGGTTCGCTGTGTGGCCACACTTTTGCCCTCAACGAAAAAGGCCTGGTCAATACGGTCAACAACATTCGCGCCCAGGTACGTCCGGCTGGATTACCGCGTCAAATTCTTGCTCGTGCGTCGCTTAATGCAGAAACCCTGCAAGAGGCTGTCGAAATCCTGACATCCTCCCCCCGCGCTGGCGCATTTCACCATACGTTAGGTCAGGCTGGCTTTGGTGTGGTCAGCGTTGAAGCCTGCGGCACCGGCTGCTCGGTCGCGGTCATTAACACAGTGAGCGGACATGCCAATCACCTGATCCATCCAGAGCAGGCCGCGACGTTGCAAACCATCACCGCCAGTTCAGGCGAGCGCCAGGCGTGTTTAGATCGCTGGCTGGAAACGCAGTCCGCCCACCTGAGGCCAGAAGCCGCCTTAACGGTTCTCTCCAGCCAGGAGAATGCGCAACTGCCTGTGTATCGCCTTGATCCCCAAGACCCAGACGACGAGAACACGCTGGCTACCGCTATTTTCCACCTGACGACACAAGGAGTAAGCTGGGAACTCTTTGGCCTCGATCGCCAACAGGCAGAAAATAGTGGATTGGGTGTGAACTTATCTCCATGTGGATAGCACTGTAGTAAATCTTACTATAGGATCACAATCCAGGAGCATGGATGGCAGTCAGAGTGTTTATTGAAAAAGGTTATAATAAGGATAGAAAAAAATCACAGATCACTGATACACAGCTTTATCTCCTCGCCGAAGATGTGATTGCCAATCCGCACCGAGGAGCATTAGGTGGTGGTGTTTACAAAAGACGTATAGAGCTGAGTTCTGGAACAAGTGGTGGAGCCAGAACAATCATTTTTTACCATCATGATAACAACGTTTTTTATTATGATGGATGGGAAAAAAATCAAGTTGGTCAGAGTGGGCAGGAGATTCCGCCAGACCTTCTCAGTGCCTATAAGATACAATCTAAAGTCTATAAAAATCAGACGGTAAAACAACGTACGATTGATATTAAGAGTAAGGATTTGGTAGAGATAATCCTAACTAAACCGGAGAATACTGATGGTTGATAAGCGCATTCTGCGTATCCAGGAAAACATCATGCGCCAGCACGAGCGTGGTACAGCTTCCGATGAAGCGCTGGCTGACATCAACTCCATCGTTGCGGAGGCCAAAGGTAAAGCGACAATGACCGGGGATCAAATTCGTGAGTTACGTAAGCGCGAGCAACTCAGTCAAAGTCAGTTGGCAACACATATGTACCTCACCGCGAACTGCATACAGAAATGGGAACGCGGGGTAACACACCCCAAAGGCCCGGCGCTTGCAATGCTCGAACTTATCGAGAAAAAAGGCCTGGCCTTCTTAATCTCCTGAGCAACCAAAGCATACGCCTTGCAGTGGACATTCCGTAATAAATAAAAAGCCCCATAAGGGGCTTTGCGTTTTGACGTTCATCACCCGTTAACCCTACTCGGCTCCGCAGTCAGTCGTGGAATATTCTCAAGCAACTGACGGGTATACTCCGCCTGCGGTGCGGAAAAAATCTCTGCGACTTTACCCTGCTCGGCTATTTTCCCCTGTTGCATGATCACCACATAGTCGGAAATCTGCCGCACTACTGCCAGATCGTGGGAGATAAACAGGTAAGTTAAGCCCTGTTCACGTTGCAGACGGGCCAAAAGCTGCAAGATTTGCGCTTGAACTGCCACATCCAGTGCGGAAACCGGTTCATCCAGGATCAATAACTCCGGCGCAATAGCCAATGCCCGTGCAATGGCGACGCGCTGGCGTTGCCCGCCGGACAAAGCCGTGGGACGCACATCCAACAGCGTTTCGGCAAGCTCCACCGCCTGCAACAGCTCAAGCGCACGCTGACGCTGGCTGTGTTTATTCCCGATACGAAACGCACGCAGTGGCTCCGTGATAATCTGCGCCAGCGTCATTTTAGGATTCAGTGATGCATAGGGGTTCTGATACACCACCTGAACCCGGCGGCGAAACTCAGGGCGTTGGAATTGGGCCAGGCCCGAATATTCGGTGCCGTCAAACTGCACCGTGCCGCCGTCCGCCGTTTCCAGACCCAGCAACATGCGCACCGTGGTGGATTTCCCCGAGCCGGATTCCCCCACCAGGCTGGTGGTTCCGCCGCGAAACACCGGAAATGAAACCCCCGCCACCGCTGTGAAATGGCTACCATCCGGCAGTGCGAAGCGTTTGTGTAGCTGTTGAGCCGACAGCAACGGTTGCCAGTTCAACGGAGTGGCACGAAAAGGCACCTGTAAAAAGGCCGGTGACGCCGCCAGCAGTCGCTGGGTATAAGCGTGGCGGCTCTGGCGCAGTTGGTGTGCCGCAGTGTCTTCAATCAGATGGCCTTCATGCATCACCAGAATTCGGTCGGCGCGTTCCAGCGCCATGTTCAAATCGTGGGTAATCAAAAGCAACGCGATGCCCTTACTCACCACGACCCTGGCCAGGGTATCCAACACCTGTTTCTGCATACTGACATCAAGTGCACTGGTCGGCTCATCGGCAATCATCAACTGTGGGTGATGGCACATGGCCATCGCCAGCAATACGCGCTGCCGCATCCCTCCAGACAGTTGATGCGGATAACTCGCCAGCACGCGCGTACTGTCCGTTAAGCCGACATCAGCTAACAATGCGGGCAAACGCGTGGCCGCAATCTTCTTCGGCACGCCATGTAAGGTATAGGCCTCCAGCAGTTGCTTACCGATGGTCTGAATCGGGTTAAACGCCAGAGCCGGATCTTGCGGCACAAAACCGATTTCCAGCCCGCGTAGCTGCCGCCACTGGCGCTGGCTGGCCTGCTCTAACGCCTGGCCATTAAAGTGGATCGCGCCGCTACGAATCACGGCCTGGCGGCTCAGCAGCCCGACCAAAGCCCCGGCCGTGGTGGATTTGCCAGAACCTGATCCCCCGACAATCGCGACGACTTCCCCCGGTTGAACGGAGAAGCTCAGCCCTTTCACCGCCTGGATGATCCCGCCCTCATTACGGTGATAATCCACCGACAATTTTTCGACCGTTAACAGTGCCTGACTCATCGTTCCTCCGACGCATCCTGAATAAAGCCTGCGATGCGGTTGGTTGCCAGCACCGTCAAAATAATCACCACCCCAGGTAGTGAGGTGAACCACCAGGCGGCGGCAATATAGTTACGTCCTTCGGCAATCAGCAACCCCCATTCCGGCGTCGGGGGCGGTGCGCCAAAACCGAGAAAACCCAGGGAGGAAACGGACAATAAGGCAAACCCCATCTCCAGCGCCGCCAGTGACAGCACCGGCCCCAGGGCGTGAGGTAAAATATGCTGACGGACCACGCTGAAATGCCCGACGCCGCTGGCACGCGCCGCTTCGACAAATAACTGGGTGCGACTACGCAGTACTTCACCGCGAGAAAGCCGGGCAAACGTCGCGACTGAAGAGAGGCCCACCGCCACCGCAATATGCAACGTGCCAAAACCCAGCACGGTGATGATCGCCATCGCCAGCAGCAGATTAGGGATCGCCATCAACACGTCGATGACGCGCATAAACAAGGTATCCAGCCTTCCTCCACAGTACCCCGCCAGCACCCCGGATAGCGTACCCACCACCAGCGCAATCACTACCGAAAACAGCGTGGCCTGTAAGGTCAACGCCGTGCCGTACACCGTACGGCTCCAGAGGTCACGGCCTAAATGGTCAGTACCGAACCAGAACTGCGCGGACGGCGGCTGCAATGCCTGGCGTGGATCGCCCACCAGCGGGTCGCCATGGGCAAACAGCGCCGGGAACAGCGCCCAAAGCACCACCAACACAAGCATCACGGCACTCAGCCATAAAGTGACGGCGAAACGACGGCGGCGCACAGGTGCAAGCAATACCAGGCTCATGATCTCTCTCCCATCACGATGCGGGGATCGAGTAAGGGATAAAGCAGATCGGTCAGCAGATTGATCACCACAAACACCGTCGCGGCGGTCAGTACCACGCCTTGCACCACCGGGATATCCTGCGTCAATACCGCAGACTGCGCCAACCGGCCAAGCCCCTCACGGGAGAAAATGGTTTCAGTGATCACTGAACCCGCCAGCAGATGACCGAAAATCATCCCGCTCAGCGTCAGCAGTGGGATGGCGGCATTGGGTACGACATGACGCCACAACAGATAACCCGTGCTGGCCCCTTTTAGCCGCATTGCATCAATAAACGGACGACGCCAAACCTCAGACAGTGAACGGTTCATCACCTGGGCAATGGTCGCTGCGGTAGGGATCGCCAGCGCCACCGAGGGAAGCACCAGCGACCGCCAGCCGCTATTGCCCATCGCCGGAAACCAGGGATGATTGAAAGAGAAGACCTGTAACAGCAGCAGGCCCAGCCAGAAGGTGGGCAGTGCCGCGCCAAAAGAAGGCAGTGACAGCAGGCCAGATTTTAGCCTGCCTGGTGGCAGCACACTGACGCCCGCCGCCAGGCCACCGCCGATGATTAAAGCCAGAACCAGTGCAGATAACGCCAGTAACAGCGTGGCCGGAGAGGACTGCCAAATTAAATAAGTGACATTGTCACCACTGACAATCGACTGCCCAAGATGAAGATGCAACACGTCCCACAGCGCCAGACCATATTGTTGCCACAGCGGCAAATCGAGATGATATTGCGCTTTTAACGCTGCCACCTGAGCCGGGTCCACTGTGCTTTGCTCACCCTGATTCAACATGATGGTGATGGGGTCCGACGGCAAAATATAGAGGATCAGGAACGTCAGACTCCACGCGGCCCACAGTACAATGATGCCCTGTAATAGCCGCCGGAATAGTAATTTCGTACGGCGGCGTGCCGCTGGTACTGCGGTGAGCGTTGCCTCTGTCATGCGCTACTCCTTCGCACTCAGCCAGGTGTCATACAGCTGAAAACGGGATGATGCATCAAAATGGAATCCGTGCACGTTCTGCCCAGTTCCGATGATGGTCGCCAGTTCCACCAGCGGTATCGCATCGCCTTCGCTGATCAACAGCGATGACGCTTTGGTGACATCCTGTTGGCGCTGCTGTGCATCCAGCGTTTCACTGGATTGCACCAACAGCTTATCCACTTCGCCCGGCGCGCGTTTATTGACGTTGCGGCCATTAGCATCAAACACCGTGCGCAGCACGTCCGGATCGGACCGCGTCAGGTTATAGAAATCCACCACCAGCTTCCCGCTGGCCTGGCGGGCGACCACCTGGCTTATCGGCGCTTTCTCCAGTTGCAGATCAATACCCACTTTTCTCAGTTGCTGCTGCACCACTTCAAGGAACGGCGCAGATTGCCAGTAGGAGATCGTGAAGCGCAGCGGTTCGCCATTTTTACTGCGAATCCCGTTGGCCTGCCGTTGCCATCCCGCCTGATCCAGTAACTTTTCCGCCCCTTGCGGATCGTATTTCAACTGCGCACTCAGGTCCTGATACAGCGGTGTGGTTTTCGCCAGCACCGAAGTCGCCACGTTCTGGTAGCGAGATAACACCGGTTTTAGCGCATCGCGATCGATAGCCAGGTTGAGTGCGCTACGCACCTGTTTATCGGCCATCAGTGGGTTGGACTGATTAGGGAACAGGCTGTAGACCAGCCCTGGGTTGGCGCGGGCAATCAGGTTGATTTTTTTCGCCAACAGCAGCGCTTCGTCTTGTGGGGTGACGCCGACATTCACATCCAACTGACCGGAAATCAGGCTACCAAAGCGCACGCCGCTTTCCGGGATCACCCGATATTCCACCCCATCGAGATAACTCTCTCCCTGATGCGCCGCGATGGAAGATGACCACTGGTATCCCGTTCGCCGTACCAAATCCACCTTTTGGTTATGAATAAACTTTTTCAGCACAAAGGGGCCAGTGCCGGTTAACTCCCCCTGGCAGCGTGCCTCCGCGGTGGCATTCACCGTTTTGGGTGCAAAGAACCCAAGGCTCATGGTTGAGGTGGCTTGCAGGAACTGCGCGTTTGGCTGGTCAAAACTGATTACCACCGTATGGGCATCAGGCACATCAATCTGTTTCAGGCCTTTGAGATAGGTCGAGGCCAGTGAGGCTTTCGCCCCGAGTTTCACAATCGCTTCAAAGTTGTCTTTGACTGACTGCGCAGTAAAGGGGGTGCCATCGCTAAACGTGACGCCGTCACGCAGAGTGAACGTAAAGCGGCGGTTGTTATCATCAACCTGCCAGTGCGTTGCCAACCAGGGCACAATCTTGCCGGTTTGCGGATCTTGATCGGTGAGAGAGTCGGTTAACTGGCGACCAATATTCAGTGAATTGTTGTTACCTGCCTGTTGCGGATCAAGGCAGTTGGGATCGGTATCAATCGCCACCAGCAAATTCCCGCCTTTTTGCGGCGTGGTTGCGGCCTGTTCCGCATGCGCCCCGCCAGCCAGTACCCCAGTGATCAAAAAGCCGTACAAAGAGCGACGTAACTGTGCCGCCCGTTTAAAGGTTTTCTTCTGCATGCTATTTCCTGTTATGCCTTGAGTGTTTCAGCCGTGGCGATTTGGTAACGGTTGCGTTTAAACGGAATGTCCAGCCGCTCACGCAGTGTGCTGGCGCTGGCAGGTTGCCAATAGCCACGTTCGGCCAGAATCGGTAACACAAGCTCAATCACATCATCCAGCGCTTCGGCCAGCACCGGCCCGCTGATGATAAAGCCATCGGCCCCGCCATCCTCGACCCAGCGAATAAAGGTGTCAGCCACCTGTTCTGGCGTGCCAAAGAATTCTCCGCGCGGCAATGTGGCTTCAAAGGCCGCCTGGCGTAGCGTCTGATTGTGCGCTTTGGCGCGGCGTTTGATGTCATCGGTTGTGGAACGGAAGGTGTTTTTCCCCAAATCGCCCAGTTCAGGGAAAGGTTCATCCAGCGGGTATTGGCTGAAATCATGATGGTCGAAAAAGCGGCCCAAATAGGCCAGCGCATCATCCACGGACAACAGCGAGAGTAGATATTGATATTTCTCTTCGGCTTCCTGTTCGGTGCGGCCAACGATCGGCGTGATACCTGGGAAAATACCCACGGGATGGCGGCCATTCTGGGCCACCTGACTCTGTAACTTATCGGCATAAATACGCGACTCTTCCACGGTGCGCGCATTGGTAAACACCGCATCCGCCGATTTCGCCGCCAGATGAATGCCGGTATCCGATGCGCCAGCCTGGAAGATCACCGGTTGCCCCTGTACCGAGCGCTGAATATTTAGCGGCCCGGAAACCGAGAAAAATTCCCCCTGATGATTCAGCTTGTGCAGCTTAGTGGCATCGAAAAATACGCCGCTGGCGCGGTCACGAATAAAGGCATCATCTTCCCAGGAGTCCCACAACCCCTGCACCACATGGATATACTCCTCCGCGATCTGATAACGACGGCTGTGTTCCAGCGGCCCTTTACCAAAGTTGCCGGAAGCACTCTCCAGCGGTGTGGTGACGACATTCCAGCCAGCACGACCTCCGCTGATGTTATCCAGCGTGGCAAGCTGACGCGCAACGGTAAAGGGTTCGCTGTAGGAGGTGGACACCGTTCCCGCCAGGCCAATCTTCTCCGTTACCAACGCCAGCGCGGAAAGCAGCGCAATCGGCTCAAAGCGATTGAGGAAGTGCGGCAGCGATTTTTCATTGATATGCAGCCCATCCGCCACAAACAGAAAGGCAAAACCAGCGGCCTCTGCCTGCTGCGCCAGTCCGGTGAAATAACGAATATTGACGCTGGCATCCGCTGGCGCTTTAGGATGACGCCAGCTGTGCATGTGCCCGCCAGCGCCCTGTAACATCAGACCAAGTTTTAGGATTTTTTTGCTCATCAGCTTCTCTCCGTAGAACCTGTTCCCGGCCTGCAAAGCGGCGGTTTTCTGGCATAGAATCCGCCATAAGGTGGCCGCAGTACCGGGACAGGCGTAAGTAGAAAAGCAGAATCACACAACAGGATTTGCAGGCTAACTATGAAAATAGTCTTACCAATGCCAACAAGGTGATAACGCGGTGACGGGCTACCACAGGGGCGGTATTTTTTGCTATAAGAAGGGCATGGCATCAGGCGCGGGCATCAAAACTGCCTGTGACAGGAAACCAGCGCAAGAGGAAGCGCGTCACTGATGCGCTTCCCCCTGAATGACGTTAAAAGGATTTTAAACGGTGGATATTACATGACGACGCTGCATTCTGTTGCCGTGCAACAGCTTCAGGCATTGCTGGCCATCCGACGTTTTGACCAGTGCTATTTATCCGAACGCGTGCCCGAAGATAATCAGGCCATTACCGGCTGGGCGGAAGCCCAGCTCAGTCAGGACAATCCGGGAGATAATCTGCTGATTCTGGCTTCGCTGAATTTCGATTGCCCGCCAGATGCGCATGACCTTGCCTGTTACCTGGATAAGTTTCTGCAAGAGCAGCAAATTGCCGAGTTGGATGACAATTTAGCCGCCACGCTGTGGTTACGGCGGGAGCTGGGCTTTATTCTCGACACGCGCAATCGTGCTGTGCTGATGAATTTGCTGTTTCGTTTCGACGATTATTTACTGGATCTTTCGCATACCCGCTTCACGCGAAAGACGCGTCGTTCACTCAGTCGTCTCTATCGCTACCTGTTCGAGGGTTATGACCAAAATTATGACCCCAAGGCAGAAGCCGACAGCATGAGTGATGAAACGCTGTTTGCTTACGTACACCAACAGGTCGCCCCGTTCTGTCGCGCGTTAAAAAATAACGACTGGCGTACCCTGCTGGCGGCACCGAAACGCCTGTGATATAAAAATTTCGCACCTGCACTCTACACCTCAAGGGAATAAAATGACTGGACGTTTCACCGATCACCTGCGCGCCATCTCACAACCCACCTGGGAAAATGCCGTTAACCACCGCTTTATTACTGCACTGTATGCCGGAGAAGTACCGGATGCCGCAATGAAAAACTATCTGATTCAGGACTACCGGTTTCTTGATAGCTTTTTAGTGTTGATCGGGGCGGCCATCACTCAGGCGGATACGCTGGAAGCCCGGTTACGCTTTGGTCGCTTTGCGGGCATGATCTCCTCGGATGAAGATACCTACTTCCAGCGCGCCTTTGCTGCGCTGGGGATTAACGAAGCAGAAGCGGCGAAAATCCCGGATACTGCCCCCACCGCGGGTTTCAAAGCGATCATGCGTGAAGCGGCGGCAACCGGCTCTTATCCGGTGATCCTGAGCGTATTAAACGTGGCGGAGTGGCTCTATTACGAGTGGGCATCGGCTGCACCGCGGCCACTGCCGGAAAACTTCATTTACGCAGAATGGGTGACGCTCCACGACAATCCGGATTTCAACGCCTTTGTTGCGTTTATTCGCAGCGAGCTGGATCGCACCGGGCCGAACGCGCCGGATATTTGCGAAGCTTTCTTCAAACGTGCCGTGGTACTCGAAGAACAATTCTTTGATGCGGCGTATGCCTGATAGCGTGAGCCCGGCGCTGGCCGGGCTGTTTCTCAAACCTGCTGCAGGCTATGGTAATAGAGCTGCGTGCTGGCGATATTTTTCATTTTCACCTCACACATCAGGTCAAACTGGCGGAAAGAGAGCGCCCAGTCGTTGAGTGTCGGATTGAAGTAGTAATCCGAATGGGCACGCAATTTGGCTTTAGATAACCCCAGCGTCTCCTGGTCAGGATACCCTTCTGTCGAGATCAGTCCTTCCTGAGAAATCGAATAGTGCAACACCGGCCGTACACCGCGCCACGAGGCGATCACTTGTTCAATGCGCGCATCATCAGGTCGAATAAACGCATTCTCTTTAACCCAATGATGGTGAATATCCAGCACAATCGGGCAGAGCTTTTGCGCCTGAAGGACATCATCCAGCGAACAAGACACTTCATCGTTCTCAACCGTCAGCATCAGCCGCGCTTCCGGGCTTAACCGACCAAATGCCTGGGCAAATCCGGCGAAACCCGCCTTGCCGTTCATATGAATATTGATTTTAAAATCCTGAAACGTACGACCATATCCCAGCCAACGTGCGCACAGGGTGTGATATTCCACATCTTCCAGCGCACGCGTCACAACATCCGGGTTATCTGATGCCAGCACCGTATATTGTCCAGGATGAAAAGAGAGGCGGATCCCCTGCTCACGCGCCAGATTACCGCAGCGCGTAAACAGCGGCAGCAAATCTGGCATCAGTTCCTGATACACCGGCCCCGCTTCCGGCACGGTATATAACGGCAATAAATCGCTGCCGATACGCATCATCCGCAGCGCTGGCGGCAGCAGTGCCAGTTCACGCAGCACATTTTCCAGCTGTAACAGGTTATTTTGCGCCAGCGGCGCAATGGCACTCACCCGCGCTGCATGGTCGAGCGCAAGAAAGCGGGTGCGCGTGGTTCCCTTAAAGGGGAAAGGCTGTTGTAGCGCGGAATTCAAATACTTACAGGCAAAACCAAATTTCATTAGGGCTCCTCAGGTTACGCCGCTAAGTGTATCAGCCTGAGGGAAAAGTGCCTGTTGAACGGTGAGTTTTTAGCAATTGTCCCGTAAACCCTCTCCCACTTAACCCCGTACTATTGAAATCACACATCATTCAAAGTTTCTTTTTTATTGCCGGAATGACGAACGCATCGAAAACCGCAGCAGCAAGAGTGGCAAAAATCCCACAAACAAACCAATAGTCAGGAATAAACAGGTAAGATAAAACAAACAGGACAATAGCGACGATATAAGCGAAAGAAACTGAAAGGATTTCCTTTAAAAAATTAGCCAGAAATCGCTTCATTCTTCACTTACCTTCTTTTAATTACCTTCGTGTTGACTCTCGTCATCACCACAAAAAGTGACAACGTCACGTAAAGATCAGGCTTCATCCTGATTCAGTAACCGCATCACGCGCGGGTGCTCTGAACCAGGTAAGCAGACAAAGTCAGGCAGCATCTCCTGGGCGGCGGTATTCAGCGCGCTGATCAGTGCCTGCGCGGCGGGCGACAGCTGGCGTCCTTGTGGGGTGATAACGCCAAAGAAATAAGGCACAACTTCTACCAACGGTCGAATGGCGACACCTTCCAGCGGCATGCCCCATGCGGTGACCGGCTCCAGAATGGCGACGCCAAGTCCGGCACGCACGCAGGCAAGAATATTGGCGGAGGCGTTGGTTTCGATCATCTCATGCGGTGCCACGTTCAGCTTTTTCAACACCTTGGCAAAGCGACCGCGCAAACGCAGGGGATCAAGCGGTGCCACCAGCCTGCGCCCGGCGAGGCACGCCAGCGTCAATTGCGACTGCGCAGCCAAAGCATCCTCCTGTGGCAGCGCCACCACGCAGCGGGACTCACCAATCCAGTGCAGTTCGAAAGCGTGGTGCTCAAGGGGCAAACTACACAGACCTACATCCGCATCTGCCGTGATCACTGAATGTGCGGTCTGCTCGGCGGATTCATTCACAATCTGGACTTTGTTCTGCAACCCTTGAGCTGCCAGCAACGCCAGCGCGCGGGGTAATAACCCTGCGGCCAGGGCGGGGGTCGCCGCAATACGCAGCGGACGATGTTGCTGCACGCCAATCTCCAGCGCTTGCTGGCGAATCTGTTCCAGGGAGAGCAGCGCTTTATGTACATACTGATGCAGTTGCAGCGCCTGTTCAGTGGCATGAATGCGCGGCCCGTTACGCATAAACAGCGCATAGCCCAGAGACTGCTCCAGTTCCTGAATCTGCCGGGACACCATGGGCTGCGAACGTTTCAGCGTTTTTGCTGCTGCCGTCACGCTCCCGGCGGCAATCACTGCCGCGAAAGCCTCAAGCTGGCGCAAGTCCAGATCGTTTAATGCGCTCATTGTTTTACTTCCCTGAAGGTGCGATAGCCGCCATTTTAAAAGGCCTATCGCCATGATGCACTGAAAAAAAACCCGAGCATCGGCTCGGGCATTGGGTCGCTTCACGCGCGTAATCAGGTACGTACTCGCAAGGCGGATTCGATTTTATCGGCCACTTTAGTCACCCCCCACGCGATGACCATATAGAACACCACTGCAACGCCAAAGGCCTCAAGGTAGTAGAAGTTCAGCGCAGCGGTGAGCTGTGCCTGTGCGAAGATATCCACCACCTCAATCGCAAACGCCAGTGACAGCGCCTTCATAATCACCATAAACGCATTGGCTAAATCGGGGATCGCCGACACGATAATTTGTGGAAACAACACCCGGCGGAACAGCTGCCAGCTACTGTAACCAAAGGCATAGGCCGCATCCGCCTGGCCTTTATCAAACGCGTTCAACGCCCCTTTCACCACTTCCGCCTGGAAAGCCGCCACGCAGGCACTCAGCGCCACAATAATGATCACCCAGTTCGGCATAGAGTGGGCATTAACGGCCACTCCAAGCTGCGTTGCGAAGAACTGTAACGCCGCCGGTAGGCCGTAATAAGCCAGGAAAATCACCACCACCATCGGCACGCCTTTAAAGGCAATTTTGTAGACCAGTACCGCCTGACGCAGCAGCGGAATACGCTTGTGCTCGATAAAGGCCAGCAGCCCACCTAACAGCGTGGCGCAGATAAAGATCGTCACCGCCATCGCCAGCGTGACGGGTACAGCATCCAGAATGCTCCAGAAATCTTCCAGCAGCAGAGAAGAATCAAACATGGTCATGCTCCTGTCAGATATTCGGCATTAGCGGGGCTTTTGCCGCCGCGCTTTTCTGTGTGAAACGACCCGCCCGGCGCTCAAAGGCGCGCACAATCAGCCACGCAATCAGACACAGCAGTGAATAGATCACCGCCAGAACCAGATAAGTCCCGAACTGATATTGGTTATAGGCGCGTTCCATAATCAGGTGTGCCGTCGCCATCACGTCGGCCGCGCCGATATACATCACCAGCGCCACGTTGTGGATCAGGTAAATGATCGCGTTACCGTAGCCCGGTAAGGCAATGTGCAGCGCTTGCGGCACAATCACCCTGGTGAGCTTGCGCCAGAAACCGTAGCCAAGACTATCCGCCGCATCATGCTGACCCCGCTCTACCGCCAGGTAGGCCGGACGCATCACTTCTGATAAGTAACCGCCGTGATAGAGACTCAAACCCACCATCGAAGCCACGGTCGCGGAAAGAAAATCCTCGACGCCAAACAGACCTGCCACCAGCGGCAGGCCATAAAACGCGACAAACAACTGCAACACCACCGGCACGCTGCGGGCATAGGAGACGTAAAGGTCTGCCAGTTGGCTGATCACCGGTACCCGACGCACGCGAAAGGTTGTCGCCAACAGGGCCAGCATAAAACCTGCAATCAGGGCGACAAAAACAATGGCGAGCGTCAGCGGTAATGCCGCAAGCAGCTCGGGAATCATTAGCGTTAGATTCACGTTAAAACACTCCAGACAAAATATTCAGCCGTGCCCGCAGGCCTGACGATTAAGGCGACGAATCGCCTTATTTCATGTACTTAACCACATCTTCGCCAAACCATTTCTGCGACAGTTTGTCGAGGGTGCCGTCGGCTTTCAGCTGTTGCAGCGCCTTGTTGATATCCTCGCTCAACACTTTGTTTTCATCAGATTTGTGGATCAGTACATAGGTGTCGTTGATGGAGACGGGCTCACTGGCTTTGATATCCAGTTTTTGGTTATCGATAACCGTCTGCTCACCCAGATTTGAAGGCAGAATCAGCGCGTCATATTTACCGCTCTGAACTTCTTTCAGGCGATCTGGGTAAGGAATACCGGCGCTGGAGGCCTTGATAGCGACTTTATCGTTCGGATTTTCCTGCTGCCACTGCATGACAAACTTGTACACGCCGCCACCCGCCGTCACCGGAACAATATTTTTGCCCACCAGGTCTTTCATGCCGTTGATGTTGCTGTCTTTGCGGCTGTAGATCTTCATCAGGCTTGCCCCAATTGGGCTGTCCGGGATCAGGAACTGTTTGCTGCGCGCAGGGGCTTTGTAATAGCCGCCGGTCGCGATGTCATATTTACCGGTGACCAGACCGGTCTCCTGGGCAATATCCGCTGCGCCTTCCATCACAAATTTATACTGTGGCAGTTTCGCATTGATGGCACGTAACACGTCTGGTTCGTAGCCCTGCGGCTCGACACCAATCGCGCCCCACGAGAGCGGTTTAGATTCAGCGGCAGTGGCAATTTTAATGGTACGCACGGCATCAGCGGCATAAGTCAGATTGGCTGAAGCCAGCGTTAACACAGCAGCACTGGCGAGGGCAAGGCGACGGAAAGTGGTAGTCAAAGCAGGCATGTTGGTTTCCTTTTATTCTTAGAAAGCGTGTTCAGCGTTAAGAAACTGGGCCAGTCGTGGCAGCGTTGGGCGGTCGAAAATCTCTTCCGGCGTCCCTTCTGCGGCCACCACACCCTGATCCATAAACACGATGCGGTTGGAAATACTTTTGGCAAACTGCATTTCATGGGTCACCAGCAGCGAGGTGATCCCCGAAGAGGTGACGTCTTTAATCACTTTCAGCACTTCACCCACCAGTTCCGGGTCAAGTGATGAGGTGGGTTCATCAAACAGAATCACATCTGGACGCACGGCTAACGCGCGGGCGATACCGGTACGCTGGAGCTGACCGCCCGAAAGCTGTGACGGATAGTGATCCATTTTGGTGGCCAGACCGACGCGCTCCAGCTCCTGACGCGCGATTTCCCGCGCTTCATCACGAGATTTCCCCTGCACCACCACCAGCGGATCCATCACGTTTTGCAGTACCGTCATGTTTTTAAACACGTTGAACTGTTGGAACACCATGGCCGTGCGCAGACGAACCGCCTGAACCGCTGCTTTGGTGGGTGACGGATAGTGCATCTCGATGTTGTCGAGACGAACCGTGCCCGCCGAAGGCTTGGCCAAATGGTTGATGCAGCGCAACAGCGTGGTTTTGCCGGTGCCGCTTGGGCCGATGATCGACACCACATCTCCCCGTTTTACCGACAAATTGACGCCACGCAGAATCGGGGTGCTGCCATAGGAGAGCGTAATATTATTCAGTTCAAGCATGGTTAATCTCCTTTGCCGGGTTCAGCATGACCCAGTACATGCATCAGACGGTTGGCCCAGCCAAAAATCGCGATGGCATGAATCAGGTCAATAATCTCTTCATCACTCAGGCCCGATGCACGCAGCGCCGCCATATCTTCTGCCGTGGCCTCAGCGGGAGTGACCGAAAGACGCTGTGCGAAGCGATACATCGCCGCATCACGCGCGTTAAGCCGATCAGGCAGATTGAAATAGAGCGCGCTCACCAGCGCATCACTCTTCACCAGCTGTGCATGGCGGCGTGCATGTACCACGGCGCAATACTTACAACCGTTGGTCACAGAAGCGCCCAGCGCGCCCACTTCCCGTGCGGCACGATCCAGGCCGCCCTCTACGTACATAATGGCGTTGAACAACACCGTCCGCGCGACATAGCTTTCCGGGTCGTGCGCCAGGGTGCGCACATACTCGGAGATCTTCTTGCTGGAAGGCGTGACTTTCATCGCCTCCAACTGTTCCGCATTGGCTTCATCCAGGCTGACTGGCGTGATATAGGGATGCCAGTTCAGGGGTTTTAGCGTCACTGACGGGATCATAAGGACCTCAACAAACGCAGGCCAGCCGCGACGCGCGTCTGGAAATTAACAAATGCAATCAGCTCCGACAGCGCAACAATTTGTGGATTGTTCAACCCGGCTTCAGCCAGTAGCGCCATATCGTTGGCTTCCGCCAGCGACGGGGTTAAGGTCACACGATCGGCCTGACGGGCCAGGGCGGCCAGCGGTTGCGCCAGTTCAGTCTCCCCTGCGGCCAGTGCTAACAGCGTGGCGTCTGGCTGCTGTGCGGCCAGTAATTCACGGTACTCCGCCACTAACGCGGCATCGTTATTCAGTGCCGCAATACGTTGTGCCAGAGCCAAACGTAGCGCGGAGGAGAGCCCCTGATCGCTGGCGGGTTGCAACACCGCATCACGGCACTGTTCGGCTCCCGAGACAAATTCCGGACGGAAACGGCGCGCGGCGTAAAGTTGATCCTGCGGGGTCAGACCAGCAGCCTTGTCGATGGCGTCAATCACAAGCCATTCTCCTGTTTCAGTAAGGGGGTAGAATCTATCCACTCGTCACCCAGCAATTCCGGCTTATCAAAGGCTTGCAGGTTGGCGAAATGCGTTTCAACATCTTCGGCAAACAGTGAGGCTGCCAGCGCGCGCACCAGGCGATCCGCCCCTGCGCTTACCGCCGGGATGTCGCCAGAGACCTTGCCGTGCGTCAGCATTGCGGCATCGTTGAAGCAGTGAATGTGGGCCAGTATCGGGCACGCGCCGGGCTGGCGTTCGCGGAAGGCGAAGTCGGGGCCGAGATCGGGAGCCTGCAGCAGGCTGGCGCGCGGCGCGCCCATCTCAGGGCGATAGCGTCCATCAGCCCAACTGCGGATATGCGGCGCCAGGGCGGCAAATTCAGATCGGCCATGAAAATCATTGGCAAATCCGGTGGCCGCAATCAGAAAATCGTAGGTCATCTCCCCTTGCGTGGTGTCAATCAGCAGCGCATCGCCCTGTTGAGTCACCGCGTTAATGGCACAGTCGAGGAAGAAATGCGCATTCGCATGGCGCGACACACGCAGGGTTGAAGCGCGTGGAGGAGGCGTTTGCATGGTTGCGGTGTAATCAACAAACTTCCACTTCCAGCTGTCAGGTAACTGGAACATGCCATGGACCACGCCCTGGCTACCAATACCGGTCATTTTGTTAATGCGCGGCATCTCTTTGCGGCGGATCAGCAAGTCTACCGTGGCCGCACCCGCTTCCAGCGCCGTCGCGGCATTGTCCATCGAGGAGGCACCCGCACCAATCACCGCAACCCGCTTGCCTTTAAGCTGTGCGAAGTCAATCGGGTCGGCAGAGTGCGCCCACAGATGGCGATCAACATGACGCAGGAACTCTGGCACGGCGGCACCACCAAGACCTGAACGGCCTGTGGCGAGCACCAGGCGGCGCGTTAATACCCGTCCCGTCTCAGCACCACTGAGTTCGAGCGCAATCAGGCTCTCTTGTTGCGTAATACCCGTAATACGCACGCCATTATGCACTGGCAGGTTCAGCACCTGGCGATACCACACCAGATAATCCATCCATTGTGCTTTCGGGATTTTATCCAGCGCTTCCCACGCGTCTACGCCCCACTGCGCGGTAAACCAGGCGCGGAAAGTCAGTTGCGGCAACCCCAGAGCCGGGCCGTGTAACGTTTTGGGCGAACGCAATGTTTCCATGCGGGCAAAAGTGACCCATGGCCCTTCTTGCCCCGCTGCGGCGGCATCATAAGTGACGATGTTGTCAATGCCGCTCAGCAGGAGTTTGGCCGTTGCCGCCAGGCCACACATACCAGCGCCTATCACCACAACATCCCGCACCTGCTCGCCCTGATACTGACGCGGCGGCACCCAGGCTTTCGCTGGCAGCTCCAGCAAGTCGAGATCCTGTTGCAGTCTGGCTTCCAGTGCCTGTAATCCGGTGGATGAATTCATGCAATCATGTCCTGATCAAAGCGCGATAGGCCGCGCCGCTGAGCATAATAAGAGGGTTGTTATTATTCATATTGATTATGATTAAATGCTTATGATTTATAATATGCATAATAAAAACAGGAGGCCGCATACTCACCTGACGCCAGAAATCAGTCAAGGGATGCGCTGGGTTTTTGACCGATGGATTTCTTATATCTTATGTCAGAAAAAGCATATAGGCGGGAAAGCCCCAGCGTGGTGCTGAGGCGAAAGAGGCTTAAAGACGCGGTGTTTCCATACGAAAACCGAGGCCAATCAGGCGACCGAAGACAAAACGCAGCCAGGGAAAACGGGCAATGATGCCGGGAATTGGGCTTTTTTTCCCACTGCTCTTCTTCTTGCCACTCATTTTAATTTGCAGGAACTGCGTGGCAACGGTGGGGAAATGACGGCGCTTTTGCACACTGGCTAAATCATTCAACGTTAGCGTGCCCTGGCGTAGCGGCTCGGTTAACAAATTCGCGCAGGCAACGGCATCCTGAATAGCGAGGTTCACGCCCACTCCCCCAATCGGTGACATGGCATGGGCCGCATCGCCGATACACAGCACGCCCGGCTTCATCCATTTTTCCAGCCGATCAATTTTAATCACCAGCAGCTTTAACTGCTCCCACGCGGTGATCTCTTCCAGTCTTTCCACCGGGAACGGGGCAACAGCTGCAATATTTGCTTTCAGCGCAGGCAAGCCACGTTGCTTCAGGCTTTCAAACTGGCCTTTATCAATGGTGTAGCCACACTGCCAGTAATCGCCGCGATCAATCATAATAAAGTTATGCCGTGGCCCTTTGTGGCCCATTCCCCAGTCTGGATCGCCTGCGTGTTTGCTCAGTTTCAGCCATAGCACATCACGCGAAGCGCCAAAACTCTGGCTCACCAGCCCACTCTTCGCCCTGACCTGCGAATGTCGGCCATCGGCACCGATCACCAGCGGGCAGCGAATTTCCATCGGTTGCCCTGCGCGCACTGCTTTAATCCCGACCACCACACCCTGCTCTTCTAACAGATCGTCAAATTGCGTTGAGGTGAGTAACGTAAAGCCGGGGAACTGCGCGCTCTTTTGGGCGAGGAAGTTGAGAAAATCCCACTGCGGCATAAAAGCAATAAAACGGCACTGTACGGGCAGGCGCGAAAAATCGGCCATCGTCACTTCCTGCCCGCCAATTTCTGCCTGTAGTTTTTCTGCTTTTTGATGTGGCAGTTGCAGCAGCTCTTGCAACAGGCCGAGATGATGCATGACTTCCAGGGTGGAAGGATGAATGGTATCGCCACGGAAATCGCGCAGAAAGTCAGCATGTTTTTCTACCACCACCACGCGCAGGCCCGCGCGGGCAAACAGATAGGCCAACATCAGGCCGGCTGGGCCGCCGCCGACAATACAGCAATCTGCTGACAGGTTTTCATAAGGTTGTGGCTGCATTGCGTGTCTCCCGTTTATGCCAGACCTTATTATGATAATAATTCTCATTACTGTATAGCGCGATTGCTGCGCATCGCCTACTGATTTTGCCGTCTGATACGCGCCGCCAGCATGTCATGAAACAGCCGACTGGCTATCGACACGCTGCGCTTACGCGGCATGCAGAGATCGACTTTTACTACGCCAAGCTGGAGATCGGTCAGTAACGTGGCAATCAATCGACCCTGTTCCTGGTGGTCATCGACATTCAGTTGCGGCTGGATAATGATTGCCTGGCCTAGCAGTGCCAGCTGCTTTTGCACATCCAGAGAGCTGGTGACAAAGCGCAAATCAAACTGTAGCCCTTCGCGTCGGGCCGCGGACTCCAGCGACTGACGCATCGAATAGTTAGCCGGGGGGATCGCAATCGGATGCTGTGCGATATCTCGCAGGGTCAGAAAGCTTTTCCCCGCCAATTCATGGTCAGCGGCCATCATCACTTTATGTTGCAGTTCGCAGCTGTGGGTCACGCTCAATTCGCTGGTAACCGGCATATAAAACGTGAGGGCCAGATCAACCTGCCCATTAACCAGCGCCTCGGCCACCAACGGCGCGCTGCCCACATCGATTTCGAAACCCACATGGGGATGCAGCTTACGAAAATCGGCTATTGTGGGGGCGACAAACGGCCCCACCAGGCTTTCAGCACAGCAGATGCGGACAATGCCGGTGACAATACTTTGTGTCGCCGCAATCTTCTCTTTAACCACGTCCAGTTCACGTAACGTCGCCTGCACCGCCTGAGCCAGATACTCACCCTCTTTGGTGAGCTTGATCCCGCGCGGACTGCGTTCAATCAGTTGTGCACCATAATAGTGTTCCAGTTGCTCAATTTGCCGCGTAACTGCGGTAGGCGTGACAAACAGCTTTTCTGCCGCATCACGTAATGAAGTGGACTGCGCCACCTGACTGAAATAACGCAAGGCTCGTAACTGCATATTAAGTTTTCAGGCTCCGCTGTTTGCACTGCATATCGAATAATCAACATAACCGGAGTGGGAGAAATAAACCAGCTGGCACATTTTGGTGCACTATTGGGGCAATTACCTCAGCCGGTATTTAATGATTGAACCATAAGCGTGCAATTTATTTTTCCGCTCACTGCGCGCGATCACAGATTTATTTCACTTATTTAAAATCAATAAGTTACAATCAAATCCGTGCAGCAATTTATTTGCTAAAAACATGACAGAACGCACATTTTGAGTGCATATGTTTTCTCCTCAGCATAAGACCCTGACTTTCCTCTGATGAAAAAAATCATAACAAGCTGATTTATAATCATTTTGTTGTTTTATTGATTTTTCCTATGTCAGGCAGGCATATAAAGTGCACTCATTTTGTGTGCACCGGGCAAGCTGATTTGTGATAGTCACTGCCAAAGTGCTTTGCTATATCTGAATACGCCCTTAGGGCCAATAACAATAAATCTCCCGGAAATTATGATAACGGCATAAAAAGAGTCATCACACGATTGCCCATATCACCCGTTCGAGGAAAACGACATGGTAAATGAAACAGTTCCCCGCCAGGCAACGCGAAAAGAAGTTTTCGCCGTAGTGCTTGGTGCCGCAATCGAGTTTTTTGATTTCAGTGCCTACGCCACTTTTGCTGTGATGATCGGCAATGCCTTTTTCCCCTCCGACAATGCATTTGTCAGCCTGATGTTATCCGTTTCAGTATTTGGCATTGGCTTTGTAGTACGCCCGCTCGGCGCAATATTTATTGGCAGCTACGCTGACCGGGTGGGACGTAAACCGGCCATGCTGCTGACCATGCTGTTCATGACTATCGGTACGGGTGGTCTGGTGTTTTTGCCCAGTTATGCCACGTTAGGGCTGGCCGCACCAATATTGCTGGTGGTGTTGCGTATGTTACAAGGGTTGGCCTGGGGCGGTGAAGCAGGCCCGGCGACCACCTTTATTATGGAAGCGGCACCGCAGGGCAAACGGGCATTTTATACCAGTTGGCAGATCGTAGCTCAGGGACTGGCGGGGATCAGCGCTGGGGTCATTGGCTTTGCGCTGACTCAGCTGTTGACCCCCGAGCAACTGGCCGGTTGGGGCTGGCGTATTCCGTTCGCCTTTGGCTTGTTGGTCCTGCCCATGGCGATCTATCTGCGCCGTAACCTGAATGAAACCTTCAATGTGGAAGAGAACACCGTTGCCACCAGCACCCGCAGCCTGCTCACCGAAGTGTTTAGCAAATATCGTCGCCTGGTGCTGTTGGGCATTTTTATTCTCTGCGGTAGCACAATCACGCAGTACTTCCTGAATTACATGACCACCTATGCGCTCAGCGAATTGCACTTTGCCCCAGGCATGGCAATGGTCTCGACCATTCTGATCGGCGTCTGCGTGGTGGTGTTTTCACTGGTTGGCGGGTGGATGGCCGACCGTTTTGGTCGCAAGTTTACCATTATCGTGCCACGCCTGATTCTGCTGTTGTTATTACTACCTGGGCTGGAAATCATTAATACCTTCCCGACGCCAGCCGTATTCTTCAGCGTCATCACCCTGTTTGCGGCGTTACAGTGCATCAGTGGTTCGGGCGTCCTGGTGGCGCTGTGTGAGAACTTCCCACGCTATATCCGCTCAACAGGTTTCTCGATTGCCTACGCCTTCGGTATCACGCTGTTCGGCGGCACAGCGCAGATCGTCTTCTCCTGGCTGATTAAAGCCACCGGTAATCCGGTCTCGCCGGGCTATTACCTGATCGCCGCCAATATTTTATGTCTGATTTCAGTGGCCCTGCTCAGGGAAAGGCCGCGCGCTTCCAGACCGGTAACGCTCAAGCCCCTGGTTAACCGCTAAACCAATCCACAGGAGTGAAAAACATGAACACAGTGATGAGTTGGGAAGAGTGGGCCGCCCACGACGCTACCGCACTGGCCGAGCGCCTGCAACAGCGTGAAGTAACTGCCGCTGAACTGGCAGCACAGGCCGCTGCGGCCGTGGCGAAGGTGAATCCTGCGCTAAATGCGGTGGTGGAACTGTTTGATGATGCCATTGCCACCCCCGCCACCGATGGCACACAGCTGGACAGTGGATTTAACGGCGTGCCGTTTTTGATGAAAGATCTCGGCCCAGGGGTGAAAGGCCGTCTACAGGAGCAGGGTTCGCTGTTCATGCAGGGTAACCGCCCAGCGGAAGACGGCTTTCTCACTCAGAAGATTCGCGCGGCGGGTTTAAATATTATTGGTCGCAGCGCCACACCCGAATTTGGCGTCTGTGGCTCGGCAGAAAACCCGGCGGTCTATGTTGCGCATAATCCGTGGAACCCGGAATACACCACCTTTGGCTCCTCTGCCGGGGCTTGTGCGTCAGTGGCTGCGGGAGTCTTGCCATTAGCACACGCCACGGACGGCGGGGGTTCCATCCGCATTCCTGCGGGGTCACACGGGTTAATTGGCCTGAAAAGCACGCGCGGCGTGTTTTCCATTGCCCCGGCACTCAGTGATATTACCGGCTACGTCTCGACTCAGGGCTGTGTCAGTCGCAGCGTGCGCGACACGGCAAACTTTATCGATCGCTGTCGCGGCGGCGCGCCGGGTGAGTTTATGCCCTACTGGCACAGCAGTGAACCCTATGCCACGCTCATCAATCGCGATCCTCAGCCTTTACGCATTGCTGTATCACACGAATGGGGCAACTACTCTGCCGATCCGCACTTTGTTAGCGAACTAGAACGCACCGTGACGCTGTTGCAGGAGTTGGGTCATCAGGTTGAGTGGGTAACGCCAGATATTGATTTCGAAACCGCCTTTGCGGCCCAAACCACCTGTTACATCAGCAATTTTGCGCAGTTTATTCAGCGGTTGTTGGAGAAAAAAGGCTTAACGGCACCGCCTGAAGATAAAGTTGAACCCATCAATATCCGCATCTGGCAAAAAGGGCTGAATATGTCTTACAGCGAGCGCTGGCAGATGCAAGATGTGTTTAACAGCGTGTCGCGCAAGCTGGGTGAGTTTTATCAACAGTGGGATATGGTTCTGACGCCGACCTTTGCCAAACCCACGCCGCTGATGGGTGAAAAACGCTATTTGACGCTGAGTGACAACCCGGATGTGCTGAGCTGGTTCTACGATCTGTGGGAAATCTTCTCCTACACGCCACTGGCAAGCCTGACCGGCACGGCGGGTATTTCTGTTCCTCTGGCGCGCCAGGCTTCAGGACTGCCGCTGGGAATGCACTTCCAGACACGCCAGGCGAATGACGGCCAGTTACTGCAACTGGCCGCGCAACTGGAGCGCGCAATGGGAGGACGCTTTATGCCCCATTCGCGCCCACAGGTGCATGTTACCCGTTAAGGCTGCGTAGCGGGCGGTTGCGCATGGAGAATACGCGCCGCCTCTTCCGCACTCAGGGGGTAGTTAAAGAAGCGACGGTAGAAGTCCTGGGTTTCGGGGATCATGTTACTGCGTGGAAATAGCTCGGGATGCAGCAGTTGGGTCGCCCACTGAATTTGTAGCGCCGCTTCAACCCCATAGCGATCCCAGGGAAACACGCCTGCCGGATTCTGCCACACCTGATGTCGCTGTACCGCCTTAAGCGGCGCAAACAGACTGGCGTAATCCGAGTTCGCCAGTTCTCCCGCACCTGCGCCAATAATGATCACATCTGGCTGCCACTTCAGAATGGTCTCTGGTGAGACCGGCTTCATGTTGCCATCCACTGAGGCGGCAGCATTACGCCCGCCTGCCAGCGTAATCCAGGTATCGATCAGCGTATTGCGCCCGTCCACCTTCAATGGATGCAGAGACTCAATGTGCAACACCGAGGGGCGCTGCTGAGCCGTTAGCCCTGCCGTCTTTTGCTTTATAGCCGCTATCTGTTGCTCCAGATAGCGATTGTAAGCCACCGCACGTTGCTCAACCTGCTCTCCTCCCACCACCTGTGCGGTAGTGAGCATGGAACGCTCCATCGACGGGAAATCATCAAAGCGCATTTCAAACACCGGCAGTCCGGCCTGGCGGTAGGCGGCGGCATCAGGATCGCCTGCCGGGACAAAGACCGCATCCACCTTGCGTGTCACCAACGCCTCACTGTCAAAGGTTTTGCCGCGCACCTGCAATGCCTGATTGAGAGAGGGCTGTAGACGGAACATCCAGGGATGATCTTCAGGGTGATTAACGGTGGCGACAATGCGATCCCCTGCCCCTAACGCCATGAGCAGCGAATGATGGGCAAACCAGCCATCGGCAATACGGTTCACCGCATGGTTCACAACCACCTGATTGCCGACATCATCGGTGATGGTTTGTGCCACACCGGGTGTGCCATACATCAGCGAGCTGGTTGCCAGCAGTAACGCTAATACTCTACGCATGTTAAAAGTCCAGTTTCATTGATAGCTCAATCATGCGCGGATCGCCCAATGAAGCGCTGGCATTCCCCGCACCGCTGTACCCATTCAGGCCGCCAGGGACAATGTTAGTCCAGTAGTGACGATTGAACAGATTAGTGACGTCCAGACGGAACGTGGTAGCGGTATTAAACAGACGGGTGTGCCAGGCGGAACCCGCATCAAAGGTGGCGTAGCTGCCGACCCAGTGCGCATTTTGGTTATCGCTGGCACGGCGTCCAACGTAATGCGCACCGCCGTGAATATCCACCCCGGCAGCAGGTAAGAGGTCATAAGCCACAAACAGGCTGGACGCGTAGCGCGGCAGACCCACCACTTGTTTATCCTGCGTGCTGCTGCTGGCGGTTTTTAGCAATCTAGGGTCCAGCCAGCTCATGCCGCCAAACCAGTGCAGGCGCGGCGTCAGGTTGCCGCTGACATTTAGCTCAAGCCCTCGGTTACGCTGTTCGCCATCCACTGCATAGTCGCCCTCGCTGTTGGTGTAAGCATAGGGGCGTTTGATCTGGAACAGTGCGGCACTGTACAGCGTCTCGCCGACCACCAGCTTGCTGCCCGCCTCGATTTGCGTGCTGCGGTATGGCGCTAAGATGTTACCCGCGTTATGGGAGCCACTTGGCGCGGTATCCCCTTGTTGCAGGCTGTTGGCCCAACTGACGTAGAGCGTCAGGGGATCAACCGGTTTCCAGCTCAGGTTGGCTGAGCCGCTGAAACCACTGTTGTCGCTGCTGCTGGTTTGCGTACCGGTTTTGCTGTAGTTCGCCGAGGTCAGCAAGCTTTCGCTGCCTGCCAGTAACAGGCTCCACTGTGGGGAGAACTGGAGGTTGTCACTCAACAGGAAAGCGTGTTGAGTGGCAGTAGCGGAGTGGTAGCGATCGGTAAAGTCGGGATAATCAGGCTCTGCAAACGCCTGTGGGTTATCCAGAGAAGCCGACCCTAATGTCTGGGTTGCACCATTAACGGGATTCATGTTTTTCCAGACAAACCCGCGTACCCCAGCGGATACCTGATGGTGTAACCAGCCAGTGTCAATTTCACCGTTGAGGTTCGCCAGATAACTGTTGATGGTGAAACGGCTCGCCGTAGCGGAAGACGTGGTGGTGGTATACGCGCCAGCCGCATTGGTAAAGGTATTGGTGACCGCCGTGGATTCACGATCGGCTATCTGGCGCAGTACGCCAATTTCGCCCTGCCAGTTTCCGTCAAAATCATGTTTGAGATGAACGCTGGCCGTCAGGGTGTGGTTATCATCACCCGCATAATACTGGCCCAGATGGGCAGTTTTGGGATTCAGCGCCGCCGGGAAACTCATGCCGCTGCCCAGGGCAAATTTGCCAGGCAGGCCTTTATCGTAAAAATGATATTCGCTGATATTGGTTTCCAGCACGGTGCTATCGGTCAGATTGGCATCCACGGCCAGGCTGAAGAGCTGACGGCGTTTGACGCTGCCACTGACGTAACCCCGCCCTTCATCATCCAACAGGTTCAGGCGGTAGCGCACACGATCGTTGTTATCCAGTGGGCCACTGAAATCCAGCGCCAGTTCGTGACTCAGACCGGTGCCTACGCCAAAGGTCAGGCTGTGTTGTGCTGTGTCTGTCGGGCGTTTCGCCACAAAGTTAAACAGCCCCGCCGGGTTAGCCGGACCGTAGAGCGCCCCCGCCAGACCGTTGAGTATTTCAATATGATCGAACTGCTCGGCGGCGTAGTCGGTGGTGGAAACCACATTCAGCCCGTCAATCATGCTGTTCTGCACTACGCTGCCCTGCATCCCCCGCGTTTGCGGGCGTGCGCCATCCCCCTGTACTGAGGGCAAGTAACGATACAGATCAGTGACGCTTTTCAGTTGCTGCTGCTGTATCTGCTGTGAGGAGATACTTTGCACGGACCACGGCGTATTGCGGATATCTTGCTGACCGAGATTGCCCAGTCTCGCGCTAGCATTAACGGCAGTGGTGTTTTTTTGCGGTGCCGCGCTCACGGTCAACGTCGGTTGTTCAGTGTTTTCACTTGCCACAGCCTGACCGACCGCTGCACTGATCAACAGGCACAAGAGCTTGCGCCGGGCGCTTAGCGGGGAATTCATCCTGTTCTTTCCTCGTCCATAGAGATGCCAAAATGGTGCGTTATGATATTTTTTTAGGCGGCGAGTATAGATGATGTAAAACAGCGGGGAAAACAACAAATGTGTCAATCAGTAAGTAGCGTGAACCTTTTACCGTAAACCCCCCAAATAAATAGGGTCGCAAAAAACCAAACCAGAGTGGTTTGATTATTGCGGCATGATGGCGCTGGCGATATTAATTTTAAAAAAACATTAACAAGCACGCCCCTTTTAATTACACTGACACCCCATAAATATCCTTGCCGGACACCCGTTGTGCGTTTCCTGATAAGACTCTCCCGCAAAAAACAGCCCGCCGCGATCGCGATTCTTGCGATCCTGATGCTGTTTATTGCACCGGAAGTGTCGAGAACGCTTGAACACTGGCGGCTGGCTCAGCCACACGTCATCGCGGCTCACCATGCGGCATTATCGTCAGAGGCGATGCACAGCGATGACATGCCCGGTATGGATATGTCCGGCACAGCGCATGAGGCCATGGCCTCATCCTCTGCGGAGCACAACGTCGGGCACCCGACAACCATGGCTGGCATGCCAGGGATGATGTCGGGAGGCAATATGCTCGATGACATTGCCTGCGGCTACTGCCTGGTCCTGACGCATCTGCCGCTGATGCTGTGGATTTTCACCGCCATTGTCTGGCTGACTCTCCGGGCCTCTATTTCTCCGCCACCTCGGCAAGTTATTTCCTTCTTCCCCTTATATTTTCCGGGTCTGGTTCAGCCCCGTGCGCCTCCCTATTACGCCTGATTTCGGCTCATCAGTTTCGTTTTAATGCTGATGTTGAAAATGGTTATTTGTATTTTGCACTTTGTGTAGGGTCGCTGACGCCTTTTAAATATCATCGCAGGCACGCCATTATTTCGATGCGGGTGCGTCCACCCTGAGCCTTTTATTTTTCAGCGGCCTTATCGGTGTTATTTATTTGCGCACTACTCGCTTTACGTCTGCATGACCTCTGATATGCAGAGGGAAGTCTTACTGCTGCGCACAACGCACACTTTTCCTGTCCCGGTGTGGGACCACGTTAATCAATGGAGTTCGATATGTTTTACAAAATGAAGATGGCATTAACTGCAGCAACCGTCGTCGCGGGTCTGCTTTGCAGCCAGCAGGCAATGGCGCATGCGCACCTGGCCTCAGCCGTACCGGCAGATATGAGCAGCGTGGCCCAGTCACCGGACAAGCTGTCGCTCTCTTTTACTGAAGATCTGGAAGTGGGTTTCAGCGGGGTAAAAATCACTGACGCCAGCGGTGCTACCGTGAAAGAAGGCAAAGCCGAGTTGGCACCTGCGGACAAGAAGAACCTGATTATCCCAATCACCACCCCTCTCAAAGCGGGAGATTATCAAATTGAGTGGCATGCCCTGTCGGTAGATGGCCATAAAACCCAGGGTAAATATATGTTTACCGTGAAATAACACGCATAAAAAAGCCGCGCTACCAAAGGTAACGCGGCGGCTTTCATAGAAAAAGTGCTTAATCTGCGGCGGTGCGCGCCAGTTCGCGGGCTACCGCTTTCTTACGCTCATGTTGACCACGCAGCTTTTTAATCAGGCTATGGGCTTCAGCGCGGGTTGCCACCGCAGGCATCGAACCACTCAGCGGTTTGCGTGCGGTTTCACGCAGCGTGTACACCGTGATCAGGCCAATCGCACCGGCACCCATCATGTAGTATGCCGGCATCATGACGTTTTGCGTGGTATCGACCAACCATGCCGTCACCAGCGGTGTTGTCCCACCGAACAGGGAAACCGAAACGTTAAAACCGATCGCCAGCGCACTGTAGCGGATATCCGTAACGAACAGAGCCGGAAGCGTTGATGGCGTACCACCACTGAAGGTGGTATGCAGAATGCCTAACACCACCAGACCCGCCAGCACCAGGGCGATATCACCACTGCCAATCAACATGAAGCTCGGTATCGCCAGCACCACCAGACCTGCCGCACCAAAACCGATCACCGGGCGACGACCAATACGGTCCGTCAGGTGACCCCACAACAGCGTCAGCGGCATCATCAGGATCATCACCACCATCACCAACAACAGGCCGGTCAGTTCAGACATGTGCAACACGCCAGTGAGGTAACTCGGCATGTAGGAGGTCAACATGTAGTTCGACACATTGAAGACCAGCACCAGGCCAATACATTTCAGCATCTGATGACGATATTTATGCAGCATCTGCCAAAGAGTCAGACTGGGCTTTGCGTGTTCACGCGCTTCCTGCTGCTCCATATGTTTCTGGAACGCCGGCGTCTCTTCCAGCTTCAGGCGCACAAACAGGCCAAACAAGCCCAGCGGTGCAGCGAGGAAGAACGGAATACGCCAGCCCCAGCTCAGCATATCTTCACTGGACAGCAGTGATGTCATGCCTGTTACCAGCGCCGCACCGAGGATATAACCGAGAATCGTACCAAATTCCAGGAAACTCCCGGTGAAACCACGGCGTTTATCCGTTGAATATTCAGCGATAAATGTTGCTGCCCCACCATATTCTCCGCCGGTGGAGAAGCCCTGTACCAGACGTGCTAATAACAGCAGGATGGGCGCCATAATACCGATTTTGCTGTAGTCAGGGATCAGGCCAATACAGAACGTCCCGATTGACATCATTATCATGGTGAAGGCCAGCACTTTCTGTCGACCATAGCGATCGCCCAATGGGCCAAATACCATCCCACCGATGGGTCGAACTAAAAAGGCTGCGGCGAAGGTCCCGAAGGAGGCAATTAACTGGGCCGTATTGCTGGCATCGGGGAAAAACACTTTACCGATGATCACGGCAAGGTAGCTATATACACCGAAGTCGAACCACTCCATGGTGTTGCCAAGCGCTGCGGCACCTACCGCTCGCTTCAGCAATTTATTGTCGACGACGGTAATATCATCCACCGTGAGATTGCTTTTATCTGGATGTTGCGCAGGTGTTATTCTGGTGCTCATAGACTCCCCAATATTGCGTGAAGAGCGTGCTCATAGCTTTCAATTCCGTCATCACCACAGCTGGGCTGGAAAGCTATAAGTCGCCATTACATTGTTTTAATTTCCGACAGTGTAAAACCGCCAGATACGGGCCACCATAACCAATAGGTCGGCATGATGCAACCCTATATACAAATAACGCCTCCCGAAAAGTCCAGATATTTATCCAATACCAGACGAAAAATCGGTAATAAATCCAGCATAGTTCACCCCGTAATTTTCGCCAGAAACAGTGCGTTATTATCCCTGTTATTATGGTCAAATAATGCGATATAACTGGTGCCCTATACAGGCGACAACAAGAAATCCTTACCTTGGTCAAAAACCAGGCAAAAAGGCGATGCTTAGCACGAATGGTTAAAGAAACGCACGAAATGGCAGGTTTTCAATGTTAAGGTGATGCCCCCTCAAAAAGGGCAACCATCATACTGGTTGATAATTAAACAAAATAAGTCACAAAACACAGGCATACACAACGTGAAAAAGAGTTTCCCTTTTGCGCTTTTGACAACACTGACCCTCTCCTCTGGCGCAGCCTTTGCTGCCGATCAGACTGATGGCGGATTTATTAATGACAGCCACCTGAACGTGTTGCTGCGCAACGCCTTCATTAACCGTGACTATAAAGGTGATTCCCGCGATCGCCGCGAGTGGGGCCAGGGCGTTATTGCCAACTTCACCTCTGGCTTTACCCAGGGTCCAGTGGGCTTTGGTATTGATGGTCTGGCACAGTATGCGGTACGTCTGGACGGTGGCCGTGGGCGCAGTGGCGCAGGCGGTATCGACTTCTTCTCTCAGGACAATGACGGCACAGCTAAGCACGATCTGGCGAAATTTGGCGCAACCGCCAAAATGCGCTTCTCTCATACCGTATTGAGCTATGGTACTCAGCGCCCGGTTCTGCCTATCATCACCAGCGATGATTCGCGCCTGCTGTCTGAAACTTATACGGGCTTTATGCTTGATTCGCAGGAAGTAGACGGCCTGGACGTCAGCGCGGGTTACTTCACTGATGAACAGCGTAAAAGCGATGACAGCCATAACTCTGGCCTGAAAAACCTGATGTTTGGCGGTGCCAGCTATCAGTTCAATGACCAACTGCGCGGTGCATTCTACGCTTCAAACGTACAGGACGTGCTTAACAAGCAGTATCTGGGCCTGAACTACAAGCAGCCGCTGGCGGGCGATCAGTCACTGGACTTCGATTTCAACGGCTATAACTCGCGCCTCGACCCGAACTATGCCAAATCGCTGGATACCGGTCGCAGCAACACCATCTGGAGCCTGGCTACCAGCTATAACCTCGGTATCCACACCTTTAAGATTGCCTATCAGCAGAGCAGTGGCAGCACCGGCTATCACTACGGTGGTTACCGTAATCAGGGTGGCGTTGGCGACGGTGGCAATACCATCTGGCTGTCTAACTCCTACTGGTCCGACTTTAACGGCGAAGATGAGCGTTCATGGCAGTTGGCTTACTCTGTTGACCTGAGCGGCATCGGGGTTAATGGTCTGAGCTATGATGTGGCTTACGTACGTGGTGATAACATTAAAACTGCCGCTACAGATAACGGTCACGAGCATGAGTTCTTCAATCAGCTGACCTATAAAGTGCCACAAGGCCCGGCGAAAGACCTGAAAGTGAAACTGCGCTTCTCAACCCTGCGCGTTTCCTCAGATGCGTCTGACTACAACGTAGGCGGTGAAGAAGTCCGCGTTTACGTTGAGTATCCATTCGCACTGTTCTAATCCCCTCTCCCTAGTCTGATTCTTCAGGCCAGGGAACACCTCTCGCACAATAGACTGAACCTTCTCGCTGCACGGGTGACTCAAGGCGTTTGTCCTGTAAAGCGCCTACTATGCCGAAAAGTATCTCTACCCATGCCTTACCCGCGCCGATGGCCCATGCGCCATGCTCCACGGCACCCGCTGCTCGCTGGCAAAACATCCAGAGTTACCTGAATGACCCCAACGTTCCCGTCAAACGACTGGTGGTGGGATGTGGACAATCGCCGCAAAACGTCACGATGGGCAGTTTGAGTGGCACCCCCTGCTCACGACAGCGCAATCACGCCCAGGATTTCACCCTCGATATCAGCCCAGATGCCGGGGCAGACTGCGTCATGGATTTTGTGATGGTGCGCGGCAGCGATATCTATCTGCACGGTAAATCCCGCTTTGATAGCGTGGAATTTGAATACCTTAGTCGGGGACCCAAACACCCTTTTACGCCACAACATATTGAAAGCTGGATTAAAAACGCGGATGCGCTGTTGAAATCATCCGGGCAGATTCACTTCTACAACTGGCATCCGCCCTATTTAGCCCAGGCGCGGGCCGCGATGGAGGCACTGGGTTATAAGGTTTCCACGCCAGAAGATTATCAACGACCAGGTGGCGATAGCTATTGCAGCGGCAGCAAGCCCTCTCTGCTCTCTCGTTTCTGGTATCGTTCTTCACTCACTGCCACCTCTGACAAAATACATCAGAAAATTACTGCCAATACGCCCGCCCCACTCGCCGAAATGCAGGCATTTGAGTCACTAAAAAAACTGATGATGTTACCTGCCAGCAAGGAGCTCTCCTTGAGCGCCACCGCGCTGACACCGCATCTGATCCAACAGCTAGATAGTCTGCTGCCGCTGGTGGCTTTACTACAAACGCCCCACGGCGGAAAAATGCTGGCAAAAATCACCGGTGCAACCACACCCGCTGAGCTAAATCTCATTCTGGCGGAGCGTTTTCGCGCTCATTTTCTGCAACAGGCGCAGCAGGCTCAACCTCAATATGGCTACGCGCTAAAAGCACTGCTTGATGCACGTCTCACGACATTCATTACCGCGCTGCCTTCCAGAGACACTATCGTGCCTTGGCAACAGGCGATTTCGCTGCTGAGTGATACGCTGTTAGATAACCTTCAGGGAAAAGTGCAGCGGGCACATTATGCAAAACGGATTGCCCGGAGAAAATGGCCATCCCCTGAGCTTACCCAAGCCGGGTCTGAACCCTCAATGGCATTGCCTGGTAAGCTGGGCGCACAGGATGAACGTCAGTGGCGTCAGATGCAGCATCAGCTGAACGAAGCCGTAGAATCACAACAGAAAAAAATCGCGTGGCAGCAGGAAGAACAGCGGATCGCCAAATGGCAAGCCAGCCAGAGTGCCAGCCAGCAACGTATTAAAACGGAAGCGGCGCAACACCTCGCTCGTGGCCTTATCGCCGCCAATCAGGCTTATGCCGCCTCAATACACAAGCGCGAGCAGAACCGCCAACAGTTGGCAGAGAGCATGGCTGGCAGCCGGGCGCAGCGCCAGGCGGACTATCAGGCGGAACGCGTGGCATTAGCACAGCAACAAAAACAGATGGGACAGCGCCTGCACGCTCAGGCATCGCTTCCTGCAATTTCACCTGAGAGCCCCTCGGGCAAGCGCATCGAACAGCCCGCAACAGGAGTTTTGTCATCCAGCACATCAACCTTGAGCCTGGCAAGCAGCGACTCTTCGTTCTCCAGCGCTTCCTACACGGATACATCGGGCGATGCATCCCTGTTACAGCAGGGTGAGAAAGCACTGGCTACTCAGCAGCAGCATATGGCCGAGGCGGAAAAGACGTTGGAAGCACTGCAGGCGTTGATTAACCGTTGGGGAGGGTAACTTTTGCCACCCGTGAGCCCCGGGTGGCAGGGCTTGCAGCTTACTTCAGCGCCTGAGCCAGAGCCGCAATGTTTTCCGGCCCAATGCCACAGCAGCCGCCCACCATGGAAGCCCCTTCGGCGATCCACTCTTGCGCCCACAGCAGATAGCCTGCGGGGTCGGTGTCTTTACGCAGCGTACTCAGACCATCGTTCGCTTCACCGCTGTTGCTGTTGTGTTCAAACGCATTGGCGTAAACGCCAATCGCGATTGGGCTGTTATGCGCCAGCAGCACGGCTTTTGCTGTGCGCACCGCGGAGCGCATCACTTCTGGATGGCTACAGTTGAACAGAATCGCCTCTGCACCCAGCTTAATCGCCGCTTCGACGGCGGCGGAGACGGGCTCACCGGATCGCAATACGCTGTCGCGTTCAGCGGCGTCATCTTCATCTTGCAAGGTGAAGGAGAGCCACAACGGCTGAGGGTGTGAGGTCAGCAGTTCGGCAATGGCTTCCGCTTCAGCAACAGAACTGATGGTTTCGCCTAGCCACAGGTCAACGGACGGTGACTGCGCGTTAATTAACACCTGGTGAATTTTCTGCGCGGCCTGTTTTTCAAACAGATCGGGACGATAAGAGCCCAGTGCTGGCGGAATCGAACCCGCGACACGCACCGGCTGGGAGGCCTGATCGGCGGCTTCACGCGCCAGGGTGCCGGCTAATGCCGCCAGACGGGCACCATCCTGCTGAAAACGCGTTTCCCCAATATGGAACGGCACCACGGCGTAGCTGTTGGTGGTAATCACCTCCGCCCCGGCGGCAATAAAGCTGCTGTGCACGGCTCGCACCTGTTCTGGCGCTTCATATAACGCCAGCGCTGACCACTCCGGCTGACGAAAAGGTGCACCAATACGCGCCAGTTCACGGCCCATACCGCCATCGAGAATGATTTTCTGCGTTGTCATTGTAAATCCCTGAAAGACAAAAGTGGCATGATGCTACCGCCATTCAATTAGCAGTGTCCAGCGCGGGTATGAATGGATTTTTTCAGGTGGGAAAAGTGCAAGCCCCCTGATGCAGAGGGCCAAAAGCATTACTTAATCAACGTCACTGAACGAACTTTCCAGTTGCCTGCTTCCTGAACCATGCAGTCGGCTACGACGTGATCCTGTTTCTTGCCAAAGGCAACATACACGTTGGTGCAAGCGGCATCGTAATCAGACGAGATCACGTTGATTTTGTTCCAGTCTGCGGCATAGTCCTGGGCTTTAATAAACATATCCGCATCCGGCACGTCCACGTCATTGCTGTCGGCCTGGTAGATTTTCTTCAAGGCCTGCACGGTATCTGCCGTGACGTAACGGCCCAGATTGGCGTAATCCTCCAGGGGTTCTTTCCTGGCAATCAACTGCCCCACATACCACTGGTTGAAATGAAGTGCGGCCAGCTCTGCGGGTGAAGATGCCTGAGCAGACGCAGCCAGCGGCGAAAGTAGCAACGCTGCAATCAAAAGCTTTTTCATAGATTAGTTGTGCCTGTAGATAACATAGCCGGGATGCACAGCACGATAACCCGGACCGGGATACATGGTGCGCTGAACAAAATCACTGATCCACTCTCGCCCATCATAAATACAGGCATGACCATAAGGATGACCGGGAATCGGTTGAATCACCGCAACATCCCCTGGCTGTGGATTGCCAGAAATTGCTGTAAATCCTGCCGCGATTAAATTGCGGCCCATGTCTTTGGCAAACGGGGTGAGTTGCAATTGCGCGCCACCGTGCTTTAAAGCATCAGTCACGAAGTGGGCGCATTTGCCGTGGCTACGGCTTAACGCGTGCTGGCGAGCATAGGCTATTGCTCGAGGGGTGCTCCACATAAAAGATCCTTTTTATGTTGAAAAAATCACGGCTCATTCTGTGCAAGAAGCGTCCCAATATCAAACGATGTTTATGGATCGCGATTCAGAACAATCTGAAATGCTTCGCTTTGTGCAGTCGCGTCAGCGGGAGGGTTGTGTTAACGTTTCGCGCTTCAAACCTGAGTGAAAAGAAAGGATGCAACGTGAACACATTACCCAACTGCGTGTTTGACCTCGACGGAACCATTATCACCAATGGCGCGCCGCTGGAACCGCAACTGGCGCAGAGCATTGTGCAGTTGATGCAAAGTCATCGCGTGATTTTTGCTTCGGCCCGCCCGGTGCGCGACATGCTGCCACTGCTACCCGCAGAACTGAAGTCATGCCTGATGATTGGTTGTAACGGCGGCATGGCGTGGCAGGCGGGGGATTGCTTGTTTAGCAGCCAGTTTGATGCCCAATACGCCGATTTGATCATCACCTTCCTGCAACAACGCCAGGTGCCTTATGTGCTGGATGGGCCATGGAGTTTTTCGACTTCTCGCCTGGCGCACCCGTTCCACGACTACATGCGCAGTTTGTCACAGCATGAAATTGAAGAGTCGCGGTTAATCGGCCAGGGTGTGGTAAAGATCCTGATCCTCGATGGCGCTTTCCGCAGTGAATTTGATGCGTTCCTCGCCGCACAGCAGCTCACATTTACGCTTTATCATCACCGTCACGACAACGTGTTTGATATCAGCCCACGGATCGAGAGCAAATACCTTGCGTTGCAGCGGCTGGACGTGGATATGTCCCGCACCGTGGCGTTCGGTAATGACAGCAACGACTTTGAGATGCTACGTCACGCCAACCGTTCTGTGTTTATTGGCGAGCGTGACTATTTTGCTGAAGCGACACATTACTCCAGTACCGCTGCCCTGCCCGCACTGTTAGCGCAGCTGGTCGCTTAAAGCCTGTTGCAGCGAGCGATAGATTCGTTCGTCGCTGCACTGTGAGACATTAAAACGCATCAGCGTGCTGGCACTGCCGGACTGGCTGAAAATATTGCCGGGGGCCAGCACCACATCATCACGCAGGCAACGGCGCGCCAGTTCCACCGCATCGATGCTATCCGGCAACTGACACCAGAGAAACAGCCCGGCCGGCGGCATTAACCAGGGCCGAATGCCTAGCTGTTGCAACCGCTCATGGGTGTTTTTCATCGCCTGCGCCAGCCGCAGCTTTAACCCTTCGAGATGGCGACGATAGCCACTGTCCGTTAACACCTGTAGCAACATTTCGGCGGCTAATCTGCCGCCGCCAAAGCTGGTGGCAATTTTCAAATCGATTAATGCCTCAACCCACTCAGCCCTGGCTGCAATATAGCCACAGCGTAACGCCGCTGACACGGTTTTGGAAAAACTGCCTATCGCAATCACGCGGGATAAACCATCGAACGCCGCAAGCCGTGGGGCCGGACGGTGTTCAAAATCAGCAAAAATATCATCTTCAACGATGATCAAATCATGCTCTTCCGCCATTTTCAGCACCTGATGGGCCACCAGTGGCGACAGCACTGCGCCGGTTGGGTTATGGATCGCTGAATTGGTGATGTAAAGTCGCGGTGAGTGAGCCTGTAATACCGCAGCGAATGCAACCAGATCCGGGCCATTGGCGGTGTATGGCACGCTAACGATATTCACGCGATGCGCCCGCAGCAAAGCGTGGAAGTTAAAATAACAGGGATCATCCACCAATACTGTATCGCCCGGCTGCAACAGAAAGCGGCAGATCAGGTCAATCGCCTGTGTACCCGATTCGGTTAACATCACCTGGTCGGCCTGGGTTTTAATGTCCTGATTTGCCATGCGCCGGACTAAAAGCTGCCGCAAGGGCAGGCTATTCGCCGAGGTGGCGTAATCTGCCAGCGTTGATGCAGGCTCGCGCGCCATTTTGCGCAGTGCGCGCCGCATCCCCTCTTCATACATCCAGTCAGATGGCAGCCAGCCACAACCGGGTTTGAGTTTGCCATCTTCCGCATCTAACGCCTGGCGCGAGATCCATAACGGGTCAATATCGCGCTCCTTCACTGGCGTCATGTGCGTCAGGTCGAGGGGAGCGATAGACCCGGCAACAAAAAATCCGGCTCCGGGTCGTGAAGTGATGACGTTTTCTGCCGCCAGCCGGGCATAAGCTTCCACGATGGTTGACGTCGAAACGTCTGAGAGTCGCGCCTGTAACCGGACCGAGGGTAATTTCATCCCCGGCGTCAGCGCACGTGCCGCAATTTGGCGGCGAATAACGGCCATGACCTGCCCGGTTTTATTGTGCTCACTCATCTATTCCCCCATAACTGTACTGGTCGCAGTACCAATACAGTTTTATAAAACTGTACTGAAGTGTATCTGTCTCTGCGCCCTGCGCCAATGGTTAACTGATGGCTTCAATTCTGACAGATGGACGTATCAATGAGAGTGAACGGTTGGCTGAGTGGTTTTGCAGGCGTGGTGATATTTGCCGGTTCGTTACCCGCTACCCGCGTGGCGGTGGCGGAGCTCAACCCGCTTTTTCTGACCGGCGGGCGGGCGACGGTCGCGGCGGTATTGGGGCTGTTATTGCTGAGGCTGCTCAGGCAGTCCCGCCCGAAAAAACACGATATTGGCAAACTCCTCATCACCGCCGCAGGCGTAGTGGTAGGCTTCCCGCTACTGACTGCACTGGCGCTACAGCACGTGACTTCCGCCCACTCCATTGTCTTCGTCGGGCTGTTGCCGCTCTGCACCGCGCTGTTCGCGGTGTTGCGTGGAGGGGAACGACCCCGTCCGATTTTTTGGCTGTTCTCCCTCAGTGGCGCGCTGTTTGTGGGCGGATTTGCTCTGTTTAACGGCAGTGAGGGTTCGTTAACCGGAGACAGTTTGATGGTTGCAGCGGTGATCTTGTGCGGCATGGGATATGCAGAAGGAGCCACCTTGTCACGCCGCCTGGGGGGCTGGCAGGTGATCTGCTGGGCGTTGATTCTCTCCCTGCCAGTAATGCTGCCTTTGACGCTGCTCACCCTGCCCAATGACATCACTCAGGTGAGCGGAACTGCATGGGGTGGATTTGTCTATGTTTCCGTGTTCAGTATGCTGGTGGGATTCATTTTTTGGTATCACGGTCTGGCACAGCAAGGCATAGCGGCCGTTGGCCAGCTTCAGCTCCTGCAACCGTTTATCGGTATGGCACTGGCCGCCTTGCTGTTACACGAATCCGTCACCTGGCCGATGTTGTTAGTGACCTGCGCCGCCGTGGCTTGTGTGTTCGGCGCGCGCAAATACGCAGCCTGATTAGGCTGAAAGGTGTTTGTAGAACAGGGAAGTTGGGGTTAACGCACCATCGGGCATCAGCGCATAATCCGGGATCTCTCCGGCCTTCTGCCAGCCAGCATGTTGATAAAAGGTTTCGGCTCCGCTGCCCGTTGCGGTGTCCAGCACCAGTAAGCGAATGCCGTGCTGTTTTGCTTCCTGCTCCAGTGCCTGCATCAAGGCGCTGGCAACGCCTGAGCGTCGTGCGCGTTGATGCACTAACAGTTTCGCCACATCCGCACGGTGCGGCTGGTTTTCCGGCTGATCGGTAATCAGTTGCACCGTGCCCACAATCTGGCCATCAACATCTTCACACGCCAGTACCACCCTTTCCCCACGGGCGACACTCTGGCTGGTCTTCTGCCAAAAAGCCACCGCGCGCTGATGTTCAAACGGCAACATGAAACTCACAGAAGCCCCCTGATTCACACAGTTATGCAGCACCTCGGCCAGTTCATCCTGACGTGCTTCAATTTGCGTTGCCGATAAGGTAAGTATTGTTTGCATTCAAGTCGCCAGGTTAATGTAAGCGTTCTGTACTTATCACAAACAGTCTATGGGGTGTCACAAAGCCGGGCAGAGAAAAGTCTTTTACGCCTGATGAAATAAAGGCCTGAGTGTGATCAACATTCTTGTCGGTAATGCTCAGTTTGGCATCAAATCCAGCTGATGGGATAAGTAGTGGTATTTTCTGATGTTTTAAATAGGGTTGCATGATGTCCTCCATGTGCACTGGAGTACTTCGCTCAAAAGGTTAGACTCGCCTGCGTCAGGTTAACGCCCAAAACCTAGTCTAATTACAGTTGTTAACCGTGTAAAGATTAACCGGTTTAGCCGGTGGATAACAGCGGGGATAATGCGGAATAGCGGGCAAAAAAATGCCGTCATTCAAGACGGCTACCTACAGGTACTACTTATATTATTATTAAAATGTGTTTCTGCCGTGCAGCATAGCGTCAATTGCTACCGGTAGCAATCGCTGAAGGGTAAATTTTGAAGTTTTTATTCCAAAAATTGTCTGGTTTGAAATTTAATCACCAAAATGCAACAACGGGATCACAATCCCGGCGCTTAGCGGGATCGCCCAGTCAGGCTTTTTCACGCATCAGACCGATCACGGCCAGCCCCGCCAGTACCAACATCGCCGCCGCCAACAGAATCGCCGGGGCTAACGACCCCAGCAGAGCAACACTGGCCGCAGAGATCAGCGGGCCAATCAGTTGACCGCTGGCGTAGCCTGAGGTCAGCATACCCACAGTGCGTGCCAAGGATCCGGTTGAGAACAGACGTGCCAGACGCATACTGAACTGCATGATGGCGAGAAAACCTAACCCCGTCAGCAGCGTAGAGATCACCAGCCCTGCTGTATTTGGCAAAACCACCGACGCTGCAACGCCAATACCTTGCAAGATCAGCGCTATCGCCAGGCAGTAACGTGGACGGTATTTACCGGCAACAAAGACCGCCAACAGCACCCCCGCCACCGCAGAAAGACCAAACAGCGGCCAGAAAAGAGAGACCATCGGGCTACCAGCAGGAAACTGACTGTGCGCCATCTGGGCCAGAAATGTCGCCGGTAGGATGTAGCCAAATCCCGCTAATGAGTACACCGCCAGTAAGACTTTTAAATTATGACTGATCTTAGCTTTAGGCGCTGACGCAGCAGGCGTTGCAACCGCAGCGGGTAACGTCCGCCAGATCCCCATCGCCGCGACCAACGCAACCGCACCATAGATGTACCATGCTGATGAGGCCGAAAATCCTGCCATTGACCATGCCAGCAAGCCACTCAGGGTAATCCCTATTCCGGGTCCGGCGAACACCAGAGCAGACAGGCGCGGAGCCTGACGTTCGGCCAGCATAAGCTGTGTCCAGGAGGTCACGATAATCAGCGCCCAGGCGCCGCCTACCCCCGCCAGAAAACGAAACAGGCATTGCAATATAAAGGAGGTGGTGGCCCCTGATGCGAGGGTAACGGCCACCGTGATTGCCAGCCCGGTTTTCAAATAGAGTGCATGATGTTGCCGTAAACGGCTGACATAGATTGCCCCCAGCAAGTAGCCGACATAGTTCATAGCGGCTAACACCCCGGCGCTTGAAAGAGACAGTTGCCCGTCACGGATCATTAATGGAATTTGTGGTGTCAGTGCAAATCGTCCAATACCCATTACCGCAACCAACGTCAAGATGCCGGTAAACATAATGGCCAACGCACTGACTGGCAGCCGCTGTGTTGTCTGTGTGAATAACTGCTGTGAAGACATTTGTGCTTTTTATCCTCGTCTGGATTAACGTATTCTTGGCGGCAATAATACCAGGCTGAATAAAAGTAAAAATGGGGCGGTTTATCCTATGATTAAAACTCATACCCAGGAGAAATAATGGCCAGAAACGAAGATGTTAAAAACTTTCTGCATAAACATCGCGCGCAGGTTAAACCTGAAGTGTATGGCATTGACAGTCAACAGCGGCGCGTACCGGGCTTACGCCGTGAAGAAGTGGCTCAACTGGCCGCCGTTAGCGTCAGTTGGTACACCTGGCTGGAACAGGGGCGGGATATCCGCATCTCCCCGGCGGCAATTCAGCGCATTGGCAAAGTATTACAACTCACGCCAGTAGAGCAGAACTATTTTTCCGCGATCGTCTTTGGTCACACTTTGCCCTCAGAACAGAGTCCCGACATTCCCAAAGAGGTTAAGGTGATGGTGGATGCCCTGCACCCCTATCCTGCTTTTGTACGGCGGGAAAACATGGATATTCTTTACTGGAACCGTGCCGCACAGGAGAATATCTTTGACTGGACGCAGGTCCCCCTCTCTGACCGTAACTCACTGAAACTGATGTTTATTGATCCCGCCTACAAGCAGCGGATTGGCAACTGGGAAAGCGCGGCACTGCACACCATCGCTGCATTTCGCAATTATCAGGCTGCGGGACGCAACTCCGCCGATTTCGACTCTATAGTGAATGATTTGAGTACCCGCAGTGCTGATTTTGTCGCGCTATGGCAACGGCATGAAGTGAGTCGTATGGGGGCTGGAAATAAAGCCATTTTAGATCTCAACAGCGAGATGAAACATTATACCTATACCTCGCTAGAGGTGGAAAATACTCCAGGTATATTTGTTATTTTTTACGCACCCGTCGTGGAGAAATCGTCACAAACAGGGTGTGAATGAAATATGTGAAATTTCATTTTTCTTCATTTAATTCCGGTGGACGTTACATTTTACTCGTGGGATTTGCTGATAATTCAGACTATTTTATTGCCATACCGTCGCACTGCGCGTGATATTTCACCGGTATCGGGAATAAAATGACAATTAAAACGCAAATCCTCATCGGCCTGCTGAGCTGTGGCTGGCTAGCCCCCGCCTGGAGCGAAGGCGAATATCAGATTCAGTGTGACGGACATCCCCCCATGGAGATGGTGATGGCGCAGTATGGCGTCAATTTTCTGCTGTGGCCGCCTGACGAGCAGATGATCATGGCGGCTGGCACCAAATTCTCTCATCTGGCAAATGGCGATCCCGTGACGATAACGGCGTTCGTCAACGGCGATCAGCTGCTGGAAGACAGTGAAGATGGTGCCACCTTCTTTCGTTTTGCCGACAGCGGACAAAGTGAGTTTTGTGGCCGCACCTCAACCCGACCGTTACCGGAAATTGAGGTCCAGCGTTACGAGCCCGATCAGCAAAAGCAGCCTTCCTGATATCAGTAACACTCATGCTTTTCTTTGTTTGGCCGTATTGCGGAAGATGAGGTTTTCTCTCGAGTAGGCTCACAAACCACCCTCTTCATTGCTGTGTCTCCAGCATGAATGTGCGCACCACTTTCGGAATAATCCAAAAATGCATCACTTTGGCTGATGTATGGCTTGATCTGGGGAGCGGTTTCCGTAAAGTAGCGCACCAGCGGTCCCAGAAAGAAATGGACCTAAAAAAAACATCTGAAGCCGGTGCCCCGGCGATGCGGAAAAGGATTTCTGCCGACCTGAACTTTCCTTGCCGTATTGCCACTCTGGCCTTTGTATTTTTATGAGACAAGGAAACCTCACCATGAAAAAGGGATTTAGCCGAATCCTGATCTACCTGCTGCTGTCGCTGTTTTTAATCCCCATTACCACGCTGATTTTTACCGAATACGGCAGTCATAAATTTGGCAACGAGGTTGCCAGCATCATTATTGATAACGCCCGTAAGCAAAACCAGGATGTGACGGAGGTGCAAGCCTTCCTTGATGAACATCCGCCACAGAGTGTTTGTGTCCCTGTGGATTCTGACCTGCAAGATTACCAAAATTCCGTCTGTCCCCTAGGCTCTGAGCTGTGGCAGTTCCATGCCTTTACCAAACTCTCGGTCGCGCTGATTGTCTTTGGCGTGTTTATCCTGCTGCTGATCGCCGCGTTAAGTGGCTTAGCGTTTGTCGGGCCTGCTATTCAGGCCATTAGCCTACGTCTGGCCCGCCCGATCCTGATTCTGGTGACGCTGATCGAAGTCCTGGTTCAGGGGGTGCTGCTGGTGTGGCTCTCATTCTGGATCACCGCCTTCTTCACCAACAGTTATTTCCCAAAACTCATCCTGTTGATTGGTTTGGCCGTGGTTGTTGGTATCTTCTGCATTCTCAAAGGGATTTTCCGTCGCCTGCCACCGCCGGACGATACCGAAGGGATTGAGGTCACTCGCACCCATGCTCCCGCCCTGTGGGCACGTTTGGGTCAGTTGGCCGCTCGCCTGGGTACCACGGCACCTGACCACGTTATCGCCGGTATTGATGCCAGCTTTTACGTTACCGAAGCCCCGCTGAGTGTTAAAAAGCAGAAGCTGCGTGGCCGTAAACTCTACGTCAGCCTCCCTCTGCTGCGTCACCTGACGCCGGAACAGGCTGATGGTGTCATGATCCATGAGCTGACTCACCTGCAAAAAGGCGACACCGCATCCAGTGCGGCGCTGGGACCTAAGCTGCACCATCTGGATCTGTATATCGAATTGATGGGCGAGAACCCTTTCACCCTGGCGGTCTATTATCCACTGGCCGTGTATCGCATGCTGTTTGAACTGGCATGGCAACGCTACAGTCGCGATCGAGAGTTTATTGCCGACCGTAAAGCGGCAGAAGTTGCCGGACCGGCCACCATTGTGGAATCACTGGTTAAAATTTCTGCTTACTCCGCCTACTGGGGGGAAGTAGAACATGAGATGTTTGCGCGTAACGAACGCCATGAAGAAACCCTGAACATGCGTGACGCGATTGCCAAGGGGCTGACTGATTACGCCCATTCCGACGGTTTCACCAGCATGATGCGCGAGCAAAACGTGCCACACCCGTTTGACTCTCACCCACCGCTCAGTGAAAGGATGCAGAGCGTCGGCCACGTGATCGATGAACGTGATTTTGCCGCCGTAGCCACGCTGATGCCGCAACACAGCTGGGTGGATTTAGTCCCACACGCTGATGAGATTGAGCAAACCTTGTGGCAGCGTTATGAGAGCGATTTCTCTTCCGCACACGAAGAGAGCCTCTCCTGGCGCTATGAGCCGGTAGGTGAAGAACAAATTGCCCTAGTGGAAAAATACTTCCCGTCTGTGACCTACAAACTGCGTAAAGGCAGAGAGATCAGCGTTGGCTGGCAGGGCGTCACCGAGCCGAAGCATGGCAAGGTATGGAGTTGGGATGAGATTAGAACAGCAACCTTTAACAGTATGCTGGGCATTACCTATGTCATTTTCTACTTCCACGAAAAACAGGACAACGGTAAAAAAGTGCGGATGGTGTTTTTACCGGGTATCCGCAAAAAATTAACGGAATTTAGTGAAGACATTGGTAAATTCCTCTACCGCCACCAGGTGATGCGCGAACAGCAAAAAAACACCGAATCCTGATTCCCGCTTTAACAGTGAGAGAACATCACGTTCTCTCACTCGTTCACCTCTTGCCCGGCTACAGCTATTTATTCTGATACAGATCCCAGCGGTTGCCATACAGATCTTCAAACACCACCACCGTGCCATACTCCTCTTCACGGGGCTCCTGCACAAAGTTGACCCCTTTCGCCTTCATCGCCCGGTAGTCACGCCAGAAATCATCCGTCTGTAGGAATAAAAACACTCGGCCCCCACACTGATCGCCAATGAAGCGCTCTTGTCTCTCATTGGAAGCGCGCGCGAGCAGAAGATTGCAATCGCTCTCAGGATTAGGCGTCACCACGACCCAACGTTTACCCGGTTGCGGTGTATCTTCTACCAGCGTAAACCCCAACTTGTCGGTGTAATACTCAATCGCACGATCATAATCATCAACCACCACTGCGATGTATCCCATGGCTCTTTTTTGCGTACGCATTAATGACTCCCTTCTGGTTTGGATACTGTTTTGTACCACATCTGCCGAGGGCTATGGTGCATTACTCAGGTGCGCAACCGTTTGCTTATTAAGCCAGTTATCCACAAACTACCGGGATATCTGCCGAATAAGCCTGTGGATAAATCTATTGGGACGCCGCCAAATGCACAACACAGCGAAGAGGTTAAATATTGACCATGCGATGCGCCGCGAAAAATATAGCATCGTGAGATGACGCGGAGATTGCGCGCCCTCTTTACCTTTCGACACTCTGCGTAATGGCCGGATGCGACACATGGAAATGGCGTAAAAAATCGATAAAGGCGCGCACGCGTGCAGGGACATGTCGGGTATCCGGATAGACCGCATAAATCCCCTGAGGCGGAAATTGCCACTCCGGTAACACCCGCTGCAATGTCCCCGCCGCAATATGAGGCCCGGCTAGCCATTCAGGTAGCAGTGTGACGCCACACCCGGTCAGGGCAAACCCGAGCAATGCAGAAGAGCTATCAGCGGAATAGTGGATAGGGCTGCGTATGGCCAACTGCTCGGGTTGATCTTCAGGGCCGTGCAACGTCCAGTTAAGGGGATCAGCGAGGCGATTGTGGATAATCCATTGGGTTGTGGCTAGTGCCTGGAGTGAATCGATTGGATGTTCAGCAAGCCACTGCGGTGACGCTACGGCGAAGACCGAAAAGCGATCAATCAGCGCCGCGCGATAGCTGGAGTCCGCCAGGGTGCCGAGACGAATTGCGACGTCGAAACGCTCAGAAATTAAATCCGCATGGTGAGAGGAAGAGACAAACCGTACCTGCAAGTGCGGGTGAAGACGCGTAAAAGCCGCCAGTGCAGGGATCACCCGCGCCTGACCATATTCGGGGGTGCTGGTGATACGCAGCTCCCCGCTGAATCCACTGTGAGTCAGTTGGATATCCCCCACCAGACTCTCTGCCTGCTGTAACAACTGTTTACTGCGCTGATAAAAGACCTCTCCGGCCTGGGTCAGCGCTAAACGTCGGGTTGAACGCACCAGCAGCGAGACGCCCAGCTCGGCCTCTAACTGACGGATGTTAATGCTAATCGCTGCTTTAGTTTGGCGTAGTGAAGCTGCCGCAGCGGTAAAACTGCCTGACTCAACCACGGCGATAAACATCGCCACCCGCTGTAGGCTAAGCATTGAAATGGCCCATGATTGTCAAAATAATTTTGACAGTCTATCACCGCCATCCCCGTTTATCCCGCCAGGTGTTCACGCTAGATTGTCGCCACTTCACGGAGAGACAATCATGACCTATCGCAGCAAAGTGGCTACCGTCTATTTACTGAGCCTGTTTCTGGACCTGATCAATATGTTTATTTCAGGCGTCGCCCTACCCGCGATGTCCGCCGATTTACACGCTTCAGTGGCACAGTTAGCCTGGGTCAGTAACGGTTACATTATTGGCTTGACGCTGGTCGTGCCGCTCAGTCGCTGGCTGACGCATCGCTTTGGCGCACGACGTCTGTTTTTACTCTCTTTAAGCTTGTTTGCGCTCGCGACACTGGCGGTGGGCCATGCGCAAAGTCTGGCCAGTCTGGTGAGCTGGCGGGTGATTCAGGGCGCAGGAGGTGGTCTGTTGATCCCGGTCGGTCAGGCGCTGACCTGGCAGCTTTACGCCCCTGCCGAGAGAACCCGGATCTCCACGCTGGTGATGATGGTGGCACTGTTAGCCCCCGCAACCTCACCGGCATTGGGAGGACTGCTAGTTGAGCATTCTGGCTGGCATGCTGTCTTCCTGGTCAGCCTGCCAATGACAATCATTGCGCTGGTTTGCGCTTTTATCTGGCTGCGTGATGCGCCGACGTCTTCCCCCAACACCGCTTTAGATATTCTCAGCGTTGTGACCAGCGCAGGGGGATTGTTGTGTCTGTTGCTGAGTCTCACCGCGCTGAGCGAACCTGACAAGATGATCACAGGACTATTATGGCTGCTTCCCGCGCTGTTACTGTTGGCTGCATTTATTGTTCGCAGCCGTCGCCACCCTGCTCCACTGCTGGCTTTACATCTACTGCGTATGCCACTTCTGCGCTTTTCAATGCTGGTTTATCTCTGCACGCCGGGCTTCTTTATTGGCGTTAATATGATTGCGGTGTTCTGGTTACAGCAGATGGCTGGCCTCAGTGCAGCGGCAAATGGCGCGTTGATGCTGGCATGGTCTGTTGCCGCGTTTATCGCCATTCACACCAGTGGTAAAGGGTTTAATCGCGTCGGCCCTAAGCCGATGATCATATGCGGTTGTTTGTGTCAGGCCGCGGGCATTCTCTGGCTAATCGATGTAAACCCCTCAACCCCGCATCTGATGCTTTACTGCGCGTATGCGCTAATGGGGTTTGGCGGCTCATTGTGCAGTTCGAGTGCGCAAAACAGCGCCATGCTGGAGATTGATGCGGCAGAAATGGCAGATGCCAGTGCGCTGTGGAATATCAATCGCCAGCTGAGTTTTTGCCTGGGTGTTGCATTATTAAGCCTGTTACTCAATGTGCTGGAACAACAGATCCCGCAGACACAGGCTTATACGTTGTGCTTTATCGTCGCGGCCGGTGTCACCCTGCTGCCCGCCCTCGTCAGCCTGCGATTGAATAGTCAGGCGATCAAACTGCATTTACTTACTGAGGAAACACAAAAATGAACCCTTATCTTACCGAACTGCATCAAGGCCTGGACGCACTCGCTCACTGGTTAGGTTCTGCCGAAGGGGACTTTGCGCAACTGATTGACCGGTTTTCAGCTGATTTTTCGATGACGGTGCCCAGTGGTGCACAGCTCGACCGCAACGGGTTGGCGGCATTTTTACAGGCACAGCAGGCCAGCCGTCCGGGTCTGAACATTAGCGTTGATCGGGTATCGGTTCTTCACCAATGGGATCAGGGCGCGGTAGTGCATTATCGCGAATTACAGCATTGGGATGGCAACAGCGGCAATGTGCGCTGGGCTACCGCACTGTTCAGTCTTGAAAATGAAAAAGTCCGTTGGCGACATGTGCAGGAGACGCTGGAGGCATAATTTCTGTCGCAGCGCGTCCGGCGCTGCAATTTTCGGCAGTCGCACCAGAATGGATGTACAGACGTCTAGATGTGTATTATAGTCCGTTCCCTACGTTAAGAAGGGACCTGTGTCATGAACAAAAAAGTATTATCCATCCTGTTAGCGGCCTCTGTGACGCTGCTGAGCGCCTGTAAAAAAGAAGATGACAACACCATCAAAGTGGCGATTAACACCGGCCCGGATCAGGCGTTGTGGGATACCGTTAAACAGGTTGCCCATGATAAGTATCATCTTGATGTAGATGTGATTGCGTTCAACGATTACGTGCAGCCAAATGAAGCGCTGTACAACAAAGATGTGGATGCCAATGCCTTCCAGAGCCTGCCTTATTTGAACATGCAGATGAAAGAGCGTGGCTATCACTTCGCCGTGGTGACCAATACGTTTGTCTTCCCGATCGCTGGCTATTCTCGCAAGATCAAATCATTGAAAGATCTGCCTGATGGCGCAACGGTAACGATTTCCAACGAAGCCACGACGCTGGGCCGCAGCCTGCTGCTGTTGCAGGCTCAGGGATTAATTACTGTGAAGCCAGAGGCTGGTCTGCTGCCAACCACGCTGGATATTACGTCTAACCCGAAAAATCTGAAGATTGTTGAAGTGGATACTCCACAGTTAGCGCGTACGCTGGACGATCCACAGGTCTACGTATCCGTGATCAACAATAACTTTGCCGCGCTGGCTAACCTGTCGGCTTCCCGTGATGGCATGTTTATGGAAGGCAAAGCCTCGCCTTACGTGAATGCGATTGTGGCGCGTGAAGACAATAAAGACAGCCCGAATGTGCTGAAGCTGAAGGAAGCGTTCCAGTCACCTGAAGTGCTGGAAAAAGCGAACCAGATCTACAAAGGCGATATCATTAAAGGCTGGTAATGACTCACGCCTAATCGATTGAACCGCGCGACTTTTCGCGCGGTTTTTTTGCCTCAGGCCAGCAACAGCTGACTCAGCGCTGCCACATCATGGGCGATAGCATCAGGTTCACTGGCGCGTAAACGCGCTTCGCTGTGTGCTCCCCAGGTGACGGCACAGGTGTGTACACCGGCATTTTTTCCCATTTCGATATCGGTTACGGCATCCCCGACCATAATTGCATGGCGTGAATAGGGGCCATCAGTGAACAACTGTTGTAATGCAATATAGATCCCCTCAGGATGAGGTTTATATTGCTTCACCAGATCGGAGCCAATAATAATATCGATCGTGCTTTTCAAACCCAGCTTTTCGATATTACTCTCTGCAACGGCCGTTTTCTTACTGGTAATTACAGCCACTTTTTTCTGGGCGGCTTTCAAATTTCCCAGCATCTCAGCAACGCCGTTAAATGCCGTGATATGGGTTGCCGCATGGTCGCGATACAATTCACGAAAAGTGGTTAATAGCTGGGTAAACTGCGCTTCCGAAAAAGCTTCTGCCCCCATCTGGCGGAATGAAACCTCAATGGGAATGCCCATACAGTCAGTGATAGCTGCGGCCTCAGGCGCTGCAAGGCCATGAGCCACGAAGGCTTGCTGCGTCGCAATGACCGAACATGAAGAGGAATCGGCTAGCGTGCCGTCAAAATCAAACAAAATGGTATCGTACATGTCTTGTATCCTTGCCATCACAGCTTACACGTTGATTATCATCTCAGGTGAATATCAGCTACAGATAATATCTGCTGAAAAATACACCTGACCGGCATGATACCACCGACACTTGATGAGGTGTCGTTAATATTCCATTCTGGTTGAATAAATCGTGAAAAGCCCTGCTGGATATAATGATATTTCCTTCATTGATAATTTCACATCGCGATGTCGGACTTTTTCCTCATCTTTTATGGGGGTAGGCCTGTGAGTTGTGCAGCCACAAATCGCACGGACGAAGGTCTGCACATCACTCACATAAAGGCGGGGATGGCGGGGAGTAGAGTAAAGCTTCCGCTGCATGGATGCAGCGGCAGAGCCTCCAGGGAAGGATTCACGGCGTCTTTACGGCACTCCCCGGAACGCACGAATCCCAGCCGCACCGCACCAACCTGAAACGCACCAACACAGCCGCTTCAATCCCGACTAAAACGCACGGCACGATCCCTAACGCATAAGTAAACCACCATCGACGGCATATTCACTCCCGGTGACAAATGCAGTGCAATCTTTATCGCCAGGATTAACGTTAGTTATTATCTCTAAACTCTTGTGCAATTCTGGTGGGATAATTCATCACCTCATGTTGCCTGGCTTTGCCATGAGCATCAGGATGCATTATCGCGATCAACGAGTATCTGTTTTCATACAACTCTCCCTGAACATAGACCAAAGAAGCATCATTTTCAGGGCTCCCACGTTTGCATACGCGATCGGGCTGAGGGCGATTAGAGGGAAATGAATCCGGGGGAAAACAAAGATGAATGTGCATCAAGCCTGAACGAAACGCGGCATAAGGCTCTGTGTATGCTACATCACGACCAAAGTAATCAGGTAATATATCTTCGGACTTATAGCGTTTGAAATCGGCTAATATTGCGCTTTCTAAGGTTGGGTATTTAGTGAAAATTTCAAGGAAAAATCTTTCTCGCGTTGCAGGGTGTACTGAAACCTCGATTTGGCTCATAGGCATAAGCTCAATGAAATTTTGCTTCTTTCAGTTTGGTAGAAGTGTAAGCAGCCAACTCTTTCACGGCGGATAAGTCAGTCGTACTCTTGTACGTCACGGCATCCTTGAACAACCCTAGAGTGAACTGGTTGAGTCGAGTGACAGATGAGCGTGCTTTTGCGATATGCCGCCAATAGATGCGTAACTCAGTAGCAACAAAGCCTGGCAAATTGCCGGATATCGTCTTTTTAATCTCTTCTTCGAAAGCACGCAAGAACATCTCACAAGCTTCCATAGTTTCAATGCCGTTCTCTACAACAGTCTGCCGCGCAGAAACAAAATCCATTTTAATCAATGAAATATAGTAATCATCAATAGAAATCGTCAATCTGCTCAGTGTTTCTTTACCCTGCTCCAGGCTATTTGCATAATCATCAAGGCTGGGTGATTTTTGACTACAGCGGGTTACGGTCGTTACGGATTCAGGGATAAAATCCAAGGCAAGTGCCGCAGGCTGTGCTAAAGGCCCACACAACGCAGCGAAAGTAATGGCATTTAAAGGGTTCATATCAACCTCATCAGCAACAGGGCAGCAGTATAAGCCCGCTTACCTGACAAAGTTTAATCTCTTTACGCTTCTTTGAGCAACGCAAAACGCGCACTTGCTCACAGCCTGCCGCCGTTCTCTGACCTATACATTCTGTGTAGTTTCTTTTGGCACAGTCGGAGGTGAGTTATGGCCTGTTATCGTCATGCACTGGTGTTGATTGAGGATCAAAATGATGGACTGGTGTTACTCGAACATGCTGCATCGGTCGCTGAATCTCTGGATATGACCATCACGCTGGCCCATATCAGCGATGATTACCGCAGTATGAACTATGTAGCAGACAGCATGATGAATGACGTGGTTGCCGATGAAATTATTCGCGCTAAAACACTCTTCAGCCAACTGCTGCTCACCACTCCTCACCCGGTCAATGTGCGGCATTTTGTCACCCTACGGCGTCTGGAAGAAATTGAACAATGTATTCGCCAGTCGGGCATTGATTTACTGATTGCGGGCCATCGCAACCGGCTAATGAGCATGTTCACTTCACGCTGCATGAGCTATATCAATAATCTCGATGTGGATGTGATGATCAAACATATTTTACCTGCCAGACAAAAGTGATTGACGGTAAAAAGTGCGGCGATATTGTTTTCAGGTAAAAACAATATCGCCCATCAATTATTGAGAAAATTGCACACCATTCCAGCCATAAAAACATGCCCAACCAATAAAACCCTAAAAACACAACATAAAACACCTCTACCGTAAAATATGTTGCCTGACAAAATAAAATAGTTAGCCTTATTCTCTAAAAATAAAAAATCACCCACAAGTTAATCACCACAATAAATTAATTATATTAACTTCTCTCGTAACCAACCTCTATATCAGCCAGTAACATTGATTAATAAAAACTTAACAAAACTGTGTGAGTATCGCTGCCGCTCGTCACTTCACTCTATTAAGGAAAATAATAATGTTGTTTAAATTAAAGCCTCTCGCTGGGTTAGTTATGCTGTGCGCTGGATTAAATATCGCCACCGCACATGCGGGAACCGTCACGACTGACGGCCAGGATCTGGTGATTAATACCCACAGCGGACTGGAATTAAAAACCACCGATGATGCTTTCAGTTTTAAAATCAGCGGCAAAATTCAGTATGACATGGTGGCTTTTAGTGGCCTGGCGGCCGCCAGTCAAAATAAACACTTCGCGTCCAGTAGCGATGCCTTTGTGCGCCGTGGACATTTAAATTTTGAAGGCACCGCCTTCACCGACTGGTCGTACGGCGTGCGCGTTAATTATAACGGCCTTGAAGATGGCACTGACGTTGATCGTGTGTGGATCGCGCGTGATTTTGACGGCATTGGTAAATTCACGCTGGGTAAATTCGGGGTTAACTACGGTTTAGAAAACGCCACCAGCTCGTCCTGGATCACCGCAGCGGAATTACCCGCAATGTATGACTTACTCAGTGGCGGCGATGACACTGATTTTGGTCTGAACTTCACACGTTCCGGGGATAATTACAGCTTAATGGCTCAGGTGGCGACGCAAGGCGATAAACCTGACGACGGCAACAGCGATATTTATGGCTATACGCTGCGTGCCACCTGGGCACCGATATTACAGCCCGATCAAATTTTACACCTCGGTATTGATTACCATGATTCCAACCCGCGCAATAACGAAACTAAAATCCGTTCGCGCTTTGGCGTGCGGAGTGATGCCGATGACAGAATGCGCTTTGCCGATATCGAAAACACCTCCAGCGATAATGAATTTGCCCTTGAAGCGGCCTGGCAATATCAAAGCTTGCGTCTGCAAAGTGAATATTACGCCCGTCAGGTCCATGGTCAGCAAGATGGCGATGATGCCCACGTCAAACTCAACGGCTATTACGCGCAAATCTCCTACTTAATTGGCAGCCAACGCGGCTATGACGCTGGAGAAGGGAAATGGAAAGCACCTAAAGACTTTGGCACCTTTGAACCGTTTATCCGCTATGAACGCACCAGTATTGACGCTAACAAAGCGGCGAGCCAGAAAAATATTGATAGCAATATCGACGGCGTACTGGCGGTAGATCGTAACCAAAAACACAATATCGATGCCTTCACAGTGGGTGTGAACTACTTCGTCAACAAAAACGTTCGTGTTACGCTCGATTACCTGACCTACAAGATCAGCAATATCGATACCAGTAAAAACATTGACGGCCGCAGCGTCAAAGACTCCAGCGATGCGGTGCAGTTACGACTCCAGTACGCGTTTTAAAGGGACGATTGATAATGAAGCTACGCCTTCTGTTTGCTGGACTGCTGCTAAGCGGATCCGCGCTGGCCGCACCGGAAACCCCGCTCAAAGTTGGCTCGCTGGCTGAAGTTCCGATTGCCAGCCTCCACCCTACTCAGGCGACGTTGGGTTTTCGCCAGATTGATTACAAGGTCAACCGATACAAGCACGACGCCAAAAAGTTATTCGATGATTTCTGTGAGTCGGCGGGGGCGAAAGGCATCGAAAAATACAACGACGCCTCACGTATCAGTGATTTTGCCAGCTTTAGCTGCAAAACCGCGCCCGGCAGTGAGTTGAAAAAGGTGAATACTGCGGTGATCGCCCCCGATAACCAGCTCTATTTAACCGATGGACATCACACCTTTACGTCGTTTGCTGAAGTGGGCGGCCTACAGACCAAAGTCTATGTGCGCATTACGGATGATTTCCGCCATTTGCCGAACATGACCGCCTTCTGGCAAACCATGCAGGCACGCAAACTCACCTGGCTGGAAACGCCACAGGGTGTGATTACGCCGCAGCAACTGCCGCAGCAGTTGAGCCGTAAACAGATGATCAATGATGAATACCGCTCACTGGTCTGGCTGACGCGCGATATTGGCTACCGCAAACCCGATAGCCCACCGCCGTTCCTGGAGTTTTACTGGGGCAAATGGCTGGCAACCCAATTGCCACTCAGCAAAATGGATCTCACCAGTCAGTCCGGCTATGCCGCAGCAGTGGAATCAGCTGCGGAGAAAATGGTTGCTGCACCAGCGGAAACCCTGTTGGCCCAAACCGACAGTGGCCCACTAACCGCAGAAAAAGCCGGTCAGATGTCGCGGGTTAATCAAAAAGCCTTGCGTAAACTGGTCTCGGCTACCGGTAAACTCACCTACGCGTTTGCTAACTAGGTTACAGGGAATACCCCTCACGGGTATTCCCCTCTTCCCTTAGCTCTGCCAGCCGAGACCGAGGCTTTTCTGTACCGCCACGAAATCTGTCACCAACTGCGTCTGGGCACTGATCTGGTTTTGCTGTGCCGACAAACGGCTCCGCTCGGTATCCAGATAATCAATCAAACTGGCCGCTCCAGCTTTATAACGCTGCTGCATTAGCTGGCTTGCACGATCGGCTGCGTGCGTGACGGTGGCTAAATCCATCACCGTCTGACGCTGTTGCCCGTAACGCGACAGTGAACCGTTGGCATCACGCAATGCACTCAGCACGCTTTTCTGCCAACTGGCTTGCGCTTCATCCCGCGCTGCACGCGCAGAGGCAACCTGGGATTTGATGCGGCCAAAGTCGAGGATATTCCATTGCAGATACGGCACCAGCATCCAGCTGAGATTCTTCCGCTGCCACAGGTTTCCGGTGGAACTGCTGGTGAACCCGAGATTGCCGAGGAAATTCACTTTTGGATAGTAATCGGCAATGTGTTCACCGATCTCCGCATTGCTGGCCGCCAGTTTCCGCTCGGCTTCCCGCACATCAGGCCGCTGACGTAACAACGTCGTAGGATCACCGACGTTCACCTGCGCAGGCAACGCAGGCAGTTGAATCACATTGTTCAGCTGTTGGTCCAGTTCACCCGGCGTTTTCCCGGCGAGAAACGCCAGAGTGTCGAGGCTGTTGGTAATATCATTTTGTAAGGACGGGATTTGCGAACGGGTGGTTTCCAACTGCGTTACCAGGCGCTGCACATCGCTGTCATTTGCCGCCCCGCGACTGTATCGCTGCTGCGTCAGGGTTAACATCTGCTGCTCCAGCGCGATCGACTGCTGTAACACCGCCAACTGCTGACGTTGACCACAGAGTTCCAGGTAATTGCGCGCCACTTCAGCGGCAATCGACACATGGGTATCCGCCAGGCTCTCCTGCGAAGCCTGGGCCTGAGCGCGCGCGGACTCAATCGCCCGACGCGTGCCACCAAAGATATCCAGCTCCCAGCTGGCATCAAAGGTGTTGGCATACATATTCAGCGGGTTATTACTGGTAATGCCGGTACTGTCTGGCAGTTTTGCACGCAGCGCTGCCCCATCTGCCCCAAGCTTAGGATATTCATTGGCCTGCTGACCATCTAACGCGGCGCGTGCCTGACGAAGACGCGCCTGCGCAATCGCAATGTCCGGGTTATTTTTCAGCGCCATGGCAATCAGCGTATTGAGTTGCGGATCGTTTAGCGTCTCCCACCAGCGAGCCACACCAGGTGCGGTATTTACACCGCTCTGCGGCAGGCGAGCGAACTGATTCACCTGCGGCGTTTTACCGGGGCCATGATAATCCGGTCCGACACTGCATCCCGCGAGCACCAGCGCAATCATCAGGCTGGAGCAGGCAAAAAAAGGTTTGGTATTCATTACTGTGATTTTCCGCTTTAACATTTATTTCCCCGCCTTAGGCATACGCAGCAACAGTGCCAGTGGAATACAGCACGCCAGCGCGATGCCAAGCAGATAAAACGTTTCTGAAAAGGTCATGACCATCGCCTGCTGCTTGATCTGTTGCGCCAGTTGCCCCAACGCCTGGAGGTGAGCCCACGCGGCATCCGTGGTCTGGCTCATAAACGATGCCGTACTGCCCGCAATCCGTTCATTCGCGAGTGGCGAGTTGGCGGTGATTGACTCGCGGATCATGTCATCATGCATTTTGCTTTGACGGTCAATAAAGACGCCAACCAGCGCCAGTCCGACGGACCCCCCCAGATTGCGCATCATGTTGTACAAACCGGCAGCATCAGCGGCCTCTTCGGTTTTCACCACCGCCATTGAGGCCTGATTGAGCGGCAACATCGCCATAATTTGCCCGGCACCACGCAGGATTTGCGACCAGAAGAAATCATCACCGGTGCTTTGCGCCGTTAGCGTGGTATCAAGGAAACAACTGGCGGCGAACAGCACCAGCCCACCAATCACCATCAGGCGAATATCCATTTTGCCTAACAGGCGCGGCAAAATGGGCATCACTAACAAGCTCGGAATCCCGGAGATCAGCAACACCATCCCCGCCTGCTGGGCGTTGTAACCGGCGATATTGCTTAAAAACTGCGGGAGCAGATACAGCACGCAATAGAGGCCGCTGCCCACCACAAACACAATCAAAATCACTGTCACAAAGCGCAGATTCGCCAGCAAAGAGAGGCGGATAACCGGCCGCTTTGCCGTTAACTGCGCAATCAGCAGCAGCAGAAAGCCCAGCGCGCAGACGACGGAAAGCCAGATAATCATGCTGGACTCAAACCAGCGCTCACGTTGCCCCTCTTCCAGCACCACGGTCAGACTACTGAGCGCGGCACTTAAGCCCACCACGCCAATCCAGTCCGCCTTGATAAATTCTTGCATGTTGCCTTTTTCCGGCGGCAGGCCACGGAACAGCAGAAACACCAGCGCAAAACTGATTGGCACGTTGAGGAAGAAACACCAGTGCCAACTGACGTTTTCGGCCAGCCAGCCGCCCAGTACCGGCCCTAATACCGGTCCGAGGATCACGATCACACCGAAAATCGACATCCCAACCGGCAGTTGTCGGCGCGGCAAACGGGTACGAATAATCATTTGTGCGGTGGGGATCATCGCCCCGCCGGTAAAGCCCTGGCCAATACGTCCGACCACCATCTGCCCGAGGTTGGTCGACAAACCACACATAATCGAGAACAGCGTGAAGAACACCGCCATCCAGACCAGAAAATTACGCAGCCCCATCGAACGTGTCAGCCAGCCCGCCAACGGAATCATCACGATTTCCGCCATCAGGTAGCCGGTAGAGATCCATGTTCCTTCAGTGCCGGTCGCGCCCAGTTCACCCTGAATCTGCGGCAGCGCCGAGTTGGTGATGGAGATATCCAGCGTTGCCATGAGTGCGCCCAGCGCACCGGCAATCACCGCGACCCAGTCAGTGACGGAGGCCTTCTCCTCGCCTGCTGCATTGGCGGTCAGCGTGGTGCTACTCATGGGTTTGATCCGGCTGGAGATGATGTGTGTCCACATCTACCGTCACTGACATGCCCGGCAGCAGGCGCTCGCGCGCAGGTGAGGTATCCGTAATGCGGATGCGGACCGGCACGCGCTGAATGATTTTCGTGAAGTTACCGGTGGCATTTTCCGGCGGCAGCAGCGCAAATTGTGAACCGGTGCCGGGAGAGAAGCTCTCAATCACGCCGGTAAAGTCATGGTCAGGATCGGCATCGACGTGCAGCGTGGCAGGCTGCCCCACACGCATGCGTGTCATCTGCGTCTCTTTGAAGTTCGCCACTAAATAGACATCGTGCGTGGGCACCACCGTCAGCAGTCGCGTGCCGGGCTGCACATATTGCCCCACGCGTACCGTGCGATTACCGACCACGCCATCAATCGGGCTGGTAATCAGGGTGTCATGCAGATCGATACTGGACTGTTGCAGGCTCGCTTTGGAGGAGTCGAGCTGTGCGGTATCTTCCGAAATCTGCGCTTTCAGGGTTTGAATCTGCGCAGCCGCCGCTTTTACCGCCGCGACGTTGGCATTGTAATCGGCTTTCGCCTGATCGCGACTGCGGCGTAGATCGGCCAGGTGCTCCTGGGCTTCCGCACCGGTCGCCGCCAGCGGTTGATAGCGCTGGAATTCATGTTCTGCATAGTGCATCTGCACCTGCGCGGACTGCTGTTTTGCCTCTGCCTGTTCAATTTCAGCCTGTTGGCGGGTGATATCCGCATTGGCGCGCTGAATCGAGGCCTGACGCGCAAGCAGCATTGCCTGCATTTCACTGACTTTCGCCAGATATTGATCATCATTGATACGCACTAACGGCTGGCCCGCTTTTACCTGCTGGTTATCCGCCACCAGCACCTCGCTGACGTTACCGGCAATTTTCGGTGCCAGCGTCACGCTGTCCGCTTGCAGGTACGCATCGTTGGTTGATTCGCTGTAGCGGCCAAAGAAAAACCACCAGAGGGCGACCAGGGCAGCGATCGCCAGCAGAGCCAGCACCACGATGCGCAGCACGCGATTTTTTGATTTTGCTGGCGCAGGGGTTGGGGCTGTCCCGGCATCCGGGGCAGAAGAAGAAACTGAGAGTTGCAGCACGAAAGCTCCTGGGGTGAAAGTATATCAACCGGCATAAATTGAACTGAGCGTAAATTTATGTCAAGCGATATAATTTTTTAAACCGTGATAATTTACGTATACTCAGGCGGTTCTTGAGAGGGGTAGACGAGTGACTGGGAAGAAAAACAAGCCGTTACGGCATTCGCAGGATGGCGGCTATGCGCGCGGTGACGAAACGCGCCAGCGCATCATTGAGGCCGCTATCGAGGTGTTCGGTGAACAGGGGTTTGATGCCGCCACCACCCGGCAGATTGCCACACGGGCTGGGGTGAATCCTCCCGCCTTACAGTACTATTTCGACAACAAAGAAGGCGTGTATTCCGCCTGTGCCCGCTATCTGGCAGAAGCTAACCGCCCTGCTTTCCAGCCGGTACTGGATGCTATTGAACAGTTGCCCGCCGATGCGCCCACGGCGCAGTGCGTCACACTGTTTTGCGATTTGGTGGATACCTTGCTGGATAAGGTCTTTGGCAATGATTACACCCTCAACAAACGGCTGTTTCACGCCCGTATTCAGTTGGGGCAAGGTCCGGAAATTGCCTTTCAGATCATGCGTGAATGCATGGGAAGAGAGATACATCGGGCTGGCGCGGATTTAATTTCACGTTTGAGCGGTGAAGCGATTGATAGCGAGCTGACGCAATTGCGCACCGTTGCACTGTTTGGACAGGCGATCACATTCCACATTGCCCGCCGCTCAGTGCTTGATCAGCTGCAGTGGAAAGAGGTGGATGGTAAACGACTGACGCAGCTTAAAAAACTGATCCGGGATAACAATACCGTGATGCTGAATAGCTGGCACAACGAGCGCTCGTGAACATCGCCGGGTTGACCCCGGCGAGTCGGTCAGGCAAACAGCTGAGAACCAATATATTCCCCGGCAGCCGGAGCCGGCGGCACGAAGAAAATGCCGGATCCGATATGGGAGATATACTCGTTAAGCGCATCGGCGGCACCGAGACGGGACTGTAGCGTTTCAAAATGTGCCGGATCTTTCTGGTAGCTGATAAACAGCAAACCTGCATCCAGCATACCGAGGTTATTCAGGCCATCGGTGTAGTTGTAAGAACGGCGCAGAATACGGATACCCTGGTTATTCTCGTGGGCAGCAAGGCTAATGTGCGAGGTGGCTGGAATGATCCGCTCACCGGCACTGTCCTTTTTGGTGAAGTCTGGCTGATCGAACTCTTTCTCTCCGCTTAGCGGCGCACCCGAAACCTTATGGCGACCAAACACCACGTTCTGATCGCTGACGCGGTCAGTATCCCAGTTTTCGATATGCATTTTGATTTTGCGCACCACCTGATAGCTCCCCTGCTGCTGCCAGGCGGGGCCGCCATCGTTGATCCAGACGAACTTATCAAAATCCGTTTTTTCTGTCAGGTTGCGCGTGCCGTCTTTAAAGCCAAACAGGTTGCGCGGCGTTGATTGCCCCTTGCCTGCTGAAGCACGGCCAAATCCCAGCACCGACCAGCGCGTAGCCGCTGCGCCGGTATCTTTCGCGATACGCGCGAGATTACGGATAGCGTGATAAGCCACTTGCGGATCGTCCGCACAGGCCTGGAGCGAGAGATCGCCACCAGTCAGTTCTGCTTGCAGATTATCACTCGGTAACTGCACCAGCTCACGCATCAGCGCCGGTTTGTGCTGTGCCAGACCGTAAGTCTCACCGAAAATGCGAGGTCCCAGACCTACAGTCACCGTCAGAGAGGCCGGGCCTAAATCCAGCGCCTCGCCGGTATCCATGCCGATGCCACTGTTTCTGGCGGGTTCAACCTGGCCAATAATCTCACCGGCCATCATCTGAGCGATGGCGGCTGACCAGCGTGCCAGCAAAATTTGCAGGTCGCGCGGGTTTTGACTGGTCATATCAAAAGTCATAAACATGACGTGACGCTGGGGAGGCGTGATAATGCCCGCCTGTCCACCCGTGCCATAAAATGCATGTTGATGGGAGAGATCCACCCGGTCTTCCGGGTCGGATTTTGCCACTGCCGCACTGTGTGCGGCAGCAACTCCCGGCATGGCCAGCGCACTGGCCACCGCCCCTTTCAACAGATGCCGGCGGGAAACGTTAGCGGTTTCCCCAGTCGGTAACTGTTTTTGCTTCATAAACTACTTGCCTCCAACCGTCGCCACTTTCTCAGCGATTTTCGATAAAGGTTCCTGCAACGCCTGCACCGCTTTACTCAGCTTCGCCGCATCTGCCGCTTTCACTTCCGCCGTGTAGTATTTGTAACCGCCAGGGATTTTACCATCGCGGTAACCATCCAGCAGTTTATTGACGTTAGCGAATTGCGTTTCTACACGCTGAGTCAGGTCGGGATCGATTTTGCTCAGGCCAGGTTTGAGGAACTCAAATGCCTGCTGTGCACCTTCAACGTTGCCAGCAAAGTCAACCAGGTCAATGTGGCTGAAGGCTTCCTCTTCACCGCTGATTTTATTGCTCTGCACTTCTTCCAGCAGGTCTGCCGCACCATTGGCGAGATCTTCTGGTTTGTAGGTCAGGCCTTTGGTCAGGCTGTCCAGTTTGGTGACGTTCTGTTGCAGCTCAGCCGCCAGTTTTTTGGTGGTGTCGGTGATTTTTCCGTTACCAAACAGCTCGCGCTCAATGGCGTGGAAACCATGCCAGCCCACTTTCGGGTCCTGGTTAGAAGCACGCATATCGATCAGATAATCGAGGTTGCCTGCGTTATCCGTCGCGCTGAAGCCAGGCAGAACGAAGCCGCTGACATCCGATTCAATACGCTCATAGAATGGACGCGCCTTGGCATACTGCGCTTTGGCTTTTTCCAGATCGCCCGCGTCAATATCGGCTTTCAACTGGTTAACGGCCACCACCATCGCATCCACTACGCCATTTACGTAAGTGGCATAGCCATCGGTGCCTTGCTTAAGCAGGTCTGCGGTGCTGCCCGTGGCTTTCGCCGCGCTTTTACCGGTGACGGTGAAGTTAATCAGCTCTTGTTTTGCGCCTGGGCAGTAGATCTGATATTTGCCGCCGTCCAGCGTCAGGGTGAATTTGGAGGCCGGTAAGCCCGGTGCCAGGTTCTCTTTTTCGCCCAGGATGCGGTTATCGCTCAGCAACTCCAGCTCAGTAATGGATGTCGCCGTTTTGTTGACCACCGTAAAGGTCACTGGACCTGCTTTAGCACTGGTATGATCGATTTCACAGGTGCCGCCTTCTGCGCCTGTCAACGTGACATTGACCTGAGAAACGCCGTTGGTCACCGGGGCTGCGCCCGTTGCGGCAGAAGCGCCGCCCGCTACCAGCATGAACGCTGAAACGATAGCGGCATTGAGTGCCATATTTTTCTTTTTAAAAGCAGTTTTTAACATGAAAAGGTCCCTTACTTATTTTCAGGCAAAGTGGAGCGAGAACCGGCAACAGACACGGCTGATGCGCGACGTGAGGCGCTCAGACGGCGTAATGCCAGGATGAGTGAAATGATAGCCATTAAGCCCAGCAGCAATGGCAGCTGGTTAGCCCAGAAGGTGTGGCGAACCTGCGCCTGGCGTAGATGTTGTAGCGCATCACTGACCTGCTGTTGCCAGCGCGGATCTAACTGCCAGTTACAGCCAATTTCAGGCATGGCGCTGCGCACGGTAAAAGTACGCGGCGAAAGTAGTCCACTGCCAGAGAGCGTCATTAAAATCGTGGCATGGGCAGAGGCGTTATACAGCGCATTCCCCGTCACGGCAGCCTCCACCGCGCAATCCGCACGCCAGGTCACGTTGTAAGGCCCTGGATGCTGCGCCGGACTGAGACCCACCGGAATACGATGGCCGTAAAGTGCCAGGACCTGATCCAATGTCAGCATGGTAGGCAGAGAGTCCACCGCAGCTTGCTGAGTGAGGTTCCACTCCTGTAAATCAACACCTTGCTCACGCCCCATTTTTTGATCGGCGCTGGAGAGGGTGTAATCAACCGGCGCCTGATTATCCGCACTGACGTGCAGTTGATAGCCACCTTCGTCCTGGGCTTGCAGGATTGCCTGCCCGCCGCCTTGCAACGGTGCATTGACCGGTAACCCTAACTGGGCTTGCGGATAGAAACTCAACAGCGCCAGTGCAGCCACCGCCAGTATGGCACTGCTACCCAACAGCATCTGGGTGATGCGCACAGGCTGCGGCCGGTATTGGCGCGGCCAGTAAACCAGCACAGCCACCAGCAGGACATAAATGCCCCAGCCACTCAGCTCCAGTACGCGCGGGTCAGTTGGGATACCCAATACGCCCGTCATTAATGCAGAACGCACGGAACCTGGCGGCATAAACCAGCTGAGATTAAATACGCGATCCTGCCCGATATTCAGCCAGCCTGCTTCATGCCCGCTGCGCAGCGCGCTGATGATCAAACCGGCCGCTACCAGAATCAGGAACATGCCGGTATAGCGGAAGAAACGCCCGAGGTTGAGCTTCACGCCACCAATGTAAATACCCCAGCCGATCGCCACCGCCAGAATCAGCCCGAGCACGGCCCCTGCCGCCGCCCAAACCGCAGATTGTGCCACCGAAAAGGTCGCCAGCAGGAAAACGCTGGTTTCAAACCCCTCCTTCAGCACGGCCAAAAACGCCATGCTGGCGAGGGCCAGCGCACTGGATTGCCCAATCGCCGCAGCGGCTTCGCTCTCTAACTGACGTTTGATTTCATGGGCGTGATTATTCATCCACATCACCATGCCCGTGACGAAGAACACGGCCACCAGACCAATTGTGGCTTCCATCGCTTCCTGACTGGCCTGCGGCAATGCGCGTTCTGTCAGGCTCAGGCCAACACCCACCAACACTGACAAAACAACAGCCAGCAACACACCGGCCCACATCGCCGTGAGACTTTTGCCATTTTTACGTAAAAAGGCAGCAATGATGCCGACAATCAGCGCTGCTTCCAGCCCTTCTCGCAGCGCGATAACAAAGGTGGCTAACACAAGGAGGTCCCCGCCAAAATATATTTCAAATGATAATCATAATTAAAATCAGTTCCGCTGAGCGTATGAAATAGCCCGGAAAGCCGGGAAAGTAAACCATCCACTGTCACAACTTTTTGTAATAAATTATGAGATCGCACAGGTTGTGAGGACAGATGATTTCAAGCTTAATTTAACCTTAAGAAATTACCCCTTTTCGCAAAAATATCCCGCTGTCACCGGCATAAAACGTCGCATGAAAATTTTTTTTTACTCCCGCGCAACTTTTCCCGCATCCGAGACGAATCTTAGAGTAACGCTGCTATCAGCCGATGGCAGTGAACCTTCATACGGAGCAGAAGATGAAAACGTTGAAAACGCAACTGGGCCGCCTGGCGGCCATCGCAGCACTGAGCATGGCAATGACCGCCCCCAGCTGGGCAGCACTGCCGGTCGGCGCACAGGCACCAGACTTCAAGTTACAGGGTGCATTAGGCGGCAAAGCTTTGACTTTCTCACTTCAGGATGCTTTGAAAAAAGGCCCAGTGGTGCTGTATTTCTTCCCTGCCGCCTTCAGCGCTGGCTGCACCATTGAGGCTCATGATTTTGCCGAAGCGACAGATGGCTTCAATAAACTGGGCGCAACGGTGGTGGGCGTTACCGCCGGTAACGTTGAACAGGTAAGTGACTTCTCCAAACTGGAGTGCCGTGACAAGTTCACCGTGGCGGCTGACCCAGGCGCTAAAATCGCTACCGAATATAAAAACACCATGGTGCATGACGGAAAAACCCTGTCAGATCGCACCTCCTATGTGATTGCACCGGACGGCAAAATTTTGCTGAGCTACACCGACCGCAATCCAGAAGTGCATATTCAGAAAGCCATGGATGCGGTGAAACAGTACCGTGCTGAACACCACTCTTAATCTCTGAAGGTTTCCTATGTTGACAGCGATTCTGGCCGCCTTCCTTGGCGGCATTATTCTCAACGTGATGCCCTGCGTCTTTCCGGTGATCTCCCTGAAAGCGCTCAGCCTGTTGAAACATCATGAGCGTCCGGGTGCTGCGCGTGCGGAAGGTCTGGCTTTCCTTGCCGGAGTGGTGGTGACGATGCTACTGCTGGCCGGAGTCCTGTTTGCGCTGCGTGCCGCAGGCACCTCTATCGGTTGGGGCTTCCAGCTTCAGTCGCCGGTCGTGATTGCCATTCTGGCGCTGATCATGCTGGCCGCTGCGCTCAATTTGTTGGGCGTGTTTGAAGTGGGCCTGAGTGTTCAGCGCGTCGGTCAGGTTTCCGGCAATCGCGGGGGCCTGTGGGGTTCTGCTTTAACTGGCGCACTGGCTATTGTGGTCGCAACACCCTGCACTGCCCCCTTCATGGCGAGTGCGGTCGGGTACGCAGTGGTGCAGCCTCCTGTGGTAGGTCTGGCCGTATTCTTGTCGCTGGCCTTAGGCTTTGCCGCGCCCTTTACGCTGATCTCATTCTTCCCCGCTCTGGGCCGTCGTTTGCCACGTTCCGGTGCATGGATGGTGCGGTTGAAACAGGCATTGGCTTTCCCCATGCTCGGTGCGGTGGCTTGGCTGGTCTGGGTTGCCGATCGCCAGGGCGGCGCGGCCGCATTAGCCACCCTGTTAGCCTGTGCGGTGTTGCTGAGCTGCGCGGCCTGGCTGTATGGCATTGCGCAACAGCGTCATATGCTGGGACGCAGCCACAAAGTGTTATATGCCGTCACAGCTCTGTTCGTCGTGCTGGTCGCAGCCCCGCTTACCACGTTGACCACCGTAGCCACGTCTGAGAGCCAGGTTGCGGACGTTGCCAGCACGCCATGGACGCCGCAAACCGTCGCGGCAGAGAAAGGCAAAGGAAAAGCGATCTTCGTCAACTTTACCGCTTCCTGGTGTATTACCTGTCAGGTCAATGAGCGCACCACACTTTCCACCGCTGCCGTGAAAGAGGCGATGGCAAAAAGTGGCGCGATCTATATGATTGCCGACTCGACTAAATACAACCCAGACGTGGATGACGCATTAAGTGAATTTGGTCGTGGGGGATTACCGCTGTATGTGGTCTATCCTGCTAATGGTGGCAAACCTGTTGTGCTTCCGCAGGTGTTAACCCCATCGATTGTGATCAATGCGCTTAATCAGGCATCCGGTAATAAGGCGTGACGTTATTTACCGCCGTCACGCCCGCATTAGTCTGCGGTAACAGTGACATGGCGAAATCTAATGGATGAACAGGAGAGTTGGCCGGTATTGATGGCCCGCGCGCAAGCGGGCGATCAAACCGCATACAACCAACTGCTACACGCGCTGGTGCCGGTGATTCGCGCACTGGCGCGTAAAAAGATCTATGACGATGCGCTGACGGAAGATGTGGTGCAGGAGGCGTTGATTACCGTCCACCATGTGCGCCACACCTACGATCCTACGCGGCCGTTTATGCCTTGGCTGGCAGCCATTGTGCGTGCCCGCGCCGTGGATGCGCTACGCAAAAATGGTCGTCATCTGCGCTGGGAAGTGCAGGATGATGAAGCCGATGCAGCGGTTGCATCACATGAACCTGCTGCAGAGCAAGAAGAAGTGCTGGAACATGCACTCCATCAGTTACCGCTGCGTCAGCGCGAGATGGTCGAAATGGTCCATTTACGTGAGCTAAGTCTGGCGGAAGCAGCACTACAACATAACCTTTCAGTTTCGGCAGTGAAATCACTGCTGCATCGGGCGCTGCTTAATTTGCGGCGTCTTGGGGGAAAAGATCGTGAGCGATCATGAAGTTCTGATTAAGCAACTTAGCCAGGCGGCAAAACCCGTCAAAAGAACAGCGGCGGTCTGGCGGCGAGTCCTGGTGTGGATCGCGCTGGCACTGCCTGCGGGCGCGTTGTTTTCACTGCTGGCACAACGAGCCTTGACGGACTGGCAGCAGCCAGGGGCATTCTGGGCAGTGATCGAACTGTTGCTGACACTGTGCATTGGCACACTGGCCGTGGTCCGCACTTTTACGCTGAGTATTGCCGGGCGCAAATCGCTGCGCTGGCAGATTTTTATTCCGCTGGTGGCCGCGTGGCTGCTGGTGAATGTGATTAGTATGAGTGAGGGACATCAGCCTTTAGGGAATATTGGTGATGGCACGCCCTGCTACACCTTCATGATGCTGGCAGGAACCCCAATGGTGCTGCTGATGCTGACCGCGTTGCGCCGCACCCGCACCCTTCATCCAGTGCGTACGCTGTTAATGGCGGGCGTCGGGATTGCGTTTATGGCGTTGTCACTGTTGGCATTATGTCATCCCGTTCATGGCGACTTCCCCGATTTTGTTATGCACATAGCCGCAATTTTCACGTTGATCGGCGCAACTATTCTGGCCGGTTTCCGTTGGGTGGCTGTGGGCTGAGGATAGAGGCCGCAACTGACTTCCCCTCACCCCAGCCCTCTCCCGCAAGCGGGAAAGGGCGCCCGTCCGGTGACGCATGTGATAACTGTGCCGTATATTCCCTCTCCCTTTTAGGGAGAGGGAGCACGCTCGGCAATCAATGTGAGTTGTGCAGCCAAAAATCGCACGGACGATGTCCTGCACATTGCTCGTATGAAGGCTCGGAAGAAGATCTGCACATCACTCACATGAAGGCGGGGATGGTGGGGAGTAGAGTAAAGCTTCCGCCGCATGGATGCGGCGGCAGAGCCTCCAGGGAGGATTCACGGCGTCTTTACGGCACTCCCCGCCATCTGCGACTGAAACGCACGAATACAACCCGCACCATCTGCGACTGAAACACACGAACCCAACCAGCACCGCGCCAACCTGATACGCACGAACATCACCCTACATGCCCCCCCTCTCACGCAGGATGGTGCTCAACAATCAGTAAGTTGTCGTTCCGCTAGCGGCGCTGATGGTCGCAGTGCTGTCAGTAGTAGCGGCACTCGCATCCGTATTATCTGTGCTGGAGGTATTCACCGCCGTACCTGTCGCCTGGGTGACACTGGACGTTGAGCCAGTCGTTGCTGCTGTCGCCGCTGGGGTGGTTGTAGTTACTGAACCAGAAGTCGTAGCAGCAGGGGTTGTTGTGGTAGTCGTCGCTGTTGAAGCTGGCGTCGTCGTGCTAGCTGCTGGAGCGGTAGTACTGCTCGAAGTACTCGCGGCTGTTGCTGTACCGGATGTGGTCGCGGTGGTACCGGCAGTACTCACGGTTCCGGTTGACGCCGTTGACGCCGTCGCAGGCGTGGTGGCAGCAACCGTGGATGGCGTGGTCTCTCCCGTTGTTGCAGCACCTGCGGTGTTAGCCGCACTCACAGGCTGAGCACTGGACCCGGTGGCCTGCTGCGCTGACACCTGTTCCAACTGAGGCACCGGTAACGGCTCACCTTTTGGCTCTGGGGGTTTTGGTGGCGTCAGCTTCGTCTGTTTCACCAGCTTAAAGCCAGGCGCACGCACAACGCGGTAATCAATCTCTGACAGCTGATTGCTATTCGTATTGATCTTCAATGAGGTAATCGTCACCCGGCCATAGCCGAACAGCGTCTGCACATAGCCGCCGATCTCATGGGAACCTGGCTTGAGATTAAACGAGGTGGTTTGCCCGCCAGGTAATCGCCCCGCTTCTTTGCCATCAATGGTTACAATCACGGGTGAACCGTCGTCGGTACGTGTCACCACATGGGTAATCGACACCTGAGAAGGCCCCTCAAATTGCGAAGCATCACCCGGCGAATGCTGAGCACAGGCGGTGAGTAAACTACTTGCTACCACGGCGGTAAGGGTAAAACGGGAAACCATACGCACTCAATCTCTCTATATTGCCAAAGGCGTAAGTTTAGCAAACTGTGATTTAGCGCAACATATGAGAGTTAACCGAAATTGCGTGAACAGGTGTAAGTGACAACGTCACCTACACCTGCTAAACATTACTGCTGAATACGCACTACGCTCTCTTTCTCACCCGCTTTGGTCGCGGCGATATCGTTCTTCACGGTAACGTATAAAGCGTTGGCTTTGCTGTCCAGCGTCAGACTGTTCGGATGCGGCGGCAGTGGCAACGTCTGCAACCGGTTCAGCGTCTTCGCATCAAACACCGCCAGCGTTCCCTTGCCGTGCTCTTCACGCACACCATTGCGGTTAGTCACATAAATCCGCTGATTCTTCTGATCTAACAACAGACCAATTGGCACCTCATCCGTCTCTGCTGAGGCCAACGTTTTTCCGCTGTCCGCATCGATTGCGTAAAGCTTATGGCCGGTGCTGCGGCGCGTATAGGCTTTATCAAGATAGTGATTACGATACTTATCACGATCAATACCCTGATCAACACCCAGAACGCGATTGCTGGTTGGGTCATACACCAGGTTCAGCAGTTGGTCAGCGTCAATCTCTTTTACCGACGTCAACGCCAGCGTATCCGCATTCAGCGTCATTAACTGACCCTGCATGTTTGAGACAAACACCCGACGGCCCTTCTCATCCAACGCAATCCCCACCGCATAGAAACCGAAACCGGGAATCACTTTCTCCAGCTTACCGGCTTTGGTATCCACCACGAACAGCACGCTCTCAACGCCATAACCCAGTCCCGGCAGAAACAGACGACCGGTTTTCGCATCGAATTTAATCTCGCGGATCTTATAAAGATAATCATCCGTCAGCTTAAAGCGCTTCAACTCTGCCAGCAGGAAATCCAGCTTCTCACCCTGCAATCCTGCCGCACGATAAGCCTGCTCCAGGTTCACTTTATTCTGCAGTGCGATCTCCGCCAGATTGCGATTCGTGGCCGTATCCACCACCCCAACCGCACCATCAAAACCTTGCGTCAGGTATAAACGGTTATCGGCATCATCCAACGCTACGCCAAACCCTTTCACCTTCTGCGGGATCTCTGCTTCAATTTTTAAGGTAGTGGGATCGAGACGTAACACGCGCGACTGCGTCTCCTGCTTCCAGTCTGGTGCGCTAACAAACACCGCCTGCTGCTTGGGACTAAACGCCATCTCCACCAGCGTGGAACTCAACGCGGCGCGGCTAATATCCTGATTGCGAATCGGCGCTTCCGCGCCCTGGGCTCCGCTGGCGACCAGCATCGAGGCCCCCATCAGCAGCGACATCAACGTACGCGGTGAAGTAAATGGTGCAGACATAACCTTATCTCCTTATAAAAGCCTTACTGTGTGACAGCTGACGCCAGAGCCTGAAGCGCAACGGCGTGATTCTCTTCTGCGGCAAAAGCGGCAAACACTCGCTGCACGGTGGCGGCAATTTTCTCCGCCTGATCCGGGGTGTAGTGATCTGTGCGGTACGTCATCTGCACGCGCAGGTTGTCTATGCCATCAATCTGCTCTTCCAACACTTCAAATTGCAGCCCCAGCAACGCTCCCGGTTTATCCGGCTCCACCTGACGGTAGGCCAGCGAGCCTCCGTCCTGCAGTGGGAACTCACCGTTCAGGAGAATGCGGGTGTGAATCTGAATAAACACCTCAAACATATGGTTTTTACGGTCTGAATCCGCACCAAACAGCGCCTCTTCCACCAGATCGATAGGAACATCGCTGTACGGCAGTGAATCATTAATGGTGTCTCTGACCTGATTCACTAATCCATCAACGGTCAACGCCTCACCGAAGCGAATACGGTGTGCCACCACGGTAGTGAAATAGCCGATGGTGTCGAAATAGCTGGCATCATTACGCCCGGAAGTCGAGGTACCGACCAGCATATCGGCCGGTGCGCCTAACAGATGCAAAGCGCTGGTAATACCTGAATAAATAGCGTTAAAACGCGAGGCGTGATTACGTCTGGCTAAGGCATACAAACCATTGGCAACCTGCTCTGGCACCGTAAACTCGACCCAACCCGGCGTAACATCCGCATCGGACGGCTGTGACATCGAATTCACCTGATCAGAGCCAAAAATTGGCTGGCCAACAGGCGCGCCACGCAGGTGTTGCAGCCAGTAATCAAGGTGCGCTTGCTGCAATCCCGAACTCTGCTGCTGCTGTGCGAAACGCTGGAACGGCGGAGGCTGATGCGTCCACGCCGGTTGCTGCCCCGCGGCACGATAGCCATAGGCCTGGCCCAGCTCTTCCATCAGGAGATTCAGCGACCACTCATCCAACACCACATGGTGGAACAACAGCGAAAGGATCTGCTGACCGTTCTGGCGATCACGCAGGAAAGTGGCGCGTAACGGCAGTTCACGCGTCAAATCAAACTGGTAATCACTCACCTGCGCCAGCACCGCCTCCCATTCACCAATAGGTGCCTGATCGGAGTAGCCAAACCACTGATAGTCTGACAGCGCGGCCTCGGCCACCACCTGCTGACGCACGCCATCAGGCTGAGGAATAAACAGCGAACGCAATACGCTATGGCGCACCATTACATCAATAAAGGCCTGACGCAGCGCGTCTTCATCGACCGCATCGAGGAAACGGATGGCAAACGGTAAGTTGAAAATATCGTCGTGATCAAAGGCTTCATAGACTTTCCACAATGAAGCCTGGGCCAGAGAAAGCGGTGCATTGACCAGGTCTGGCTCGGCTGTCGCCGCATTCTCGCTTTGACCGTCGTTCAATGGCTTAGCGCAGGCAGAGAGCGCATCGGCGCTCGGGTGATTAAACAGATCGTTGATATTCACCGCCAGTTGATGCTCGCTCAACAGACGGCCAATCACACGCGTGGCGACTAAAGAGTGGCCACCGTGATCGAAAAAGTCATCGCTGGCACGCATTTCCGGCGCGTTTAACGCACTGCGGAATTCAGCCAGAATCAGGGCGCTGATCGCCGCATCGATATTTCCCGCCGCACTCGCGATCGGTGACGAAATCGCGACAGGTGCGGCCTGCACTTCCCACTCGCTCGCCAGCAAAACATCCGCCGGGTGGGATTGCTGCCACGCGGTTTCAACCGCCTGCATCAAGGTCGCCGCGTCGAGTTGGGCGATTTCATGCAGCACCACACCTAATAACAGGCTGTTATCGGGCTGGCTGAGCAGTAACAGCCGTAACGGAATCTGTTTATCTAATGCTAACGGCTGCGTTTGCGCCGTTTGCAGCCATTCTGCTGCCGCATTCTCATCATCAACCGCCGTGAGGGAAATCGCCCGGGTCACGGCATTCAACGCAAATTTAACGATCCCCTGCTCATCATCAAAGGCATAGCCCACATTAATGGCAGGCGTGTTATGCAGCATATTCTCCAGGGCAACAATCACTTCGCCCACGCTGCGCTGTTCTGTCAGATGCCAGGCACGCAGTGTTTGCAGCGCAGCAGCTTCACCTTGCTGATGGCGAAACCACAGATCCTCTTCCTGCTCACTCAGCGGCGAAAACGCAGGTGCCTCAGCGGCGAAAGCCTGGTCCAGTTTTGCCAATTCACTATCACTGAGCAGTGTATGGAATGCGTCACTCACAGCATTACCTCCTTCTTATCCGCCTTGCGGCAAAAAAACGGGGGCCTAAGCCCCCGGTGAACGGTTAAATCAGAAATCCAGTTCCAGTGCTACGCCATACAAGGCCGCGCGCTGTTGAATCGCAGTATTGATATTGTTGCTGCTGATCATCACGTAACGATCTGAATCGAACAGGTTCTTGGCAAACAACGTGGCGCGTCCACGGGTAAAGGTGTAAGCCAGCTGGGCGTTAGCCGTCCAGTAAGAACCCACTTTGCCGCGTGCATCGTTGTCGTAAGCTGAGAAATACCCATCAGAGAAGGAGACATCGGCACTGACTTCCCAACTCTGCAGGAACTGATATTTCGCTCCGCCATTGGCAGTAAAGTGCGGTGCACGTGCCAACTGATGCCCTTCTACACCGCTGCCACCAAACTCTTTGATTTTGGTATCCAGCAGGCCAATTTTACCAAACAGGTTCCAGTCGAGGCTTGGCGTCCAGTTGGCACCAAACTCCGCACCATAAGTCACCACTTTATCGGCATTACGAATCACCGATGAAGAGGATGACAGGTAGTACGGCAACTGCATGTCTTTGTAATCGTTGTAGAACAGGTTGCTGGTCAGCAGCACATCACCAATCTGATGGCGGCTGTACAGCTCATAGTTCCACACATACTCAGCACCGTAGCTGTAGTTGGTGTAAGGCGCTGCGAGGGTGATCCCGGCACCACCGGCGTTGTAACCGCGCGCAATACGTGCACCGTAGGTCTGCATATCGGTCGGTTTCCATGCCAGGTCGACCTTCGGCAGGAACACGTTGTACGTGTCATCAAAATCAAGACGTACGCTGCCGCTGCCGCCGTTACGGGTGCGGTGTTCACGCTCCAGTCGGCTGGAACCGGTCAGGTCGATGGTTGGCGTCAGTGAATAGGTTAACTCACCGTAAGCCGAGGCCGTTTTGGTCTTATCTTCGAAGGTTGAACCGCCAAACAGATAGACATATTCGTCCTGGCTGGCATCGAAGTAGCGCAAACCAGCAAGCCCGCGCACCACGGTATCCCGGTCACCAAAGTGGACTGACGGCTCTACCTGAAGTTCATGCCCTTTGATGTGGGCATAAGGCAAGCTGTAGCCGGTGTAGCGATTAACGTTGAAGCCGGTATAACCGATGTTGTTCTCGACTTTTAACGTCTGGGTTGGCTCCCAAGCCACGTTCCAGATACCGCTGTTGGTATTGCTTTTGAATACCGGGCGACGGTAGTCATAGCGGGCGCTGGAAGGATCGACCAACGGGTCATTCGATTCGTTCTGCGGTGAACCGTTGTCGGCGTGGTTAAAGGTAAACAGCGAGGTGAAATCACGCCAGTTTTCCGGGTTATACAGCAGTTTGGCTCGTGCGGTGGTGGTCTGCACTTCACGCGGATCGCCTACCGGCTGATAGGAAGGCATATCCACATCGCTGCGGCGCTTCTGACGCTCAGCGCTCACACGCAACGCTAATTGCTCATCCACAATCGGCACGTTAAACATCGCCGCCAGTTGTGAAGAGTTATAGTTACCAAAACCGCCTTTAAAGGCACTTTCAGTATCGAACGTTGGATTTTTGCTGGTCATGACAATCGCACCAGCGATGGCGTTGCGTCCCTGAATGTAACTTTGTGGGCCAAGGAACACTTCCACCCGATCCATATCCCACAGCGACGGCGAGCTGTAAGCCTGCTCGTTGTAGGTCAGCGAGCGGCCATCCACTGACAGGCCAAGACGTGGGCGGGTGCCGCTAAGAAACGCGCCCGCGCCGGTGCTCGGTCCCGATCCATCAATACCACGTACGGTCGGCAGATCGTTACCGGTGCCGGTATCGACCACGTTCGCGGTCATGCGCAGCAGGTCAGAGACCTTGGTGGCATTCGCCATCGATTCAATGCGTTTTTGGTCGAAGACTTCCACGCTCGAACCGGTGTCGAAAATCGTACGGTCACTCTTCTCGCCCGTTACGATCAGCGTTTGATCTTGTTGTTCTTTTTTCTTGCTGTCAGGGGTCTGAGCAGCGGGTTGTGTTGTTTCGGTGGTGTTGGTTTCAGCCGCAATAACGCTGCCAGGCAGCAACGTGCAAAGTCCAAAAACCAGAGTGGAAAACGCGCTAGCTGTGTGTCGTTTTGTCACTGCAAAATGTCGAACCTGAGCCGCAGAGAGCTTGCCCATTTATCTTATCTCCTTCATCCCAGAGGGTAAAAAACGCGCATGTTTTTTCAATAGATAAATCTTGCCGGGGCTCACATTTCACAACTGAACAGGGCGGGCTTCCCGGCCTCGCTTTCCCCTGCTCTAAACCTGACAGAACACCGCTTTTCTTGTCCCAAAAAGGCAGTTTTTTGCCTGTCACGGTAAAAAATTGTTAGCAACGATAATGTTTACATTTTCTGAATGCAAATCATTATCACGATCATGTAAAAAAATAATCTCACAATGTAATCACACGAAATGAGAAAACCTCTTACAAATGAGAAAATAAAGATAAAAATCAACCAATTAAAAATTGGCAATGTGTGTTAAAAGTGAATTAAATATTTCCAGATGTTTTTGCCTTACAAATCCCTCACATTTTGCGGGATAATGATAATCGTTTTCATTTGAAATTTTATGACATATATTCTTGCAGTTTATGATTCAGGATGAAGAGAGAAACAACGATGAAAGCGTTAACAACGATGCAAGCCGCCTATTGGGTTGGACGTCAAACCGATGGCCCGCTGAGTGGCGTTGCCGCGCACCTTTACGCTGAATTCGACCGCGAAGGGATGCAGGTTGCCCCGTTGGAGAAGGCGGTCCGTGCCCTGTTTCAACACCACCCGGCGCTGCGTTTACAGGTAAGCCAGGCGGGTGAGCAGAGTATTGCCCCGCTTAACGAGCACCACTGCCTGCAACTGGATGACTGGCGAACAGAAAGTGCCGACGCGATTGCGCAAGGCCTTGAAAGTAAGCGCTATGCAAAAAGCCAGCAAAAACTGGCGCTGGACCAGGGCGTGGCCTGTGAAATCAGCCTGACGCTACTGCCAGACAATCGCAGCCGTTTACATATTGATGTCGACATGATCGCCTGCGATGGCGTGAGTTTTCGTATTTTAGTTGAAGCGTTGGCGCACTATTATCATCAACTGCCGCAACCGCCGCAGGATTTACAGGCGTCACAATGGCTTCAGTATCTGGCGCTTAACACCCCTGATGCTGAACGTCGCAGCCGGGCGCGTATCTGGTGGCAGTCGCAACTGGCCACTATGCCACCAGCGCCGCGTCCGCTGGCAGCCCCTGGCCCCTGTCGCAGCAACCGGCTGGCACTACAACTCTCCGCCTCCCACTCCGCCCAGCTTAGTCGGCTGGCGCGTCAGCATCATCTGACCCTTTCTGCCCTGTTTTTGGCGCTTTTCGCCCTTACCGTGAGTCATGGCTGGAAGATGACGCGTTTTCGCCTCAATGTGCCGATGTTCTTCCGTGAACCGCTGATGCCTGCGGTGGATAACATCATTGGCGATTTTTCAGAAGTGTTGCTGCTGGCGGTTGAGATTCGTGCTGGCGAATCGCTGGTGGCTTTCACTCAGCGCCTGATGGCACAACTGGCCGAACTGATTAGCCATGCGGATTACCCTGGCGTCAGCGTGGCGCGCGATCTCTCCCGGCTACACGGCAACGTGCAGTCAACGCCAATCGTGTTTACCGCTGGCTTTGGCATTCAGGGTCGCACGCTGTTTTCTCCGCAGGTCAAACAGACGTTGGGTGAGCTGAACTGGGTGATTTCTCAGGGGCCGGAAGTGATGCTGGATGCGCAAGTGGCGCACCATGATGATGGCATCTTGATCAACTGGGATGTGCGCGAAGATGCCTTCCCGGCGGGCACACTGCCACGCTTACTGGCGTGCTGGCGGCAGCTACTGCATCTCACTGCCTGGCATCAACCGGGTATGACACTGCCGGTAGGACAATTACTGGCGCGCGCTACCCCTCAGGCATGGCAACAGCAGCAACCGCTGCGCGATCTGCTTTTGCGCCTGTTGAGCCGCATGAATATTCAGACCGACGCAGAAGCAGATTTGCGCCGGTTCGATCTCAGCCCAGAGACGTTAATGCCACTGCGGCAAGTGCTGGAAAAATACCTGAGAGTCAGCCTTAGCGAGAGCGATATAAGTGACACCGTCACTATTGCAGCGCTGGCAGCGGAAATCCACGCGCGTCAGCCTGCCAGCCCGCAGGCTGCGGAGAAATTGCTGGCCGCACTTGCGGCATAACACCGTTTATCAGAACCACCACAGGAATCAACATGGAAAGTGTTTTAACGCCTTTGCAACAGGCTTATCTGCTGGGCCGTAGCGATCGCTGGTCACTGGGCGGCATTGCAATGCATGATTTCCGCGAGTATCGCGGCCAACAATTAGATGTGGATCGCCTGCAACAGCGCCTGCTGGAGTTAATACAGCATCATGATGCCCTGCGTACCTGTATTGATCCGCTGCGCCTGACACAACGGGTGCTGCCAGAAGCCCGGCTTAATTTTGAGTTATTCGATTACACCACATTACCTGTCGAAGCGGCCGAGCAACGGCTGGCTGCCCTGCGTGAACGTTATGCGCATATGTGTCACGATCCGCAGCAGCCGCTGTGGGGCGTTGCGGCGGTGAAGCTTCCCGCCAGTTGCGCACTTCCGTGTGTGGTGTTCACCAGCTTCGACGCACTGATCCTCGATGGCCCCGGCATCGGTGAAATTACGGCCCGTCTGTTTGACGACCAACCGCTGAAACCAGTGCTGGCAGCCGCCGCCCCCGTGACCTTTAGCGAGCAGCAGCGTCAGGCCGATGCCGCCTGGTGGCAGCCACGTTTACAGGCCATGACCACGCCCGCCGCGCTTCCGTGGCAGGTACCGCTGGCCCAGGTAAAAGTGGCTCAGTTCCGTAGCCAGCAGGTGCGCATTCCGCGTGAGCAGTTGCGCAAAGTAGGCCGCCTTGGCTCCGCCGAGGGGTTGATGCGTAACAGTGTGTTATCCGCGCTGATTCTCGATACGCTGGCGTTCTGGAGTAGCGACAGCGAGATCTGCGTAGGCGTGCCGGTGGCTTTTCCTGCCGCCGATAATGCCTTGAGTAATCAGTCCAGCTTTATTGCCGTGCGCTATCAGCGCACTGACGCCACCTCACTGGCAGCGCGGGCGCAGGCGTTCCAGGAAGATGTCCTGCGTTCGCTGGATCATCTGGCCTTTTCGGGTGTGGACTTGTCACAGGCGTTGAGTCAGCAAGCCCAGGGAGGCCCGGCGCTGCCGGTGATCATTACTAACTGCCTGAGTTGGGAGACGCTGTCCGCCGCAGGCGACATGCATTATCACCACGGGCTGACCCAGACACCCCAGGTCGCAATTGATATTCGTCTGATGCTGGATGAGCAGAAGAATTTGCTGATCCGCGTTGATTATGTTGAACAGGTGCTCTCCGCCAGCCTGATTACCCAGTTTATGACGGCGCTGGAGCAGCGCTTCCAGGCCAGCAGCCAGCAGGAAACGCTGGAGTTGCCTGCGGCGCAGTTCATCGACTATCGCCACTATCAGCGTAATACCCCAGAGAGCAGCGCGGTGCAGGCTCCCTGGCTGGAGCAACTGAGCCAGCGACTTTTCAACGCAACCGCGTCGGAAACCGCATTGATTTGCGACGACCAGCGTTGGAGCTATCACCAGTTAGGTGAGCAGGTGAAGCAGTTGATGGCCGCCCTGCAACAGGGAGATGTTCAGGCGGGGGAAGTGGTTGCCATTTGCCTGCCACGCGGGCCACAGCATATCAGTCTGGCCTTGGCCTGCGTGTTACAAGGTATCGTCTGGGTGCCCATTGATATCAATTCGCCGGAAGATCGTCGTGCCTATTTGCTGGAGAACTGCCAGCCAGCGTTGGTGATTCATCACGGCCAACTGAATAGCGGCGTGACGTTTGAAGCACTTCTGCACTCCGCGGCACCTCCTGCACGCCTGCACGATAGCCGCTGGTTGCAGACACGCAGCCTGAGCGAGGATGCCAGTTACTATCTTTACACGTCCGGCACAACCGGCAAGCCAAAATGTGTGGTGCTAAATAACCGCGCCACCGGCAACGTGATCGCACAGACCGTGCAGCGCTGGCAGGTCAGCGCCCAGGATGTTCTGATTTCAGTGACGCCCCCTCATCACGATATGTCGATGTTTGATCTGTTCGGCGCACTGTGCAGTGGAGCCACGCTGGTGCTCCCTGCTGCGCATCAGGAAAAGGATGCGATTAGCTGGAATCAGCTGATTGAGCGTTACAGCGTCACGATTTGGTGTTCAGTGCCAGCGATGCTGGAGATGCTGCTGAGTTGCAAAACCGCGACCAGCCTGGCTTCACTACGTCTGGTGGCGCAAGGTGGAGACTATATTAAACCCGCCACCGTGGCACTGCTGCGCACGCTGCGGCCAGATATTCAGCTCTATTCACTCGGTGGGCCGACGGAGACCACGATCTGGAGCATCTGGCATCCCATCGGTGAACATGAACACGGCACCGTGCCTTATGGTGAGCCGCTGCAGGGCAATCAGTACTTTATTTGCCATGCCGATGGTAGCCACTGCCCGACAGGCGTGGTTGGTCGAATTCACACCAGTGGGGTAAATCTGTCGCTGGGTTATCTCACCGACGGCGAGTTACATCAGCAGGATTTTGTCGAGGTGATGCAGCCTGATGGCACGCCGGTGCGCACTTTCAGAACCGGCGATCAGGGTTATTACCGCGACGATGGCAATATTATGTTCGCCAGTCGTATTAACGGTTACGTGAAGATTCGCGGCGTCCGCGTTTCCCTGCCGGAAATCGAAGAAGCCCTGGCTGCAAACAGTGCGATTCGTGACATCGTGGTGGTGGATTATGTGGATGCCAGCAGCGGAGATACCTGTCTGGGGGCATTTTACCTGAGCGAGACGCAGCAGCCGATGAGCCAGGGCGAGCTGCGCCGTTGGGCCAGCCACTGTCTGCCTTCGACCCATACGCCTACCCGGTTTATCCACGGCACAGCATTACCGTTGTCCGCCAACGGTAAGACCGATCGCCATCAGATCCGCGCCCAATTTAGCCAGCCCGATGCCGCTGCCAGCCCCGATCTGAGCCAGCAGATTATCGCCTGCTACGCGAGTGTGATCGGCAAGTCAGTAGAGGCGAGCTGGAATGATGAGACACCGTTTTTAGCGCTCGGATTGACCTTGCCACACCTGCGAGCGGTGGCGCAGAAGTTAAACCTGGCCACGGAGCGCCCGCTGACCGTGGGGCAGTTACTGCCGTGCAAAAATGTGGCTGACGTGAAGCAGTTACTGCGTAGCTAAGCCGCGATTAAGCGTTATACGACGATGTGATAATTCAAGGAGAGTGATATGTCGCACACCGTTCTTAGCACCGAATGGCTACCGCTGACCTCTGCACAGCTCGATTTCTGGGAAGAGTACCGTCTCCATCCGCAGCAGACTTTTGCCACTGTGGCCCACTGTACCCGTTTTAGCGGTGCGGTGGATGTGGCACTGCTGGCGCGGGCCATTAGCCTGACGTTGCAGGAAGTCGCCGCATTTAGCCTGCGTTTTAATTCCGCTGCCGTGCCGGATCAGGCGCAGCAGCGGCTGGATTCATGCGCGAGTCCCCACCTTCAGTTGATCGATTTACAGCAGCAGCCGCACGGAGAGCGGCTGGCAATGCAACAGATGCGGGAGGATACGCAACGCGTGGCCGATCTCACCGGGGCGGACATTACACATAGTGGGTTGTTTGTTATCAGCCCTGAGCGTTGTTTATGGTATTTGCGTACTCATCACATCATGGTGGATGGGTATGCGATGGCGCTGATTGAACACCGTGTCGCAACCCATTACAACGCGATGCGTAATAATACCGCTGCCGGTGCGGCGCTGGGCTGTTTCCGCACTTTCCACGCCGAGGAGCAGGCCTACCCAACGTCCGATCGTGCTGTAAAAGATCGCCTTTTCTGGCAGCAGGCACTGCCGGATATCTCTTCACTGCCGCAGGTGAAAAAAGGCGATGCGGCTTATGGCCAGCGTGCGTTGAGCAGTAGCCAGCCGATCGCGGCAGCGCTGAGTGAGCCGTTGGTGCAGTTGGCCGCGGATTACGATCTGAGTTGGCCAGATGTGCTAATCGCCCTTTCCGCTGCCTGGCTGTTTGAGGTCGTGCCGCCCGCGAAGATGCAGCAGGATCAGCGGGTGATGTGGATGCCGGTGATGAACCGCCGGGGTTTTGCCGCTGCGTCTGTTGCCGCGCTCGCGGTGAATACGGTGCCGATGCAGGTGGTTTTAACCCCCGAGACCCAACTGGCGGATTATCTGCCTGCCATGGTGCAGCAGCTGAAGCGTCTGCGCCGTCACGCAGGTTATCGTCTGCGTCAGCTGGGCCAGGATCGCGGTGTTGCGCAGGATCGGCGTTTTTTTGTGTCGCCGTTTATTAACGTGCAGCCGTTTGATGCTCCACACTATCCCGGTATAGATACACAGCGCCAGGTGCTGGCGGGCGGCGCAGGTGATGGTATTAATTTGATTTGGCGCGCCGATGCTGATGGCAGCAATCTCACACTGGATCTGGATATTTTCCGTGCCCATTGTCCGCAGGCGGCCGAAGCGCAGCACTTTGCGCCATCATTGTTGGCTTTCCTGCAACGCGCCGTTCAACCCAGTGCGCAACGGATGCCGCTTGCGACGCTCAGAGAGCTTAATAACCGGGTTATTTTTTCGCATGTAACGGCTTAGCGGAGTGTGGTGAGCATCGCCGATGGCATGGGTGGTGTTCGTGCGTTTCAGTTGAGATGGTGCGGGCTGGGTTCGTGCGTTCCAGTCGCAGATGGTGGGGGCTGGGTTCGTGCGTTCCAGTTGCAGATGGTGGAGGCTGGGTTCGTGCGTTCCAGTCGCAGATGGTGGAGGCTGGGTTCGTGCGTTCCAGTCGCAGATGGTGGAGGCTGGGTTCGTGCGTTCGAGTCGCAGATGGTGGGGAGTGCCGTAAAGACGCCGTGAATCCCTCCCTGGAGGCTCTGCCGCCGCATCCATGCGGCGGAAGCTTTACTCTACTCCCCACCATCCCCGCCTTCATGTCAGTAATGTGCAGAACATCGTCCGTGCGGTTTGTAGCTACCCAACTCACATTGATTGCCGAGCGTGCTCCCTCTCCCGCTTGCGGGAGAGGGTTGGGGTGAGGGAAAACCTGCTGCGTTCTGTACCCTCTCCCTGAAAGGGAGAGGGAATATACGGCACAGTTATCACATGCATCACCGAACTGGCTCCCTCTCCCACTTGTGGGAGAGGGCTGGGGTGAGGGAATGCCTGCTGCGAGCAACACCTTCGTCCAGATCCAGCACACTGGCTGAAAAGGGACTACCCTCTGTAGGAACCGCTACGTTTATAACTGGAGGATAAGTATGGAAAATAAAAGGGAGCGCCCTTTAAGCCGAGGTATCAACCACGTTGGGCTAACCGTTCCAGACCTGCAACAGGCCACTGAATTTTTGCAGCAAGCGTTGGACGCAAAATTTATCTATAACGGCCTCACAGACAACGATCCTCCCAGAAAAGGGGCTGATACTGAGCGGCAACTGGGCCTCACATCAGGCTCAATGATTATCAAACAACGCTTATTGCGGATTGGTAATGGCCCCAATCTGGAGCTGTTTGAGATAGTCAGTCAGGAACAGAAACAACCTGCCAGGCTTCAGGATGTGGGCTGGAACCACATTTCGCTGTACGTGGACGATATTCATTACGCAATAGAACGCGTAAAAGCCGCAGGTGGTAAATTTCTTTCTGAGGTGCATGGAAATTCACGCCATGAAGATACCGAAGAGAATGCCAGCGTATACTTTCAGACCCCCTGGGGCAGCCTGATAGAGCTGCAATCCATTCCCAATGGCTATTATTACCCCGACGATAGCGAAGCCAGGGTTTGGCTACCCGAACCCTAAACACAATGGCAGCCCCGGCTGCCTGAAAAACATCGCCAGGACAAGCCACCAGCCAAAAATTACCTACCGACATTCGAGTTGATACCACCGTCAGCGGCACACTGTACAGGCGCTGGGGCGGTATCCACATAACGGGGTTTGATGCCTACAGATTTATCACAATTTGCGTCAGCAGGTTCCACGCATCATCTTCTTTAGGGGTGACGGAGGGGTGATGCGTCCAGGCCAGTTGATTGGTCCAGTACACGCCATTGCTGACGCGCAGCGTATAGGCGGTTGAAGCCGTGGTGCTGTAGCTCTCTGCGCTGCTGCCGTGCCGTTCGTAATAAGCCTTCGCATCCTTACTGAATTTATTCCAGGCCAGACCAAACGACAGCATATCCATTGGACGACTATCAAACGGACCAATACTGAACAGCGTCAGCGAGGCATCCTGCGTGAAGACATTGCGATCTTGCGGTGCATAGTTTGTTTTTCCGTCAATATACCATCCTCTGAACGGCAGGCTGGCATCCGGCTGGCTGAGCTGATGAGTGGCCGCCAGGTAGTGAGACCAGGTTTCCTTCCTATCCTGCCCGGAGTTGTAGTCGAAGTACGGTGTCTTATTGTAGACCGACCCACCGCGCAGCCACGTCATGTGTTCTGACTCACTGGCATTAACGCGATAACCGATTTCGTTAATTAACAGCGTTCCTGCGTTCGGGACCTGCCAGCGCAGTCCGTAAGTATTGTATTTCGAATCCGCTCGTAGCCCGTCCGAGCTTTGGCTGCGGGCTACGCCAATATGATCGTACCAGCGCTGATCCTCAGACTGAAAACGAATATCCATGCCCGGGCTGGGTTTCAGGCTGGTCAGCCCAGCCTGGCTCAGCATCACGCTGGTGGGTCCGAGCGCCGAAGACGCGGTACTGCTGCCAAGATACAGCCCGTAGAAATGCGTCAGCCAGGCCGAATAGCCGTAATGCAAGATCACCCGGTTGTTGAATAAAGGCTGATAGACAGACAGATCGCTGATGGCAACATGCCCGTCCTGACCGTTGCCTTTGAAATTGTTATAGGCGTACATCGCCCCAAGGTGTAGCTGGGCACCCTCGCCCATGCCGATACGCGCCAGATCCCAGGTGAGATCCGCGCTTAGTGCGTTACCGGTGGTCAATCGCTGACCCACATAATTCGGCTCATTTTTCCAGTTACCGGCCACGTCATAGGTCAGGTTGGTTAACAGCTGCACCTGAGCGTATAAGCCATAATCGGCCATATCCTGTCGTAGTCCGCCCCATTCGGGAGAGATCGTGTCACAGACTGAACCAATAGTGGGCGTCTCAGGTCCTTTAGGCAGCATTTTATCGAACCGGGAACAGTCATCAGCGGCCTGCGTCAGGGGTGCCAACGACAGCAGCAGTGACGTCAGCAGCAGCTTATTGCGCATTTTTATCTCCCTGCACCAGATTGGCACCCGCGCTGGCGATCACCTGCTGATACCAGCCGAAGCTCTGTTTGCGATGGCGTTGCAGGGTGCCCTGTCCCCGATCGTCGCGGTCTACATAGATGTAGCCATAACGCTTTGACATTTCTGCCGTTGAGGCGCTCACCAGGTCAATTGCGCCCCAGCTGGTGTAACCCAGAACCTGTGCACCATCGGCAATCGCTTCGCGGACCTGAACCAGATGGTCATTCAGATAGGCAATGCGGTAGTCGTCACGGATGCTGCCATCCTCCTCAATCCGGTCTTTTGCACCCAGCCCGTTTTCAACGATAAACAGCGGTTTCTGATAGCGATCCCAGAGCATATTCAGCAGATAGCGGATGCCAGCCGGATCGATCTGCCAGCCCCACTCCGACGCTGTTAAATGCGGGTTAGTAATCAGATTTAAAATATTACCGGTGACTTTATGCTGCTCTGGATCGGCACTGGCGCAACTGCTCATGTAATAGCTGAAGGAGAGGAAATCCACCGTTTCGCGTAGGTCTTCCCGATCCTGAGGAGTGATTTCCAGCAGGACGTTTTGCTGCTCAAAGTGGCGCACCATAAAGCTGGGGTACTCCCCGCGCGCCTGAACGTCGAAGAAGAACAGCCACTCTCGTTCTTTACGCTGCGCTTCCAGCACATCGTCAGGATGGCAGGTTAGCGGGTATTGCGGCATGGCCGCCACCATGTTGCCAATTTTTGCATCCGGGATAATGCGATGGCAGGCTTTGACCACCCGTGCGCTGGCAACCAGTTGATGGTGGACCGCCTGATAAACGTCCTGCGGGCTACTGCCTTCCGGCAGGCCCAGCGGCCCGAAATGGGCGAACAGCGCGGCGTTGATTTCATTAAAGGTCAGCCACCATTTGACCTTGTGCTGATAGCGTTCAAATACCGTGGTGGCATAGCGTTCGAACAAGGTAATCGTCTGCCGGTTTCCCCATCCGCCCAGGTTTTTCGCCAGATGGTAAGGCATCTCGTAGTGGGAAAGCGTAATCAGTGGCTGAATGTTGTACTTGAGCATTTCATCGAACAAGGCATCGTAAAAGGCCAGCCCGGCTTCATTCGGCGTGGTTTCGTCACCGTTAGGGTAGATACGTGTCCAGGCTATCGAGGTACGCAGGGTTTTAAATCCCATTTCGGCAAACAGGGCAATATCTTCGGGATAGCGATGGTAGAAGTCGCTGGCAACGTCTTTGATGTACAACTCACCGGCTGCTCGCTCTGTGGGGGGATAGAGCAGGCCGCGCGTCTGATAGTCTGACGTGGAAAGGCCTTTACCCGCCACGTTAAAAGCACCTTCAACCTGGTTAGCTGCAACCGCACCGCCCCAGAGAAAATCAGTAGGAAATGTTTTTTTCATGTATTAATCCTCATTTTTAGGCCATACCCTGCCCGTCCGGCAGCGCCAGGCAGCCAGGAAGGGAAACGCAGGGTGAAAGGGATGAAACTAAAGTGTTAGCGCGGTGCAGCCGGACGTAGCTCCGCTTGAGGGTCAGGAACCGATCGTGGTATGCCGACCATCCAACTGCTGATAAAGGCGAACAGGAAGGCGACGGCAGAACCGATCACAATTCCCCAAAAACCGGCATCGAGACCTGATGGCGAGATAAAGGACGGGAAGGCAAAAATTCCCAACCCTCCGAAGGCATAGGCAGTGCCGTGGTAATACCCGATAATCGCCCCTCCGATAGCACCGCCCATGCAGCCAAACACAAACGGACGCTTCAGCGGCAGGTTAACGCCATAGATTGCGGGTTCGGTGATGCCGAAAATGCTGGAGAGGAATGATGGCCCGGCAATACGTTTCAACGCCGTATCACGGGTGCGCAACCAGACACCCAGCGTAGCGCCCGCCTGAGCCCAGACCGCAGCCTGAACCAACACAGAAACCGTATCCACACCCGTGGTCATAAGGTTATTGATCATCAACGGTGCCAGTCCCCAATGCAGACCAAAGATCACGCAAACCTGCCACAGTGCGCCAAAGACTGCGCCCGCAAAGGTGGGATTGAGGTGCCAGACCCAGTTATACCCGGTGCCGATGGCGGAACTAAGCTCCGTAGCCAGTGGGCCGATGACGAGGAAGGTGGCCGGTAAGGCAATCGCCAGGCACAAAAAGGGCGTCACGAAGGTGCGGATGGATGCCGGTAACCAACGGTTGAAGCGTTTTTCCAGCCAGCAGCTGAACCAGGCCGCGAGTATCACCGGGATCACCGTTGAACTGTAATTGATAAAAGTAACCGGGATAGCCATAAACGAATAATGCTGTGCCGGATCGGCCTGAGTGGTGTGAAAAGCTTCAATCAGCGAGGGATGAACCATGGCGGCACCCAACACCAGCGTGACCAGCGGATTGCCGCCAAACTTTTTCCCTGCGGTATATCCCAGCAGGACGGGCATAAAGAAAAATACCGCATCACTGGCAGCAAAAAGGATCAGATAGGTGCCGCCCTCTTTATTTATCCAGTTAAACAGTGTGGCAATGATCAGCGAGCCTTTTAATAGCCCTGCAGCCACCAATATCCCCAGCAGCGGTGCGAAGATGCTGGAAATAATATCAATAGCGCCATTTAATACCGCTTTAAACCCACGAGGAGATGAAGTTGATGAGGCGTTATCATCAATACCCTCCTCCTTGTTATTATCAGGAATCAATTCAATAAGCTGATTGTATACTTCACCGACATGGCTACCGATAACCACCTGAAACTGTCCACCACTCTCCACAACGGTAATAACGCCCGCTACCTTCTTTAATTTCTCCGCCTGAGAAAGACTGCCATTTTTCAATTTAAAACGCAGGCGCGTAGCGCAATGAATAACGCTGACAATGTTATCCTTACCCCCTGCACCGTTTATGATCTCAGTACACAAATGGGCATACCCCATAACTTACCTCTTATCAGAATTTCCTGAGAAGGAAATTTTAGGCAAAAAAAAACCTAACTTTCCTTCCCGTTGAACTGATTCGGGAGATGAAGTTAGGTTTTGCTCAACACGCTGATGAAGCGAGAAGATAACAATCCTGTTATGAAAAAATTTATAACCTCAAACTTTCGCTCCGACAAGTGTTTTTCTAAACGTTATGACACTGTGTGAAGCTCTTCACAAAAAATAAGTGTTATTTATCCCCAGTGGAAATTGATATTTTTACCTGCTCAATGTGGATAGTTAGAAACATCAGCTCATCGATCGTCAGCTGATGATCGTGATGCAATTCACTGTATTGGCTGATTTTTATAGCGCACGCATAGGCATCCTTGTATTTATGCTTCACTAAATCCGCCAGTTCAGCATCGCCAGTGGTCAGGTGTTTTTTATCAAGAATACGCTGTGCAAAAAATTTTAGATGGGTGACAAAACGCTGATAGCTTAATGCCGACTCCTGATAGGTAATATCAAAGTGGTAAGCCACCAGGCTTAATATATCTTGCATAAAACGTGTGATCTTCATCGTGTTCTGCATATTATCATTGAGCTGGGCATTGACCAGATGCAAAGCGATAAAACCGGCTTCGTCTTCGGGTAGCAATGTGCCGGTATGCTGATAGATAATCTGAAGCGCGTCTTTTCCGATTGCGTACTCGTGTGGGTAAACTTTCTTGATTTCCCACAGCAATGCATTTTGAATGCTGACATTCTCTGAAAATCGCTGTAGTGCATAGTGTAAGTGATCAACCAGTGAAATTAATAAACTGTCGTGTAGTTTTCCGGGAAGCCGACTACGGGCCAGAGAAATGATCGCTTCCGTGGCAAGAATGCACTCTTTCGAAACCTGGTCCAGTAATGACCTGAAATGATCGCTGTAGGCGTTATCCAGTGAAAACGTTTTTTCAACCTGGGACAAATTAATCTCTTCTCCGGCTTTTTTGTTAAAGCCGATCCCCTTACCCATTAGTACCATTTCCTGCAAATTGTCATCAACCGTGATAACAACATTGTTGTTCAGTATTCGATCTATTTTCATCACAAGCTCCAGAGGGAACAAGGCGGGAGATTTATCCAGAAAAAAAATAAAGGAGTGCCCACCAGAATGTCAATTACCAGGTTGCCGAAGCGCCTGTTGGCCCGCTTCTTTTGTCTTAAGTGCAGGTATTGTCACATTCCAGAAGAGCCCCCCTTCTCTCTCCATCGATGATTTCGGGCTGGTGGCCGGAAAGCCATCGACAATCGCCATAAAGTGCCTGGAAGTGCAGCCGCTGGCCATCTTTTCTTCAAAGGGTACTCCCACCGAAGGAGGTGGGAGGGGAATTTGAATTGACGCGGTAGCGTCAAATATTTCTCAGCCTCGCGGGTTTTGAAAGTACTTTTTCACAACTTCAGGCGGCG